>JAFUES010000018.1 GCA_017470325.1 Oscillospiraceae bacterium
GGACCCTGTTCCTGGACGCGGTGTCCGCCATCCCGCTGGATATGCAGATCAAGCTCCTGCAGGCGGTGGAAACCCATACCATCCAGCGCCTGGGCAGCAACAATCCCATCAAGCTGGACATCCGGATCATCGCGGCCAGCAATCAGGATCTGGCGCGTATGGCCGAGCGGGGCATGTTCCGGAAGGATCTCTACTACCGCTTGAGCCCGCTCACCCTGGAGATCCCGCCTCTGCGGTCCCGCCCGGAGGACATCCTGCTCTTCGCCGAACGCTATCTGCAGGAACTGAACGCCAGCGACTCGGAAGCGCCCAAGACCATGACCCAGGAGTTCCTGGATGGCCTGCAGGCTTATGACTGGCCCGGCAACGTGCGAGAGCTGCAGAACAGCATCGCCCGGGCCTATTACAGCAATCCGGGGCCGATCCTGACCAGCGAAAGCCTGCAGCTGGTGCTGGAGCGCCCCAGCAGCGGTCTGGGCGACACGCTGCCGATCCCCCAGGACGCGGGAGAAGGGGCGATCGTCGCGGCGCTTACGATCTGCGGCGGGAACGTGGACGCCGCCGCCGAGCGGCTGGGGATCAGCCGGGCGACCCTGTACCGCCGGATGAAAAAGTACGGCATCATCCCCAAGCTCCTCAAGTGAGCGCCGGGGAGGCGAAACAAAAACAGGTCCTTCTCAGACGAAAGTGTTCGTCCGGGAAGGACCTGGTTTATGATGCGGCCACAAGCAAAGGGAAAGCAGCCGGCGTGTGCACCCGGCTGCTTTCCCGATTTTTGTCCTGTTATTTGCCCAGCATGGCCTTCGCCTGGGCGGCGATGTTCTCCGCGCAGAGGCCGAACTGCTTGAGCAGCTCCCCCGCCGGGCCGGAGTGGCCGAACTCGTCCATGACGCCGATCCGCTTCACGGGCACCGGGCAGGCCTCCGCCACCGCGGCGCAGACCGCCTCGCCCAGGCCGCCGATGATGCTGTGCTCCTCGGCGGTGAGGATCCGGCCGCAGTCCCTGGCGGCCCGGAGCACCAGCTCCGTGTCCAGGGGCTTGATGGTGGAGATGTTGATGACCCGGGCCGAGATGCCGGCCTGCGCCAGCGCCTCCGCCGCCTCGATGGCCTCGGGGACCATGATGCCGGTGGCGATGATGGCGATGTCGCTGCCGTCCCGGACCACCTCGCCCTTGCCGATCTGGAAGCGGTAGTCCTCGCTGTGGAACACCGGCGTGGCCGCGCGGCCGAAACGCATATACACCGGGCCCTCCAGCTCATAGGCGGTCCGGACCATCTGGCGTGCCTCCACATCATCCGCCGGGCACAGCACCGTCATCCCTGGGATGGTCCGCATCAGGGCCAGGTCCTCGCAGCACTGGTGGGAAGCGCCGTCCTCCCCCACGGAGATCCCCGCGTGGGTGGCGCCGATCTTCACATTCAGGTGGGGATAGCCAATGGAATTGCGCACCTGCTCGAAGGCACGGCCCGCCGCGAACATGGCGAAGGTGGACACGAAGGGCACCAGGCCCATGGTGCTCAGGCCCGCGGCCACGACCATCATATTCCCCTCCGCGATGCCGCAGTCAAAGAAGCGGTCCGGAAAGGCCTTCTTGAAAACCTCCGTCTTGGTGGCGCCAGCCAGGTCCGCGTCCAGGACCACGACGTTCTCCGCCGCCGCGCCCAGCTCCGCCAGGGCCTTGCCGTAACTCTCTCTGGTGGCGATCTTCTTTTCCTTATCCATGTTCATGCCTCCTCGATCTGCCTGCGCAGCTCTGCCAGCTCCGCCAGGCCCTGGGCCAGCTGCTCGTCATTGGGCGCCTTGCCATGCCAGCCGGCGGCGTTCTCCATAAAGGACACGCCCTTGCCCTTCACGGTGTCCATCAGGATCACCGTGGGCTTGCCGCTGCCGATGTTTTCATGGAAGCGGTTGAAGGCATCCTCCAGCTGGGCAAAGTCGTGACCGTTGATGCGGATCACCCGGAAGCCGAAGGCGGCGAACTTCTCGTCCAGCGGAGCGGTGTTCATCACGTCCCTGGTGGCGCCGTCGATCTGCAGGCCGTTCACGTCCACGGTCAGGCACAGGTTGTCCAGTCCGTAGTGGGCCGCGAAGAGACACGCCTCCCAGACCTGGCCCTCGGCCAGCTCACCGTCGCCCAGCAGGGCGTAGACACGCAGGTCCTTGCCCAGGTGCTTCGCACCCTTGGCCATGCCCACCGCGGCGGAAACGCCCTGCCCCAGAGAGCCGGTGGACATCTCCACACCGGGGACGGTATTCATGTTGGGGTGGCCCTGCAGGTAAGAGCCCACCTGGCGCAGCGTCAGCAGATCCTCCACCGGGAAGAAGCCGCAGAGGGCTAGGGTGGAATAGAGCCCGGGGGCCACGTGGCCCTTGGAGAGGACGAAGCGGTCCCGGTCCGGGGCCTTGGGATCCTTGGGATCGATCCGCAGCTCCTTACGATACAGATAGGTAAAATAATCCGCGGCGGACAGGCTGCCGCCGGGGTGTCCGGACTTGGCGCTGTGCACAGCCTTCAGGATGTTCTCCCGCACGCTCACAGCAAACAACTGCAGTTCCCTGTTTGTTTCAGGCGTCATAAAATCTCTCCTTGTACAATTGAAAATCAATTGATCATATCATGAACCAAAGTTAGTTTAGCAAGCTCTTTTCAACTTGTCAACGGAAAACGGGCGAAGGCTCTCCGATATCGGATATGCGCTTTGTCGTGGAAGGGCTAGATGAGGAACTCCGGGAACAGAAAGCAGCAGGGATGACGAGCTTCCGTCATTCCTGCCTTTCGTAAACGATGCCGCATCGGAAAGCACTAGTCAAGGTGCAGCGAGCGATCCCCGGCCCCCGTTCTTTTTAAAGCGACTTTGTCCTGTCTATCAAATCTTCCGCTTGTTACTTTTATTTAGGTATTTTTAATATTGATATCGCGCTGGGTATACTTTAGAGTGATCGACAGCAAATTATCCGCTTCAGTCATTCATTAGGTAAAAAATTGTAAGGTGTGATCCAATGCGCGATATCGAAACAATCAAGGCTGTCTTTCAGACCCATGGCGGTATCGTCCGCACCGGTGAGCTGTCCCGGGAAAAGATCTATTACGCAGACATCCAGTGGCTGCTCCGGGAGGGCTATATCGAAAAGATCCGTACCGGCTATTACCAGTGGGCCGATCCCTCGTTTAGTGAACTAGCCACCGTCATGGGGCTGTTTCCGGACGCCGTTCTGTGCATGGACACGGCACTGCGGCATTATGACTACAGCGATCGGACGCCGGCTGCCTGGCATCTGGCTGTCAGCAAGGACGCCAACAAAACGCGCTTTCACATCGATCATCCCTTCGTGAAGCCGTATTTTATGGAGCCAAAGCTGCTGGGCCTTGGGGTCCGACAGGAAGTAATCGATGGCATCAGGGTCCGCATTGTAGACAAGGACCGGGCCGTTTGCGACTGCCTGCGGTATCGAAACAAAATGGACCGGGAGATCTTCAACAAAGCGATCCAATGCTATATCGCAGACCCGGAGAAAAACATCCCAAACCTTCTCGCTTACGCGAAAGCTCTTCGCGTATCGAAGCCGGTTCGGGATCTGATAGGGGTGTGGCTGTAATGACAGATGAGCAAAATATACCGCACCACAAATGTCCAGTCAGCCTTGCAAAAAGGAAAAAACAAGCCTGCTCGATCATCGTGTCGAGCGGGCTTGTTCCAATTTTCAGTTTATTCGCCAAGTCCTTTAAACTGTTCACTCAGTTCTCCAAACACACGGATCGCCTCAGTCAGCTCCTGCTTCTCATCCGGGAACCGGGTCCTCTCTATCTTAAAACTTGTAATCGATACCGCATTATTTCATGATGGCGTTCGCAGTAAACCGTGATTTGATTCTTCCATCGACCGCAACATTGTTATCTGTAATTGGACTATACCAAATATCGTGGTCCCCTTTTCCGTGGCGGACAAAAGAACACCCATTCTTGCGCAGGATGTCCCGAACCTTTTTCTCGTATTCAGCCATAGGCAGGAACCTGTTCATGGCGTTCCGAAAGGAACGTCAATTGATAGTTGTGCGCCTTTCTCTGATTGAGCTCAAGAAGCTCCGGAATAGCAAAACGAACTCTTTCAATCAATGCATCAAAAGAGCCAGACTCCAGCACAAGCCCCGGCACATCCTCACTTGTTGCAATCCAAACCGAGGCTTCGGCATCCCATGTCATTGTGATTCTATAATCCAAATCGATCGCCTCCTTGTCGCACGGTTTACCAATTTGGTCTTGTTTGAACTCTTGTTCCTATATATGTATTATACCTTACCCTGAAAAAAAGTAAATGTCTTTTTTCTATTGGCCATCAATCAAATCTACCGGGATACGAAGCGCTGTATTTACGCCCTCCAGGAGGCCAAAAAATGCAAGTCCGCGCAGTCCGCTGTCCACCAAGATATCCACATCGCTGCGGTCGTTGGCCTGTCCCTTGGCATAGGAGCCAAACAGAATAGCACTGCGCACACCGTACTGATCAAACACCGGATCTAGTTTGTTCTTCAGTTCGGCCAACGTATATACTGCCTGCATCTTCCGCCCCCCTTCCTTTTTTTGCTGTATTTTATTTTCTTCCAAACTATGTTTTTTTACAAGCCTGAATTTAATGGCGGTACCGCCAGCGCAGATCCGCTGACGGTAACTTTGAGAAAATTGGAGTAAAAAAGTATGGCTTCAATCAAGATGAGCTTTTATAATAGCTGAATAGATGAATAGAAGTCTATCGATTTCAGAGGAAAAAGGCAGGCCATGGGATAATTCCTCATGGCCTGCCTTTGCAATTATAGCGCGCAATTCCCCACTGCTGCAAATATCAGGAGCGTAAACTACGGCAGATAAGGATGCGTTTTATCAAACTGCTGCTGGAGAGACTTCGTCTGCATCATAACTTCAATGTAGTTTTCATCAGGATCTACTGTCCAAACGATGAGGCACTGATCTGCCCCATGCATAAGTTGAAGCGTTTGTCGCTCGTCGTCAACGCAGATTGCCCTCATACTATGTACTCCTTCATTCGATCAAAACGCATACCTGTCTCTTTCTCAGGGCAAACATAGCATGGGCTGTCCAACAAATGTCCAGTATAAAACCGCCCCGATCCGAGACTTCTTTCTCAGACCGGGGCGGCCAGACACAAGATTATTTTACTTGACAAGCAGGCAGAAATGTATACAATAGAACAAAATGATAAAAATAGATAAAAAGAATAAAGATAGATAAGAATAATACGGATAGCAAACAAGGATAAGGAGTTTTTTCGTTATGCGTGACACTGTTTTTGTTCCTGCTTTCGGAAACCGGCCCCGCAATCTGGTGGGACGGGAAGACATCTTGAATCGTTTTGAGAATACCATGCGGAGCATTCCCGGAAGCCGGGAGCGTGCGCTTCTCTTGCTGGGGCAAAGAGGCTCCGGAAAGACCGTTCTGCTTCTGGAGTTCGCAGAGATTGCAAGAGCCGCAGGCTATATCGTTGCTTCTCCGACTGTTGTATCCAAAGAGATGCCTGTCCGTATTCTGGAGAAATTGCGTTCAGACGGCGAGCGATATCTTTCTGGCGACAAAGCTCAGCTCTCCGGCGGAAGCGTGAACGCTCTTGGTTTTGGCGGCGGGATCGATTTCAAGATCCAGGATCAGCCCGCCAAGAGCTTTGCCTGGAACCTCGCACAGACTTGCAGAGAACTGAGCCGAAAGGGAAAACCTGTCCTGATCCTCATCGATGAGGTTCAGGCAAATCATGATGAATTGCGGCAGCTGATCGTTGCCTATCAGGAGATGGTCGGAGAGGGACTTGACGTCACCATCGTTCTCGCCGGCCTTCCGATCGCCATCTCATCTGTGCTCAATGATCACGTACTGACTTTTCTAAACCGCGCAGTCAAGATCGACCTTCCTCCCCTGCGGATCGGCGATATCGTTTGCTACTACCAGAATGTATTCTCCGATTTGGGTCTGTCTGTGAGCAGCAGCCAGATTCAAAAAGCGGCAGAGGCAACCGAAGGATCCCCCTATCTGATGCAGCTGATCGGCCATTATCTTGTGGTCGGGACCGGCGAAGACGGCGTAGTGACGGAGGAAGCTTTCTCCACAGCAATTCAGCGTGGAAAAGAAGACTTTATGAACGATATATGCCAGACGGCCCTGGCTCCGCTATCGGAGAAAGATATCGCCTTTTTGGCAGCAATGGCTCCCGATGCGGAGCAAACAGAAATCGCCAGCATCGTCTCCCGTTTACAATGCACCAATTCGCTTGCGCAGACCTACAAGAGGCGGCTGATCCAGTCGGGGATCATTTCTCAGCCGAGAAGAGGCGTCGTACAGTTCGCAGTTCCCTATTTGCGGGATTATCTATACAAGCAATACGCGGAATAATCTTCCCAACAAAAACCGCCCCGGTCCGAGGATTCTTTCTCAGACCGGGGCGGCTTTAAGCTCAGCTTTTATATAGCACAAGAACCGCCGACACAAACTCGGAAATCACGCACGTGATCCCGTCTTTACGCCCGCCAAAATGTTCAAAGGAGTAATGCCGGTGTGTCTGCATTACTCCTTTTCGCTGCGTTCCCTTCAGATTCTTTTGATCAGCGTCAGCCTGTTTTGTCCGTCCGCATATTCATAGCGCAGCTCATCCATGGTTTTCTTCGCCATATAGATGCCAAGTCCCCCGATCTCCCGCTCCTCGGCGGAGAGGCTCACATCCGGGTCCTCCCGCTCCAGCGGGTTAAAGGCGGCACCGCTGTCAATAAAGGTAATTCTCACCGCACCCGCACCTTCCGGGACTTCCATCCGAACAGTAGCCGTACCGCTGCCGGGCGCATAGGCGTAGCTCGCGATATTCACAAAGATCTCTTCCGCCGCCACGCTGATCTGCATCTGCGCCTTCATCGGGCAGCCGGCTTGCTCCAGCTGCTGCTCCAGAAACGACAGGACCTCCGGCAATCTCTCGATCCGGGCCGGGAGCGTCAGCTCTTTAAATATGTTGCTCATACGACGTCTCCTTTGTATTCCAGGCACAGCATCGTCAAATCGTCAAACTGCTCGGCATCCTGTACGAAGCGATCCACCGCTCTGCGTACATTGTGCAGGATTTCCTCCGGCGAAGCGTTCGGATCCTCATCCATCGCGGCGAGCATCCGCTCCGTGCCGAACATTTCGTTTTGGTCATTTGTCGCCTCGGGCACGCCGTCGGTATAGAGAAACAGCTTGGAGCCGGGCGTGAGCGTCAGCTCATATTCTCTGTACCGGATCCCTTCCATACCGCCGATGACGAAACCGTGCTTGTCCTTGATCAGTTGGGATCTGCTTCCCGTCTGCATGATCACCGGGTACTCATGTCCGGCGTTGGCGGCCGTGATCTTACCCGTGGCGGTGTCCAGGATTCCAAACCAAACCGTGACGAACATCTCCTCCCGGTTGTTGGAGCAGATCTGCTCGTTGACAGATCGCAGCACCTCCGCGGGACTGCGTCCGGTCATGGCATAGTTCTGCACCAGGATCTTGGAAATCATCATGAACAGCGCGGCGGGTACTCCCTTGCCGGATACGTCCGCCATGACCAGGCCCAGGTGGGTATCGTCGATCAGGAAGAAATCATAGAAGTCGCCGCCGACCTCCTTGGCGGGGGTCATGGTCGCGTAGATGTCGAAATCAGGGCGCTCCGGAAAAGCAGGGAAAATGTTCGGCAGCATATCCGCCTGGATCCGCGTGGCCAAAGCCAACTCCGTGCCGATGCGCTCCTTCTCCGCGGTGATCTCCGTGATCTGGGCGATATAGTTCCGCGTCCGTTTGGAGAGAGTCGCAAAGGACTCTGCCAGGATCTCGATCTCGTCATCGGTGCGATAGACGTCCTCCATCTCAAAAGCCTGGTCGCTTCCGCTGAGTGCGTTGATGCGCTTGGTCATATGCTCAAGCGGCTTCACCACTCTGCCGGCTACCACCAGTGCGCCGATCACCGCGAGCAAAAGGATCGTCAGCGTCAGGATCAGGATCGTCTGACCGGAATGCCTTGCCCCCTGTTCGTACACGCCAAGCGCTCCGTTATTGATTTCCTCATAACGTGTCAGCATTGCCGCTGTGGGCTGATCCGTGACAGTCTTTTCCACGACGGATACGACCGCCCAACCCAGGGTCTCCATGGGCGCCCCGGTCAGGTAATATTGCTTTTCGTCGATCTCAATCAGCGTAAGCGCGGTCCGCTCCTTGAGGGCCTGCGTAACGAAGCGCGCCAGCTCTCCGTTTTCGCTCTCACGCAGATCCGGGGCGTCACGGGAGAGCCCCGCCTGAAACACGCCGTCCGTCTGTGGGGAAAACAGGACCTGTCCGTCTTCGTTGATCACGCAGAGGAAGCCGCCCTCAGTACTTGTGCTCTGGACGTATTCGTCAATGGAGGTCAAAAAGATATCCGCGCCCACCACGGCCACAAGCTCGCCGTCACGATAGACCGGCGCCGCGCAGACAAGACCGAGGATATCCGTAAACGTATCCGCTTCCACCCCTGTGAAGATCAGCTCACCGGCCCGGGCAGCCTTCTGATACCAGGGGCGATCACGTACCGGGAAGATATCATACGCTTCCCCGCTCTCGGAAAAGTAAGCGCCGGCGCGGTCATCCACGAAGAGGATGCAGCCATCCGCGGTGGCCACAAAGCAGGAGCTGAGCTTGTCGGAGTTTTCGAACATGGCCAGCATGATCTCGCTCATATTGGCGACCAGTCCCAACGCTTCCGATCCTGCCGGGTCGACGCCCTCTTCATGCTGCATCTGCACGGAGGCGATCCCGTCGTTTATCATGTCCGGTGCGGAATACGGATGGGCCGAGAAACTGTCCGCATGGGCAAACAGCTCCTCGGCAAAAGCCCGGAGCGTCAGCACGTCAGTGCGTACATCCGCGAAAAGGTCGTTTGCAATATAGGCCTGCAGCGCCGTGGTGCGCGACATGGAGGTATCCAGCACAGCCTGCATGGTCTCCTGAGAGACCGCCGCAATGGAGGCTTGCTGCTCAGCGCTCGCTTCCTGCACGATGTGGGTCAGGTTCTTTTGTTGATAGACCGCAACGGCAGCATACGCCGTAATAAGCGCCGCGATAAAGATCAGCATGAGATTGAAGATCTTCTGCTGCAGCCCGCCGATCTTGATTCCGCGAATGATCTTCATTCGATCGTCAGAATATCCGTAAAGCCTGTCACCTCAAAGATTTCCATGATCGTCTCGTTGACATGCCTCACCTTCATCTCTCCCTGCTTGTTCATGCTTTTCTGCGCGCTCAGCAGTACGCGAAGCCCGGCGGAAGAAATGTATTCCAGGGCCGCCATGTCCATGACAAGAACGGTCACGCCGTCAAGGGACGCTTTCAATTCTTTTTCCAGTTCCGGCGCCGTCGTCGTGTCCAGCCGGCCGGTCAACGCGACAGTCAGTTCCGTTTCACACGTGCTTTTTTCAATGCTCAGCATAGTATGCTCCCTCCTGTATCTTTTCTATTCTTCTCTTCTTTTATAATTTAAAAAGAATAGGGTCTGACCTTCGCAAGGCTTCGATCGCCTGCTATTCAGGATAATCAGAATTTAGGATAGCACCCGCTGTCCAACAAATGTCCAGTAAAGCACTCATTTTATCTATTTTTCTATGCTCGCGATACCAAAGCACAGTCCGCATTGTGCAAACAAAGTCAATTGCTTGTAAATTCACTGTTTGTGTCATTGACGCTTGTGCTGACTCAGGAGCTTCGCCTAACACCGTTTTTCTCGGCAAGTGAATGCTCTAAGCATAACAGGGGCGCAGCCGATTTGGCTGCGCCCCTGCACTGTCTTTAGAGATATAGAGCAAACATAGCCCGCTCCGTGAAAACGTTTCAGTTTTTCTTCCCTTTTTTCATCTCAGCCTTGACTTCCTTCTCTGCGACTTTGATGCTCTGCAGATAAGCCTCCTCTACCGGGGTGAGGGTCTTCTGCTGATACTTTCGGTATTCGCCGCGGGCCTTTTCCATAGCCGCCGCGTGGGAGACCGCGCCCGCGTCGTTCAGCAGCGGCCGCCCACCTGAAGACAGGATCGCGTCCAGCTGCCGGATGTAGTCCTTCATATACATGGGCCGGTGCTCGATGGCGCTGATCTCGGCAAAGTCAAAATAACCGGAGACCAGGTTGTTCAGGATGCGAAGCTCATCTTCGTTCAGATAGTTCTTGGCGATCTCCACATCGCGCAGCACCGGGAACTCCCCGGCGAAGCTCTTAAGTCCCATGAATTCCTGCTCCGCATCCGCCCGCTCAAAGATGACCTCCGCCGCGGTGTGGCCGTGGGCGGCGTAGTGCAGCTTGTTCTGAACGATCTTGAAAAACCGAACGGATTCGGGGCTGGCGGGGTCATAGTCCATGCTGGTGGCGTAGAGGTCCAGCACCTGGCGGTACAGCACCTTTTCCGAGGACCGGATATCCCGGATGCGGTCCAGCAGCTCTTTCCAATAGTCGCCGCCGCCCTGTCCTTTCAGCCGCTCGTCATCCAGAGCGAAGCCCTTACGGATGTAGTCTTTCAGGACATGGCTCGCCCAGAGGCGGAACTGCACTCCCCTCTGGGATTTGACGCGATAACCCACGGAAATGATAACATCAAGATTATAGTAATCGACCCGATAGCTTTTCCCGTCGGAAGCAGTTGTTGCAAAATTTGCAACAACTGAATCGCGGCGCAACTCACCCTCTGTGAAGATGTTCTTGATATGCCGGGAAATCGTGGACTTGTCCCGCCCGAACAGCTCCGCCATTTGCTCCAGCGAGAGCCAGACCGTCTCGTCCCGCATATTGACATCAAGCTTTGTCAGCCCATCCTCCGTCTGATAGAGGATGATCTCTCCGTGTTGATCCATAGCTCCCTTTCCCTCAAAGGCTGCTTTTAACAAATCCTCTCCATAGAACTGCTTGCAGTATAAGTGAGAATGGTCATTGATTCCAAGCAGATTCACAGTGCGGAATGGCATTTGAACTATTGAGTATGAAAAATGCACGATTTTTTCAAAATCGTGCATTTCTTGGTCCGAGTGACTGGATTTGAACCAGCGGCCTCTTGAACCCCATTCAAGCGCGCTACCATCTGCGCTACACCCGGTCATCGTCAGAAGAAGCTCGCTGCGTTCCGTTTCCGCCTGGCGGCGAAAACTGCACTCCGCTCCCTCCTTCTTCCTTTCCAAATCAAACCCGCTTCGCTGGGCTTTGATTTGGTTATTGGGGAGGAATCAGCGGCGTCTTCTGTATATAAACGCAAAGCCCTTGGCCTTGCCGCCCGATTATATTAGCACAATCGGGCGGCAAGGTCAAGCATTATTTTTCACTTTTTCGCAGCTTTTCACAGGCCTTTGCTCCCGTCAGGCGCACAGGCCCAGCACCGAGGCAAACGGTTCAGACAGTCCCCTCTCCGTCCGGGTCCGGCTCGTCCTCCGGGTCCTCCGCCCGCTCCAGCCAGGGCAGCCGGTATACGAAGGCCGCGAAGCCCCCCAGCAGCGCCGGGAGCACCCAGGCCATATCCACCTTGGCCAGGGGCAGGCGCTGCAGCCAGGGCATGGACAGGCCGAAGGAATCCAGAGCGCTGAGGACACTGGCCAGCAGCGCGCCCAGCACCGCGCAGATGCAGATGCTGTTGGACATGTGGGGCGCGATCAGCGACACCAGCACCAACACCAGCACCGGCGGGTAGACCAGGCCCAGGATGGGCGCGGCGATGGAGACAATGGTGTCCAGCCCCAGGTTGGCCACCACGGCGCTGAACACGCAGATGATGACCACGAAGGCCTTGTAGGAGACCTTGCCCCGGCACAGTGTGGCCAGGTGGTCTGCCGCGGCGCTGACCAGGGCCACGGCGGTGGTGACGCAGGCCAGGGCCACCACGATGGCAAAGACGATCAGGCCCGCCCGGCCCAGCAGGCCCTGGACGATGGCGATGACCAGCTCCGCCCGGCCGATCTCCGGGCTGTAGAGCCGGGAGACCGTGGCGCCCAAATAGGCCAGGCCGAAGTACACCAGCAACAGCAGTACGCCAGCCACCACGGAGGCGCGGACCAGCACCTTCTGCCGGGGAGTTGCGTCGGCATAGCCCTTGTCGGCGGCGCTCTTGACCAGCACCGCGCCGAAGACCAGCGCCGCCAGCACGTCCATGGTCTGGTAGCCCGCCTGGATGCCGGTGACCACCACGCTGTCCACCCGGGTCTCCGGCGAGACGGCGCCCAGGGGCCGGACCATGCCCACCACGATCAGCAGGGCCAGACCCAGCAGCAGGGCCGGGGTCAGGAATTTGCCGATGATATCGATCACCGCGGACTCCCGGATGCTCAGCGCCAGGATCACCGCAAAGAACAGCACCGAGAACAGCGCCGCCGACAGGCCCGGCACCAGCTGGGATACGCCCATCTCAAAGGTGGTGGCCGCCGTGCGGGGGATGGCCAGCATGGGTCCGATGCAGAGGATGACGATGGTCATGACCACGGTAGCGGCCTTCCGGCCCAGCCGGTCCATGACCCGCTCGGCGCTGCCCTCCCGCAGCAGGGCGAAGAGCGCCAACAGGGCCAGCAGCACGTCGGCAAAGTAATAGGCCGCGAAGCCGCCCAGCCACAGGCGGCCGGACTGCAGGCCCAGATAGGGCGGAAAGATCACGTTGCCCGCGCCGAAGAACATGGAGAACAGGGCAAAGCCGATGGTCAGCACGTCCAGTACGCCGCGTTTATTCTTCATGGTCCACCTGCGCTTCCTCCCGGTACCAGCCCCGCTCGGGACCGGCCAGACGCCGGGCGGCCTCTTGCTCATCCAGCAGGGCCTCGACGCGGTTGTCGCCGGTGTCTCGCCGCCGCAGCCGCGCAAAGTACAGCAGCACGCACAGCAGCACCAGGCCCGCCGCCAGGGTGACGACACCCAGGCCGTCGGCGGAGAAGCGGCGCGCTCCGCCGGTCATGGGATAGACGATATCCGCCGCGCCGAACAGCTCGATCACCACGATCAGCAGCGGTGTACCATAGCGCAGCATGGCCCGCAACAGGCCGGACTGCCCCAGCCCGCCGGGACGCAGGCGGGACAGCTCCGCCGCCGTGTCCAGCTTCCAGCCCACCGCCAGACAGGCCAGCAGCGCGCAGAAGGGCATCAGCAGGGTGTTGGTCAGCATGTCCAGCAGCTCCAGCAGATTCCGCCCGAAGATGTTCAGCGCCGCGCCGCCGTTGAGTGAGGCCCCCAGGGAGACGCCCACCGGGATCGACAGCAGCACGCACACGCCGGTGATCAGCGCCGCGGCCCGGCCCCGGAACACTTTATAGCGTTGCAGCACGAACTGGGTCACCACCTCCAGGATGGAGATGACGGAGGTCAGGGCCGCGATGGCGGTCATGGCGAAAAACAGCAGGGACAGGGTCCTGCCCAAGAAGGGCATGTCCTCAAACACCAGGGGAAGCGTGATGAACAGCAGGCCGATGCCGCCCATGCCCAGCTCCTCCGCCGCCGCGCCGGAGACCGCCGCGTAGTGAAACAGCGCCGGGAACACCGCAAGGCCCACCAGGAAGGTCAGCAGGCTATCCACCAGGCAGATGACGGCGGTGGAGCGCAGCAGGTCCACCCGGCGGCCCGTATAGGAGCCGTAGGCGATCATGGCGCCGCAGCCCAGGGACAGGGAGAAGAAGGCCTGTCCCATGGCGGAGAGCACCCCCGCACCGCTGAGGGCGGCGAAGTTGGGCCGCAGATAGAAGGCCAGGCCATCGGCTACCCCCTCCCCCAGCAGCAGGGCGTGGCAGAGGATGACTACCAGGATCACCAGCATGGTGGGCAGCAGGATCTTGGCCCAGCGCTCGATCCCGGCGCGCACGCCGGAGCGGATCACCGCCAGGGCCAGCAGGGCAAAGATCACCGTGTGCAGCAGCACGTCGCCGGTGTTGGCGGCAAAGCGCTGGAAGTTGCCGGCGTTGCCCACGAAAGAGTTGAGGGCGTACTTGACGGTGAAGCCGCCCAGCAGAAAGTAGTAGCACATGATGAGCGCCGGGATCAGCACCGCCAGCAGGCCCGCCCAGCCCCAGCCGGGGGACACCGCCTTGAAGGCGCTGACGGGATTGGCCCGGGCCCGACGGCCCAGAATAAACTCCGAGAGCATGGCCACCGCGCCGATCAGCAGGATGCAGGCCAGGTACACGAACAGGTAGGCCGCGCCCCCGTTGGCGCTGGTCTTGTAGGGGAAGCCCCAGAGATTGCCCAGGCCCACCGCGGAGCCCACGGCGGCCAGCTCAAAGCCGATGTTGGTCCCAAAGCCGCTTTTTTTCTTGGCCACGGCATTGCCTCCTTCCCTTGGTTTTTTGTATGATTCTGTTATTTAGTATATCAAAATATTAAGAACTTAACAAGAAAAGCCAAGGGGCCGGGCACAAAAACGGCGTTTTGCACGAAAGGGGGCGGCGGCTTTTGTGGTCGATGCCGTTTTGCCTGTTAGCGCGTTGAAGCATGCAGCGCGGCAAAAAGCCCGGGCCTGTGGAAAGGCCCGGGCGGTGGCTTGCAGAAGGCTCACTCGGTGAAGTGGATGTGGCTGTTGATGTGGTCCTGGCAGAAGCAGTGGTAGCCGGCGCAGCGGGAGCAGTAGCGGAATTCCAGCTCCGGATTGGTCTTGTCTGTGCGGCCGCAGACGGCGCACTTGTGGGTGTACAGCTGCTGGCCCTGCTCCCGGCGGATCCGAGCCGACTCCCTGCGGAAGTTCACCGTATTGGCGCTGGGACGGCGGGGCAGGCTCCGCAGCAGGTCGCCGCCGCAGAAGATGAAGAAGTTCAGCACCGCCACGATGGGCAGGAGCTTGGCCGGGAAGGGCAGGCGGAACACCTCCAGCAGGAAGTAGGCCGCGTCCACCAGCGCCAGCCATTTGATCTTGATGGGCAGGATGAAGAACAGCAGCACCTCCATGTTGGGAAACAGCACCGCGAAGGAGAAGAACATGGACAGGTACACATACTGGGCGTCCAGCACCAGGCGGGTGCCGGTGATGAAATACACCAGGAAGCCGTAGACCAGGGTCAGGATCAGGCCTGCGAAGAAGTAGATGTTGAACTGGGGCGTGCCCCACTGCCGCTCCAGGATGCTGCCGATCCAGTAGTAGAAGTAGATGGCCACGAAGGCCAGCAGCCCGGTGCTGGGCGGGCAGAGGGCAAAGGTGATGATGCGCCAGATCTGGCCCCGAAGCACCAGAGCCGGGTCGAAGGTCAGGTAGCCGGCCAGCACCGGGTTCACCGCCCCCAGGATCCAGAAGGCCACGTTGGCGATGGCCACATATTTCATCAGGTCGCGCACGCCGAAGTCCGGATGCTTGCGACAGAAGCGCTCAATATAGTTCATGGGATCTCTCATGTCGATCTCTCCGATAATGTAAAGTTCTTTATCATGCTTTTCATCATACCCTTTTCCGGCTGCAAAGTCTATAAGATTTTGTAAATTCGGGGAGGGGTACGGATTGCCACAGGCCGCAGAGCGGCCTTCGCAATGACAGGGGCGCTCAGCCCAGCGCCAGCACCGCCTCGCGGATGCGGCGGGCGGCCTCGGCCATGTCCCCGGTGGCATTGGCGAAGGAGAAGCGCAGGGCGCAGCCCTCCTCCCCGTAGGCGCTGCCGGGCATGCCCACCACACGAGCCCGCTCCATCAGGTACGTGCTCACCGCCTGGGCATCCATACCGGGCAGGTCGAAGAAGACCCAGGCGTAGAAGGCCCCCTCGGGGTATTCCGCCCGGACGCCGGGGATCTCATTCATGGCGCCGATGAACAGGTCCCGCCGCTGGGCATAGACCCGGCGCATCTGCTCCATCTCCTCCCGGCAGGAAAAGGCCTCCGCCGCGCCCACCTGCAGAAAGCCGCTGGCGCAGGACATGCTGTGGGAGTAGAGCTTGCTGATCAGGCGGAAGGCCGGCTCCGGGGCATGGAGATAGCCCAGACGCCAGCCGGTCATGGCGGCGCACTTGGAAAAGCCGTTGACGGTGACGACCCGGTCCGCCACGGCGGGGCGGGCGCCCATGCTCAGGCTCTTCTCCCCGTAGACGATGGTCTCGTACACCTCGTCGGACAGGAGCCACACCTGCGGGTGGGCCAGGAGGAAGGCCTCCACCGCCTCCGCCTCGTCCGCGTGGAGGATGCGGCCGGTGGGGTTGTTGGGATAGTTCAGGATCAGCAGGCGGGTCCTGTCCGTGACGGCGGCCTCCAGGGCCTCACGGGTGATGCGGTACTGCTCCGCGGCCTGCAGCTTCACGTGCACATCCACGCCGTGGGCGGCCCGAACGATGGGCCCGTAGGACACCCAGGAGGGGTCCAGGATCAGAGCCTCCTCCCCCGGATTCAAAAGGGCGTTCACCGTGAGATAGATGGCGTACTTGCCGCCGGGGGTCACCAGGATCCGGGCGGCCTCCGCATCGATGCCGTTGTCCGCGCGCAGCTTTTCCGCGATGGCGGCGCGCAGCTCCGGGATACCGGCGCTGTCGGTATAGTGGGTGTTGCCCGCCAGCAGGCTGTCGACGGCGGCGCGGGTGATGCGCGCCGGTGTGTCGAAATCCGGCTCGCCGCCGGCAAGGCCGATGACCGTGGGGTCGGCCTTCTGCATCTCCTTGGCCCGGGCCATCAGCGTCACGGAGGCGCTGGGCTGCATCTCTTCCAGAATATGGTTCATAGGATCCCCTCCCGTTTTTCTCATGCCTCTATTAAAAAGGATAGCCGCGCCCGGCGCAAGAAAAATTTTCAATTTCCGGAAAAACTTTTCCCCTGCCGGCGCCAAAAAAATCGCATATTTTGGGAAATGCCCCTTTCCTTTTACGATATCTTGTGCTAAGATGTATTAGTATCTTTATATCTTGGGGTAGTATGACTTTGGAAAACGAGAGAGGCATCCAGAACGAGATCATCGAGGGGCGCAACGCCGTGATCGAGGCCCTGCGGGCCGGGCGCGCCATCGACAAGCTGTATATCAACAAGGGCGAGGTGGACAAGACCCTGGGCCACATCGCCTCCAAGGCCCGGGATCAGGGCGTCGTGGTGGTGGAGTGTGACCGGCGCAAGCTGGACTTCATGAGCCAGACCCACGCCCACCAGGGCGTCATCGCCGTGTGCGCCGTGCGGGAGTACTGCTCCGTGGAGGATATTCTGGCCATCGCGCAGGAGCGGGGCGAGGCCCCCTTCGTCATCGTCTGCGACGAGATCAGCGACGGGCACAACCTGGGCGCCATCATCCGCTCGGCGGAGTGCGCCGGGGCCCACGGGGTCATCATCCCCAAGCGCCGCAGCGCGGGGCTGACCGCCATCGTGGACAAGGCCAGCGCGGGCGCGGCGGAGCATATGGCCATCGCCCGGGTGCCCAACATCCCCGCTGCCCTGCGGGATTTGAAGGAGCAGGGGCTCTGGGTCTACGGCACCGCCGCCGATGGGCAGAGCGACCTGTGGCACACGGATTTCTCCGGCCCCCTGGCCCTGGTGATCGGCTCCGAGGGCGACGGGATGGGACGGCTGGTGGCCGAGAGCTGCGACTTCATCGTGAGCCTGCCCATGAAGGGGCGGGTCAGCTCCCTGAACGCCTCCGCCGCCGCGGCCATCACCATGTATGAGATCCTGAGGCAGAGAAGTATATAACAGCGCCCCGGCGCTGAAAACAGAAAGAGTGCTGCCCCGAAAGGGCAGAGGTATTTGGGTATGGATCATCACGAGCCTGAAACCGAAAAGAAAATAGAGCGCAGCGACATGTCCGTGGACCAGATCCTGGACGAATACTGGGCGCGGGTGGCCGAGGAGGCCCGCCGGGCCCAGGAGCAGCGGGAGTATGAGGCTCTGGCCAGCATGCAGAGCGAGCCCCCGGTGCGCATTCTGGACGAGGATGAGGACGGCACGGACGAGGACGGCGTGCGCATTTACCGGCCCGGCGCCCCGGCTCCCGCTCCCCGCAACTGGCGGGGCGAGGGGGACTTCGACCTGGTCTACGAAAACGGCGAGAGCCCGGACGGGGACGATGACTACGACGACGGGGACGACTGGTACGAGGAGGACGAGGAGGACTTCCGTCCCATGTCCGCCCGGGACATCCTGCGGGAGTACTGGACCGCCAACGCCCCCAGCTACAAGGTGGAGCTGCCGGAGGAGCAGCCCGCTCCCCCGCCCGCCGAGGACGCCCCGGTGAACGAGGCAGACGCCGAGGTGGGAGAAGAGGACTACGAGGAGGACGTGGCCATCTACACGCCCATGTCCGTGCGGGATATTTTGAAGGAATACTGGGAGGATAATGCCCCCAGCTACATAGACGTGCCCGAGCCGGAGCGCGAACCTGAGCCGGAGGGCCAGAGTCTGGAGCAGGCGGTCAGCGGCGAGGCGGGCGAGAGCCTGCGCCCGGTGGCGGCCATCTTCGGGCTGCGGGAGGACGCGGAGGCCCCGGCGGCCGAGGAGTCTGCGGAAGCGGCGGCGGAGCCGGAAGCCCTGCAGGCCGAGGCGGAGGAAGAGGAAGAGTTGCCCCCGCCCGCGCTGAAGGACATCCTGGCCGAGTACTGGGCCATGGCGTCGGAGCTGGCGCCGGTGGAGGACGAGGCTGCGGTTGAGGAAGCCCCCGAGGCAGTCGAGACCACGGAAGCCGTCGAGGAAGTCGAAGCCGAAGAAACAGAAGATATTGAGGCCGAAGCCGTGGAAGTCGAGGCCGAGGCTGTTGAAGTTGAGGACGAGCCCGTGGAAGCCGAGGCCGAAGCCGAGGTGGAGGAAGCGCCCGAGTCGGAAGCGGAGAGCGCTGAAGCCGCCGAAAGTCTCAGCGATATCCTGGCCTCGGCCAGCCTCTGGGAGAGGCTGCCCGAGGACGAGGAAGCCCGGGACGAGACGGCCGCCCCGGAGGAGGCCGCGCCCGCAGAGGCCGAAGCCGAAGAGGAAGCCGAGGCGGTCCTGGATGAGGAAGCCGCCGGGGAGCTGGCGGCCCTGGCCGGGCTGTTTGCCGGGCTGGGCAAGCGCCGGGAGCCGGAGGCGGCCCCGGAGATCGAGGCCGAAGAAGAGGCGGAGGCCCCGGAAGGACCGGAGGAAGAAGCCCTGGACGAGGTCATAGAGGACGAGATCCCCGATGAGGACGCAAGCGAAGCGCCGTCGGAGGATGAGCTCCTTCCCGAAGAGGACGAAGCTGCGGAAGAAGCGCCGCTTGATGAAATCGACGAGATCACAGAAGACGCACCCGCCGGGGAGGCGGAGCCTGAAATACCCGCAGCGGAGCTGCCGGAGGAAGAAGCCGGGGACTATCTGGACGTGGAGATCCCGGACCCGGCGCGGAGCTTCGAGGACCTGCAGGAGCTGCTGACCGAGACGCCGGAGCGCCCGGCCCCCATTCAGGAGCCGGAGGCCCAGAGCGCCGAGAACGCCGGGGGCTACGTCTACGGCGAGACGCCGGAGCCCACCGTGCGGGAGATCCTGACCGAGTACTGGACCAGCGGCGAGAGCGAGCCCATCCAGGACGCCCAGCTGCGCGCTGAGGCGGACGCCGCCCAGGCGGAGCTGGAGCAGGCGGCCCAGCAGCGGCCCCTGGAGCAGGCCGAGGTCACCGTATATCAGCCCGCCCCTGTGGAGCAGGCGGCCTACGCCGCCCCCAGCGCGGAGGATTATCAGCACACCGCCGAGGACCTGGGTCTGACGGTGGACAGCATCCTGGCCGATTACTGGGCCAACATCGCCCCGCGCCCGGCGGCCAGCGCCGCCCCCGCGGAGGCGCAGACGGCGGAAGATGAGCCCGCCATAGAAGAAAACACTTACGAGCCCGAGCCGGAGCGGTCAATCCCGGCCCGGCGCAGGGTCAAGGTCCGGCTCGCGGCGACAGCCGCGGACGAGGCCCGGGCCGACGCGGGGATCGACGCCCTCACGGATA
>JAFUES010000004.1 GCA_017470325.1 Oscillospiraceae bacterium
AATAGTAGATTTCCGCAACAGCGGATACCACTATTATGAAGGGTAATACGACCAAATCAACAATTTTCAGCCGCTGCCGCTGGGGCCGCACCGCTGCCGTTCAGCTCCGCACCAGCTGCCGCTGGCTACCGCAATTTGCACCTAAATACTTCCTCATCCGAAAAAGGAATTTCTTTTTTCCTTTTTTCTATAAATATTATATAATATTTTTTCAAAAAATTCAAAGAAGCGCTCTGTTTAGCTCTGTTTGAGAACTTTTTAGGCAAAATTAAAAACCTCTGTCGGACGTGATGACAGAGGTTTTGGCGGTATTCAATTTGGCGATCCGCTAACGCCAATAGGTGTCTATTATGCGGCATCGAGAGGCGGGAGAGAGGCAGAAGCAATATTGTGTTCCTTTTCTGCAAAGATACTTGCGTTTTTGTAGTTGGGAAACTTGGCCTCAAACCAATCGCGAACAAACTTGTAAGGGCTGGGAGAGGTCTTCGACTGCTTCTTGATAGTTTCAAACTCGACCAGAACTTCATCGGCGTTATCGAAACTGCGGATATACTTTTCCATATTCTTGTAGTTCAGGCGCTTGGTGCTGCGGGTAGTAGTGATCTTGCGCCCAGCCTTCACAACGACTTTGAAAGAAGGAAATGCTTCTCTGATCTCTCTCAGCCGAATCGCCTCAGAAGACAGGAAATCCTTCTCAGCTGCAGAGGTGAAGGAGTAGTTTAGATACACCGTATCGCAGGAGAAATCAATACGGTAACCGCGGACTTTGTCTGCTCTAACCTTTTTCATTACATTCACCTTCCTTTCTTATTCGTTCACCGCAGCGGAGGCAACATCTTCTTCGAGGTAGAAGATGTTATCCTCAGCCTCAGTCTCTTCCGCAATCGCTGCGAAATAAGCCTTATAACTATCGTAATCCTTAAAGGTCTGTTCGAACCAAGCCAGGACACTGCGGTAGGGATTGGTCTGGACCTTGGATCTCTTGACTACAATTTCAAACTGGACCATCAGGTTTTTGGCATTATCCTGAGTGCGGATGAAATCAGCCATGTTCTTATAAGTCATGTTCTTGTTAGTCTTCTTGTCAGGATTCTTCTTGATGCTCTTGGTGGTCATCACGGCATCGGGGAACTCGGCCTTGTACTCTCTCCAGAGTTTGAACTCAGGCGTACCATAATAAGAAGCTTTCTTGGCAAAAGCCTTGGATACGAGAGCAGTGTTGTCGTCAATGTACTTGATGACGAGGCGGGCGTTGGCAGGGGCATGGATGGACTTCATGATAGTTTCCTTTCTACGCTTTTAGCGTTGGCGGTAGGTCGCAACCCTTATTTTTTATTTTGGAGGGGTTCTTTTGTTTCCCTCTTTCTGATACCAGTATATCATTGAGCATAATAAGTTGAGGCACACAAACAGACACGAATTTTTGAGGGCAAAAAAGAAAGCACAGGCTTGTTTCTGTGCTTTGAAAGTGCATTTTCAAAAGTTGTTAAAAGTTGATGTTTTATTCTGTTTTATTCGTCGATCTTTCGATTTGCTATAAAAAGAGCTGATCTGCTTTGGGACCTTCATATTTGTTCTTGCAGTTCGTATAATTCAAGAAATACGAACACTGATTATCAGGCATCATGCGACAATCGAGCGATCATCAATCGAAGTTCGTATAATTAGTTCCAAAAGTTCGCGTTTTGCAAGTTTTTCTTGCACTTTTTATGCAGATATGTTATGGTTTTTAACATAAAGTGTTGCCCCTCTGTTGGGGCAACGAAATCAACACAATGCTTGAAAACTTGATAGCGAAAAAGCAAGAGAAACAATGAAAGCCTTGAAAATAGGGCATTGCGGTAAAGGATCACCCCAACGGGGACGCCGAAGGCAGCCCCGAACGAATGGGGCTTCTCCAACAAGATGCTCGACCTGACCCGCCACATCGACTCCGTCCGCAACGCCTGAGTCGAAAGCGAATACAATCCACCGATCCCCGGGGCAAACGCCCCGGGGATCTTTTCTTTGCAGTGCTGTTAAATGTATGCAGGCGACAGTGCGGCTATGTGTCGCAGCTGCTGCTTTTTTGTTCGCCCTGTATCGATTCGTCGGGGATATATTCCATGATATCTTCAACGGCACAATGCAGTATTTTGCAAAACATTTCTATCGTATGCGTACTAACACTTTCATTTCGCTTTAGCCTGGTCAGCTGTGCTGGACTGATATGGTATTGCTTAATGAGCGCATACTGTGAGATGCCGCGCATTTTCATGGTTGCCCACAGATTGTTGTAGCTTATCACGGAAACCACCACTTTCTGCTTGCATATTAACCGGAAACGGTATATATTAGTATTAACCAATATCGGTTAATATTGCAGAACTGCAGAAAGAAGGATGGAAATAATGAAAAGAATCACAGCGCTCTTGCTCTGCTTAGCAATGATTCTGGCCTTGACTGGCTGCGGGCATGAGCACACCTGGGTGGAAGCGACCTGTACAGAACCGAAAACCTGCAGCACATGTGGTGCAACTGAGGGTGAAGCGCTTGGTCACACATGGAAGGATGCTACTTGCACAGAGCCCAAGGTCTGCACTGTATGCGGCGAGACAGAGGGAGATGCATTAGGTCACACTTGGGCAGAGGCGACGCTTACGACTCCCAAAACCTGTACCATATGCGGAGAAACCGAAGGTGAGCCGCTTGTTGTTGTCCCGGAGCGCCCACAGATTTACGATCAAGATGGGTTTAATGTGAGCTATGATGAGGCATGTGTTTATCTTCTGGCACTTCTTCGCGGAGATGTAGCAAAATACAAGATGGGCGTACTTGATAAAATGACAGACGTGGAGTTTAGTGATGACTTTGTTGACACAATTGATCCCGAAATTGCCAGAGATAACGCGCACCGCTATTTGTATGTTGATGGCAAGTATGCTGGTGTTATCTTGGCTGCACATAATGATGACGGCTCCGTTGTGACAGGAGAATCAACGTTTGACCAGATTTTGATTTGTCAGGATGACAATATTGAATCGGATGCGCAGTCTTCGTCTTTCTTTGAATTGACCCTTGCGCTTTACTATCTTTGCTCCGCAAGCAGATCCGAAAAATACGACTGCCTCAGCCCGATTAAAACTCTGATGAACAACTACGATAAACTAATTCCGATTGGGAAACCAAATCCTCTTGCAGTAATCCTGGTGAGCGATCCGATACAATTTGGTGCAATGGAACTGGGTTGACCAAGCTGAGAAGAGACACTTGTGAAGGAAGCGGAAGCGCAATCGATCTTTTGGAAAAGCGGGAGGAAAACGTATGAAAAAGCACTCCGTATTCCTGTTGATCCTTATAGGTTCACTTTTTCTGACTGCCTGCGGTCATAAACATACATGGGTCGAAGCTACTTGTACTGAGGCAAAAACCTGTTCCGAGTGTGGGGAAACCGAGGGCGAAGCGCTCGGCCATACTTGGAAGGAAGCAACTTGTACCGAACCAAAGATCTGCACGGTATGTGGAGAAACAGAAGGAAAGCCGTTGGGGCATAAAGCAGCGCCGGCAACATGCACGGAGCCATCTGTATGCTCCGTCTGTGGGAAAACGGTGGCCGAAGCTTCTGGCCACGACTGGAAAGAGGCTACGCACAGCGCCCCCAAAACCTGCAAAAAATGTGGGCTAACCGAAGGAGAACCGCTGCCGACCCTGTATTTCGACATGAGCTTTACTGAGTTCAAAAATACGTTTAACAAGGAGTACAGCGGAAAATTGGAGATTGTTCCTGTAAAAGGCAGCGGCTTTTATCTGGATTTGAAAGGAGGCGGCCTCAGCCTGCGCGGCACAACAAACGCTGTCCTCATATTCAATTCCGATGAATTTGAATCAACTAGTACAGCTTATAGCACGGAGGAATTGGAGCAATTCAACAGCCTGATGATTCGATACATATCACCATCACTATATTTTGATGCAGACTATGCAACCGTGATTTGTATGATGGGCATTAAGTTTGCTCAAATTCTGGATCCCACTTTGCCTGACGAGGCATTTTTGAATGGCTGCACTTCCTATTTCGGTGATGACTATTTCTACATGTCATACTCCAGCAATGGATTTGATTACTATTATAGCGGTCACGACAACAGGATAGGGGATATTGAACCGACAGCATATTGGTATGAGTTTACAATCATGCTGTCCGACAATTAGAATAACGGCAGGGAGCTACAAACTCCCTGCCGTTACTGTTCCAACAGTATTTGCTGTCGTCCTGCTGATAACGCAAAGCCTTGCTATAGTTTCCCTGCCCTGGTTGAAAAGCCGCCGCCGGAATGATACAATGGCAGCAGCAAAGAAAAGGGGAGGCGCATTCTATGTTTACGCCGAAATGTCTGGCGGGAGAGCATGCGCTCGCAAATGTCAGGGAGGATTTTCAGAGTGCCAGGCGGGTCGAGCAGTACCGGGTAGGCAGCGCCGCCCTGTATTTCCCGGAGGGCCTGCGCTGGAACTATCTGCCCCTGGACGCTGTCACCGAGGTCAGGGAGTCCTTTCGAGTGATCAGCGCAGGACACTGCGTCCCGATCCGGGAGAAGCGCCCGGAGATTGATCTGGTCACTGAGGCGGGCACTTATCATGTGAGCCTTGAAAAAGAGGAGAGCATGCAGGCGATCCTCGAGATGCTCAAGAAGTAAAGATCGCCCGGAGAAGCAAGCTCTCCCGGCGTCTGTTTTGCCGCCGAAGCGCGGCAGGCGCAGACAAAAAGCGCGCCCCGAATCGTTTCGGGGCGCGCTTTGCGTGCGGATCAGAAGGCCGAGGTCACTGCTTGGGCGTTACGGTGAGCGTCGCGCGGGCGGTATCCGTGCTGCCGGCACGGTTGGTGTAGCGGCAATAGACGCTCCAGCCGCTGGCCGCCAGAGGGATATCCTCCAGCTTCATGGTGCTGTACATGCCGTCCAGGATCTTCATGGAGGCGAACTGGCCCTGGGCTTCCTCATAGGTCAGATCGGTCTGCCCGTCGGGGCTGACAAAGTGCCATACAGCCCAGGTGGCGTCGATGTATTTGGCCACGAAATAGCAGGTGCCGCCTTCCTCCACAGTCTCATCCGTGGGGCTCTTGGTGACAATGGGGGCGCCGGGAACTGGTTCCGGCGTGGGGGTGGGCTCCGGCGTCGCCACAGGCGTGGGCTCCGGCGTCGGTTCGGGCGTGGGTTCCGGCGTGGCCTCCGGTGCGGGCTCGGCGGTGTCCGCCGGCTGCTGCTGGGTGTCCGCCGGCTGCTGTACAGGCTGAGCGCTTGCCACGGGTACGGGCGTGCTGGTCTGGCCCGCGGGGGTCTGAGAGGGGCGCAGGCTGCAGGCGCTGAATAAAAGCGCCGTGCAGAGGACGAATATAGCAAGAATGGAAAGACGTTTGGTTTTCATCGTGGAGATCTCCTTTCGATAAAATACGACTGTAATCAGTTTAGCACAAGCACGCGGCAATCACAAGTATAAACTTGCACATTTCCGGCCAGGAAAACTCTGCCAGACGCCGAAAGAATGCGGGCGATGCAGCTGGGATGCAGAGCGGAAATCCGGACCGTTCATAGTTCGTTTACTTGACAAGGACCGGCGCACATGGTAAATTAAGTCAAGGATATATAAGCCCGGGCGGCTGTGGATCTCCCACAGGCGCCCGCTTTTTCATGAAAGGAACGATAGTTATGGATTATAATGTGATCATTGTGGGCGCAGGCCCCGGCGGGATCTTCACCGCCTATGAGCTCATCAAGGGCGACCCGGCGCTGAAGGTCGGTGTGTTCGAGCTGGGTCGGGAGCTCTCCAAGCGCAAATGCCCCATCGACGGCAACAAGGTCAAGTCCTGCATCAAGTGTCCGGTGTGCAGCATCATGAGCGGCTTCGGCGGCGCGGGCGCCTTCTCCGACGGCAAATACAACATCACCAATCAGTTCGGCGGCACTCTCTATGAGCACGTGGGCAAGCAGAAGGCCATCGACCTGATGCGCTATGTGGATGAGATCAACCTGAGCCACGGTGGCGAGGGGACCAAGCTCTACTCCACCGCCGACACCCGCATCAAGCGCATGTGCCTGGAAAACGGCCTGCATCTGCTGGACGCCCAGGTGCGCCATCTGGGTACGGACATCAACTATGTGGTGCTGGGCAATCTCTACGAAGAGTTGAAGGACAAGGTGGATTTTCACTTTAACACCGCCATCACCACTGTGGACCGGATCGAAGGCGGCTACCGGGTCAACACCCAGGACGCGTCCTACAGCTGCGAAAAGTGTGTCATCTCCGTGGGCCGCAGCGGCAGCAAGTGGATGGAGAGCGTGTGCGACAGTCTGGATATCCCCACCAAGTCCAACCGGGTGGACATCGGCGTGCGCGTGGAGCTGCCGGCGGAGGTCTTTGCCCATCTGACCGACGAGCTGTACGAGAGCAAGATCGTCTACCGCACCGAGAAGTTCGAGGACATGGTGCGCACCTTCTGCATGAACCCCCACGGCGTGGTGGTCAATGAGAATACCAACGGCATCGTTACCGTCAACGGCCACAGCTATGAGGACCCGGCCAAGCACACCGAGAACACCAACTTCGCCCTGCTGGTATCCAAGCATTTCTCCGAGCCCTTCAAGGACTCCAACGGCTACGGCGAGAGCATTGCCCGCCTGTCCAACATGCTGGGCGGCGGCGTCATCGTGCAGCGCTTCGGCGACCTGGTGCGGGGGCGGCGCAGCACCGAGGCCCGCGTGCGGGAGAGCTTTGTCACCCCCACTCTGGCCGCCACCCCCGGCGATCTGAGTCTGGTGATCCCCAAGCGCATCCTGGACGGCATCATCGAAATGATCTACGCCCTGGACAAAATCGCCCCGGGCACCGCCAACGACGACACCCTGCTCTACGGCGTGGAGGTCAAGTTCTACAACATGGAAGTGGAGATCGACGACGATCTGCAGACCAAGAGCGAGGGCCTGTATGTGATCGGCGACTGCTCCGGTGTCACCCACTCCCTGTCCCACGCCTCTGCCAGCGGCATCTATGTGGCGCGGCATATTCTGGGCATGGACGAATAAGCTGATAGCGTAAGGGCCGCGGCTCGCGGCCCTTTTTGCTTGATTTTACGGCCTTTTGCGTGTATAGTAGCATACAGACTTTTTCAGGAGACGGAGTATGGCGGATAAAAGGCGACAAAACTATCTCCACGGCGCGGCGATCCTGACCATCGGCGTCGTGATCATGAAGATCCTGGGCTTTTTCTATAAGATCCCTCTGGGCAACATCCTGGGGGATGAGGGCTACTCCATGTTCATGGGGGCCTACAATATATATTACATCTTCTTCACCCTGGCCACGGCTGGTCTGCCGGTGGCACTGTCCCGCATGGTGGCCGAGGCGGACGCCAACGGCCGCGCCAAACAGGAGCAGAAGATCTTCCGGGTGGCGCTGGCCACCTTTACGGTCATCGGCCTGGTGTTCTTCCTGATCATGTTCTGCTTCCCCCACTGGCTTGCGGCGGAGTATCTGGAAAACCCGGATGCCGCGCCCAGCGTGCGGGCCATGGCGCCGGCGATCTTGCTGGTGTGCATCGTGTCGGCCTACCGGGGCTACTGCCAGGGCAACGGCAACATGCTGCCCACCACGGTGGATGAGGTGCTGGAGGTCCTGTTCAAGGTGATCTCCGGTCTGGTGCTGGCGGTGGTGGTCATGGGCCGCTACCGGGGTACCCGCATGGCCCTGCCCATGGGCTCGGCCGGCGCCATCTTCGGCGTGTCCATCGGCTCGGCGGTGTCTCTGCTGTACATGATCATCTATAAGCGCCGCCACTATGACACCCTGGCGGCTCCCTATACCGCGGGTGTGGTGGATCCCAACGACACACCCGAGGACGACGATGTGGTGGACTCCGCCGCCAAGATCGTCAAGGATATCCTCACCATCGGCATCCCCATCGCCACCGGCGCCTGCATCCTGGCGCTCCTAAACAGCGTGGATTCCAAGCTGTGCATGAACCGGCTGCAGAGCGCGGCGGGCTTCAGCTACCAGCAGGCCAAGGTGCTCTACGGCGTCTACGGCAAGGCGCAGACCCTGTTCAATCTGCCCGCGGCCTTCATCACACCGCTGACCATCTCCATCGTTCCGGCCATCTCCGCCGCCATTGCCAGGCGTGCCCGGCGAGAGGCGGGGGAGATCTCCGAGAACTCCATGCGCGTGGCGGCGGCTGTCAGCATCCCCATGGGTGTGGGCCTGGCCGTGCTGGCGGGGCCGATCATGCGCCTGCTGTATCCGGGCAGCCATTTGGCGGGTCCCGGCCTGCTGCGCATCATGGGCGTGGCCTCCTTCTTCGTGTGCATCGTGCTGATGGAAAACGCCATCCTCCAGGCCTCCGGCCGGGAGAAGCTGACCATGGTCACGCTGATCGTCGGCGGCCTGGTCAAGATCGTGATCAACTGGTTTTTGGTGGCCCAGCGGCCCATCAACATCTATGGCGCACCGGTGGGCACCCTGGTCAGCTATGTGGTCATGGCGGTGATGAACTATGTCTTCATGACCGTCACGTTGGATTATCGTCCGCGGCTGCTGCGGGTCTTTGCGCCGCCACTGCTGTCCAGCGCTCTGATGGGCGCCACGGCCTGGGCCGTGTACGGCCTGGTGGATCGGGTGCTCCACGGCGGCGGACGCCTGGGCAATGTAGTGAGCCTGGGGGCCGCGATTTTGCTGGCGGTGATCGTGTACGCGGTGGCGGCGATCCTGTCCCGTTCCATCACCAGAGAGGACATGCGGCTGATCCCCGGCGGGGAAAAACTGGCCAACTTGCTGCACATGCGTTAAAGGCTGAAAAAGTCCGAAAAAAACGTACCAAAATTGTAAAAAAGTCTTGATTAACCTGTACATTTGTGGTAGATTATGTGCGTTGCGTTTTTCGAGGGAAAAGGGGACTAAAGTCCCCGCTTTCCGGGAAAACTCATCGTAAGCAATCATTAGGAGGAAAACACATGAACAAAGCAGAACTCGTGACTGCAGTCGCAGCGAAGGCCGGCCTGTCCAAGAAGGACAGCGAGAAGGCCATCAACGCCGCTTTTGATACCATCACCGAGACCCTGGCGGCCGGTGAGAAGGTTCAGCTGGTGGGCTTCGGCGTGTTCGAGGCCAAGGAGCGCGGCGCTCGCATCGGCCGCAATCCCCAGACCAAGGAAGAGATCGAGATCCCCGCGTCCCGCGTTGCTTCCTTCAAGGTCGGCAAGGCGCTCAAGGAAGCCATTGCCAAGTAAGAGTTCCATATGATAAAATGACCGCAGGCCGAAAGGCCGCGGTCATTTTATTTGTAAGCGAGGAGAAGCGGTATGCGTTTGGATAAATATTTGAAGGTATCCCGGCTCATCAAGCGGCGGACTGTCGCCAACGAGGCCTGCGATGGAGAGCGGGTCTCCGTCAACGGACGGCAGGTGAAGGCCAGCTATCAGGTGAAGGTGGGGGACGTGATCGAGATCGCCTTCGGCCAGCGGACGCTGAAGGTGGAGGTCACGCAGATCAACGAGACGGCCAACAAGGCCGACGCCCCGGCCATGTATCGGGAGATCGAATAAAGCGAAGCAGCACGGCAAGCGCCGTGCTGCTTCGCTGTCTGTATTCCTTTACAGTTCCCGGATGATCCGGTCGGCCACCTTCAGGCACAGCTCCGAGGTGCGGCCCAGTGCCACGCCGAACTCCTCCGCGCCGCCGGCCAGGCCGTCGGATACGGTTTTGATCAGCAGGCAGGGGACGCCACAGCGGTTGCAGGTGAGCACCACGGCTGCCGCCTCCATCTCGCAGATGTCCGCGCCGAAGCGCCGGTGGAGCTCCTCCTTGGCGGCCTGGGCGTCCACGAACTTGTCCGCCGAGGCGCAGATCACCTTTTTCAGCTCCGGCGCGATCTGCAGGGCCTTTTCCACCAGCTTCGGCGTGGCGGGCAGATACACGTCGGGGTACTCGGCGTACTGGCCGGGCAGGGTGCCGTCGTATGCGGAGGTATCGAAGTCGTAGTGGACCACCTTCTCCACCACCACGGTTTTGGTCTGGGCCATCTCCTCAGTGAGACCGCCCACCACGCCGAAGTTCACCAGCAGCTCCACCTCATAGCGGTCGATGAGCAGCTGCGCCGCCGCGGCGGCGGCCAGCTCCCCGGCACCGGAGTGCACCACATAGAGGGTGTAGCCGTCCATGGCGTAGGTATATACGCGAAAGCCGCTGCGCTCTTCCGTGCGCTGGGCGCTGCCGTAGCGGGAGAGGACGGCCTCTATCTCCACGGCTACCAGCATTCCGATCTTTCTCATAAGCACGCTCCTATCAAATCACACGGACCCGGAGCACCTCGGGCATAGCGCGGATGCTCTCGGCGATGTCCTCACCGATCTGCTCGCCCAAGTCCACGATGGTGCAGGCGTAGCCGTCCCGGGGCTTGTTGATCATGTGTTCCACGTTGATGTTCCGCTCGCTGATGAAGTCCAGGATGCGGGTGATCATGCGGGGGATGTTCCGGTGGATGACGCACAGGCGGCACACGCCCATGCGGCTGAGAGACACGTCGGGCAGGTTTACGGAGTTTTTGATGTTGCCGTTGAGCAGATAGTCGTACAGCTCCTCCGCCGCCATCACGGCGCAGCGGTCCTCGCTTTCGGGGGTGCATGCGCCCAGATGGGGCATGGCGATCACGTTTGGAGCCCGCAGGATCACCTTGTTGGGGAAGTCCGTCACATACTTGGCCACATGGCCCTTATCAAGGGCGGCAGTCATGGCCACATCGTCCACAACCTCGGCCCGGGACTCATTGAGGATGCGCACGCCCTTGCGGGTCTTGGCCAGGGCGGCCTCGTCCAGCATATGATAGGTGTCTTCGGTATAGGGCACGTTCAGGCTGATATAATCGCAGTGCTCCAGAATCTCGTCCAGAGTCTCCGCGTGGATCACGTTCCGGGACAGACGCCAGGCGGCGTCCACGGACATAAAGGGGTCGAAGCCATAGACGATCATCCCCAGGTCCAGGGCGGCGTTGGCCAGCAGGGCGCCGGTGGCCCCCAAGCCGATGACTCCCAGGGTCTTGCCCATGATCTCCGGCCCGGCAAAGGAGGATTTGCCCTTTTCCACCAGCGCGGGGATCTCATCTCCCTGGTCGGCGATGCTCTTGACCCATTCGATGCTGCCGATCACGTCCCGGGAGGCCATGACCAGGGAGCAGATCTGCTGCTCCTTGACGGCCTCGGCGTTGGCGCCGGGGCTGTTGAACACCACGATGCCCCGCTCGGCGCAGGCCTCGATGGGGATATTGTTGGTGCCCGCGCCTGCACGGGCGATGGCCAGCAGTTCCGGCCCAAATTCCACATGGTGCAAGTCGGCGCTGCGCAGCAGGAGACCGTCGGGCTGCTCGATGTCCGCGCCCACGGCGCAGCCGTGCCGCTGCAGGGCCAGGATCCCCTCCGGGGAGATGCTGTTCATGGTCTTGATCTTAAACATGGTGCTTAGCCTCAAACTCTTTCATATAGTCGATCAGCGCATCCACGCCCTCCATGGGCATGGCGTTGTACAGGGAGGCACGCATGCCCCCGGCCACCTTGTGGCCCTTCAGGTTCAGCAGGCCTCTGGCCGCCGCACCCTTGACGAACTCCGCATCCAGCTCCTTGTCGCCGGTGCGGAAGGTGATGTTCATGTCGCTGCGGGAATCGGGCTTGGCGTGGGGGATGTAGAGGCGGCTGTTGTCCAGCACCTCATAGACCCGGCGGGCGCGCTCCCGCTTGATCTGCTCCATGCCCTCTACGCCGCCCTGGCCCTCCAGCCATTCCAGCACCAGGCCCAGCATGTAGATACACCAGCAGGGCGGAGTGTTGAGCATGGAGTCGCTCTCGATCAGGGTCTGGTAGCTCATGATCTGAGGCGTATAGGGCAGCTCTTTCCCGGCCAGAGCCTTATCCACGATCACCACGGTGAGGCCCGCGGGGGCCATGTTCTTCTGCGCCCCGGCGTAGATGAGACCGAAGCGGGACACGTCCACCGGCTTTGACAGGATGTCCGAGGACATGTCGCAGACCAGGGGAGAGGCCGTCTCAGGCACATACTGCCACTCGGTGCCATAGATGGTATTGTTGGCGCAGTAGTAGAAATATTTGGCATCCGGACTCAGCTGCAGCTGCTCCTGGGTGGGGATACGGTCAAAGCCGCTGTCCGCGGAGCTGCAGGCGATATGGACGTCGCCGTACTTCTCCGCCTCCTTGGCGGCCCTGTTGGAGAAGTGACCGGTGACGGCGTAGTCTGCCGTCGTACCCTCCATCAGGTTCATGGGGATGGCCGCGAACTGCAGCGTGGCCCCGCCCTGCAGCAGCAGGATCTCATGGCTGTCGGGCACCCGCAGCACATTCTTCAGCCGCGCCTTGGTGGTGTCGAAGATCTCCTGGAACATGGGGCTTCGATGACTCATCTCCATGACGGAGATGCCGCAGCCCTGATAATCCAGCAGATCCCGGCGGGCGCTCTCCAGGGCGCTCTCCGGCAGCACGGACGGGCCGGCGGAAAAATTATAGATCTTGTCTCTCGACATGGCGATCAGCTCCTTGTTCCAAATCTGACAACCTATTATACAGTTCCGGGCCCTCTGCGTCAAACGGCAGACTGCCCAAAAAACCGGCAATTCTCCGCTGTTTTTCCAGCGGGATTTGACGCGTCCGTTCACTTGTGATAGGATAAGCCGCGTAAATCACAAAAAACCGGCGCGGAGAGGAAGCGGAGACATGCCCGTTCAGAATTGGTGGCCCATCGGCCTGATCGTTTTATCCAATATCTTTTACAACATCAGCTCCAAGCAAACGCCCCAGACCGTCCACCCGCTGGCCTCCCTGACGGTGACCTATCTGGTGAGCGCCGCGGCCTCGGCAGGGCTGTACTTCCTGCTCAATCGGGGCGGCAGTCTGCTGGGGGAATACCGACAGATCAACTGGACCGCCTATGTGCTGGGTCTGGCGGTGGTGGGCCTGGAAGCGGGCAGCATCTACATGTATAAGATGGGCTGGAACATCAACACCGGGCACCTGACCCACAGTGCTCTGCTGGCTATCGCCCTGCTGTTCGTGGGCTACTTCCTCTATCACGAGGCCCTGACCCCCAGCAAGCTGCTGGGCGTGGTGCTGTGTCTGGCGGGCATCGGCTTTTTGAACCATTGACCGATATGGGAGCGGCCGGTCCTTTCTGGACCGGCCGCCGATTTATGCTTCTGTCAGTTCCCCAAGGAGCCGGTCGCCCTCCACACCGGTAATGCGCACCGGCAGGGTCCGGCCCCGCAGACCGGGGGCCGGGACCTTCACCAGCACATAGGTGTCGCTGTGGCCCACAGAGCTGCCCTCCTCCGCGGTCTCAAAGAGTACCGGCAGTACCTGGCCCACACTCTGGTCCAGGAAGGCCCGGTGCATCGTAAGGGCCACGGCCTGGGCTTCATGGGCCCGGGCGGCCTTGACGGCGTTGCTGCACTGGCCGGGCATCTTGTCCGCGGGGGTCCCGGGACGGCGGGAATAGGGGAAGATGTGCATATCCGAAAAGGCACAGCGGCGGATGAAGGCCAGGGTCTCCGCCTGGTCCTGCTCAGTTTCACCGGGAAAGCCGGTGATCAGATCGCAGGTCAAACCGCAGCCGGGGAAGTACTGCCGCAGCAGCTCCGTCGCCCGGAAAAACTGCGCGGTATCATACTTCCGGTTCATGGCCTTCAGCGTCCGGTCGCAGCCGGACTGGAGAGACAGGTGGAAGTGGCGGCAGAGCTTTCCCGTGGCGGCAAGGCGCCTGCAGAAATCCTCCGTGATTACCGTGGGCTCCAATGAGCCCAGACGGATGCGCATGTCCCCGGCCTGAGCGGCCACGGTCTCGATCAGCTCCGCAAGGCCCGGCCTGCCCGGCAGGTCGACGCCGTAGGAGGCCACCTCGATCCCGGTGAGCACCAGCTCCCGGTAGCCCTGGGCGGCGATGCGCGCGGTCTCTGCCGCGGCCTCCGCCAGGGGGAGGCTGCGCAGACGGCCCCGGGTGTAGGGGATGATGCAGTAGGTGCAGAAGTTCACGCAGCCGTCCTGGATCTTCAGCATGGCCCGGGTGCGGCCGGACACCGCCCCGGCGGGCAGCGTCTCAAAGACCCGGCGCTGGAAAGGCCGGTCGATGTCCCGGCAGCCTTCGCCGCCGGCCACGGCCTTCTCCACCTCTGCGATAAAGCGCTCATGGTCTGTGGAGCCGAAGATGACGCTGGCGCCGATCTCCTCCGCCTCCTCCGGACTCAGCTGGGAATAGCAACCGCAGACGGCCACCACCGCGCCGGGATTCTCGTCCCGCAGGCGGCGGATGGTCTGGCGGGACTTGCGCCCGCTCTCCGCCGTGACAGCGCAGGTATTGACGATCACCGCATCGGCGATCTCGCCGGGGGCGGCGCTGTCATGGCCGTGCTGCCGCAGCAGCGCCTCCATCGCCTGGGTCTCATATTGGTTGACCTTGCAGCCAAGAGTGGCTATAATATAATTCATCGCAAAATATCCTTATCATCGGGAGTGTTTATGGAACATTATCTGGACAATTCCGCCACCACGAAGGTCTGCCCGGAGGCAGCCGCGGCGGCGCTGAAAGCCATGACGGAGGTCTATGGCAACCCTAGCTCCACCCATACGGTGGGGCGTGAGGCGAAAAAGCTTTTGGATCAGAGCCGCCGACAGGTGGCTGCGGCCCTGGGCTGTAAGGAGCAGGAGCTGGTCTTCACCTCCTGCGGCTCGGAGAGCGACAACTGGGCCATCCTGGGCGGGTGTGATGCCATGAAACGCAAGGGCCGGCACGTGATCAGCTCCGCGGTGGAGCATGACGCGGTGCGCAGGTCTCTGGACGAGCTGGAAAACCGGGGCTTCACGGTCACCCGCCTCCAGCCGGACGCAAACGGCGCCATCCCCGCCCAGGCAGTCCTGGACGCGCTGCAGACGGACACGGTGCTGGTGTCGCTGATGCTGGTCAACAATGAGACCGGCGGCATGACGGACATCGCCGCCATCGCCAAGGGCATGAGGAAGCTGCGCTCCCCGGCGCTGCTGCACACGGACGCGGTGCAGGCCTTTATGAAGGTCCCCTTCACGGCCAAGAGCCTGGGGGCGGACATGATCAGCATCAGCGGACACAAGATCCACGCGCCCAAGGGTATCGGTGCCCTGTACATCCGGGAGGGGCTTCGGCTCAAGCCCTACATCCTGGGCGGCGGCCAGGAGAACGGCCGCCGGGCCGGGACCGAGGCCATGCCCCAGATCGCGGCCTTCGGCGCCGCCTGTGAGGCGGCCCGGGAAAAGCTCCCGGAAAACAGCGAACGCATGGCGGCCCTGCGGCAGAACGCTTTGGACCAGATGCGCGCCGCGATCCCGGAGCTGCGTTTTGTCCAGGGAGGCGCGCCCCATATCCTGAGCATATCCCTGCCCGGCTGGCGCAGCGAGGTGCTGATGAACTTCCTGGAGGCCAGGGAGATCTATGTATCAAAAAGCTCCGCCTGCAAAAAGGGCGGGCGGAGCCATGTGCTGGAAGCCATCGGGCTGGACAGCAGGACCATCGACGGGGCGCTGCGCATCGGCCTGTCCCGCTTTACCACGCAGGAGGATATCGACGCGCTGTGCCTGGGGCTGAAGGAGGCCAGGGACAGCCTGGCTCACTCCTGATCCTGCGCAGAGGATTTCCTGACGGCCTGGCGCGTGACCGGGTCGATATGATCCAGATCCACATAGGAGGCGGTCTCCCACGGGAGATCGCTTCTTCTTAATTTCCGGTCGATCAGCTTGTTGACGGCGGTGTAGATCACCACAAAGACGGGCACGCCCAGGAGCATCCCCCAGAAGCCGAAGAGCCCGGCGCCCAGGATGATGGAGAACATGACCCAAAAGCCGTTGATGCCGATGGAACTGCCCAGGATCTTGGGCCCGATGAAGTTGCCGTCCACCTGCTGGAGGATGATGATGAAGACGATAAAGATCAGGCACTTGATGGGATCGACCATCAGGATGATGAGGGCGCTGGGCACAGCGCCGATCAGCGGCCCGAAGAAGGGGATGATGTTGGTCAGGCCGATCATCACGCTGACCAGCAGCGCATAGGGCATGTTCAAAATGGCGCAGACGATGTAGCAGATCAGCCCGATGATGGCCGAATCCAGGAGCTTGCCGTTGAGAAAGCCCGTAAAGGTCCGGTTGACGAAAGCGATGCCGTCCCGGATCCAGTCCGCCGCCTCTACAGAGAAGACGCTGTAGAGCAGGCGCTTGACGCCGGCGGAGAAGGTTTCCAGATTGCCCAGGATGTAGACGGAGACGATGATGCCGATGAGCAGGTTGTAAATGCCGCGCACGGCCACCATGACGCCGGTGGAGACGGAGCTGACAAAGCTGCCCAGCTGGGGCAGGACGTTATTGCTCAGCCAATCCCACAGGTTGTTGTTGACCAGATCCAGCTGCTGGTCGATGTAATCCGCCACCTGGGGCAGATCCTTCAGGGTCTTTTCAGCCCAGGTGCTCACATTGGCCGCGTAGGTGGGGCTGTTCTGCACGATGGTTTCGATGCTGCTGTACAGCTGCGGGATGATCAGATACACCAAAGCGGTCAGAATGACCAAAAGCACCAGCTCAGACACCAGCACGGACAGGCCACGGGAAAAACGCCGGCCCCGGTATTTCCATTTTTTCTTGTAGATCCGCCGGCTCAGCGGGCCGAAGAAGTTCCGTTCCAGAGACTTCATCAGCGGCGTCAGCAGATAGGTGATGACCAGGCCCCAGATAAAAGGACTGAGGATGCCGACCAGACGGCTGATGCCATGTCCCAGCGCCGGCAGATAATTGAGGGCCATGTAGAACAGGATCGATGCGGCGATCACGCAGAAAGCCGTGACCCCCCAATGCAGATATTTTTTATCCCAACGGAAACGACGCCTCATGCCTTGCTCCTTTCCCGTTACTCGCTAGTCATACTATTTTACTATCCGTGCGGGAAAGCGTCAACCTTATTTTTTCCCGGCGGGGCGGCAAATCCAAAATAGGGAAAAATTATGTAAACTAAAAAGTGCGGTCCGTCACAGATTATTCAAATTTTTTCTGTGGAAAAGCCTGTGGAAACTGTTAAAAACTCTTGAGTTTACGCCATTCCTGTATTGCCGACTATGCTGCGTATTCACTTTTTCCCTGTCGAATTATGCATAATTTTGTAAACCGGTTCAGCCCCGCGCGCATCCCGCATATGCTTGTGCATAGAAGAAAAACGGGAGGCGCCTATGAAACGGATCGTATTGTTTGTGCTGCTGTTTTCGGTGCTGATGGGGGAGAAGGCCTACGCCATTTCGCCCCTGCGGTCGGAGGCCATCGCCATCCAGGCCCCATCGGCCATTTTGATGGAAAAGCAGACCGGTCAGGTGCTCTATGAGAAAAACGCAGACGAGCGCTTGTCTCCGGCCAGCGTCACCAAGGTGATGACCCTGCTGCTGATCATCGAGGACATCGAGACGGGCAGGCTCAGCCTGGAGGACACGGTGACAGCCAGCGCCCGGGCGGCCTCCTTCGGCGGCAGCTGTGTATACCTGGAGCAGGGGGAGAAGATGAGCGTGCACGAGATGCTCAAATGCATCGCCGTGGTCTCCGCCAATGACTGCGCCGTGGCCATGGCGGAGCATCTGTGCGGCACGGAGCAGCTCTTTGTGGAACGGATGAACCGCCGGGCGGAGGAGCTGGGACTGCAGAACACCCATTTTACCAACTGCACGGGGCTCTTCGAGGATGCGGAGCACTACACCAGCGCCCGGGATGTGGCTCTTATGTCCCGGGAGCTGATCCGCCACGAGCTCATCAAGGACTACAGCACCATCTGGATGGACAGTATTCGAAACGGCAGCTTCGAGCTGACCAACACCAACAAGCTGGTCTACTGGTATGAGGGCTGTACGGGGCTGAAAACCGGTTTTACCAACCAGGCCATGTACTGTCTGTCCGCCACGGCGGAGCGAAACGGCGTGGAATACATCGCGGTCATCATGCACGGGGATACCATCGACGAGCGAAACGGAGACGCCACCACGCTTTTGAATTACGCCTTTGCCAACTTCACGCTCTGCCCGCTGTATACCGATGCCGAGCTGCCGTCGGTGCCGGTGGAGCTGGGGAAGGCGGAGAGCGTACCGGTGACGGTCGGCGGTGAGCCTTACGCCCTGGTACCCAAGAGCAGCGCGCAGCCGGAATACGGCGTGACCCTGCCCAAGTCGCTGACGGCGCCGGTACAGGAGGGGGAGCGCCTGGGGACGCTCCATGTGCGCCTGGGCGGCGAGACGGTGGCGGAGCTGCCCCTGCTGGCGGGACAGACGGTGCCGCGCCTTGGCTACGGCGGCATCCTGGCCCTGCTGGCCGGGCGGCTGCTGGGAAAGTAGTTTGCGGTTGAATTCTACGAAAAATAGTATATAATGTGAGAGAAATCTAAAGATATAAACAGGAGGGCATTATGGTTAAGGTTGACCTTTCCGGTGCGGCTGAATTCTTCACCAGCGCCGGTCCCAATTACGCGCTGGCACGCACGGCCCATGAGATGCTGGCCGACGGCAGCGGCCTGGGCGCGGACTTCACCGGCTGGCTGAAGCTGCCGCAGCGTGTCAAGGAGACGGAGCTGGACCGCATCATCCAGGCGGCGGAGAAGATCCGTGCCCGGTCCAAGGCCCTGGTGGTCATCGGCATCGGCGGCTCCTACCTGGGCGCCCGGGGCGCTATCGAGCTGCTCAAGCCCATCCCCGGCGAGGGGGATCCCCGCATCTTCTTTGTGGGCAACATGCTCTCCACCGATACTCTGTGCGATACGCTGACCCTGCTGGGCGACATGGATTTTGACGTGAACGTCATCTCCAAGTCCGGCACCACCCTGGAGCCTGCGGTGTCTTTCCGTATCTTCCGGGAGCTGCTGGAGAAGAAGTACGGCGATCAGGCAGACGAGCACATCTTCGCCACCACCGACGCCCGCAAGGGTGTGCTGAAGACCCTGGCCAATTCCCACAAGTGGGAGACCTTCGTGGTGCCCGACGATGTGGGCGGTCGCTACAGCGTGCTGTCCGCGGTGGGCCTGCTGCCCATGGCCGTGGCCGGCATCGACGTACGCCGGGTCATCGACGCGGCCATCGAGGAGTTTGCCGCGCTGGATCTGCGTTCGGCGGAGAACCCCGCCTGGAAGTATGCCGCCGCCCGCCAGCATCTGTACGGCAAGGGCTACGACATCGAGATCCTGGGCTGCTATGAGCCCAGCTTCCGCTTCATGGCCGAGTGGTGGAAGCAGCTCTATGGCGAGAGCGAGGGCAAGGACGGCAAGGGCATCTTCCCCGCCTCCGTGGAATATACCGCCGACCTGCACTCCATGGGTCAGTTCATCCAGTCCGGCCCCCGCACCCTGATGGAGACGGTGGTCCGCTTCCGGCACAGCCGCAACACCTACCCCTTCCCCATGGAGAAGGAGAATGCCGACGGCCTCAACTACATCGCGGGCCGGGACATCGCCGAGGTCAGCCATGTGGCGGCGGACGCGGTGAAGGACGCCCACGTGGCGGGCGGCGTGCCTAACATGATCATCGAGGTACCCATGCGCAACGAGGAGGGCTTTGCGGCTCTGGTGTGCTTCTTTGAGATGGCCTGCGCCATTTCCGGTTACATGTCCGGCGTCAATCCCTTCGACCAGCCCGGCGTGGAGGCCTACAAGAAGAACATGTTCCGCATGCTGGGCAAGCCCGGCGCGGTCTGAGCGGCCTTGATACTGAAAACAGCAAGTCCCTGAGCCAAAGCTCAGGGACTTGCTGTTTCTCTTTATACGACAACCCCAAAAAATCAGGCATGCTTTCCGGCTATATTTGCGCCAGGGTTTATGTTTTAAAGGAGAAATTTATCCTCCACAAAATAAACCCTGACTGCGGCTCATTTGTGGCAAAGTGATACAGCAGTTGTGGGAAAGGAAGTATATACCGTTTGACTACAGGACGAGATGATACGCGCTGTAGTCTTTTTCTCCCAAAACAAATACGCCGCCTGTTATACATTCAGCTCAGACGGCGCGTTTCCTAATTAATTATATAAAGATTTTGAAGAGAAGCGAGGGGAGTTATTCTTCCGTTGCCGCGCTCTCCATTTCCTTTTCGATTGATTTTAAAATTGTGCTCGGGCGAATATGCAACGCTTCCCCAATTCGGTAAAAGGTTTCAAGCGTGGGTTTGCGTATCCCTCTTTCAATGGCGCTGAGGTGTGTACGACCAATATCGGCAAGCCCACTTAGGACTTCCTGCGAAAGCCCTTTTTCTTCCCTATATTGTTGAATGACCTTCCCAACGACAATCGGATCAAGAATAGTACACACCTTCTTTCCCTTTCATAGTGTACGGAAAAAAGATGTGTCTTATGAATACATATGTTGTCAATTGAACACAAATGTGTTAGAATGAATTCGATTTTTTGAAAGGGCAGGTTGTTCACGAATATGGAGAAGAAACTGACCGGATACCCGTCCATCGACAAGCCTTGGTTGAAGTATTACAGCGAGGAGGCCATCAACGCGCCTTTGCCGGAATGCACCATCTACGAATACCTCATGGAGAATAATCGGAATTATGTGGATGATATTGCCATCTTGTATCTGGGAAGAAAAATAAAATATGGCGAACTGTTCCACCAGATTGACCGCACGGCTGCCGCGTTTTCTGAACTTGGTGTAAAGCCGGGCGACATCGTCACGGTGGCTCTGCCGAGCATTCCCGAAGCGCTTTATGTTGTGTACGCTCTGAACAAGATCGGTGCGGTCTCCAACATGATCCACCCTCTCGCAGGGGAAAAGGAAATCCTGAATTATCTGAATGAAGTTCAGAGTGAGGTCGCGATCCTATTTGAAGGCACCTATAACATCATCAAAGACAGAATCGGTCAAACCTCAGTGAGGCAGGCCGTTGTCATCTCCGCCGGAGAGTCGCTGCCCTTTGTGGTTAGGCAGTTCTTTTTCCTGAGAAGCCCTCGCGCCAGGCTGCCGAAGTCGTCCGTCTTTCAAACTTGGAGGGCTTTCCTTGCCAGAGGAAAGGGGATACTCCTGCCGGACACAAAAAAAGATTCGCACAAGCTGGCGTTGATTTCCCATACCGGCGGCACTACCGGTGAACCGAAGGGCGTGATGCTGTCTGATTATAATATCAATTCTGTAATTTGGCAGATTAGCCGCGAGTTGGAGTATGACAGGCAAGAGATCAATATGGCGGTGTTACCTCCGTTCGTAAACTACAGTCTTGTTGACGGCATGCTTGCGCCTCTGGCTTTTGGATTTCAGCTTGTGTTGATACCGGCATATAAGTCCGACCAATTTGATTTATACTATAAAAAATACAAACCGAATCATTTAATGGCATCGATTCCCGCATACTACGAGCCGTTGCTTCACAACGACAAATTGAAAGAAATGGATCTATCCTGTCTTAAGCATCTTTACTACGGCGGAGATAAAATGAGTGCAGAAATGGAGCAGGAAATCAATCGTTTTCTCAAGGCGCACGGCGCACAGTTTCCATTGGCGAAAGGCCTTGGTTCAACGGAAATGGTTAGTGCAGCAACAGTAACATACGATGAAATCAACCTTATGGACAGTTCCGGAATACCGCTTGTAAAGATCACGTGTAAAATTGTTGACCCGGAGACAAACGGCGAGCTTTCGTATGATGCACAGGGCGAGATATGTATGACGGGCCCATCGTTAATGCTTGGCTATTATAATAAGCCGGAAGCAACCGCTGACGTAATAAAGATACATTCGGATGGCATGCGCTGGTTTCATACAGGAGATATGGGCTACATCACAGAACAAGGAGCCCTATTTGTTACCGGAAGGATCAAGCGAATTGTAATGACAAAAGGTTTGGATGGAAACGTAACTAAGATGTTCCCGGATCGGATTGAAAAGGTCATTTACAAACACCCGGCTGTGGAACTGTGCTGCGTCATCGGCATTCCCGACGAGAAACGGATCAACTACCCCAAGGCCTTTGTCGTTCTAAAAAAAGAAGAGCTGAACAAAAACCGTATCACGGAAGAAATCCTGCAAATCTGCCGCGAAGAACTCCCCAATTATATGGTACCGGATGGAATCGAGTATCGAAGTGAACTGCCGCGAACGCCGCGCGGCAAGATCGATTATCGTGAGCTTGAACGGGAGATCGAAGCATAATTTCAGAAGCTTAGTTTAAAGCCAAGAGCGCACACACCACCTAATGGCGGTGTGTGCGCTCTTGTACAGATAAATTGCCCCTTGTCAAAACGGTCGCCATACTTCGTTGCTTCCCTTGCCAATATATATCCATTATTCGCTGCGGAAAGCGTCTTGTCTGACATAAATCCATCTCGCAAATCTTTGCCTTCATCTTATTGGGTTTTCGTATTACAGGCCCAGCAGGGCCAGGGTCTTTTCATCCGGCTCGCCGCCGTAGTACTTGTCCAGCACCTGCTGGAACACCGGCTGATCCACGGCCGCGCAGGAGAAAAGGGTCATGGACGAGCGTAGCTTCAGGTCGTCCGGCCAGCCGAAGACGGCGTAGGCGTCGTTGGTGCTGAGCTTCAGCAGCTCCCCGGAGATCTCCAGAAGCCTGGGCCCCAGGATGGGGTGGGCCAGGTACTCCTCCGCCTCCTGCAGATCCTGGATGGCGTAGTACTGGGCGGTGGAGCTCATGCCCAGGCCCGCGATCTGCGGAAAGATGTACCACATCCAGTGGCTGCACTTGCGGCCCCGGCGGATCTCCCACAGGGCGGTCTCATAGCTGCCGATCTGCGCGCGGACAAAACGTTCCAGATCATAACTCATAGTGTGTTCTCCCCTCCATACACGGGAAATTCATAAGTCCCGTCAAAATAGCCCTTGAGAAAGGCCGCGGCCAGGCTGCCGGGCTTGATGTTCTCCTTGGCCTCGTCGATGGAAAACCAGCGCCAGCCGTCCACCTCCCAGTTGGGATGGGGATCCGGCTCGGAAACAGTGACGGTGAAGTTCAGCATCAGGGTGTTGGTGGGTTCATAGTAGCGGCTGTGGTTGAAGTGAGCGCTGCTCACCGTCAGACCCAGCTCCTCCCGGACTTCCCGGACCGCGGCGTCCTCCGCGTCCTCGCCCTTGTTCACATAGCCGGCCACCAGCACATAGTGGGGCTTGCCGTACTGGCGGATCAGGATCACCCGGCTGCGGCTCTCGTCCATGACGATCATGCTCACAGCGGTGTTGAACACCGGATAGCGCCAGGCTCCGCACTGGGCGCAATAGGGGGTGGGCCCCTCCGTCCGGTGCTGGCGGATCTCCAGCTTTCCGCCGCAGTGCATACAGTAATTCATTTCCATGCTGCCGCCTCCCTTATGCACCGTAGGGGATGGGATAGGGCTCATCCCGGAAGAAGATCTGCAGGCTGTTGAACAGCCCGTTGACCCAGGAACGGGGCTCATGCCCGGCGCCGTAGATGATGGAAAAGTGCAGATTGTCGTCACTGAAGAAGTCTGTGGCGTAGCCCCGCAGGGTCAGATAGGAGCTCTCGGGACCGAAGCGGTCGTCCACCTCGCCCTCGATGATGTACAGGCAGTGGATGTCATAGTCCAGAAAGCCCCGGCTGGCCCAGCGCTCATAGAGATAGCCGTAGTCCAGAGCGCCGCCGCCCACGAAGGCATAGTTGGCGGCCAGATCCATGTGGGTGGCAAAAATGCTGATGTAGTTCATGTAGGCGCCGAAGCTGGCCCCCAGGATGCCGAAATGCTCCCGGGCGTCCACCAGGGCCTCATGACTGCCGTCCTGGGCGTAGGTGGCGTAGTGCTCCGCCACAAAGGGCAGGATGTCCTGGGAGAATTCATAATCGAACTGCTCATAATCCCGGGCGGAGTTGTGGACGTAGGGAGCAGCCTCGTTGATATAGCCGCTGGGGGCGATGACGATCAGCGGTTCACAGTAGCCCCGCTGGATCATGTTGTCGATCATGTTCTTGGCGCTGACATATTCCAGCGTGTCGGCGAATTGATACTCATGGGTGTTTACCAGCCAGGTGTTTTCATTTCCGAAGGAGGTGTGCAGCAGGAACATCACGTTGTACTGCCTGCCCTCGTCATAGCCGTAGGGCAGATACACGCTCAACTGCTTTGTGACCGGCTCCCCGGAAGCGTACTCCGTGGTGGCATACTCCACGCTGGTCAGCGTGCCCTGTTCCTCCGCGGGCTCGAAAAAGTCTTTCTCGATGAAATACTCGTTGATTTCCAGCGGATGCAGGGGCCGGGGCGTGGGCTCCGGCGTGGGTTCCGGGGTCGGCTCAGGCGTAGGCTCCGCCTCCGGCGCGTCCTCCGGCTGGGCGGCCGTCACCTCCTCCTGCACCGCAGGCGCAGGAGCCGCGGTGGGCTTGGGGGTGATGGTGGGCAGGGGCGGCAGCTCCGGCTTGGTGCAGCCCGCCAGGAGCAGCAGTGCCGCCAGCAGGCATACGATCAGACGTTTTCGCATGGCCTTACCAACTCACTTCCGTAAACAATTCAACAGGATCGGAGCTCTCCCGCATGGGACGCAGCTGGGGCACGATGCGCGTAAAATGCTCGGTGGCATTGTGGAAATCAATGGCCGCCTGGTCCTTCCAGATCTCCAGGAAGCAGTGGACCCGGGGGTCCTTGGTGCTCTGGTTGAGGGTATAGGAGATGTTGCCCGCCTCGGCCTGAGACTTTTCCACCAGCTCCCTGGCCAGGGCCTGGTACTGCTCGATGCACTCCGGGCGCACGGTGGATCTTGCAACGATTTTGATCATGAGCCTGTCCTCCTGTATTACAACATGTCTGCCAGATCATAGATCAGGCGCTCGCTCTTTTCCCAGCCCAAGCAGGCGTCGGTGATGGACTTGCCGTAGCAGCCGCCGCCCACGGGCTGATTGCCGTCTTCAATGTAGCTTTCGATCATCAGACCCTTGACGATGCGCGCCACATCCCCGTTCAGCTGCCGGTTGAGCAGGATTTCCTTGGAGATGCGGATCTGCTCAAAGGGGTTCTTGCCGGAGTTGGAGTGGTTGGTGTCGATGATGATGGCGGGGTTTTGCAGCTCCGGCTGCTGGGCGTAGAAATTGCTGACCAGCAGGATGTCCTCATAGTGGTAGTTGGGATGGGAGGTGCCGTGCTTGTTCACATAGCCCCGCAGGATCGCGTGGGCGTAGGGGTTGCCCATGGAGTGGGCCTCCCAGCCCCGATAGATAAAGGTGTGGCGGCCCTGGGCGGCGGTGATGGCGTTCATCATCACGGAGAAGTCCCCGGAGGTGGGGTTCTTCATCCCCACGGGCACCTCGATGCCGCTGGAGGTGAGCCGGTGCTGCTGGTTCTCCACGGAGCGGGCGCCTACGGCCACGTAGGCCAGGATGTCGTCCAGGTACTTGTAGTTTTCCGTGTACAGCATCTCGTCGGCGCAGGTGAATCCGGTCTCCGCCACCACGCGCATGTGCATCTCCCGGATGGCGATCAGGCCCTTGAACATGTCCGGCTTGTGCTCCGGGTCCGGCTGGTGGAGCATGCCCTTGTAGCCCTTGCCGGTGGTGCGGGGCTTGTTGGTGTAGCAGCGGGGCACGATGAAGATCTTGTCCGCCACCTTGTCCTGCACCCTGCGAAGCCGCTCCATATAATCCAGCACCGCATCCAACCGGTCGGCGGAGCAGGGGCCGATGATTAGCAGCAGCCGGTTGTCCCGGCCGGAGAGGATCTTCTTCAGCTGGATATCCCGCTGCTCAAAGCAGTCGGCCATGGCGGCGGTAATGGGGTACATCTCCTTGACTTCTGCGGGGATGGTGAGTTTGCGGACAAATTCCATATTCATGGGGCAGATCTCCTTGGGTTTCCAATAAAATGCAAGTGGAAACATTGTAACCTTTTTGACACCGAATGTCAATGCAGATTCCTGTCGAAGCGGGGGCTTCTCCGTCGAAAAGCAAAAAAACCGGGCCGGAGGGCTTTTTGCCCCTCCGGCCCGGCCGCTCAAAGCGCGATCAGGATGATCGCCAGAGCCAGGGCCGCCAGAAACAGCAGCTCCGTCAGATTCTGCATCCCGGTGCTGGTGGTGATGAGATTGGTTTCGTTTTCCATGTTCATGTCCTCCCTGTTGTTTTTTGACTGAGACCATGGTACAATAAACCAAGTCCATTAAACCGGACAATGCGGCCGCCGGGGCCCACAGGAGGGGAAAAATATGGCCAAATCGCCCAATCAGAAATTGAAGCTGCTGTACCTGCTGCAGTATTTGAACCGCCAGAGCGATGAGCGGCACCCGGTCACGGTGGCCCAGATGATCGAGGAGTTGGAGCGGCACGGCATCACCGCCGAGCGCAAGAGTATCTATGACGACCTGGAGGCCCTGCGGCTGTTCGGGGTGGACGTGGTGCAGAAGCGGGACAAGTCGGTGAGCTACTACATCGGCCAGCGGGATTTTGAGCTGCCGGAGCTGAAGCTGCTGGTGGACAGCATCCAGTCCTCCAAGTTCGTCACCCAGCGCAAGACCCTGGGCCTGATCCGCAAACTGGAGGCGCTGACCAGCGTCCACGAGGGGCAGCTGCTGGAGCGGCAGGTCTTTGTGCGCAACCGGGTCAAGAGCATGAATGAGAGCGTCTATTACAACGTGGACGAGATCTCTGACGCCATCAACCGGGAGAGGGCCATCCGCTTCCGCTACTTTGAGTTCACCCTGGAGAAGGAGAGGCAGTTTCGCCGCAAGGGGGCCTTTTACCGGGTCAGCCCCTTCGCCCTGCTGTGGGACGACGAGAATTACTACATGCTGGCCTGGGACAACGAGGAGGGCCTGCTGAAGCATTTCCGGGTGGACAAGATGACGCAGATCACCGCCCTGGACGAGCCCCGCCAGGGGCGGGAGGCCTTTCAGGCGGTGGACATGTCCGCCTATTCCCAGAAGGTCTTCGGCATGTTTACCGGCGAGGAGCACAGGGTGCGTCTGCGCTTTGCCCGGCATCTGGTGGGCGCGGTCATCGACCGCTTCGGCAAGGACGTGATGGTCGTCCCGGACGGGGAGGAGCACTTCACCGTGACGGTGGAGGTGGCGGTGAGCCCGCAGTTTTTTGCCTGGGTCTTTGGCTTCGGAGGGGAAGCGGAGATCCTCGCACCGGAGAGCGTGCGGCAGCGCATGGCGCAGCAGGCGGCGCAGATCGCCGGCCTATATCGGGAGGGATAAGAAATGACACAGGAGTTGAAGCCCGGCCGCTACCGGCACTTCAAGGGCAAGGAATACGAGCTGCTGTACCTGGCAAGGCACAGCGAGACAGAGGAAGAAATGGTGGTCTACCGGGCCCTCTACGGGGACCGGGGCGTTTGGGTGCGCCCGGCGTCCATGTGGGACGAGGAGATCGTCCGGGACGGCAGGACCGTCCGCCGTTTCACCTACATCGGGGAGGTGGACGATCATGGCTGACTGCACGATCCGTTTCGCCGGGCCGGAGGACGTCCCGGCCATCCTGGGCTTCATCCGGGGCCTGGCGGTGTATGAGAAGCTGGAGGACCAGGTGGTGGCCACGGAGGCGCTGCTGCGGGAATGGATCTTCGAGAAGAAAAAGGCGGAGGTGCTGCTGGCTGAAGCCGAGGGAGAGGCTGTGGGCTTCGCCCTGTTCTTCCACAACTTCTCCACCTTTCTGGGCCGGGCCGGGATCTATCTGGAGGACCTGTACGTGCCGCAGTCGCAGCGGGGAAAGGGCTATGGCAAGGCCCTGCTGCAGCGCCTGGCGCAGGTGGCGGTGGAGCGGGGCTGCGGCCGGCTGGAATGGTCCTGCCTGGACTGGAACCAGCCCAGCATCGACTTCTATCTGTCTCTCGGGGCCCAGCCCATGGAGGGCTGGACCGTCTACCGGATGACCGGCGAGACCCTGGCGGCCTTCGGCGCCGCGGAATAAAAGGAAACACAGGAAAGCCCTCGCTGCCAAAAAGGCGGCGAGGGCTTTCCTGTATCCAGCCTCAGCGCTTTGCCAGCTGCCAGAAGGCCACAGCGCTGGCGGCGGCCACGTTCAGGGAATCCACCCCGTGGGACATGGGGATGCGCACTGTGTAGTCACAGGCGGCGATGGTGCTGTCCGCCAGACCGTCCCCCTCGGTGCCCAGCACGATGGCCAGCTTTTCCTCCGCCATCAGGAGGGGATCGTCCACGGAGAGGGAATCCTCCCGCAGGGCCATGGCGGCGGTCTTGAAGCCCATGGCGCGCAGCTTCTCCATGCCGGGGCCCGGCCAGTCGCTGAGCTCTGTGCCGATGTGGGCCCAAGGCACCTGAAAGACTGTGCCCATACTGACGCGCACGGCCCGGCGATACAGCGGGTCGCTGCTGGCCGGGGTCAGCAGCACCGCGTCCATGCCCAAAGCGGCGGCGGAGCGGAAGATAGCCCCCAGATTGGTGGGGTTCATCACGTCCTCCAGCACGGCGATGCGGTTGGCGCCGGCGCAGACCTGCTCCATCGTGGGCTGGGGCCTGCGGCGCATGGCGCACAGCACGCCCCGGGTCAGGGGAAAGCCGGTCAGTTCCTTGAGCACCTCCAGCTCGGAGGTGTAGATGGGGATGTCCCCACAGCGCGCTACGATCTCTCTGGCCTGGCCGTCAATGTGCTTGCGCTCCATCAGCAGCGACACGGGTACATAGCCCGCGTCCAGGGCCCGGTGGATCACATTGGGGCTCTCCGCGATAAAGAGGCCCTTGGAGGGCTCGGCCCGGTTTTTCAGCTGACCCTCGGTGAGCCGGGCGTAGATATCCAGTTCCGGCGCGGCAAAGTCCGCGATCTCGATGACGTTGGGCATGGGAAGCAGGCTCCTGTCGGATGAGGGTGTGGACGCGTCAGGGGACGCGCTTGGAGCAGAGGTAGAAGGCGGTGAGCAGGCCGGGGCCCGTGTGGGCGCCGATGACCACGCCCAGACTGCTGATTTGGATCTCGCCCAGCTCCGGGTGGGCGGCGCGGACCTGCTCGGCTACCCACTGGGCGTCGGCCAGGCAGTCGGCGTGGAGGATCAGCATGGTCCGGCCGGTGGCGTCCACCTGGGCCAGATCGCTGAGGATCCCGTCCCGGATGGCGGCCATGGCGGCCTTGCGGCCCCTGGCCTTTTTCACCACGTCCAGGGTGCCCACATCGGGCACGTACAAAACGGGCTTGATGTTCAGCAGCGAGCCCACCAGGGCGGAGGCGTTGGATACACGCCCGCCGCGCTTGAGGTAGTTCAGATCGTCCACGGTGAAGCGGTGGGCAATCTTCAGTTTGTTCTCCTCGCCCCAGGCCACGACCTGGTCGAAGTCCTCGCCCGCCTCCTTGCGCTTGACCATCTCCATCACCAGCAGGCCCAGGCCGCCGGAGATGCAGCGGGTGTCCATCACATAGAAGCGCAGGTCTGGGTACTCCGCCTTGACGCTCTCCGCGGCGCGGGCGGCGTTTTCAAAGGACACGGACATCTTCTCGGACATGTCCAAAAAGATTACGTCTTTCCCCTGGTCCAGCAGGCTCTTGAAGAATTCATAATAGACGAATTCATTGATCATGGAAGTTTTCAGATCGTCCCCGGCGCGCATGCCGGCGTAGATGGCGGCGCGGTTTTCCTCCCGGCAGTCGTCCTCCCTCAGCTCGCCGTTGACGGTGAAGCTGTAGGAGATGAAGGGGATGCCGTGCTCGTCCAGATAGGTGCGGGGCAGATCGCAGGTGGATGAGGTCGCAAGAATATAGTCAGACATAAGTGCCTCCTGTATGTGTTGTTTCCAAGACATCATATCATATTTGATATCGGTTTCCAATAGACAATCCAGAATCGCCTGGCATACGCCGGGGAGCGCCCGCCGTCAAGTGCAAAACCGCCCCCGGCCGGGCCGGAAGCGGTTGGCAGTTTGATCAGGTCTCCGCTGCGGGCGGATCGGAGAGGGTCCGCTCCATGCCCTTCAGGGCGTTGCGCAGGAAGAAGGCGCTGGCGATCAGGGACATGATCTCCGCGATGGGGAAGGCCCACCAGACCATGTTCACATCGCCGGTGCGGCTGAGGAGCCAGGCCGCCGGGATCAGGGCCACCACCTGGCGCAGGATGGAGACGAACAAAGAATTCATACTCCGGTCCAGGGCCTGGCAGGTAGAGCCGGCCACGATGCAGAAGCCCGCGAACAGATAGCTGAGACTGATGCGCCGCAGGGCGGGCACACCGATGGCCAGCATGGCCTCCGAGGGGCTGAAGATCCCCAGCAGCACCTGGGGGATCAGCTGGAACAGGGCCAGGCCCAGGAACATGAAGCAGCAAGCGTACAGCACACCGTAGCGGATGGTGCGGTAGATGCGCTCCTTTTTCCGGGCGCCGTAGTTGTAGCCGATGATGGGGATCAGCCCGTTGTTGATGCCGAAGACGGGCATGAAGAAAAAGCTCTGGATCTTGAAGTAGACCCCGTAGACCGCCACGGCGGTGGAGGTGAAGGCGCCCAGGATGATGTTCATCAGATAGTTGGTCAGCGAGCCGATGCACATCATCAGGATGGAGGGGAAGCCGATGCGGTAGACGGAGGAGATGATCCGTCCGTAGGGCCGGATGTCCTTGAGGTGGATGGGCAGCTCCCTGTTCAGCCGCACATGGAAGACAAAGCCCACGGCGGCGCCTACGGCCTGACCGATCACCGTGGCGATGGCGGCGCCGGCGGTGCCCATAGCAGGCAGGCCGCACCAGCCGTAGATGAAGAAGGGGTCCAGGATGATGTTGGTGACCGCGCCGATCATCTGCGTCCACATGGACAGCTTCGTCATCCCTGTGGACTGGAGCAGCCGCTCCACACAGATCTCCAGATATACGAACAGGGAGGCGATGGTGACGATGCGCAGATAGGAATCTGCATACTGGCGGATGGACGCCACATTGGTCTGGGAGCGGATAAAGACGCCGGTACCGAAGATGCCGAACAGGGCGATCAGGACCCAGCAGCAGACAGACAGGAAGATGGCGGTGCCCGCCACCCGGCTGGCCTCGTCCCGGTCCCGGCGGCCCAGGGCCCTGGACACCAAAGTGCTGACGCCCACGCCCGTACCGGTGCCCAACCCGATCATGATGTTCTGGGCCGGGAAGGCCAGGGACAGGGCGGACAGACAGTCCTCCGACACCCGAGCCACATAGATGCTGTCCACCACGTTGTACAGGGCCTGCACCAGCATGGACAGGATCATGGGCACGGCCATGGTCAGCAGCAGCTTGCCCTCCGGCATTTCTCCCATGCGCCGGGAATCGATTTTTTGAGCGGCCATATCGTCATTCTCCCTAAAATGCTATCAACGTGTACATTATATAGAAATATAAAAGCAGTTACAAGGGGCAAAAGCGCCAGTTTTTGCCCGCGGAAAAACCGGATCTCCATGGGGTTTTCCCAAGGAAGATCCGGTTCGTGTTCCGTTTCAGGCCTTCTGCCTGCGCAGCGTCCGGTACATCCAATAGCCGGCCAGGGCCATCAACGCGGCGCTGAGACTCATCAGGCTGTAGCAGAGCAGATACCAGTTGCCGTGCCGCTGGATCAGATATTCCAGATAGCCGGTGGCAGCCAGGCCCAGCAGCCACAGCAACCACAGCAGGAGGTGGATCGGCCGCAGACCATTGGCCCGGATGCTGCGGCGGCTGTAGTAGAGCAGCACTGCCAGAATGGCCACAGCGCTGACGATCTGGGTCAGGCTCACGAAGCCGTTGGAGCGCAGGAAGCTGGAATCGTAGCGGGTGCTGTCCAGCACCAGCTCGATGGCGCTGTAAAACAGCAGGAACAGCAGGGCCACACTGCCCGCTGCCTTGCCCTCTTTCATGGAGGCGCGCCGGCGCTTGAGGTAAAAGCGGGTCAGCAGCAGGGCCAAGAGCATCAGCAGCAGAAATTCCCAGAAGAAGGTGGCAAAGCGGTACTCCACCGCGCCGGTGGCTGTGGTGACCGGGGCGGCCAAGGGCAGGTGCTGGAAGCGGCCCCGGGTGATGAGCAGCTTTCCCCGGTCGGTGTTGCCGAACAGAGCGCTGAGTCGGATCAGGGCGATGCCCAGAGCGGCGCCTGGGGCCAGCGCGTCCAGCAGACGGGCGCTGCTTTCGGCAAAGCCCAGCGCATGCACCAGCAGCGCCGCCAGCAGCACGCCCAGCAGTACGCCGGGCAGACAGAAGCCGCCGGTACTGTAATGGGTCATGGCGGAGAAGAAGCCGCTGTACTGCTCCGTGTGGCAGTACCAGTGCAGGGCCCGACTCAGCAGCACGGAGAGCCACAGGGCGATGGGGAAGAAGACCCACAGGGTACTCCGCTCCCCACCGTCGCTGCGGTAGAGGGCGAGGCTGAGCGCAAACCAGGCGGCCACGCCCAGGGTCAGCACCAGGGAACTCCAGTAGAGGACGCCGCCGCCGGCGGCAATGGCCACGGGATTCATGGCGTCACCTCCTCACGGTGCACCGCAGAGGCGAAATAAAGGATATCGCTCATGCTGCGCTCGTTGTCCCAGTCCACCCGGTTGTAGGCGTCGCCCCGGAAGACGATGATGGAGGTCTGGCCTCCGTCCAGGGCGTAGGCCTTCTGGCAGCCCTTGCGGAACATGTACTCGCCCGATTGGGCGATGGTGCAGGTGTGCTGGTAATCGCCCTCGTAGTTGACGGTCATCAGCAGATAGTGCAGCGTGTCCAGCTGCCCGATGGAGGAGCGGGAATAGTAGTGGTCCACCTCGCCGATGGGATAGGAGGGGTTCACCTCTTTCAGCTCGCCGCCGTCCACCAGCACCGGACCGAAGGCCAGGCTGAACAGCACGTTGTTGTCCTGGATAAACTGCTTGGTCTCCGCCTCACTTTTCAGCTGCCCGGCGTAGGCGAACAGCATGTCGCCGCCGGCGGTGAAGAAGCAGCTGTCCACAGAGTTCAGATTGCAGCGGTAGAGCTGCCGCTGGTATACGGTGACCCCAAGATTGCGAAAGGCGTAGAAGTCCCCGTTGATGGCCACGACAGCGTTGGCGTCCCTGGCCATCTGTGTGGCATAGAGTTGGACGCTGGAGCCGTAGCTGTCCCCGGCCAGCTTCCGCCGGATCTGAGAGCCGTCGGCCATCTTGACCTCCGCGCAGCTGCAGCACTTGCCGTCGATGATCTCTTTCCAACAGAGTACGAACAGGCTGTCGTCCAGATAGTATTTGAATTCCGAGCCGGGCATAAACTGAGCGTTCGGGTCCCAGGCCAGAGACTGCCCGTCCAGCAGCTCCGCCGCCAGGGCGATCACCTGCTCCACCTGGGCCGTGTCCGTCGTGCTGCCGTAGCGGGTCGGGTCCGGCTTCGGTGCGGCGGTGGCGTTTTCCGCGATGGCGTAGAGCTTGGGCAGGGCCGCCGTGTCGCCCAGGGCGGCGCTGACGGCGTTGTTGGCGTACAGATCCAACCGGGCGGGCAGATCCTCCCGACCGGCGACAGCGCCGCTCCCCTCGTCCGGGCGCACATGCAGGCACAGCCAGCACAGGCTCAAAACCGAGAGCAGGGCGAAAAGCACGGGAATCAAACGGCTGGGCCGGCGAGGACCGGCAGGGGCCTTTTCCGCCCTTGGCGCTTTCTCTTCCTCCACCTTGGCGGGGCGGGAGGGCTTTTTGCGTTTGGCCGGAGGCGCCAGCACGGTGGGCTCCTCCACCGCCGGGGTTTTGACGGCGCTGTGCCGCCGGGCGGGATGGGGCTGCGCCGCGGCCGAAGGCACGGAGGCCGGAGCGGCCGGGGGCACGCTCTCCGGCGCCGCCTCCGGTGTGGAGCTGCCGGCAGCGGACGTGTCGGAAAACTCCGCCAATATGGAATCCAGGTCAAAATCAAAATCCGAAGGACTGCTCACCGCCGTCACCTCCTTCTATCAGGATTCAATAATCAAAGTCAATAGGACAGGCCGCCGGAGAGCACCTTCAGCAGGTTCTGATCCGGCACCACGCGCCAGCTGCCGTCCACGCTGCGCAGGGTCAACTGTACGCCGGAGGTGGCGTAGTAGTCCTCCGCATGGCTGAGCACCGCCTCCAGGGCCCGGGCGTAGGCCTCCTGGGCAAAGGAGGCGAGATAATTGTTGTCCGCGTCGTACACCTGATCATGCTCCCGGTCCCGGGACAGATCCACGATCACATTTTCCAGTTCAGCCCGGGCGTCCGCTTCCAGCGTGGCCACGTCCAGATAGCGAAACTGCATCTGCTGCCGGGCGTCCATCCCGTCCACGGTGCTGTCCCCGATGAGGGTATAGCCGTAGCTCTGCCGCAGCGCGGCGTACAGCAGACGGCCGGAGGCTGTCTCCGGCTCCTTTTCCAGACCCAGACTGCTGTAGCCGTCCATGCGGGCATAGACCGCGTCATAGTCTCCGGCCTGCAGCGCGTCAAAGAAGGCGCTGACCGCTTCCTGGGGATCACCTGTGGGCTTGGCCACCAGCGTGCCCCTGGAAACTGCCAGAGTGCACAGCAGCAGAGCCAGGGAGCACAGCAGTGCCGCGGCCACGGCCCAGGGCAGGCGCAGCCGATAGCGCCGCCGCCAACGGACCAGGAGCGCCAGTGCGACCAGGACCGCCACCACCACGGCTACCGCCGCGATCAGCGGGGCAAAGCCGATGGTGCGCTGCTCGGTACTCGCCGTTTCCTTTTCCACAGGCGCCTCGGTCTCCCGGGGGGTGAACAGGGCGGCCAGTCCCGTCTGCTGGGCCTCCGCCTCCGCGCGGGCGGCCTCTGCTTCCGCTTCGGCCCGAGCCTGCTCTTCGGCCAGACGCTGGGCCTCCGCCGCCTCCTCCGCCAAGCGCTGGGCGGTGTGGTACTGGGCGTAGTCGCACATGAGAGTGGCGTACTCGGTGATCACCGGATAGGCCTTGGCCACATTGTCGGTGAAGATCACCAGCAGGATGGGGTCGTCCGTAAAGGCGATGCCGCAGTCGTTGATGTTCTGATGATACTCCGTCACCAGAAAGCCGTATTTGTGGGCGATGTCGAAGCGCTTCTCCCGTAGCTTGAAATAGCGGTTGGGCTCCGCCTTCTGCATGGTCTCGACGATGGTGGGGAAGCGGTCGGGATTGTCATACAGCAGCTTCAGGCAGTAGATCATCTGCCGGGCGGTGAAAAAGTTGTTCTCGTAATATTTCTGCTCCACGGTCTCCGGGTCCTCGCCCATGTAGGGGGCGATGATCTCCCGGTAGCGGTGGTAGCCCTGGCCGTTGCTGAGGATGGTCCACAGGGTCCGGGCCAGCTCGTTATCGGAGTGGATGATGGTGGCGTCCCGCAGGTCGCTGAGCTTATAGGTGCCGTATGTAGTGTCCCATTCCAGCTCCCCGCTGGACACCTTTTCCGCAAAGGCCATGTTCAGCGGTACCTTGTACATGCTGCCGCTGACCATATACTGGTCGGGGTGGAGATAATGCTCCTCCCCGGTGACGGTGTTGTAGTACCCCAGCGTGACGATGTTGGGGTTGTCCGGGTCCAGGTCGTATTTCTCCAGAAAGGTCCTGACGACCTCATCCCAGGTCTTATCCTTATACAGTGCGTCCATCTCCGGGTACACCGAGGCCTCGGCATCCGCCGCCTCCTCCGTCTCGGGGACTTTCGGCCCCGCCGGTTCCGCCGCCTCGGGCGCTTCCGGCCCTGCCGGTTCCTCCGCGGCCAGGGCCACGCCGGGCAGAGACAGCAGCAGGCAGAGCACCGCCAGCACGCACAGCAATTGTTTGATCCGTTTCATAGGCTTCTCCGTCAGAAGTGTTGCGCTCCTATTTTATCACTGCGGCGCGGTTTTGCAAGTATAAAGTCGAGCGCTTTTCCATTGCGGGAGGCACAGGGCTTGTGATATAATCCATCCATTGATAAAAAACGGAAAGGAAGCATAATAATGGAAGACAAAAGCATCCCCCTGCGCAAGGACGTGCCGGAGGAACTGACCTGGAACCTGCAGGATATCTTTGAAAGCGATGAGGCCTGGCTGCGGGAATATGAGGCGCTGAAAACGCTGCCGGAGGAGCTGGCCGCCTACAAGGGCCGCCTGGGGGAGAGCGCGGAGACGCTGCTCAGCTTCCTGCGGTTGGAGGACGAGGCGGACCTGCGCCTGGGCAAGCTCATGGGCTATGCCAACTGCAAGAGCGACCAGGACACCTCCGACGGCTTTTATCAGGATCTGCGGGGCAAGGCCGTGGCCAGCATCGTGGCCGTATCCGGCGCGGCGGCCTTTGCCGCCCCGGAGATCATGGCCCTGGACGAAGACACCTTGAACCTGTTTTATATCGCCCAGCCGGGGCTGGAGACTTACCGACGCAGCCTGTACCGGATCCGCCGCCGGGCGGCGCACATCCTCTCCCCGGCGGAGGAGCGGCTGCTGGCTGCCGCCGGCGAGATGGCTGACAGTCCGGACAGCATCGCCGGGATCTTCCGGGACGCGGATCTGAAATTCCCCGACGCGGTGGACGGCGAGGGAAAGCCACATCAGCTGACCGGCGGCTCCTTTGTGCCCCTGTTGGAGAGCCCGGACCGGGCTCTGCGCCGCAGCGCCTTCGAGACCTATTACGCCCAGCTGGGCGCCTTCCAGAATACGGTAGCCGCCACCCTGGACGCCCAGTTCAAGCAGCTGCGCTTTTTCGCCCAGGCAAGGAAATACGACAGTACCCTGGCTGCCTCCCTGGACCGGACCGAGGTGCCGGTGGCGGTCTATACCAACCTGATCCAGGCCGTGCACGCCAATCTGGATAAGATGTACCGCTATGTGGCCCTGCGAAAACGCCTGCTGGGCGTGGAGGAGCTGCACATGTACGATGTGTACACCCCGGTGGTGCCGGACGCGGCGGTAAAGATCTCCTTTGAGGAGGCCAAGGCCACCGTGCTGGATGCTCTGTCCGTCATGGGCGAGGACTATCTGGACCTGCTGCGGGAAGGGTTCAACAACCGCTGGATCGACGTGTACGAAAATGTGGGCAAGCGGGGCGGTGCCTATTCCTCCGGCAGCTCCCGGCCCCATCCCTATGTGCTGCTCAACCACAAGGATACTCTCGACAGCATGTTCACCCTGGCCCACGAGATGGGCCATGCCCTGCACAGCTACTACAGCTGCCATAACCAGCCGGTCTGCGACAGCGACTACGTGATCTTCGTGGCGGAGGTGGCCTCCACCTGCAACGAGGTGCTGCTGATGCGCTACCTGCTGGGCAGGACGGAGGACAGGAAGGAGCGGGCCTATCTGATCAACCACTTCCTGGATCAGTTCAAGGGCACCGTCTACCGGCAGACCATGTTCGCGGAGTTCGAATTGGAGTTGGGGCGCATGTCCGAGGCGGGCGAGACCCTGACCGCCCAGACGCTGTGTGAAAAGTACAAGGCTCTCAACGAGCTGTATTTCGGCCCGGACATGATCTCCGATGCGCAGATCGCTCTGGAGTGGGCCCGCATCCCCCACTTCTTCTACGACTATTATGTGTTCCAGTACGCCACCGGCTTCTCCGCCGCGGTGGCCATTGCCAACCGCATCCTCCAAGAGGGCGCGCCCGCTGTGGCGGACTATAAGCGCTTCCTCTCCGGCGGCAGCAGCACCGATCCCATCTCCCTGCTGAAGATCGCGGGCGTAGACATGTCTGGGCCGGAGCCGGTCAACTCCGCCCTGGCCCTGTTCGGCGAGCTGCTGGACGAGATGGAAAAGCTCATGGCCTGAAAGCCTTGCCATTCCTGCATTTTTTAACCGGACTCTACGCTTCGTAGAGTCCGGTTTCCTTGATTCTACTGCCCGCGCCGGGAGGGTATAGCGGCGCATCCGGGGAGTAGCTTGCTATTTTCGGGGGCTTTTGGGTATCATGTCTCTGCAAACAGCAAAAACGACAGGAGGCATTACCGGTATGAGTTTTGTCGTCTTGACCGACACCTCGGGCAACCTACCCAGCAGACGTGTGGCCGAAAGCGGCCTGGAGGTCATCCCCTTTACCTATACCATTGACGGGCAGGACTACACCTGCATCGATACGGAGAGCTTCGACGGAGACGCTTTCTATGATCGGATCCGCGGCGGCGTCACTGTGACCACCACGCAGATCCGCCCCAACGACTATGCGGAATTCTTCGAGCCCTATCTAAAAGCGGGCAAGGACCTGATTTTTGTATGTATGTCCTCGGGCATCAGCGGCTCCTGCAACTCCGGCCACATCGCGGCTGACATGCTGCGGGAGACTTACCCGGAGCGCTGCATTGAGATCATCGACACCCGAGGCGCATCCCTGGGTGAGGGCATCATCGCCCTGCAGGCGGCCCAGCTGCGGGATCGCGGCATGGAGACCCGGGAGGCAGCGACCCAGCTGCGCGGCAATGTGGAGCGCATGTTCAACGTCTTCACAGTGGACGACCTGATGCACCTGCGTCGGGGCGGACGGCTGTCCAACCTGTCCGCCATCGTGGGCACGGTGCTGCAGATCAAGCCCCTGCTCAAGGGCAACGAGGAGGGCAAGATCGTGGCCTTCGCCAAGCTGCGCGGCCGGAAGAAATCCATCCAGGCCCTGGCCCAGCTCTATGACAAGCTGGCAGTGCAGCCCCAGTATCAGACCGTGGGCATCGCCCAGGCGGGCTGCCGGGAGGACGCGGAATATCTGGCGCAGCTGCTGCGCCGCAACCGGCCGCCCCGGGAGATCCTGACCGTGGAGTACGAGCCGGTCACCGGTTCCCATGTGGGGCCGGGCGCCCTGGCGCTGTTTTTCATGTCCGCGGAGGGCGTGCGCAGCTTCGGCAACGAGGGCGTCACCGGCGGCATGAAGGAGGCCATGGCCGTGGGCGAGGCCGCTCTGAAGGGCAGTCTGAAGCTTGGTGAGAACGTAGTGAAAACCACGCTCAAGAAAGGCAGCGACGCCGCCGCCACGCTCAGCGAAAAGCTCCGGGAGCGCCGCGATAAGTAAAGCAGAATAAGACAGCAAGCGCCTGTGCCGGCGAATGGCACAGGCGCTTGACTTTTGCGTGTGGTTATTCCTCCGTGAAGGGCAGGCTGCAGGCGCCGCCGGAGCAGAGATAGAAAGTGGCCTTTTCCCCCTGCATGGCGAAGGGCTCGGTAAAGGGGGCGAAGGCAGCCAGCGCCTCGTCTCCCGGGCGCTTCACCAGCACGCTCAGCTCCGGGGCATATTTGCCAGTGACGCTTTTCAGCAGAGCCGGCAGCTCCCGGCATACACAGACCAGCTCCCGGGTGGGATAGAGCAGATGCAGCAGGGCGATAAAGCCGAAGGCGGAGCCGGCGGGATACTTCTCGGTATGGCGGCACAGATAGCGCAGCTGCCGGTCAGCGGCTTCCCGCCAGAGCTCCCGGCCGGACAGGCGGCCCAGCAGGTCGAACAGGACGGCGGCGGCGCTGTTGCCGGATGGCAGAGCCCCGTCGAAGCCCTCCTTGGGCCGCTTGATCAGTGCCTCGGCAGTGTCGGCGGTGCGGAAGAAGCCCTCCTCCCCGTCGGCGAAGTGCAGCAGGATCTGCCGGGCCAGGGCCTCGGCGTGCAGCAGCAGGGACGTGTCATAGTCCAGATCGTAGAGCTCCAGCAGGCCCAGGGCGCAGAAGGCGTAATCGTCCAGCTGGGCGGGCAGCTCCGATGGGGCCTGCTCATAGCAGACGGCGCGCAGGTCCTCCGGTCGGGCAGCCCCCGCCGTATCCAGCAGGAAGGCCGCCAGCTCCCTGGCCGCCGCGGCGTAGCGGGGGTCGTCAAAGACCCGGGCCGCCCGGCTCAGTGCCATGAGCATCAGCCCGTTCCAGCCGGTGAGCAGCTTCTGATCCGTGCGCAGGGGGCAGCGCTCCGCCCGGTACAGGCGCAGCCGCTCCCGGAAGTCTTCATAGCCCTCGGGCAGCAGATTCCAGCGGGTGTTCAGCAGCAGATTGGGGATGCTCTTGCCCTGGAAGTTGCCCTCCTCGGTGATGTCGTAGCATTCGCAGAAGTGTCGACCGTCATCCTCTCCCAGGACGGCCTTGACCTCGGCGGGGGTGAAGAGATAGTATTTGCCCTCCACGCCCTCACTGTCCGCGTCCTGACCGCTGTAAAAGCCGCCGCAGTCGGCGCGCAGCTCCCGCAGGCAATAGTCCAGCGTAGCCTCCGCCACCTCCCGGTACAGGGCCAGGTGTCCGTCCTGCCAGGCTTCAGTATAGCTCAAGGCCAGCAGGGCGTTGTCATACAGGGTCTTCTCAAAGTGGGGCGCCAGCCATTCCCGGTCGGTGGAATAGCGGGCGAAGCCGCCGCCAATGTGGTCGAAGATGCCGCCCCGATACATCTGCTGCAGGGTATGCTCCACCAAGGCGCGGACCTTCTTCGTATCCGACAGGGCGGCGAAGCGCAGCAGGAACAGCAGGTTGTGTCCCGATGGGAACTTGGGCGCGGTGCCGAAGCCGCCATACTCCTTGTCATAGGAGCCGGCCAGCTGCAGCACGGCCTTTTGCAGCATGTCGGCATTGGGCTCGCCGCTGCCCAGGGGCTGGGCCGCGCGGACGTGTTCTGTGATCTCCGTGCCGGCCTTCAGCAGGCTTTCACGGTCGGTCTCCCACTTGACCGCGACGGCGGTGAGCAGAGGGATGAGCCCCATATACTGTCCGCGGCTCTCCCGGGGCAGATAGGTCCCGGCAAAGAAGGGCTGCTGATCGGGGGTCATGATCACGGTCAGGGGCCAACCGCCGCTGCCGTTGAGGGCGGAGCAGACCTCCATATACACCGCGTCCACATCGGGCCGCTCCTCCCGGTCTACCTTGACGGACACAAAGTGCCGGTTCAGGATCTGGGCCACCTTTTCGTTTTCAAAGGACTCCTCCGCCATCACATGGCACCAGTGACAGGTGGAGTAGCCGATGCTGAGAAAGATAGGCTTGTCCTCCGCTTGGGCTTTGGCAAAAGCCTCCGGCCCCCAGGGGTACCAGTCCACCGGATTGTCCGCGTGCTGCAGCAGGTATGGGGATCGCTCGTTTTGCAGGTGATTGCGCATAAAAAACCTCACATCCTCGGGCCGGATGATTATTTACATACCGGGCAAGTTCGTTTATAATATCTCTACTATTATTATATACCGATTGGACACAATCTTTCAAGGAGATTCTCATGGACTACATCGAGCCGATCTGTCCCTTTGACGCCAGCGCCTATACCGGCACGCCGGATGCGGAGCCCACGGGGCAGCGGATGAACGTCCCCGCCATGATCCGCCAGCTGGACCAGCTGATCCATGCGGGCCGTGCCATCAAGGCCCAGCACTTTCTGGAAAAGCGCCGGGTGGAGGCGCAGCAGCTGGGGGATTGGCGGGCGGAGCTGAGCATCCTCAATGAAATGATGGGCCAGTACCGCTTCGGCAACAAGCGGGAGGAGGGCTTTGCCGCGGTGCGCGAGGGCATGGAGCTGATCCGCCTGCACCACCTGGGGCACACAGTCTCCGGCGCCACGGTCATGCTCAATGCCGCCACTACTCTCAAGCATTTTGGACGGGCGGAAGAGGCGCTGCCCATCTTCCGGCATGTGAGCCGGGTGTATGCGGACAACCTGGATCCAGGCGATTACCGCTTCGGCGGGCTGTACAACAACATGGCCGGGGCTTGTGCGGACTTGGGCGACTATGCAGGAGCGGAACGCTATTACCGCATGGCCCTGAATGTGCTCGGACTGGGCAAGGGTCAGGACAACGACATGGCGGTGACCTGGTGCAGCCTGGCAGAGCTGTACGACAAGCAGGATCCGCTGGATGAACGGGTAGGCCAGTGCATGGAGCGGGCCTGGGCACATCTGAACGCGGAGGAACTGGCCCATGACGGCTACCACGCTCTGACCATCCGCAAGTGCCTGCCCTGCTTCGACTATTTCGGCTACTTCCTTTATGCGAAAGAATTGAAAGAAAGGCTGGAGGAGATCCGTGAAAGGACTTGAAGAGGCCCGCGCCTTTTATGAGGAATATGGCAAGCCCATGCTCCATGAGCAGTTTCCCGACTATGAAAGCCGCATCGCCGTGGGCCTGGCGGGCCGGGGCTCGGAGTGCTTCGGCTACGACGACCAGGTCTCCCGGGACCATGATTTTGAGCCGGGCTTCTGCCTATGGCTGGAGGATGTGGACGATCTGCGCATCGGCGTGGAGCTGGCGAGAGCCTACCGGGCGCTGCCGCACCCGGACGCGGGGCAGCGCAGCAGCCTGAGCGAGGCCCACCTGGGCGTGCTGCGCACGGGCTTTTTCTACCGGCGTTACACCGGCTCACCCGGCGCGCCGGAGAGCTGGCAGCAGTGGCTGTACCTGCCCTCCCACGCCCTGGCCGAGGCCACGAACGGCGAAGTCTGGCGGGACGAGCTGGGGCATTTCAGCGCCCTGCGGGAACAGATCCTCCACGGCATGCCGGAGGATGTACGCAAAAAGAAACTGGCGGCCCGTGCGGTGGAGATGGCCCAGAGCGGGCAGTACAATTACAGCCGCTGCCTGCGCCACGGCGAGGAGGGCGCGGCCATGCTGGCGGCGGCGGAATTCGTCAAGGCCGCCTGCGGCATGCTCTATCTGCTCAACCGCCGGCACATGCCCTATTATAAATGGATGCTCCGGGGCCTGCAGGAGCTGCCGCTGCTGGGGGAGCTGCGTCCGGCGTTGGACTTTCTGCTCACCGGAGAGAACGACGCCGCCGGGCAGCAGACCAAGGCGGGCGTCATCGAGGACATCTGCGCCGCCGTGATCCGCGAGCCGAGAGCGCAGAATTTAAGCGGCGGGGACTGGGACTATATGGAGCCCCACGCTTTCGCGATCATGGACACCATCGAAAACCCGGAGATCCGGGCGCTGCACATCATGGAGGGCTGAACAATGAGCATAGAAATCAAATGGCTGGGGCACGCCTGCTTTGCCATCCGCTACAAGGGCTACACCATCGTCATCGACCCCTACAACAGCGACTATATCAACGGCTATCCCAAGCTGCGCGTCAAGGCGGACAAGGTGCTGGTCAGCCACGAGCATTTCGGCCACAACTATCGGGAGGGCGTGATCCTGTCCGGGCGGCCGGAATCGGACTGCCCCTTTGCCATCAGCACCATGCAGGTGCCCCATGAGTTCAAGATGGGCAACTGGCGGGGCTTCTGCAACATCCACATCCTGGAGGCCGACGGCTATAAGCTGGTGCACATGAGCGATCTGGGCACCCAGCTGGATGGCGGACAGATCACCCGACTCTATAACGCGGATGTGGCGATGGTCTGCGCCGGCTCCGCTACGGCCCTGCCCGCCCAGGAGGCCAAGCGGGCCTGCGACGAGATCATGGCCAAGGTCATCATCCCGATGCACTACCGCCACGGCAATATGGGCGGGCACCGGCTGGAGACGGTGGAGGACTTTGCCTATTATTTTGAATCTCCGGAATTCATCCACCGTTATGACACGGATACCTTTACCGTGTCGCCGGACATGGAGCCTCAGGTGGCGGTGCTGAAATACCTGGGCCCTGCGGGCTTCGGGGATCTGGCGGCGCCCGAGGAAAAGCGGGAGAGGACGACGCTGCTGGGAAAGCTCCTCAAACGAAACCGATAAGGATACACGGCACCGCGCCCCTGCTTTGTGGGCGCGGTGCTTTGGTATGAAATTAACAGGCGAGCGCTTGCTTTTCGGCTTTACAGGTCTGTGCTTTTGCGGTATAATACACAATAGAGAGGCATGTAAAACCATTGAAATCTATATAAAATCAACAGGAGGAATGCGACATGGTAAATTTTGCTGACAGAATGAGCGGCATCAAGGCCTCGGATATCCGCGAGCTGCTGAAGGTGGCGGCCCGCCCCGAGATCATCTCCTTTGCCGGCGGTCTGCCTGCGCCCGAGCTGTTCCCCGTGGAGAACATGAAGGCCGCCCTGGACGCGGTCATGGACGAGCAGGGCCGGGCCGCCATGCAGTACGGCCCCACCGACGGCTATCTGCGCCTGCGGGAGCAGATCTGCGAGCGGGTGGCCGCCAAGAACAACATCCACACCGACCCGGACCATGTGTTCGTCACCGCCGGCAGCCAGCAGGGCCTGGACTTTTTGGGCAAGCTGTTTCTGAACCCCGGCGACGTGGTGGTGCTGGAGAGCCCGTCGTATCTGGGCGCCATCAACGCCTTCAAGCAGTACCAGCCCAACTTTGTCTCCGTACCCACCGATGAAAACGGCATGATCATGGAGGAGTTGGAGAAGGTCCTGGCCAACACCCCCAACGTGAAGCTCATCTACATCATCCCCGATTTCCAGAATCCCTCCGGCCGCACCTGGCCCAGAGAGCGGCGCGAGAAATTCATGGAGATCATCAACAAGTACGGCGTGCCCGCCATTGAGGACAACCCCTATGGCGACCTGCGCTTCAAGGGTGAGTTCCTGCCCAGCCTGAAGAGCATGGACACCGAGGGCCTGATCGTGTACTTTGGCTCCTTCTCCAAGATCCTGACCCCCGGCTTCCGGGTGGGCTGGATCATCGCCGACGGCAAGATCGTCGAGAAGGTCAACCACATCGCCCAGGCGGCGGTGCTGCAGACCGCCACGCTGAATATGATGGCCATCTCCAAGTACATGGACATGTTCGATATCGACGCCCATGTGGCCACCATTCTGCCGGTGTACAAGCACCGCTGTGAGCTGATGATCAACACCATGCGGGAGACCTTCCCCAAGGAGGCCAAGTTCACCGACCCGGACGGCGGCCTGTTCACCTGGGTGGAGCTGCCCGAGTATGTGAATACCAGAGAGCTTGCGCCCCTGGCCATGGAGAAGAAGGTGGCCTATGTGCCCGGCTCCGGCTTCTATCCCAAGGGCGATGTGAACAACGGCATGCGCCTCAACTATTCCTGCGCCACGGACGACAAGATCGTCACCGGCATCAACATCCTGGCGGAAGTCCTCAAAGGAGCGATCAAGTAAATGGCAGAACTGAAAGTGGGCCTCAAGGGCGAGGCCAGTGTGGAAGTGGTGTTTGAAAATACCGCAGCCGCTGTGGGCAGCGGCGCCCTGGAGGTGTTCGGCACTCCGTCCATGATCGCCCTGATGGAAAAGGCGGCGCTGCAGTCGGTGCAGCCCTATTTGAACGAGGGGCAGGGCACCGTGGGCCTGCATCTGGATGTCCAGCATCTGGCGGCCACGCCCATCGGCATGACGGTCCGGGCGGAGAGCGAGCTGGAGAAGGTGGAAGGGCGCATGCTCTTCTTCCAGGTCCGCGCCTACGCGGGCGACGAGCTGATCGGCGAGGGCAAGCACCAGCGCTGCATCGTATACAACGACCGCTTCCTGGCCAAGGCCATGGCAAAAAAGAAATAAGACGAAGGCTTTCCCGAAGGAGCCGCTGCAAAACAGCACGTTTTGCGGCGGCTCCTTTTGCGCGGCTTGACTTCCCGGGCCGGGGATGATAGTATTTCGTTAAGATCTGATACTATTTTCTGATTACAATCTTTAATCAGAAAAGTCATGCTGCGCATGACGAGAATGTGCCAAAAGGCACATTCTCACGTCTCATACAGAACCTCTACGCGCCTTACGGCGCTATAAAAACCTTTAAGGTATTAAAGGTTTTTATGAGGTTCTAGTATGAATCTGCATTTTCTGCGCGTGAAATACCTGTGAACAGGAGAGACACGGACATGATTGCAACGGAAAAAGCCTCCGAAAAGGTGATCGAATATATTGAGACCCTGATCCTCGCCGGCAAGCTGAAGGTGGACGATCGGCTGCCGGCCGAGCGGGATCTGGCTCAGACCCTGCAGGTGAGCCGCTCCGCCGTGCGGGAGGGGGTCCGCCTGTTGGAGACCATCGGCATCGTGGAGAGCCGCCAGGGCAGCGGCAACTATATCGCCCGGCACTTCGACCAGACCCTGGAGCAGGTGCTGACCATGATGTACGCCCTGGATACCCTGAGCTATGAGCAGATCCGGGAATTCCGTTACGCGGTGGAGCGGCAGGCTCTGGCCCTGGCGGTGCGCAGCAGCGACGAGAAGAAAAAGAAGGAATTGCAGCAGCATCTGGAGGGCATGCTCTATGGCGAGAGCGAGGAGCAGCAGACCGAGAGCGACCGGCTGCTGCACCAGACCCTGGTGGAGATGTCCGGCAATCGCCTGGTCATCGCCAACTATGTGGCCCTCAACCGGATCATCAACCGCTTTATCGGCCAGGTCCGCAAGGAGATCCGAAGTGAGGGCGGAGAGGAGTTCGAGGCCTTTCAGGCGGCCCATCGCCAGCTGGTGACCGCCGTGCTGGACGGGGACCTGGAAAAGGGGAAGGAAGCCCTGGACCGCCACTTTGTGTTCATTACCCGGGACTTCGATACCTGATAGCGCGAAAGTCGATCGCTTGTTATAGAGAGAAAAGGTCTCACTTTTGTGAGGCCTTTTTACTTGGACGAAAAATTGTGAAAAAAATATTATTTTCTATTGACAAATGAAAAACAAAGGTGTATATTGAAAGTGTAAATTGGTCAACCACTTTGGGAAACGAATGGATTGACCGAATTTTTTGAAAAGAAAATTGGTAAACCAATTTATGAAGCCACGAAAGGAAGGGTTTCACAATGGCGGACAAACATTTTATCATCTCCATCGGCAGAGAGTGCGGCAGCGGCGGTCATGAGATCGGCGAGAAGCTGGCGGAACACTACGGTATCAAGCTCTATGACAAGAACATTCTGGACCTGCTGGCCGAGGACACCGGTAAGGATCCCGGGGAACTGGCCAAAATGGAAGAGTCCGTTTCCGGTTGGCTGCCTGCCCGCAAGGGCGGCTTCTTGGACAAGGAGAAGGATCTGATGAACCGGCTCAGCGATTCCGACCGGATGTACCTGTATGAGCGGGCCATCATCCAACGCCTGGCGGCGAAGGAGTCCTTCGTTATCATCGGCCGCGGCGCAAATCCCGTGCTGGAGAGCGATCCCGACACCCTGCGGCTGTTCGTCTACGCGCCGGATTCCTTCAAGATCCCCCGGGTGAAGGAGTATTATCGCTTGGACTCCGACAAGGACGCGGAGAAGAAGATGAAACAGATCGACAAGGAGCGCAAAGAGTATTTCGAGTACTACACCGGCAAGGCCTGGGGCGGCAAGGACTGCCACGACTTCTCCATCGACAGCAGCATGTTCGGCATCGACGGCACGGTGGACCTGATCGCCCAGATCGCGGACAAGAAGCTGGGCCTTTGAGGCGAAGCGATATTCAGCAGAAATGCGGAGACGCCGCCGGGGAACCGGCGGCGTCTTGCGCTTGTCAGAAGTGTGAAAAACTAAACAGACAAATTGGTCAACCAATACTTGACATGTTCAGAATCATGCGTTAATATAAAACCAAAAGTGGTCAACCAATTTGGAAATAAAAGGAGAGACTTGAGATGTTTTTGAATTTTCTTCTGGCTCTGCTGCCCATCATCTGGTTGTTTATCGCATTCCTGGCTTTGAAAATGCCAGGCTATCTGGGCTGCCTGATCGCGCTGGCGATCGCCGTGGTGGAGAGCATCGTCCTGGGGGCGGTGACCGGCGGCACGGCGAGCACGGTTATGCTCCACGGCCTGAACCTGGCGGAAGCGCTGAGCGCTTCTCTGGAAGGCGTGCTGGGGGCAGTGTTCCCCATCGCGATCATTATCATCGCGGCCATGTTTACTTACAATCTCTGCGTGGAGACCAAGGCCATGGATCTGATCAAACGGATGCTGACCTCGGTCACCAACGACAAGCGGAAGCTGGTACTGATCCTGGCCTGGGGCTTCGGCGGCTTCATGGAAGCGGTGGCCGGCTTTGGTACAGCGGTGGCCATCCCGGCGGCCATGATGGTGGCCGTGGGCTTTGACCCCATGTTCTCCGCGGTGGCCTGCCTGCTGACCAACGCCTGCAACCCCACCTTTGGCTCCATCGGCATCCCCACGACCACGGCCGGCGGCCTGGTGGCGGATATCATCGCCGGCGGCGACGCCTCCGCGGCCTCTGCCATGATCGCCGGACCCGCCATCAACATGCTGGCCATCCCGGCTTTCCTCTCGCCCTTCCTGGTGGTCCTGCTGACCGGCAAGGCCCTGGGCAAGAAAAACGCCTTCAAGGGCATGATCCCCTTTGCATTGGCGGCGGCCCTGTCCTACGTGGTGCCCGCTGTGCTGATCGGCAATTTCCTGGGGGCGGAGTTCGTGGACCTGGTGGGCAACACCCTGAGTCTGGTGGTCATGATCCTGGTGGCGAAGCTGTCGCCGCCCTGCACCGATCCCGACTATGTGATGGAGCTGTCCTCTCGGGAGGATGAGGAATTGCGCCATGTGAAATTCGGCACCGCTACCGCCTGGGTCCCCTATATCCTGATGTTGGTGCTGCTGATCGGCACCTCCAAGCTGATTCCCGCCCTGAATGCACCCTTCAATGCGGTCAAGACGGTGTTCCGGGTCTACACCGGCCCCAATCCCGGCAGCGTTTCCTTCTCCTGGTTCGGTAACGCCGGCTTTCTGATCCTGGTCTCCGGCATCCTGGGCGGTCTGTGCCAGCACGCCTCTCCGGCCCTGATGGGGCAGATGCTGGTGAAGACCTGCAAGAACATGTGGAAAGCCATCGCCACCATCGTATTTATCGTGGCTGTGGCCAAGGTCATGGGCTACTCCGGTATGACCACCTCCATCGCCTATCTGCTGGCGGAGCTGACCGGCGGCTTCTATGCGGCCCTGGCCCCGGTGGTGGGTATCATCGGCACCTTTGTCACCGGCTCCACCACATCCTCCGGTGTGCTGTTTGCCAAGATGCAGGCGGAGGTTGCGGAGATGATCCGCGCCGGCGATACAAGCCTGAAGGTGGCTTTGATCGCAGCCAACATGGCGGGCGGCGCCATCGGCAAGCTGATCTCTCCCCAGTCCATCGCGGTGGCCTGCGCGGCCATCGGTCTGGAGGGCGTGGACGGCAAGATCATGCGCCGGACGGTGGGCTACTGCATCGGCTTCGGCGTGATCGTGTGTATCATGTCTGTGATCCTGTAACTTGTATAAAGCGCGTTCATGCATGCGTTTTTATAAACCCTCTCACAAGGGACGCCCCGGCGGGTGACGGCCGCCGGGGCGTTTCTTTATGCTCCCACAGCGCTGTAACGCTGAGAGGGCTTATGGCGTTTTTATAGGCCGATCCCGGCGGCCAGGGCCAGGATCTCCTCCATGCTGTGGTAATTCAGAGAACCGAGGATAAAGCCGCAGTCGTTGGGATCATAGGCGTAATAGTCGCAGACGAGGAACTGATCGGAGTTATGATCAAAGGCAACAGCCTTGTTGATGTACTGGCTGTACGCCGCGCTGTCCTCGAAAAGATCCAGCAGATAGCCGCCAAACAGGGAGCCATAAAGGCAGACGCTCGCTTCGGGGAAGTACAGGTACGCATTTTCGCTGTAGGCACGGATCGTATCCGGCAGCTCGGTGGTTGAAAGGAGCGTACCCTCCAGGTCATAGAGCAGGACGCGTCTTTGCAGTCCCACGAGGATCCGGCTCCCATCGGGGGTGAAGCTCATGGCCTGGATCTCCTCGCCTACCTGAACCGGGATCGTGACGTCTGGCAGGATCGCAAAGGAGGTCTTTCCCTCACCGTACGTCAGTTGGTGCCCGCCGGACTCCAGGATCCGGTCGTCAGCGGGGAGACTGTCCATATATGCCCGGACACTCTGCCCTGTGAGCTTTGTTTCCATGTAGCTGGGATCGGATTTTCCCGTGGTATACTGGACGATTTGGCTCGCCTCGGTTTGAATATAAAAGAAGGACCCGCTGTGATCTGCCCGTATGATATCCGGGGGGAAGTTCTTCACCGTGACGATCTCCGCCGTATCCAGTTCCTTGGGGATCATTACCCGATGTCCGTTCTCCAGGATCAGGTCCAGCGCCTGCTCGCGCTGCTCCAGGACCACGATGGCCGCGTCGAAGAGCATGTCCATCCTGCAGACGCCGCTGTCCGCCTCCAGGACCCAGAGGCTGTTTCCCACGGCTGCGGCCACGCAGCGCAGGCCGGAGATCTCCGTTTGCAGGATGAGCGGCGCCTTCAGGCCCCGCAGATCCGAAGCGCCTCCCATGACAGTGTCCCCGTCGGACGAAGCGGAAAGCGTTTCGGCAGGCTCCGCCGCGCTTGCAGAGTCATAGGACCACACCACGTTCCCGCTTTTGGGATCGCAGCTCCAGATCCGGAAGCTTTTCTGCCCGACCATGTCCAGGAAATATTCGGGCGTCACGGATCTGCGGATGTTGACGGGCCCGTTATAGTCGAAGACCAGGACCCGGGCATCTGCATCGAAGCAGAGCTGTTCTGTCGTGGTGGAATTCCAGGGATCCACCGGCCCCAGGACCAGCTCCGATACCGTGTCCTCTTTCAGGTCGAACACGGTCAGTGTCCGCATCATGCGTCCGTTGTTTCCGGTGAAAGCAAGGAGATCCCCGTCCGCGGAGACGGCACGGGCCCTTCGGAAGTTCCGAAATGCGTCACAGGGGAAGACATGGGTACGCAGCGCGCTGCCGTCGGAGAGGTCCAGCTCGTCGATCCTGACAGCTGTAGGCGAGACGCAGCAGACGCTGTAGAGCCGTTCATGATCCGCGGACAGCAATGCGGTCCCCGAAGCGCGGGCGGTAGGGTCGAAGGCCGCCTCCCACAGGAGTTCCCCGGTCTCATACGCATAACACAGGATGGCCGTGTCTGTCCAGAGGATCAGGCGGCCCCGGGCCTCCAGAAGGCGGTGCCCGGCGTCGAAAGGATCCACGGAGCGGATCACGTCGCCGCTTTCATAAGAGCAGAGCAGGGAGCAGTCCGCCGTGTCCCAAACAGACAGCTTTTTGTCCGAGAGCACGAAGAGCCGGCTGCCGTCGCTGTTTAAGAAGAAGTCCTGGATCTCCGCTTCGCTTTCGTCCGCCAGCATGCCGGTGGGCACGGCGATCGTAGAGGCCTCTTCCGGCCGGGTGTAGAGATTCAGGCAGGAGAGCAGCAGGCGTTTCAAAGCGGCGTGCTGCGCCGGGTCCTCATCCGAGAGCTGTAAGGAGAGCAGCGCCAGATTGACAGCCTTTGAGTAGTCTCTCTCCCCGAAGGCCTCCTGCGCCTGCTCTGCCAGAAGCTGGGCCTGACTGGAGATTTTTTCGCTCTGTTCCCGGACGATGATCTGCGCCTGCTCCGCGATCTGCCTTTGGTGTTGGGCGATCTGGTTGGCCTTTACGGCCGCATAGGCACCAAAGGCGGCGAGGACGGCAAAGACCAAAAGCCCGGCGCCCAACATACGTGTGGTCCTTGCCCGCTTCTCCCGCTGGTACAGGGTGTCGAATGAGCAGCCCAGCAGACAGGCTAGCAGGCGCAGGCTCTCTTTACGGTATTTCCGGAGGCTGATGCGATGGTTCTTCCCGACGATGTTGGCGGCCAGCGGTTCTATGTCTGAGACCGCATTGCCGCTTTCGTCGTATTCGTGCAGCATCAGAGGAGAAAACGATACCTCCCCGCTGCCGTCGGCCAACACGGCCAACAGATGGTCCCGGTCATGGGTCTGCAGGAAATAGCGGATCTCCTGCTCACACCACTTGGACTGGGGCAGATCCGGCGTGCAGATCACGATCAGAAACTGGCTGCGGTCCAGGGCCCGGAGGATGCTGTCCGACAGGGAGGAGGACAGCGGCAGCTCGTCCTCATCCCGGAAAACATAGCCCAGTCTGTCGCTGTCCGGCGTCTTCCGGAGCTCCTTTGGGATCCGGTAGGACTCGATGCGCTTCTCGATCATACGGGCCGCTTTTGCATCCAGAGGCTTGTGGCGGTAACTGATAAAGGCGATATAGGAACGTTCTTCCGACATGGGCTTGTTTTCACCTCGGTGTGCGCTTTTTCCCGATTTTACTATGGAACGGTCCGCTTGGCAAGTCTCCCTTGCCCGTCCGGAAGGGAAAGCGCTTGAAAAAGAAATGCGGGTATGGTAAAATAAAACAACTACGCTTGACGTGAACAAAACCATATGACCATATGTTTGGATAGAATATGATGCAATTATCGGAACTGAAGCTTGTGGTTGCCAGCAACCTGATCAAGCTGCGTACCGGCGCGGGGCTTACCCAGGCGGAGCTGGGCGCTAAACTGAATTACTCGGACAAGACCATTTCCAAGTGGGAGCGGGGCGAGGCCATTCCCGACGCCTATGTGTTGACCCAGCTGGGGGAGATCTTCGGCGTCACGGTGGATAATATCCTTTCTTCCCATGACAGCTGGCAGCCCGTTGGGGTCGAGGAGGCCGAGCAGGAGCACAGCTACAGCACCAATATGATCATCGCCATTGCGGTGCTGGGGGTGTGGACCCTGGCACTGACCGCTTTTGTGGCGCTGTGGCTGGTGGATATGATCCGTTGGGAGATCTTTGTGGTGGCCCTGCCGGTGTCTGTCCTGGTGTACCTGGTCTTGATTTGCTCCTTTAACAAACGGCGGTATCTGCAATATGTGATCGCGGCCTTCGTGCTGTCGATCTTCGTGGCGATGTTCCTGCTGATCCCGGGCTGGCCCTGGCAGCTGTTTCTGATCGCCGCCTTCGCGGAGGTCATCGTGTTCCTCAGCTGCAATGTGCAGCGGCGGCCCCACAAACCCAAAAAGAAAGCCGAACCAAAGGCATAATCAGGGAATTCTACGATTCGTAGAGTCCGAAAACAGGATGGGTAGAGCGTGAAAGCCCATCCTGTTTTTTGTGTAGAGCGCCGGAGCGCAAGCGTAGCTTGTGATGCGGGAGCGGCGGAGGTATACTGGTTGCATAAAACCGAACAGGAAAGGAACATCACCATGAGTTACATCCTCAGCTGCTGCTCCACCGCCGATCTGAGCAAGGAGCATTTTGAAAGCCGCAACATCAACTATATCTGCTTCCACTACGCCCTGGACGGAGTAGAGTACCCGGACGATCTGGGCCAGAGCATCCCCTTTGACGAGTTCTACGCCCGCATGTCCGCCGGGGCCGACACCCGCACCGCCCAGGTGAACGTGTCCGAATATGTGGACAGCTTTACCCCCTATCTGGAGGCGGGGCAGGATATCATCCATGTGTGCCTGTCCTCCGGCATCTCCGGCACCATCAACTCCGCCCGCAACGCGGCGCTGATTTTGAAGGAGCGCTATCCCGAGCGGACCATCTATATCATCGATTCCCTGGGCGCCTCCTCCGGCTACGGCCTGATCATGGACACCGCCGCCACCAAGCGGGATGAGGGCATGGGCGTGGACGAGCTGGCTCAGTGGATCGAGGACAACAAGCTGAAGCTGCACCACTGGTTCTTCTCCTCGGACCTGACCTTCTTTGTCAAGGGCGGTCGCATCTCCAAGACGGCGGCGGTCTTCGGCGGATTGCTGGAGATCTGCCCGCTGATGAACATGGACAATCTGGGCCGTTTGATTCCTCGCTTCAAGATCCGTACCAAGAAGCGGGTCATCAAGGAGATCGTCAAGAAGATGGAGGAGTTTGCCCAGGACGGCCTGGACTATTCCGGCAAGTGCTACATCAGCATGTCTGCCTGCTATGACGACGCCCGCGCCGTGGCCGATCTGGTGGAGGAGCGCTTCCCCAAGCTCAACGGCAAGGTGGTCATCAACAACATCGGTACCACCATCGGCTCCCACACGGGACCGGGTACCGTGGCCCTGTTCTTCTGGGGCAGCGAGCGCGTGGATTGAGAAAGACAGGAAATACGCCAAGACCCCGGTCAAAGCGATTGCTTTGACCGGGGTCTTGGCGCTTATCGGCGTTACCGCGCTCGACGCTGGAGCGCAGAGAAAGGGTCCTCGGCGTCACCGGACAGGCTGGTGAAATTCAGACTGGTGCCGATATGCTCCTGCATGCACTGGCGCGCCAGCTCCGGCATGCGCATACGGATGGCGGAGACCACGGAGATGTGGTTGTATTTTACGCTGGACAGCCAGGGGTTATGCTCGTTGCCCTGCCGGACCACGAACTCCAACATGGAGGCCTGGTACATGATGAGCTTGGGCAAGATCTGCTCATAGCTCTGGACGATGTAGGGGTTGCCGCAGGAGTCGATGATCAGGCGGTGGAAGGGCATGTCGGTGTCCTTCATACCGCGGATGTCCCGCTGCTCCACACTGTCCCGAAAGGCGTCGGCCAGCAGGGTCAGCTGCCGGACCACACCGTCGTCCGCATTGTAGGCGCACAGGGCGGCGGCCTCGCACTCGATGGCGTCCCGCACCCGATAGAGATGGATCATGTCCGGCAGGCTCAGCTCCAGGGCGTAGTTGCCGGCCTGACCGGGCTTGGACACCACAAAGCCGATCTCGCTGAGACTGCTGATGGCCTCGGCCACGGGCGTGCGGGAGATGCCCAGGGACGAGGCGATCTGGTTGATATTCAGCCGGGAACCCGGCGCGATGCGCAGGCCCACGATCTCGTCGTACAGCAGCTTCATGACCAGGTCACGGAGCTTGGCGTCGGGATTGGCGTCGATGTATTCTTTCAGCTTATATTTATCCATAATCTCACCTGCGGTGTATAAATGGTAAATCCATGATACACCCGCCGAAAAAGCTATGTCAATGCGAAAAATACAGTTTTTGGAACATCTGTGCCCGGTGCGACGTCTATTGCTTGGCACAGCGGGAGAAATCGTGTATACTGTCGGTGGAATGAAATAGAATTCTGTGAACGCGATCTGCGTTTGGAGACAAGGCCATGAAAAAGGATTTGGAAGTGAAAGCCCCGGAACCGGCGGAAAAGGACCGGGGGAAAAAGCGCCGGGCCGCAGCCGCCGCGGTGGCTGTGGTCACCTCTGCCAGCATGGTGGTGGGCGGGATCTTTCAGTCGCCCGCGGATCTGCTGGAGGAACAGGATATCCTGCCCCAGGTGGTCTATACCGACGACGACGATCTGGACAGCGGCGGCGGTGACGGCGGGGATGAAGACAGCGGCGACAACGGCAGTGAGCTTGAGGAAGAGGAAGAACAGAGCGGCCAGCGTGCCGGGCTCCGGCAGCGGATCCTTCAGTTGCCCTATGCGGTGCGGCTGTTGGTGGTGCTGCCCCTCTGGGCTCTGGGCTGGCTGCTGCTGACGGGCCTGTCCGCCCTGTGGGGCGCGGTGCTCTCCCCGGTGCTGGGCAAGGCCCTGGCCTGGCTGCTGCTGATCGGGGCGCTGCTGGGCGCCTTCCTGCTGGCGGGCAAGACCCTGTTTCCCGACCTGCCGGTGAAGAAGATCCTCAACAAGCGCAGCGTGCTTGGCCTGGTGATCGGCTCGGTGGTGTTGGGCGTTGCGGATATCGTGGTGCCGCTGTTCTGGGCGGAGTATACCCGGATCGAGAACATCGTGCGGGCCGTGGGTGTGCTGCTGGTGCTTGGCACCGTGACCGGGCTCTTTGCCCGGCGGGAGTTCCGGCGCCGGCGGGAGCTGGCAGCGGCAGCGGAAAAACCGGAGGAAGTGCAGCCGGAGGCTGCGCCCCGGCCCATGAGTCGGCAGGAGATTCTGGCCCTGGCGGACAGTGTCAGCCGTCCGCGATAATAGAGAATATGTGTGACCGCAGGGAGGCCTATGGGCCGCCCTGCGCTTTCTTTATAAGAATTAAGAGTTTTCCAGGCAAGTATGTCTTGATTCAAAGCATGAAATCTGATATTATGTAAAGCAATAGTATGATCTTTTTGAAGGGGACATCCATATGGAAGGAAGAGTCAAGAAATTTTGGATCGCCATCACGGTCCTTCTGATCGCGGCGGTCCTGCTGCTGTGCATTTTTGCAGCCTGGCGCGGCTCGCTGTACATCAAGCCTTCGGGCAATCCCCAGTATACGGTGTCCAATTTCTTTGATGCTCTGCTGGCGGAAAAGTATCAGCAGGCCTACGACTGCCTGAGCGACTACACCACTCTGGGGCTGGAAAACGAGCCGGAGAGCGACGAAGCCCGGCTGGTCTATCAGGCGCTGAAGGACAGCTATTCCTATGAGCTTGTGGGCCGCTGCGAGGAAAACCAGATGGAAGCGGTACAGCGGGTCAGCTTCACCTATCTGAACGTCAAGCGGGTGGAGGCGGAGATCACCAAGCGGGTGAACACCGTACTGGCGCTGCTGGTGGCGGAAAAGCCCCGCAACGAGGTCTATGACGCCAACGACCAGTATCTGCCGGAGCTGACGGACGAGGTGTATCTCCGGGCTTTGGAGCAGGTGCTGGAATCCCCGAGCTTTTATTACAGCACCGTGGAGTTCGATGTGGAGTTGTCCTACATGGACGGCCAGTGGCTGATGAAGACCAATCCGACCCTGTTCAACGCCCTCATGGGCGGCGAGAGCTGATAGGGGGTGAAGGGTTTGAGCGATAAGGAATTCGATTTCGAGCTGGAAGACATCATCGCGGAGTTCAACGACTACACCATTCCCGAGCCCCGCAAACGCCGCCGCCGGACGCCTGTCCCCGCGGCGGAGGTCGCCGCGCCTGTAACCGCAGAGACGGCGCCTGCCCCGGCGGAGCCGGTGGAAGAGCCGGTCCCAGGTCCGGAGGAGCCAGTATACGAGGAGCTCCCCGTGCCGGAGGCGGCCCCGGAGCCCGCGGCTGAGGCGCCCCCGGTTTTTGAGATCGTACATACCCCGAAGCACGCGGCGCCGGAAGCGGAAAAAGAGCCGGAGCCGGAACCGGAAGAGCCCCCCGAGGAAAAGCCAAAAAAGAAAAAGGGAAAGAAGAAGAACAAAGACCTGGACGAGGACGAGGACGCCGAGCCGGTCAAGCCCACGGCGGCGGGGAAGGCCTCTGCCGGAAAGCCCAAAAAGGACAGCGTGGGCAAGCGCATCGGCCTGGGCTTGCTGAGCCTGATCTTCGCGGCGATCTCCCTGGTGTGCCTGGCCTGGTGTATGCAGAACATCCATCCGGAGACCACCACCGTGGAGGTCAGCCGGGGCACCGCTACCGCCAACCTGGTCTCCCGTCTGAACACCAGCGTGTACAACTCCAAGGCCTCCGCCCTGGGTGAGATCGTGTATATCCGTAAGCAGTACACCATCCCGGAGGAGGATCTGGTGGCGCCCAAGCCCAATCCCGCCTGCTACGGCACCCTGAGCATCGACCGGGCGGAGGAAGTGCTGGATGTGATCCAGAAGGCCAGGGATTCCGGCCTGCTGGACGGACAGGATGTGATCTTTGATCCCAACGTCAGCTTCTATTACGATTCCACCATCCAGTATTACTGTGACGATACCATCCTGGTCATCTGCTGGAAGGAGCTGATCGACGGGTATACCTGCAGCTGCTGCGAGGTAAAGATCGCCGACGCCTCCCAGTTCAGGCGCAAGATCACCGACGATACCTTTGGCTCCGCCATGCAGCTGTTCGCCACCGAGCTTTCCAACAGTGTCAACGCCGTGGTGGCCATGAACGCGGACTACTACGGCTTCCGCGATTTCGGCATCATGGCCTATAACCGGCACCTGTACCGCATGGACGAGAGCGTGTACACCGGTATGTATAAGAAGTATAACTGCGTGGACACCTGCTTTGTCACGGCAGAGGGCGAGTTCTTGTATGTGCACCGGCTGGATGAATATAGCTGGGAGGAAATGGAGCAGTACATCAAGGACAACAATGTGCTCTTCTCCATCTCCTTCGGACCTGTCCTGATCGAGAACGGCGAGCTGCAGGTCTGCGACTGGTACCCGGCGGGCGAGATCGACAAGGGTTACTCCCGTGCCGGCATCGGTATCTACGACGATCTGCATTACTACTACATGTCCCTGAACCACTCACCCGAGCGGGCGGCCCGCTGGACGGTGAATGAGTTCGGCAAACAGATGTACAACAAGGGCCTGCGCAGCGCCTATTGCCTGGACGGCGGCCAGACCAGCGAGATCGTCTTCCAGGGCGAGCCGTACAACTACATCGACTTCGGCGCGGAGCGCAAGGTCACGGATATCATCTACTTTGCCACGGCCATTCCGGAATCGGAGGTGACGTCATGAATCCCATTGCCATCTATACCGGCGACCTCACCATCTACTGGAGCGGCATCATCATCGCCATCGGCATCGCGGTAGCCCTGACCATGACTCTGGCTCTGTATCCCATGAGCGGCCGGAACAACGCGGCGGTGTGGGTCATGTTCCCCTTCGCGCTGTTCTTCTCCGTGGTCTTCGCCCGGGTGATCTATTGGTACTGCCACATCGAGCAGTACAGCTCCATCCGCCAGGCCCTGCTGGATTATTCCACCGGCAGCTTCTGCCTGCCCGGCGTGATCCTGGGCACCTGGCTGGGGGCCCTGGTGGCGCGGATGCTGAATCTCACCGACAGCGCCGGGCGTCTGCTGGACGCGGCCTCCCCGGGCATGGCGCTGTGCATCGGCATCATCCGCCTGAGCGCCCTGTTCAACAACTCCGTGCGCAGCCACATCATCATCACCGACAAGGTGTTCCAGCGTCTGCCCACAGCGGTGGCCTTTACCGACTCCGCCGGCAACACCAACTACCGCTTTGCCACCTTCGCCGTGCAGGCTCTGTTGATGCTGCTGGTGACCATCCTGCTGATCGTGTTCTACTGCGACCACCGGGACGACCGGCTGCGGGGCGGCAACAAGGGCGGCAATGTGGCCCGGCGCTTCCTGCTGTACTACGGCGCGGTGGAGATCATCATGGATTCCACCCGGTACGACTCCCACCTGTATCACTTCACCTTTATCAAGCGCCTCAACCCCTACGCCTCCTTCATCAGCGTGGCCCAGGTTTTCGCGGCGGTGACCATCCTCTGCGTGCTGATCCACTATATGAAGGTCTCGGTGAAGGCCCGGGGCTGGAAGTGGTATCACGTGGTGCTGCTGCTGGTGTATCTGGCCTCCCTCATCGGGGTGGGCTACTTTGGCGAATACAAGGTCCAGCGCACCGGCCTCTACGCCCGCTGCTACATCATCCAGGGCGTCTCCCTGCTGGTGATGGTCTGGGTGGTGTGCATCCTGTACCGCAGCTGCAAGGCCAAAAAGAAACGCCGTCCGGCTTTCGCGGACGACTAGAACTGCATCATGACGAGACGAGCGGTCCGAACAGACCGCTCGTCTTTTTGCATATTCGTTTTTATTCCACGTCCTGCAGGGCCCAGTAGTTTTCCTCACCCGTGCGGATCTTCACCACCCGGCTCACGTTGTACACAAAGATCTTGCCGTCGCCGATGTGCCCGGTATACAGAGTCTTCTTGGCGGTGTCGATGACCTTCTGTACCGGGATCTTGGCCACGATCACCTCCACCTTGATCTTGGGGATCAGCGTCAGGTCCACCGCCGCGCCGCGGTAGCGCTCGGAGGAGCCCCGCTGGATGCCGCTGCCCATGACCTGGGTCACCGTCATGCCGGTGACGCCCAGCTCGTTGAGGGCCTTTTTCAGCGCGTCGAACATGCTCAGGCGGCAGAGGATGCTGACCTTGTAGATGCCGCTGTCGAAGCCAGCGGCCAGGGGCGCCTCCTGCTGCACCGGCACGGCGGCGTTGTGGAGGACGGAGTCGGCCTTGTCATAGTCGCTCTCGCCCAGGTCGGTGTTCTCGTTGACGTCCATGGTCATGCCGGTGGGGTCGCTGATGGCGAAGCCGGAGTAGGCGGAGGGGAGACCGTGCTCGTGGATGTCCAGGCCGTCGATCTCCACCTGAGCGCTGACCCGCAGGCCGATGGTCTTGTCGATGAGCTTGAAGGCCACGAACATGACGGCCAGCACGTAGACGATCACGCTGGCAAAGCCCAGCAGCTGGATGCCCAGCTGCCGCAGTCCGCCGCCGTAGAATAGGCCAAGGCCCACGCCGTCGTCGCCGGTGGAAAAGAGCCCCACTGCGATGGTGCCCCAGATGCCGCAGACCATGTGCACCGAGACGGCGCCCACCGGGTCGTCGATCCTGGCCTTGTTATCGAAAAACTCCACGCTCAGCACCACCAGGAAGCCCGCGATCAGACCGATCCAGAAGGCGCCGAAGGGGGAGACGCAGTCACAGGGGGCGGTGATGGCCACCAGTCCCGCCAGGGCCGCGTTCAGAGTCATGGACACGTCGGGCTTGCCGTAGCGAAGCCAGGTAAAAATCATGGCGGTCAGGGTGGAGACCGCGGCGGCCAGGTTGGTGGTCATGAAGGCCAGGCTCGCGCTCTCCGCGGCGGCGCTGTCGGCCATGGCCACGGTGGAGCCGCCGTTGAAGCCGAACCAGCAGAACCAGAGGATGAACACGCCCAGGGCGCAGGCGGTCAGGTTGTGGCCGGGTATGGCCCGCGCCTTGCCGCTGCTGTCATATTTGCCGATGCGGGGCCCCAGCATCCAGGCGCCCAGACAGGCGATGGCGCCGCCCACCATGTGCACGCAGGTGCTGCCCGCGAAATCGTGAAAGCCCAGCTGATATAGCCAGCCGCCGCCCCAGATCCAGTGCCCGCTGATGGGGTAGACCAGCAGGGAGATGACCGCGGAATACACACAGTAGGCCTTGAAGTTGGTGCGCTCCGCCATGGAGCCGGAGACGATGGTGGCGGAGGTGGCGCAGAACACCGTCTGGAAGATCACATAGCACCACAGGGGCATGGTCTGGGGCACCACGCTGTTGGCGGCGGTGTAGGCATGGCGGATCATGGGGTCCAGACCGCCCAGAAAGGCGCCGGTGCCGCCGAACATCAGTCCGAAGCCCACCAGCCAGAAGCAGGGGGTGCCGATGCAGAAGTCCATCAGGTTTTTCATCAGGATGTTGCCGGTGTTTTTGGCCCGGGTCAGCCCGGCCTCGCAGAGGGAAAAGCCCGCCTGCATGAAGAAGACCAGAGCGGCACAGAGCAGGACCCAGCTTACAGTCGTGACTTCGTATTCCATGGGGATTCCTCCTTAAACAAAGAAAAGGCGCTCCGAGCATCACTCGGAACGCCTTTGTTCGATGGGCCTATTTTAGGTGGAACTGCCCAAAAAGTCAAGCCGCGCTTTGTACATTTTTCCTTGTAGCTGCCATAATGATTTTCGTATGGAATAGAGCATTTTCGGTCCGCCTCGCTGCTGTAATCTTTGATCAGCTGTCTGGCCATACGGCGCACGTCCTCCGGCCGCACGCTGTTCTCCCCGGGCTCCGTGCGCTTGGCCTGTCCCTTCCAGTAGGCCAGGTCCTTCTCCAGGGCACGGTTGACTTCCCGCAGCCGGCGCAGGGTCTCGGCGGCCTGGTTGGGGTTGGCCTCCCGCCATGCGGCCATGGCGCTGCGCGCCTCGGTCTTCAGCGCGGGGCTCGCCTCCATCTTGGCCAGTGCGTTCTCCGCCCGCTCGATCTGCTGCTCCGTTTTGCTTATGGCCTTTCGAGTGGCGGCCTTGTCCTGCTCCTCCGCCTCCGCAAGCACGGCCTGCTGCCGCTCCAGCTTATGCTGCAGGGTGTCCAGCTGCTTGACCTTCCGGCTGTAGGCTTTCAGCTCCGCGCTGGAGCCGCGCTTGCTGGCCGCCTCCATCAGCAGCTGCCGGTCGTCGGGTACGAAGTCCCGCTCCTGGAAACGGATGTCCCTGTTGCTGATATCGAATCGCTGAGACAAGGGGATCACTTTTCCGTTGTCGTCTTTGGTGATGGCTTCAGCAGATTTCACTTGTGAGGAATCCTTGATCACATAGGAGAGGCCGCGGCTGACCGGCTTTCCGTCTACCAGATCGCCGCCTTCGTCAAGGATGATGCTGTCATAAGGCAGCTCATTCTCATCGATATAATCGGAGAGGTCATAGCCGTCTGTCCAGTCAGGCAAGCCGCTCTCCTGGATCTCTCCCAGGCCCAGCTCCTGCCGGGCGTTGGCGAAGATTTCCGCAGCCTCCATGTCTCTGGTATCGAACGGGTGTTCCATCTTCGCATATACAGTATACAGGGAGCCGGGATTATCCCGTTGCGTATACCGCATGGCATAGTCTTTGTTCTCGGTAAAGTACTGCCAGTCATGAAAGACGGTAAAGCCGCCGCCTTTCTTGGAGCCGTGATAGAACAGCTTTGTGTATCCCGCCTTCCTGGCCGCCTCATCTACCATACGCTGCGCTTTCGCCGTGTTCCCGTTGTTGACAGCTTCCATATACTCAGCATCCCGTTCTGATCTCTGCTCTTTCTTACTTGCCTTTTCTGCAAGAGCTTTTTCATAGGCGATTTGAATAGCTGTTTTTACCTCTTGACTTTTATCCTCCGATGTGCGTATAATATCTCCAGAAGCTTTTCTGCCATTTTTGAGCGCCTCCCCCTGGGAGGAAGAGCCCTTACCGGCAGGAAAGTTTCTTTGTCTTATGCTACCGATACTATATGTTGTTTCGTCCTTTTCGTTTAGCCCTGCGGAGAATTGAACAAGATAATAGGATCCATCAGCATCCCTAAAGTTTGCATTGTAGTAATTGAAACCATCTTCGCCAACATCGTTTTTATGCTTGCTGTTCAAATCTGGGCGGTATCTATAAAACCGAGCGACCTGGATGAGCTCGTCAATGTGAGTAGCAATACGCCCTTTCCGTGCATAATCTTCATCGTTCAGGAGTTGTTCCACTTGACTGGCAATAGCGGAAACATGCTGATCGCTCAGCTTATATGCAGACCTGGCTGTAAGGATCAGTACATGTCCGTCTGTCGTCGGGATTGCTATATCCTGATTTTTGCGGATCTGCTCATTGATATAGTTTTCGATCTGTTTTCCCCACTTGGATGAATCAGTTCCAGTCAGGACCTGACGGTCCGCCTGCACATAATACCGCCCGGAATCCTCGATCTCTCGGATCTCATACTGCACCCGGCCGCCGTCACTGGCGGTCATTTTTCTATCTTCTGTGGACAAATCGTTTTCATTTTGGGCAGATTCGTTCTCGATTTGAGCAGATCTGTTATCGGTTTGGGCATTCCGCGCGGCCTCGGTCAGGGCCTTGTCCCAGATCTTCTGCAGCTGGTCCATGTAGCTGAGCATGGCTTTGGCTTCCTCGTGGTAAGCTTCCACGCCGGAGAAGGCCTTCCGGATCTTCGCGGCCCATTCCTTCAGCCAGGCATGGATCCGGTCAAAGAGGCTGGGGTTTTCCCTGGCCAGGGTGCTGACCACGCTGCTGCGCTTGAGCATCATCTCGCAGCCGTCGGCCACCACCTCATCCAACGCGCCGTCGAAGTCCAGCTCTCCGGTGGTGTCCCGGGCCATCTTCTCATTGACCAGCTCGCTCAGGCTCTTGCCCTGCCACTCCAGCAGGTGGTCCACCAGGAAGCTCTTCAGATCCTCGTACAGCTCCGGCGCGTTCTCCTGGATGAAGTGGGTCAGCTCATGGCCGGCTGTGCGCACGATGGCCACGCGCCCGGCGTTCAAAATAAACCCAGCCCTATGCCTTATGGCACAGGGCTGGGTCAGGATTTTGCTGTTTACTTGCCGGCCAGCTTGCGGTACTTGTCGTAGCGCTTGGTGGTGAAGTCCTCCGCCTCGGCGAAGAGCCGCTCGGCGATCTCAGGGAAGGTGCGGGTCAGGGAGGCGAAACGGGTTTCGCCCATCATGTAATCCCGCAGCTTGCCGTTGGGCGCGGCGGAATCCAGGGAGAAGGGATTCTTGCCCTCTTCCACGTCGGGGTTGTAGCGGAACAGGGGCCAGAAGCCGCATTCCACCGCTTCCTTGCCCTCGTCCATGACCTTGGCCATGCCCTTGGACAGGCCGTGGTTGATGCAGGGGGCGTAGGCGATGACGATGGAGGGACCCTTGTGGGCGGCTGCTTCCTTCAGGCACTTGATCACGTGCTCGGGATTTGCGCCCAGGGAGACCTGCGCCACATACACATAGCCGTAGGTGGACAGGATCATGCCCAGATCCTTCTTGGGCGTGGTCTTGCCCGCGGCGGCAAACTGGACGCTGGCGCCGATGGGCGTGGCCTTGGAGGCCTGACCGCCGGTGTTGGCGTAGAGCTCGTTGTCCACCACCAGCACATTCAGATCCAGGCCGGAGGCCATCACGTGGTCCAGGCCGCCGTAGCCGATATCATAGGCCCAGCCGTCGCCGCCGAACATCCAGATGGCCTTCTTGGTCAGGGTGTCCTCCCGCTGGCGCAGGAAGTCGATGTCCGCGCTGCTCTCGCCGGTGGCGGCGATGGCCTCGCGCACCGCGTCGGACAGCTCCGCCGTCTTGTCGTCGTCGTCACCCTCGGCCAGCCAGGCTTCCAGGGCGGCCTTCAGCTTTTCGTCGGCGGTCACGTCCACGATGGCCTGGGCGTGCATCTTGGCCTGATCCCGCAGCTGCTGGGCGGACAGGCTGATGCCCAGGGCGAACTCGGCGTTGTTCTCAAACAGGGAGTTGGAGAAGGCCGGGCCGTGGCCACGCTTGTTGGTGGTCTGCGGGAAGGTGGGGGTGTAGAAGCCGTAGGCCTGGGAGCAGCCGGTGGCGTTGGCCACATACATCCGGTCGCCGAAGAGCTGAGTCAGGAGCTTGATGTACGGGGTCTCGCCGCAGCCGGGGCAGGCGCCGGAGAACTCGTACAGGGGCTGCTCGTACTGGCTGCCCTTGGCGGAAAACTTGCTCATGGGATTCTTCTTCTCGGAGAGGGTCAGGCAGTAATCCCAATTCTTCTGCTCAGGAAGCTGCTCGTCCAGCGGCACCATCTTGAGGGCCTTCACCTTGGAGGGGCACACATTGGCGCAGCTGCCGCAGCCCTGGCAGTCCAGCACGTCCACCTGGATGCGGTAGGTATAATCTTCAAAGCCCTTGCCCAAGGCTTTCTTGGTCACGCAGCCCTCGGGCGCGGCAGCGGCCTCGTCGGCGGTGAACAGGAAGGGACGGATGGCGGCATGGGGGCAGACCAGAGAGCAGCGGTTGCAGCCGATGCACTTGTCCGCGTCCCACACGGGTACGTTGTCCGCCACGCCGCGCTTTTCATACTTGGCCATGGCGATGGGCATGATGCCGTCGGAAGTGCTGGCAAAGGTGCTGACAGGGATATCGTCACCCTTGGCCTTGTTCATGGGGATCAGGACCTTGCGCACGAATTCGGGCAGGCTCTCGTCCACCACCTCCACGTCGTCGGTCAGCTCGGCCCACTCGGCGGGGATGTCGATCTTCACCATGTCGGTCAGGCCCCGGTCGATGGCGGCCAGATTCATGTTGACGATCTTCTCGCCCTTGCGGGAGAAGCTCTTCACCGCGGCGTCCTTCATGTGCTGCACGGCCTCGTCGATGGGCAGGACATTGGCCAGCTTGAAGAAGGCGGCCTGGAGGATGGTGCTGGTACGGTTGCCCAGACCGATCTCGGCGGCGATGTCGGTGGCGTCGATGGTATAGAAGTTGATCTGCCGCTGGGCCAGGATCCGCTTGGCGCGGTTGGACAGATTGTCATAGAGCTGCTGGCCCTTCCAGCGGGTGTTCAGCAGGAAGATGCCGCCGGGCTTGACTTCGTTGACGATGTCGTAGGTGTGCATGTAGCTTTGCTTGTGGCAGGCCACAAAGTCGCCCATGGTCACATAGTAGGTGGACAGGATGGGCTCATGGCCGAAGCGCAGGTGGCTGCGGGTCAGGCCGCCGGACTTTTTGGCGTCATACTGGAAGTAGGCCTGCACGTACTGGTCGGTGTTGTCGCCGATGATCTTGCAGGAGTTCTTGTTGGCGCCCACGGTGCCGTCGGAGCCAAGGCCCCAGAACTTGCAGGAGATGATGCTCTTGCCGGCGGTGACGATGTTCTCGCCCACAGGCAGGGAGTGGAAGGTCAGATCGTCGGTGATGCCCACGGTGAAGTGGTTCTTCTGCTCGCCGGCCATGTTGTCGAACACGGCCTTGATCTGGGCCGGGGTGGTGTCCTTGGAGCTGAGGCCATAGCGGCCGCCCAGCAGCTTGAGGAAGCGCCCGCTCTCCAGCAGCGCGGTGCCTACATCCTCATACAGAGGCTCACCCAGGGCGCCGGATTCCTTGGTGCGGTCCAGGGCGGTGATGACCTTGCAGCTGGCGGGGATGGCGTCCACGAAGTGCTTCAGGGAGAAGGGACGGTACAGGTGAACCTGGATGAGACCCACCTTCTCGCCCTGGGCGGTCAGGTAGTCCACCACCTCGCGGGCGGCGTCGCACACGGAGCCCATGGCCACGATGACCCGCTCCGCGTCGGGAGCGCCGAAGTAGTTGAACAGCTTATACTCTCTGCCGGTCAGGGCGGAGATCTTCTCCATGTACTCCTCCACGATGGCGGGGAAGGCGTCGTACAGGGGGTTGGCGGCTTCCTTGTGCTGGAAGTACACGTCGTCGTTTTCGCCGGTGTTGCGGATGCTGGGATGCTCCGGGTTCAGCGCCCGGTCGCGGAATTTCTTCAGCTCGTCCCAGTCCACCAGCTTGCCCATGTCGTCGAAGTCCAGGACCTCGATCTTCTGGATCTCATGGCTGGTGCGGAAGCCGTCGAAGAAGTGCTGCACGGGGATGTGGCCTTTGATGGCGGACAGGTGCGCCACGGCGCCCATGTCCATGCATTCCTGGACGCTGGAAGAGGCCAGCTGGGCCCAGCCGGTCTGCCGACATGCCATCACGTCCTGATGGTCGCCGAAGATGGACAGACTGGCGGCGGCCAGGGAGCGGGCCGCCACATGCATCACCGCGGGCATATGTAAGCCGGCGATGCGGTACATGGGCGGGATCATCAGCATCAGGCCCTGGGAAGAGGTGTAGGTGGTGGCCACGGAGCCCGCCTCCAGCGCGCCCTGCAGGGCGCCGCAGGCGCCGGCCTCGGCCTGCATCTCCATCAGCTTGACCCGGCTGCCGTAGATGTTTTTCATCCCGTGGGCTGCCCACTCGTCCACATGGGTGGCCATGGGGCTGGACGGGGTGATGGGGTAGATGGTCGCCACTTCGGTAAAGGCATAGGAGATGTACGACGCGGCCTCGTTACCGTCCATGGACTTGAAGACTTTCTTGTCTGCCATAGTTTCCTCCTTGATTTCTCTGTTTTGCGGGGATCACAGCGCACTTTTACGCGCCGGAAAAAGTAAGAATATTGTAGTGCAGAGCGGAAAAAATGTCAACTTTTGGGAATAGATTGACGAGGGGAAAAACAGGGAAATTGCGCCCTATTCCAGCTTCAGCCGCATCTGCTTGTGGGGGATGCCGTCATCCAGGAATTCCTCCGAGCAGATTTGGAAGCCCTCCCGGGCATAGTAACCGGTGGCGTAGCTCTGGGCTTCCACATAAATCTCCCTTGCGCCCAGCTTTTCCCGGGCGGTGCGGATCCCGTCCCGCAGCAGCCGGCCGCCAAGGCCGGTGCCTCGGTCTACGGTGAGCACCCGGCTGATGCGCACGGTGCCCGGCTCGTCGGCCTTGGGGAACATACGCATGTATGCGGTGACACGGCCGGTCTCATCGGCGTAAAACAGATGCAGACTGTCCTGGTCCCGGCCGTCCAGATCCGGGTATGGGCAGTGCTGCTCCACCACGAACACGTCGTGCCGGGCCTTCAGCAGGGCGTAGAGCTGGTCGATATCCAGCTCCCGAAAGGTTTTCACATACAGAGTATCCATTGGTCTACCTCGCAGAATTGTTTTCCTTATTATGCCACGGTGCAGCGATCCGCGCAAGAAAAAACCGCGGCATGGACCTGCCATGCCGCGGCTGTGCTTTGGGCTTATACGATGCGCCGGTCGCGCACCTGGGAATCGTAGTGCTTGTTCAGGAAGGGACGGACCACGTAGTAGATCAGCTTGTTTTCCGCGTTGGTCATGTAGATGGTGAAGGTGACCGCGAAGGTGACCAGGCCGATCACGGTGAGCTTGCCCAGCACTTTCAGAAGGAATTTACAGACTTTGTTCATACCAGGATACCGCCTTTCTTAATACGCGTCGGAGTCGTCGAACTCCACGATGGTGGGATCCAGCGGCTTTTCGCCCAGGACGACGGACATGTAGTTGTTGACGCAGTTGCGCATGTCCTGACGGGAGACGGTGCGGCTGTCCTGCAGGTCATGCTCGATGAAGATGAAGTGGAAGCCCAGTTCCCTAGCCTGCTCCTCCATCAGTGCATGGAAGCCGAGGGTGCCGTTGCAGGCGATGTTGTCGTTCATCAGCACCATGTCGCAGTTAAAGCGCTTGGCCCAATCCCACACGGCGTTATAGTTGTCCCAGCCGCCCACGGCGTGATGCCGCATGGTGGCCCGCTGGGTGAGGGCGGTCAGGTCGTCCATGCCCTTGTCCCGGTCCTCGGTGTCGATCATGTTGAAGCCCATGGTGGAGTCCATGTTCAGCACGATGTTGATGCCCCAGCAGTTCTGTACCCAGGTGGGGAAGTCGCAGTAGTACACAGCGGAGGGGCCCCAAAGGAAGGCGCGGTGGCGGGTCTTGCCGCCGAAGGGCTCATGCTTTTCTTCATAGCACTTGCGCATGAGCTTGATGACCTTGCGGTCGTTCTTGTTGAAGTGCGGCTCCTGGCCGTTTACGCTCTGCCACTCATACAGACGGTACAGGGTCTCCGCAATGCCGCAGAGGGCGGAATACGGAGTCTTGAAGATCTCCCACTTTTCCAGCTCGATGTTGTTCTGCTCGTTGAGGAGCTTGGCGTATTTGACGAACTCATCCCAATCGTACTTGACGCCGTAGTGCTCCTCCACGAAGGCGATGGCCGCCTCCAGCGTGGCGCGGGAATAGGGAATGGCTTCCGGGGTCTGGTGCTGCATGGCCAAGGTGATGGGGAAGTCCGGCTTGTCGATGCGGCGGCGCTGGAACATGGAGGTGGATTCGGAGGCGTTGCAGGGCATGTTCGTGGAGAGCATGATCTTGCCCACCTTCAGGAAAGCGTCGTCCAAGGCAACGCCGGTCTCCGCCGCGCAGCGGGAGCACACGTCCGCGGGAAGGCCGAAGGACTCGGCCACGTCGATGTAGTAAGGCTCGATATGCTGGTCAATATCGCAGATGATGAATTCCGGCAGCGTCTGCATGGGGAAGGGATACAGGCCCTTGAAGCCCATCAGGAACAGGGGAGAGATGGTCTCGTCATAGGGGATGATGTTTTCCGTGTCGGGACCGCCGCCAAAGCGTCCGTCGTTTTTCAGACCAAAGGCGATCTTCTTGGTCAGGGACTGGACGATGGCATGCATGTTCATATGGGCGACCTTCAGCTCGGGGCCGCGATAGCCCTCAAACAGGCGGTCGATGAACATGAAAGTACCCAGGTAGGAGCCCATCCAGCGGTACTCCCAGAAGCCCTTCAGAATGGGAATGGGGGCGGAGGCCACCATCTGCCCCATGGCCAGCAGATTGTTGAGCCAGGCGACATAGTCCACCATGGTGGACTTCACGCCGCGCCACTCACGCCACTTGGCCACGCCGGTCTTGTCGTAATAGCGGCTTCTCAGGCCGCCGACGCCATGCTCGGCCTGCCACACGGGGTCAAAGCGCTCCAGCGCCTTATCGATGGGAGCGATCATTTTGTCAAGCAATTTCATCTTATTTCCCTCCCTGGATCTGCTTGATCTCAAGCGATTCGATGAAGGCCTGGAAGCGGGTGCGCAGCTGGCCCACCGCGCCCAGGGCGTATTCCTTTTCGATGGTGCAGGTGGGGATGTGCTGCTCATTGATGAAGATGTGGGACTTGAGCACCTTCTCATAGCTCCAGAACTCACAGAACTTCATGTTCTCGTAGATGATGCCGTCAGCCTTGAATTCGTCATACAGCCGCCGCACCTCATTGGTGCGCTGGTCGATCTTGCCGCCGTCCATAAAGCGGGCGCACTGGTTCCAGTGCAGGTAGTGGCGGCAGATGGCGTCAAAGGCGCTCTCATTGGCGTAGATCTCGATCTCCTCCCGGCTGGGGAAGCTGCCGAAGCAGTAGCGGTCGGCCACCACCATGGCGCCGCAGGTCTCGATCAGCTTGGTGAAGTCCGGATCGTCGATCTCGGAGCCCACCACGACCACTCTGGCCCGGAAGGGGAACTGGGGTTCCGGCTCGCGGGTCTTCAGCTCTTCCAGGGTCTCCTCCAGGTAGGGCAGGATCAGATCGTGGGGACAGACCTGGCTGACCAGTTGGATCACATGGAACTCATAGCCGGTGATGGGGGGATTGTCCAGCTTGCGCAGATTGCCGATCTCTGTGATGACCCGGCAGAGGCGGTTGTGCTTTTCCACCGCCTGACGGATGGCCTCGTCGGAGACGTCCACGCCCAGCTTGTCCCGCAGGGGCTCCAGCACCTTTTTCCGCAGCTGGACCTTGTAATACTCCAGGTTGATGTTGTCGCCCTTCATGGGCGGGTCGATCTGGGTGAGGAAGAACTTGTCGTTCTTCACGGGGTTGATGAGGGAGAAATGCTCCTCCATCCGGTCCATGGTGGCGCAGCATTCCGCGCCCAGCAGGGCGTCCAGATAGTTGTAGCCGCCCTCAATGGCGCGCTCGAGGATGGATCTTGCGTAGGGACATGAACGGTTGGTCATGTAGTAGCCTGCGATGTCCGTGGATGTGCAGCGGGGGGCACGCAGACGGCTGGAGAAGCAGCCGGGCAGGTTCAGCAGCACTTCGGGGATATAGTAGCAGTTGTATCCCAGCGCGTGCTGACCGGCCGCCTTGGCCTGGTCTACCAGTTCATTCTGCGCGTCCTGCAGCAGATTCTCAAAGTAGATCAGATGCTTCAGGTCTTTCATGCCAAACACCTCTCTTTCTAAAGATTTGCGACCTCTCACCTGAGGTGAGTATTCGATAAAATGTTATCATGCCGGGGCAATTTCGTCAACGATTTGATTTTAGACAATCTTTTGCGATTGTAAAAAGTCGGGACATTTTCGGGAAATTTACCGGGGGTTCATTTTTCCCTGCGCTTTTCTCTTGCACAGCGGCAAGAAAAATGGTAAGCTACAGACAGAGATATGATTTTGCACCTTTCCATATAGAATAGAATCAATTCAAAAAAGGAGTGTGATCACCATGGTTCAAATCATTATGGGTCTGAAAGGATCCGGCAAGACGAAAAGGCTGGTCGACATGGTCCGCGCGGCGGTCAACGAGGAGACCGGCGATGTGGTGTGCATCGAGAAGGAGCGCAAGCTGACCTTCGATATCCCCTATCAGGCGCGGCTGATCGAGGCCGGCAGCTATGACGTGGGCAACTATGAGTTTTTGAAGGGGCTGATCTGCGGCGTGCACGCCGGCAATTATGACATCACCCATTTCTTTATCGATAATTTCTATAAACTGGTCAACGACAAATCCGTGGAAGCGCTGGAGACTTTCCTGGCCTGGCTGGATAAGTTCTCCGCGGCGGAGAACATCAGCTTCGTGATCAGTGTTTCCGCCGATCCCGCCACCGTCTCCGACGAGGTGAGGAAGTACATCCTGAAGTAAACCCATGCAAAAGACAAGGGCCGCTGCGATCCGTCAGTGATCGCAGCGGCCCTTTTTGCCGCTCAGCGCTCTTGCCCCAAAAGCGGAAACATGATATGCTCTCACCATAGAATTCGATTTACGAGGTGCGCCATGACGGAAAAGCTTTATGATATCGACAGCGGGATCTTCGCCTTCACCGCCCGGGTCACCGGCTGTGAGCCGGCGGGGAAGGGCTATGCCCTGCGCCTGGACCGGACGGCCTTCTTCCCGGAGGGCGGCGGCCAACAGGCGGACACCGGCAGCATCGGCGAAGCGAGGGTGCTGGATGTGCAGGAGGAGGGCGGCGAGATCCGCCACTATACCGACAAACCCCTTGCCGTGGGCGCGGAGGTCTCCTGCGTCCTGGACAAGGAGCAGCGCCGCCGCCGGATGCAGAACCACTCCGGCGAGCATGTGATCTCCGGCCTGATCCACGGCCTCTACGGCTGGGACAATGTGGGCTTTCACATGGGGGAGAGCTACATGACCATGGACTACAGCGGGGAGCTGAGCTGGGAAGAGCTGATGCGGGTGGAGACCCTGGCCAATGAGGCCGTGCGGGATGACCTGCCCATCCGCGCCTGGTACCCGGAGCCGGAGCAGCTGCAGGACATGGTCTACCGCAGCAAGCTGGACCTGACGGAGAACGTGCGCATCGTGGAGATCCCGGGTATCGACCGCTGCGCCTGCTGCGCGCCCCATGTGTCCAGCACCGGCCAGATCGGCGCGGTGAAGATCCTGACGGCGGAGCGGCACCGGGGCGGAACCCGCATCACCGCCCTCTGCGGCCTGGACGCCATGGAGGATTACCGGGCCCGGCAGGAGAGCGTCTCCGCCATTTCCGCCCTGCTCAGCGCCAAGCGGGAGGAAGTGGCCCCGGCGGTGGAGCGGCTGCTGGGGGAGCGGGACCGGCTCAAGGAGCGCGTCGCGGCGCTGAGCATGGAGCTGGTGCGCCTGCGGGCGGAGAGCGTAGCGCCCACAGAGGGCAATCTCTGCCTGTTCGACACGGTCCTGGACGAGGTGGCCCAGCGGGAACTGGTCAATCTGCTGATGGAGCGCTGCTCCGGCGCGGCCGCCGTCTTCTGCGGAGACGACGAAAACGGCTACCGCTATATCATCGGCAGCCTGCACGCGGACCTGCGCGCCGCGGCCCGGAACATCAACGCCGCCATCGGCGGTCGGGGCGGCGGATCCCCCGCCATGATCCAGGGCCGCGCGGCGGCCAAAGCCGCAGAGATCCGGGCATATTTTGACAGCGCAAGTATTTAGACACTTTCCACCAAGATGTATAATATATGCCCTATTTACAACAACATTTTTTAGCAAATTTGACGAAAAGCCGATTGACAATTAACTGACGTGTCTTTATAATATATAGCGTGAGAGTGGCCGCATTGCCGGGAAACCGGCAGGGCGGCCAAAAACAGGAAAGAATTTGGAGGGTTACCGTGAAAGATCTCAAGCACTTGATCTTCTTTGAGAATCTGCTTCAGGAAGCCAACAACGATCTTGTCAAACAGGCCAAGGCCGAGGGCAAGAGAGCGGTGGGCTATACCTGCTATTTCATGCCTGAAGTGCTTCTCGACCTGCCCGGCTGCTTCTCGGTCCGTCTGAGAGCGCCGCGCTGCACATCCCCCGACATCGCGACCTACTACATGTCCGCCCGCGTATGTCACTACGCCCGCAGCCTGCTGGAGCGCGCCCTGGAGGGCGGCTTCAACTTCCTGGACGCCCAGATGGCCACCGAGACCTGCACCGCCACCTGCCGTTTCCAGGAGCATCTGCAGCAGAAGCATCTGGATTCCGTGCAGGATATGCGCATCATCGACAACGATGACTTCTTCTGCGAATTCAGCGACGTCCCGTTCAAGAACAACCAGATCGCCTACGAGCATTATACCGATCAGCTGCGCGCCCATGTGCTGCAGCCCCTGCACGATCACTTCGGCATCGACATCTCCGACGACGCCATCCGCGCCGCTGTGGAGCAGCAGAACGAGGTCAGCCGCCTGATCAACGAGATCGGCGAGTACCGCAAGCTGGACAACCCCACCATTACCGGCTATGAGTTCCATGTGATCCAGCTGGTGAGCCTGGTCTGCCCCAAGTATCTGATCCTGCCCTACCTGCGCGAGACCGCCGAAGAGATGAAGACCCGCAAGCCCGACCGCAAGAAGGACTTCCGCTGCAAGGTCGTCCTGGCCGGCTCCGAGAACGACGATCCCGACTTCACCAAGCTGATCGAGAGCTGCGGCGCCCGCGTGGTCTGCGACCGCTACTGCTACGGCGCGGTGGAGAGCCGTCAGATCATCGATCTGCCCGAGGGCGTGGATCCCCTGTTCGCCATTGCCAAGCACTATCTGACCACATCCAACTGTCCCCGCTTCATGCCCCAGGACGAGATGCGCGCCAGAAAGAAGAGACTGGCCGAGCTGGTCAAGGAGTATAAGGCCGACGGCATCATCATCGCCTCCAACAAGTTCTGCGAGTATTGGAGCTATGAGCGTGTCATCGACACCGTCATCATGAACCGCGATTTTGGCATCCCTGTGTGCTCCATCGAGAAGGAATACATCAACACCGCCTCCGGCCAGCTGCGTACCCGCTTCCAGGCCTTCGTTGAGAGCGTTGAGATCAAGCAGATTCAGGAGGGCAAGTAAGATGGCGAAGAAAGATATCAAGAAAGCGCTGAAGGATTTCTGGTACGGCAAGCCCCACACCGCGGAAGAGGGCGGCCGCCGTATCGGCGAACTCTTCGAGGATAAGACCGGTCTGTACAAGCACAGAGAGTGGCGCGGCGTCAAGGACACCATGTACTACTTCTACATGATCTGGCTGTACAACTACATCTTCATGGTGAAGGACGTCATGGTCATGGGCGGCGTCGTGAACTTCGCCAAGGGCGTCTGGCGCTACCGCTGGGTCGGCCAGACCTATCTGCCCGTGCTGCACTGGTTTGACCGCGGCCTGCAGGGCCTGCGCGGCCCCGCTCTGGCTGGCTCCGCCTGGCACTATCGCGCCATGGTCAGCACCACCATCCGTCAGTTCCAGCGCATGTTCGCCGCGGACACCCGTCTGCACGGCGGCAAGCAGAACGACCTGTACAAGCACACCATCGCCCACAACGAGACCGTTTGGGGCGGCGTGTTCTATCCCTGGGACGGTGAGATCACCAACGTGCCTCTGGAGATGATCCCCTACTTCGTCACCTGCCACGTCAACTCTCACACCGTTCTCAACTACATCGACGCGGTCCAGTCCATCGGCCTGCCCGGCGACCCCTGCCCCATGTGCCAGGCCGAGTCCGGCATCTTCGTCCTGGACGACGTGCCCGACTATGCCGTGGCCGTGGTCACCTGCAACGAGGCCTGCGACGCTTCCGTCTCCACCTCCACCCTGCAGGACTGGTTCTTCGACAAGCCCCTGTTCTCCCTGCCCATGCCCATGCTGTTTGACGATCCCCTGGTCAAGAAGTATGTCATGCGCGAGATCGAAGAGCTGTGGAAGTTCGTCGAGGATCAGTACGGCATCCCCTTCAGCTGGGAGAAGCTCACCAAGAAGCTGGAGCTCCAGAACCAGCTGCAGCGCTTCGAGTGGGAGAAGTGGGAAGTGGCCGCCAAGTCCGACTATTATCCCATTAACGGCGTTGCCCAGGCCCTGTACCGTATCTACCAGACCCAGTACGGCGATTGGGAGATCTGGCACAAGGTGGACGGCAAGGTCCGCAAGGTCATGGAGAAGTGCGTCTCCAAGAAGATCAACACCTTCCCCCAGACCCGCCACCGCGTGATCGCCTGGTCCTGCGCGCCTCTGTACTATTCCAACTGGTGCACCTGGGCCTACAACTGCTGGGGCCTGAACGTCATCATCAACATGGACTCTCTGATGTTCGACATGGAGATTCGCACCGATTCCTACGAGCACACCCTCGAGGATATGGCCCAGTATCACATGTGGGCGCCCATGCGCCGCATGGCCGTCGGCGGCATGAAGCACATGTTTGAGCTGTGGGAGTACATGGAGCGCTTCAACTGCGACATGGTCGCTATGTACGACCAGCTGCAGTGCAAGGGTGTTCAGGGTCTGCACGGCCTGTTTGAGGACGAGTTCCGCAACAGAAACATCAAGGCCTTCTGGATCCCCCATGCTCTGCCCGACAGCCGGACCGTCTCCCGTGCGGAGATCCGCCGTCTGATCAACGACTATATGACCACCGTCATGCACGAAGAGCCGCTGGATCCGTCTCTGCTGGACTTCGACGATTCCATGACCTGGTAAGAGGAGGAAAGAGACATGAAGAAAATCGGCAAGTTTTTCTGCAAGCTGCTGGGCGTCGCCCTCGTGCTGAACGTGGGTCTGTTCCTGGTGTTCTTCTTCGACCTGGACGGCAAGCTGCTCTTTAACGTGGTGGAGCCTTTCCTGAAGAACCACTATGACAACATGGAGCGCAAGGACACCCTGAAGGCGCCTTATGACATCGACAAGTTCCCCAAGTATGATTATAATTCCTAAGAAAAAATAGAGGAGATAAGAGGCAATGAAGTATTTCGGCGGATGCGACGTAGGTTCCACCTACACGAAAGCAGTCATTCTGGATGAAACCGGCAAGATCGTGGCTGACACCACCATCATGAGCAAGATCAACTCCGAGCAGAGCGCCATCGCGGCCATGGCCGACGTGTGTTCCAAGGCGGGCCTGAAGGACTCCAAGGAGCTGGCGTACCTGATCGGCACGGGCTACGGCCGCAACAAGGTCCCCTTTGCTGACGAGAACATTTCCGAGATCAGCTGCCACGCCATGGGCGTGCACGTGACCAATCCCGAAGTCAAGGCCATCATCGACATCGGCGGCCAGGACGTGAAGGGCATCAGCGTTGACACGGACGGCACGGTGAAGAACTTCGCCATGAACGACAAGTGCTCTGCGGGTACCGGACGTTTCTTCGAGGCCATGGCCCGCTCCTTCGAGCTGAGCCTGCCCGAGTTCTCCAAGCTGAGCCTGACGGCAAAGAACGTGATCCCCATCACGGCGCAGTGCACGGTGTTTGCGGAGTCCGAGGTCATCACTCTGGTGGGTGAGGGCAAGCCCATGGACGAGATCGCGGCTGGCATCGAGATGGCGGTTGCGAAGCGCTGCTTCGTCATGGCGAAGAAGGCCGGCGCCACCGACAGCATCACGCTGACGGGCGGCTGCGCGAAGAACGACGGACTGAAGGAAGCCATTGAGCACGTGCTGAAGCTGAAGGTCGTGGACCTGAAGACCGACCCGCAGCTGATGGGCGCTCTGGGCGCTGCCGAGTATGCCCGCCAGAAGGGCCTGGCCAAGAAGTAA
>JAFUES010000019.1 GCA_017470325.1 Oscillospiraceae bacterium
ACCTGTATCTTGCGGCATAAAAAACCGCAAATTCCGGTCGGATGCCTTAGCAGCCAACCGGAATCTGCGGTTGCCACAGCGCCGCAGCGCTGTGAACTTTCTTTTAATTATTTCACTGTCTTCTTGACGGGGTGCAGTTCATTTGTCTCGCAGGAGCTTTGTGCTCTTGATGCTTACAGGATCCGACGCGCCACAAAGCCGCGTGTGGCGTAGTAGCCGGTCACAGAAGAAGTGATGACGCCGGAGGAGGAGTTGGCCGCGTGGACAAACATGTTGTCGCCGATATAGAGGCCAACGTGACCGATATAGCTGCCGCTGGAGTAGAAGCAGAGGATGTCGCCGGGCTGCAGTTCATCCTTGCTTACCGCTCTGCCGTTCTTCGCCTGATCGCAGGCCACGCGGTCCAGCTCATAGCCGAACTGCTTGTACACGAAGGAAGTAAAGCCGGAGCAGTCAAAGCCGGTGGCAGGGGATTCGCCGCCCCAGCGGTAATTGTAGCCCACATACTGGAGAGCAAAATCCGCCACTTCACGTCCGGTGATCTTCTCACCGGTGCCGACCTTGGGACTCTCGGTCTTGAACTCACCTTTTGCTACATAAGTGGAAAACACATAGCCGGTGGTCCCCTTGTAGGACAGCTCTGTCCAATCGCCGGAGGTCCCGTAGATGGTCACGATATCGCCATAGAAGAACTCGCCCAGGTTTTTCGAAGTCATGGCGGGACCGCCACGGAACTGCACATGGTTGCCGGTGATATAACCGGCGTCGCCCTTTCTGGGGGCGGGCGTAGCTGCGGCAGCATTGCCGGAAGCGCCTTGGGCGGAATCGAAGGTCTTTACATAGCTGCTGAACATGTAGCCGCTCTGCCCGTCGATGCTGACGACAGACCAGTCGCCGGAAGTTCCGGTCAGCGTCAATTCCTTGCCGCGGTTATAAGTGTTGATGATAGCGCTGCTGTTGGAGGGGCCGGACCGGAAGCTGACATAGTCTCCGTCCACATAGCCCGCCTTGTTGTCAACACTGGTCACGGCAGGCGCCGCAGCAGGTGCGGCAGTGGGCGCCGGGGTGGCTGCAGGTGCCGGCGTGGGGGCAGGTGTGTTTTCGGGCTGGACCGTCGTGGTCTGTGCGCCGCCGGCCTGGGGCAGGTCGATCACAGCTACGGCGCCGTTGGTCTCCACATTGATGTATTGGGTGTCCACAAAGCCCGTCCGGCCGTCAATGATACATTCGGTCCAATCCCCGGCGATACCGGTGATGGTCGCTTCCTTGCCCACGTTGTATTCGCCCAGGATGGAAGAATCGGACGAGGGACCGGAGCGAAAGCGCACATACATGGAGTTGATGCGGCCAAAGCCGTTGGTGGCGACCACCTGTACGGCGGACGGATCCTCCGTGATGCTCATCAGGTTTGCGGACATGAACCCATAGGTCCCGTCGTAAGTGACCGCGTACCATTCCTCATTGGAGCGGTCCTCCACCTTGACGGAAGCACCCCGGGGGACCGTCCCTATTACCTGGTAGTTCATGCCGGGACCGCCGCGCAGGTTCACGTTGTCCCCGGTGACCACCGCGTTTTCCGCATAGGCGGTGACGGTGAACAGGGTACTGAGCAGTGCCGCAGCAAGAATGGTCCGTAAGAATTTCTTGCGCATTTGAACAGATCCTTCTCTATGTATTTGGCAGACAGAGGATCCCTGTCTGCCAAGGAAGTGCATGGGAAAGCCTGACGCTCAGCGAGAGGCCAGGGCACGCTCCAGCCAGACGGCGGCCACATCGATGGCGGCATACAGGCTGTCCTTTTCACTCTTCTTGACGACCCGGTCCCGGGACTTGATGTTGGGATCGGTCAGCTGAAGCTGAACAGAGACCTTGCTTGCCACGTCCATATCCTTGACCTTCTTGGTGTCCAGGATCTGCAGCATGATGATATATTTATCCGCAAAGCTGCCGTAGTAGATGATGTTGTCTTTCCGCTGAAGGGGGTGACCCTTATACTCCAATACTTTTGCCAATGAAAGCACCTCCGATAATGTAATCAAAATGTAACACAATGAACTTGAAATGTCAACACAAGAGCCAGGAAAAGCCTGGAAGAAGTGGGGGATCCTGTCAAAAACAAGCCGGAACTTTCTGGAAAGTGGGACCGGGCAGGCAGGATTCCCCACATTTGGGCCTATGGTTTTGCACGCCGTCTTCAGCCAAACACCAGCTCTTCTGAATCGGGAGTCAGGAATTCTTCTCCCTCAGAGCCGGTATCGGGCTGCGGTTCCGGCTCGGGCGCGGGCTGGACGGGCTCGACGTAGTCGGTGTCGGTGTTCCCGGTATCAGGGACCGCAGGAGCAGGTGCCAGCATATCTTCGGGTGTGAGACTGCCGGCGTAATCGTCCTGATCATCCAGGATGAGCACCTCTTCTTCGTCTTCTTCATCCTCGAAATCGTCCTCATCCAGACCGAAGATCCCCGTGTTGTCGCCAATATAGGGATAGGTGAAATCCTTCCAGGGCAGGCCGTCGTGGATCGGCTGCATGACCGAGCGCCACAGCCGGGCCGCCGGGTTGCCCGAGGTGTCGATATACTCCGGCGTGTCGAAGCCGGTCCAGACGGCAGCCACATAGTAAGGCGTGCAGCCTACGAACCAGCGGTCCTTGTACTGGCCGGAGGTACCGGTCTTACCGGCCACGGGCACGGAATAGAGATAGGCTTCGGTGCCGGTGCCGGAGGCTACCACGTTCTTCATCATATAGGTCATGGTGTAAGCCGTGTTCGGCTCGAAGGCGATCAGCGTCTTGGGGACGTTGTCGATGACCATGTTGCCCTTGGAGTCGGTCACCATGGAATAGGTGCGGCTGTAGGTGAAGATGCCGTCATTGACGAAGGCACAGTAGGCCTGGGTCATCTCCCGGACGGAGATGCCGTTGGTCAGCTGGCCCAGAGCCATGGGCGCATAGGAGGCGTCATCGGGCACCAGACTGGTCACACCCAAACGCTCGGTCAGATATTCATAAGAGGTCTCCGGCCCCAGCTTGTCCACGATCTGAGCGGCAACGGTATTCAGGGAATACTGCAGGGCCTGGGCGATGGTGACGATGCCGTAGTTGCCGCCGCCGTCGTTGGAGGGGTACCAGCTGGTGCCCCGCAGGCGGATATAAGGTGAGTCATTGACCACCGTGGTTGGGGTGATGAGCCCCTCGTTGACGGCCGGGCCGTAAGAGGCGATGGGCTTGATGGCCGAACCGGGGGAGCGCTGGGCACCGCCGTAATCGTAACCGTTGACAGACATGGGGACGGCACGGTTGAGCACAAAGTTCTGGGTTTTGGGGCCCACGCCGCCGCTGAGGGCCTTGATGCTGCCGTCATAGGGATCCATGATGACGATGGCACTCTCAAACTGCTGGTGGCTGTTGGTGCGGGGCATGGCGCTGTAGTCCTCATAGATCGTGTCCACCGCGGCCTGGATGGAGGGGTCGATCAGGCTGTAGATCTGGTAGCCACCGTTATATAGCAGGGTCCGGGCGGCGGAGCGGCTGATGCCCTTGAGCTCCATCAGGTCCTTGGTCACATCGTTGATGACCACTTCTTCATAATACGTGTAGATCTGCTGAGTGTATTCCTCACCGGGCGTGCGGGTGAAGTTCAACTCTTCATCCACCGCAGCGCGGTAGGTATCATAGTCGATGTACTCCTGTTCGTACATCTCGCGCAGGATGGTCTCCTGCCGGTCCTTGTTGTTCTGCTCGTTGTAGAAGGGATCGTAGTAGGTGGGCTTATTGGTGATGCCTACGATAGACGCGCATTCGGCCAGGGTCAGATCCTTTACATCCTTGCCGAAATAGGTCTGGGCCGCGGCCTGTACGCCGTAGCAGCCCTCCCCGAAATAGACTGCGTTGAGATACCATTCCAGGATCTCCTGCTTGTCGTATTTCTTCTCCAGCTCCAGGGCGCCGAAGATCTCGGACAGCTTTCGCTGGATGGTCACCTGGTCCCGCCCGGTCAGGTTTTTGATCAGCTGCTGGGTAATGGTGGAGCCGCCGTAACCGGTCTCCATACGGGCGAACATCTCAATGAAAGCGCCGGAGGTCCGGTACCAGTCTACGCCCTTGTGCTGATAAAAGCGCTTGTCCTCGATGGCGATCAGCGCCTGCTCCAGATACTTGGGGATATCGTCATAGTCCACCCAGATGCGCTTCTGCGCGCCGGCCAGGGTGACCAGCTCCTGCCAGTCGCCCGAGGAGTTCTGATACCAGATGGTGCTGGACTCGCTCAGCTGATAATCCTCCAGGGACAGGTCCATACTGGGGGTCAGGAAAGACTTGACGTAATAAGCAAACACGCAGGTGAACAAAAGACCCGCGATCAGAAGGATCAGAAGAATGGAGCCGAAGATTTTTAAAACGGAACTTACGATCGAAGAGGCGGCGTCGACAGTAAAGCCGGCGGCCTTGAACACTTTGCGGGAGGTCCGGCCTTCCTTCCGGCTGTTCGCGTCCTTTTCGGGATTGTTGTTCATGATCGAGTAAGCACCTCCTTTTGCAACATGCCGGTGAGAAGGCATGATCGAGAGATCAAAACGGTGGTAGAAAAGGGAATCATAAGCATGGATTCATAAGAATGTCGTTATTATAGCATACATTTTCCCTCTGAGGTAGAGAAATTGTAAATATTTATAAAGTTTAAGATTTGGGGCGCCTCTGTATATTCTGCCAAAAAAAAGAAATAATTATCACAGGAATTGAAAAGTTTCGTGACTTTCAGAATAAAGGAGTGGGGGAAATGCTGCAGATTCGATTGAAAATGGCGCTGCTGATGTGCCTGGCCGCAGCGGCGCTCTACACGGGCGCGGAGGCTTGGCGGGGTCTGCGACCGATACAGAAAAGCGATCTGCCGGAGGAGCTGTACGCCCGGTTCGCGGCTCAGGCGGATGATGCGGAGTTTTATATCAAGGACAGGGATGGCTATGTGGCCGTGTTCAACGGTGCGCGCGACCGGGAGCCCGTGACCGTGACCGGGATCGAACTGGATGCGCTGCGAAACGCAGACCGGGCCATGGTGCAGGAGGGGATCCCTGTGACGGACCGGAAGGAGCTGCTCTTGCTGCTGGAGGATCTGGGTTCATAAAGCCCTATTGATTTCTTGCCCGAGATGGGGTACAATAAAACCATCCTATCCGGGAGGTGCAGAAGATGAGCGAGGATTTCGGCAGCGATTTTATCACGATCATCGACGATGACGGCCAGGAGTTTGAGCTTGAGGTGCTCGATTCCATGGACTATAACGGGGAGACTTATACGGCGTTTCTGCCTGCGAACATGGATGAGGAGGATCCGGACTACGGTCTGATCATCCTGCGTGTGGTGCAGGATGAGAACGGAGATGAACTGTTCGAGTCGATCGACGATGACGATGAACTCCAGGATGTGTATGAGCATTTTATGGTCATCCTCTTTGACGATGAGGACGAGGAGTGATTTTCCGGGATCCGGGCGCATAGATTGAAGTGTGATCGCCCGTCCCCTTTTTTAGAGAAAACAGTTCCTGCTGTGTGCGTGTCGTCTTTTGACTGCGTGGCTCATTAAACCCACATCTCTTATACGGGATGCCGATTTGAGTCTGCGGATTGCAGGCCTCCCGGCTCCGGCCGGACGTTGGAAGCAGCGAAACAGAACTTAGGCGACCCACCTGCCCAAACGTGCAGGTTATAATCGAGCCAGCACGGCATTTGCGGGACGCTCCCCTCGGCGCAAGCCGGGGGGAGTTTTTGTTTGCAGGGGCGAAAAAAGGGCCCGGCGCTTTTTCCAAACCGCCGGGTTTGCTTTGCAATCAATAGGGGACGACAATATATTCTATGGGAACGTCGAAGTCCCGCCACAGTGCGTCGCTGTCAAAGGCCTCGGCGTTCATTTCGCCCACCTGCGGCGTGATGTTCACACTGCCGTCAGACTGAAATTCATAGGTATACCAGTCCTGGATATCGATGCTGTATCCGTCCGCGGCAATGCGGTAGACCAGCACCACGCCGCTGGATGCGCCGCCGCTTCCGCAGACTGTGAAGGTCCCGTCGCCGCTGACGCTGACATGGGTCCGGTCGCCCAGGGGCTGCTCTTTGCACAGGTAAACGAATTTGCTGCCGTCAAAGGCATAGATGCCGATGGGCTGCTGGTAATCCTCACTTCGGGTGAGCATGACCAGTTCCGGCACCCCGTTGCCATCAAAATCATAGGTGCCGTAACACAGATCCACCCCGTCATACTGATAGTACAGGTAAGAGACAATGGAATACCAGGGGATCTCGGGATGCTCCTCTTCCCGGAATTCGCCCGGCTCCGTGATCCGGACCATCCGGTATTCGTCCAGCAGCGCCTTCAACGCGGCGTCATAGGCCGCCTGGTCATAAGCAGGAGCCGGCGTGGGCTCTGGCGTGGGTTCCGGCGCAGTTTCCGATGTGGGCGCCTGCGTGGCCTCCGACACCGGGGAAGGGGGCGGCGCGGTCACGGGAGCAGCCGTGGGCGCGGCAGTTTCCGCCGCCGGCGCGGCGCTTTTGCCGCAGGCAGGCAGCAGCAGAAGTGCCAGAATGCCGATCAGACAAATAAAACGAGGGATGCGTTTCATGAGATCAACTCCTTACTTCGCCCCATTATAGCGCGTATCGACGGTTTTGGACAGAGGGATTTTCAAGAAAAAACCGGCGGTCGATCGACCGCCGGTTAACATAATATAGAGCCGCTTACACGATGCCCTGAGCCATCATGGCTTCGGCCACCTTCAGGAAGCCGGCCACGTTGGCGCCTACCATCAGGTCGCCGGGCTTGCCGCATTCCACGGAGGCGTCATAGCAGGCCTTATAAATGTTCTTCATGATGCCCTGCAGCTTCTCGTCCACTTCCTCGAAGCTCCAGCTCATGCGGATGGAGTTCTGGCTCATCTCCAGACCGGAGGTGGCCACGCCGCCCGCGTTGGAGGCCTTGCCGGGGCTGTAGAGCAGGCCGTTATTCTGCACCACCGCGATGGCCTCGGGGGTCAGCGGCATGTTGGCGCCTTCGAACACGGCCATGCAGCCGTTGTCCACCAGGGCCTGGGCGCCCTTCTCGTCCATCTCGTTCTGAGAGGCGCAGGGATGGGCGATGTCGCACTTGACGGTCCAGATATCCCGGCAGCCGGCATGATACTCGGCCGTGGGCACCTCGTCGGCATACACGCTGATGCGGGCACGGCGGCGCTGCTTGATGTCGAAGAGCTTGGGCAGGTCGATGCCGTTGGGATCGTACACATAGCCTTGGGAGTCGGACATGGCGACCACCTTGCCACCCAGCTGGGTCACCTTCTCGGCGCAGTACTGGGCCACGTTGCCGGAACCGGAGACGATGACAGTCTTGCCCACATAGCTGTCGTTCTTCAGGTGCTTCAGCGCTTCCGCGGAGAAGTAGCACAGGCCGTAGCCGGTGGCCTGGGTACGGGCCAGAGAGCCGCCGAAGGTCAAGCCCTTGCCGGTGATGACGCCGCCCTCAAAGCGGTCAACGATCCGCTTGTACTGGCCGTACATGTAGGCGACCTCACGGGCGCCCACGCCGATGTCGCCGGCGGGGGTATCGGTGAACTGGCCGATGTGGCGATAGAGCTCAGTCATGAAGCTCTGGCAGAAGCGCATGACCTCGGCGTCGGTCTTGCCCTTGGGGTCAAAGTCGGAGCCGCCCTTGCCGCCGCCCATGGGCAGGGTGGTCAGGGAATTCTTGAGGATCTGCTCAAAGCCCAGGAATTTCATGATCGAGAGGTTGACAGAGGGATGGAAGCGCAAGCCGCCCTTGTAAGGGCCGATGGCGGAGTTGTACTGTACGCGGTAACCGCGGTTGACATGGACCTCGCCGTTATCGTCTACCCAGGGGACGCGGAACTCGATCACACGCTCCGGCTCCACAAAGCGCTCCAGCAGCGCGGCCTTCTCCCATTCGGGGTGCTTGTCGATGACCAGCTCCAGGGATTCAAAAACCTCACGCACCGCCTGCAGAAATTCAGGCTCGTGGGCGTCCCGCTTCTCGACCTCTGCGTAAACTCTCTTCAAATATTCGTTGGTTAGCATGAGGACCTCCTTAATATTTTTCACAAATTTCCGTTAGAGTCCAGCGAACTCTTTGTATAAATTATACCACGCGTTTTTGCGCATTACAAGAGAAAACATTGTTATTCATGAAACAATTGGAAAATGTCCATGAGAAAAACTAATACAAAAGAATTGCGCCGTTTCCGCATTGAAAACCGTGGGTATATCGTGTACAATGAAGAAAAAAGACAGGGGGAGAGCGTATGATCAGGCAGACCGCTTTTGGAGACTATACACTGTATACAATGGAAAAAGATAACCTGGAGCTTTCGGTGACGGATCTGGGCGCCACGGTCACCAGTCTGCGCTACCGGGGCAGGGAGACCGTGCTGGGTTACGACAGCCCGGAGCTCTATCTGGAGAAAGGCGCCTATATCGGCGCGGTGATCGGGCGCTATGCCAACCGCCTGGGGGGCTCGGCCTTTGAGCTCAACGGCGTCACCTATCTGCTGCCGGCCAACGAAGGGCCCAATCAGCTGCACGGCGGCCCCATGTCCTATGACAAGCGCCGCTGGCAGGCGGAGATAAAGGGGGAGACGCTGCGTTTTTCCCTGTTCTCTCACGACGGGGACAATGGTTTCCCGGGGAATTTGACGGCTGTTGTTACCTACCGGCTGGAGGGGGACTGCCTGTATATGGACTACGAGGCGGAGAGCGACGCGGATACCGTGTACGCGCCCACCAGTCACATGTATTTCGATCTGGGCGGACAGGGACAGATCCTGGATGCGTGCCTGCGCGTCAATGCCGACCGGATCGTGGAAGTGGGTGAGGGCCTGATCCCCACAGGGCGGCTGCTGCCCGCGGACGGCAAATTCGATTTCCGCGCTCTCCGCAGGGTGGCAGAGGACTATGACCACTGCTTCGTCCTCAATGGGGAGGATTGTTGTACTGTGGAGGATGGCGGGATCCGGATGGAGATCCGGACGGATTTCCCCGCTGTACAGATCTATACGGGCAAGTTCCTGCCTGCACCTCATAAAGCCAACAGCGGGCTGGCCATCGAGCCGGAGTTCTATCCGGACAGCCCCAACCACCCGGACTTCCCGTCCACGCTGCTGCGGAAGGGGGAGCGCTTCCACCGCTGGGCTACTTACCGCTTTACAGAAGCATAAGCGTACAAAACAGGAAACGCCGCACGATGCCGTGCGGCGTTTCCTGTTATATCAGAAAATGATTTACTTGGTCAGCTGCTCCAGATCCTGGAGAAACAGGGCGTTCTCCGCGTCGGAGGGGATCAGGAAGCCGTCCCGCGGGGAGACGGTGAAGGCCTCAACAGCGGGGCCGTCCATCAGGCAGCTGCGCTTGAACTGCTGGCTGAAGAGCCGCTTGCAGTAGCTGGTGAGCCAGCGGACCAGTTCCTCGTCGGTGAACTCGTTGGCATAGGCGATCTTGGCCAGTCGGAAGGTCTTGGAGGGGGTAAAGCCACAGATGAGCATCTTGTGGGTGAAGAAGTCCTGCAGGCTATAGGAGCCCACAGCGTCCTCGCTCTTCTGCTCGATCTGATCGTCATGGATAGGCAGTAGCTCCGGGGTGACCGGGCAGTCCAGCACGTCGTACAGGGCGGCCTTGAGCACCATGTCCTCGGTGGTGTCGGCGATATAACGCACGTTGGCGCGCACCTGCGTCTTGGTCAGACCCAGGTTCACGTCGTACATGCTGGTGTGGTCGCCGTTGTAGGTGCACCAGCCGTCGATGAACTCACTCAGATCCTCGGTGCCCACGTCCAGGCCGTTGACCTTATTGGCGATGTCCATAAGCACCTGAGTGCGCTCACGGGCCTGGGCGTTTTCAAAGGCGATGGAGTAGTCGTCGTGGGCATGGCCGATGTCGTCAAAGTGCTGATAGACGCTCTTGCCGATGTCGATGACGCGGACCTCGGCGCCCATCTGCTCGGCCACGATGATGGCGTTGGACTTGGTGCGGGAGGAGGTGCCGAAGCAGGGGAGCGTGCAGGCCACCACATTGGTGGAGGGCAGGCCCATCCGCTTGACCGCCATGGCGCAGACCATCACGCACAGGGTGGAGTCCACACCGCCGGAGATGCCGACCACACAGTGGTCCAGGCCGGCGTACTCCATGCGCTTGACCAGGCTGGACACCTGGATATCCAGCATCCGCTGGCAATAGTTGGGCAGTTCCTCGGTGGTGGCGGGCAGGTGCGGGTGCATGAGATATTTGCGGGTCAGGCGCGTGGAGACAGCCTTCTTGCCCCACTGGAACAGGCTGTATTCCTCATCCCAGCCGAAGGCGTTGGAAGCGCGGCGCAGGTTCACCATATGCTGCACATCGATCTCGCTGATTGCCAGACTGTCGGCGCCCTCTTCGGCTGCCAGGACCTGGCCGTTCTCGGCTACCAGGCACAGGCCGGAATAGGCGCGGTCGGTGCTGCTTTCGCCCTTGCCGGGGGCGGCCAGCACGATGCCGGCGGAAAGCTTGCGGGACTCATAGCGGACATTCAGCTCGTTCTCGTCCCGGGATGTGACCGTCTGGGGGAAGTTTGCCATCTGGGCGATCACAGTGGCACCGGCCTGGGCATGGCGGGCGGCAGGCGGGATCACAGCGTCCAGATCCGCACCCAACTCCACAGCCACCTTCAGGTCGGGCATGGTATTGCTGGCAAACAGCGCATCCTGAGCCAGGGTCACGGTCTGACCGCACAGTTCAACTTCCTCCGCGTCCCATACGGGAGCGGCGAAATAGGCGGTGGCCTCCTGACTGGGGACCAGAGCCAGCAGTTCTCCGTCACAGATGGCAGCGGCCACGCTGTAAAGGCGGGACTTATGCTCATAGGGCAGGCCCACGAAAACCAACATGTCGATGCCATCGGTGGCCTCCACTACGGCGGCCAGGGCCTTCTTGGCGCCCTCCAGGATCACCCGGTGGGTGAAAAGATCATAGCAGCTGGCACCGGTCAGCGTCAGCTCAGGGAACACCAGGACCTTGACGCCCTGCTTGTCCGCCTGGCGGATACAATCGATCACCCGCTGTGCGTTGTAGTTTGCGTCGGCGACCTTGATGACAGGAGCGGCCGCAGCGACTTTGATAAAACCGTCTTTCATTTGTGTATCACCCTTTATTCTAATATTCTGATATTGCCATAGTCATGATGTTCAGGGACTGTCCGGGGCGGTAAAGTACCGGTCTCGGTAATATTCCAGCCAGCTCAGCCTCTGCAGGGCGGTTTTTACCGCCTCGCCGGGCGCCTTGGTGAAGGCTTTGTCTTCCCAATAATAGCCGCCTGTGTGCATGATGGGAGTCAGCTGATAGACCTGGTTGGACAGTTAAATGTAACGGTCTCCCTGCCAGCCCAGCTGATCGAACACCAGCTTCATCAGGAAGCCGGGGCTGACGGCGGGACCCTCACCGGAGAGCTCGTGCCCGAGCATTTGCTCCGCGGCTTCGTTGGCCCAAAGCAGATAGGTGGTGGAATAGTAGTTGGTAAAGCCCGTCCAGGTGCCGGGATTCAGATCCACGCCCAGTTCCCGATATACCACGTTGTCGTCACCCAACCAGGGCTTGTGGTCGCCGTAGACCAGAAGGACCACGGGCTCGTTGCTCTGGCGCAGCATCTCCACCGTATCCCACAGCAGGGCTGCTGTCTCGTGGACCGAACCCAGGTAGTTGTTGAGCACATGGGACGCGATGTCGGAGTATCCGCTGCCGTCCCAGTAGGAGTCATCATACACATATTCGCCGGTGCTGTACGGCCCGTGCCCCTGCATGGTGACATTGAAGGAGAAAACCGGGGAGGTAGAGGCCAGACGGAGAAACTGTTTTGTGACCTCCGGGATGACCACCCGATCGCTCAGCCAGGGATCCGGCAGGTTTCCGATCAATTCCTCATAATGGTTCTCCCGGTACCAGTAGTCCGAGAAGCCCAGGTAGCGGTTGATATTCAGGCGGTTATAGTAGCTCTCATAATGAGGGTGGCTGCCCACCGTGGTATAGCCCTGCCCGTCAAGATACCATACATAGGAGCCCGCATCGCTGCGGTAATCATGCATATAGGTACTGCAAAAACAGCGCCGTGCCCAGAAAAGCCAGCCACTGGCGATTGATCAGAGCCAGCAAAAAAAGCTGAAACAACAGGATGGGGAGCCAGTTGAGCAGCAACAGCAGCGGATGGCGGAAGTAATCCCAAAACAGCTGGATATCCATCATGCCGATACCCAGCAGCAGGCTCAGCACACAGAGCCCGGCCGAGCTGACAAGCAGCATGGCCGCGCCCCAGAGATAGAACAGGATCCGCTGCCCGCCATTCGGCAGGTCCGACGGTCTCTTGGCAAACAGGAAGCTCTGTGCTCGTCTGGCGGCCATACCTTAGAACTTGATGCGCTCAGCGATGTAGCTCTTGACCTCGCTGATGGGGATACGGACCTGCTGCATGCTGTCGCGCTCACGGACAGTGACGCAGTGGTCGGCCTCGTCGGTCTCGGTGCCCACAGTGTTGAAGTCAAAGGTGACGCAGAAGGGCGTGCCGATCTCATCCTCACGGCGATAGCGCTTGCCGATGGAGCCGGTCTCGTCGTAATCGCACATGAAGTCCTTGCTCAGCTCATTGTACAGCTCCATGGCCGGGCCGGTGAGGATCTCCTTGCGGCTCAGCGGCAGGATGGCGCACTTGAAGGGCGCCAGGGCCGGATGCAGGTGCAGCACGGTGCGCACATCGTCGTTGCCTTTCTTGTCCTGACCGACCACTTCCTCGTCGTAGGCGTCGCACAGGACGGAGAGTACCGTGCGCTCCACGCCCAGAGAGGGCTCGATCACGTAGGGGATGTAGTGCTCGTTTTTTTCCTGATCGTAATAGGTCAGATCCTGACCGGAGACCTCCTGGTGACGGCTCAGGTCATAATTGGTGCGGTCTGCCACGCCCCAGAGCTCGCCCCAACCGAAGGGGAACAGGAACTCAAAGTCCGTGGTGGCCTTGGAGTAGAAGCTCAGCTCTTCAGGATCGTGGTCCCGCAGGCGGAGGTTTTCATCCTTCAGGCCGATGGACAGCAGAAAGTCATGGCAGAAGCTGCGCCAATAATCGAACCACTCCAGGTCGGTATCGGGCTCGCAGAAGAACTCCAGCTCCATCTGCTCGAACTCGCGCACACGGAAGATGAAGTTACCCGGGGTGATTTCATTGCGGAAGCTCTTGCCGATCTGGGCGATGCCGAAGGGCAGCTTGCGCCGGGTGGTGCGCTGGACGTTTACGAAGTTGGTGAAGATGCCCTGGGCGGTCTCAGGCCGCAGATATACGGTGTTCTTCGCGTCCTCGGTAACGCCCTGGAAGGTCTTGAACATCAGGTTGAACTGACGGATATCGGTAAAGTTGTGCTTGCCGCAGCTGGGGCAGGGGATGTTGTGTTCCTCCACGAATTCCTTCATCTCCGCCTGGGAATAGGCGTCGATGGGGCGGGGCAACTCGAAGCCGGCGTCCTTGCACCAGTCCTCGATGATCTTATCGGCGCGGAAGCGCTCATGGCACTCACGGCAGTCCATCAGCGGATCGGAGAATCCGCCCAGATGGCCGGAGGCGACCCAGGTCTGGGGGTTCATGAGGATGGCGGCGTCCAGGCCCACGTTGTAGCGGTTTTCCTGTACGAACTTTTTCCACCAGGCGCGCTTCACATTGTTCTTCAGCTCAACACCCAGAGGGCCGTAGTCCCAGGTGTTGGCCAGGCCGCCGTAGATCTCGGACCCGGCGAAAATATAGCCGCGGTTCTTGCACAGGGCGACGATTTTGTCCATGGTTTTCTCTGTATTTTTCATTTTCCGTCCTTTCCTGCGGCTGGCTGCCGCAGAGAGTAAAAATTTTGAACAACTTAATCTATCACATTTTTTCCCACTTCGCAATAAAAGATAAACACTTATCAAATAATAAGTGGGGCACAGGCCGCAAAAAAATGAAAAAAACCAGACGCAGGGGGAAATTTTTGCTTCCCTAATGAAAAGAAAGGTGTATAATAGGGTTACATAACATAGAAACAACAGATGAGGTCCGGGATGGGAAAG
>JAFUES010000020.1 GCA_017470325.1 Oscillospiraceae bacterium
CTTTCGACGACTTCCGGAAACAGCTTGCTGTCTGGAACAGAAAATACAATGACTTCCCTATGCGTCCCCTCAACTGGTGCTCCCCTAAACAGGCTCTCTTTTCTTTCCCCTATGTTGTAACACATCATTGACAAACCTACAGTTTTCCGACTTTTTTTGCTGCCCCCGTCACGACAAAGCCCAACGTATAGAATATAATATAACACGAACGATTCGTCAAGTACCGCCGACTATTTTTCTGGCTGATTTGCACAAAACCGTCGCTTTCCACAAGTTTGCTTTGTAAATTTTATACAAGGTTGCCACTGGACAAGGCCCTTGGGATTTGCTATATTATAACCAGAAAGGATGAGTCCAATGTACAGGTAACGAGGCCCGAACTTCAAGAGAAGGAAAGGGGCCACGAAGACCGGGGATCATACAGAGGGAACGTTCCGGCACATAGCTATCCCGCTTACGGGAATATCGGAAAGCGATTTTGAAGATGACGCCTGAGAGTAGAGTCCTGAAATGACACGGTCGCATTCTAACGAAAGAGAGGTAACCAGTATGTTAGATATCAAGAATTCAGAGAAGTAACCCTTGACTGTGCGAAAACCGGGTGTGCAGTCAAGGGTTACTTCTTTTTTATGCGGTATGGAGCGGCGCAGGCCGTTCTTTTTTTATGCCCGTCGCGCCCTCACAGCGGCCAGGTGGGCAGCCAGTGCATGATCTTTGTGGCGGTGGCGTTGTCCACCGGCTTCCCGCTGAGAGCCGGGAAAAACAGGATGAACAGCAGCAGGCTCGCGCAGGTGAAGGGCACTGCGTAGTGCAGCCAGCCCCGGCGGCTTTCGCGCAGCAGGCTGAACACATAGCACAGGGCCAGCACCAGGAACACCGTAGCCGGGAAATAGTGATACTCAAAGGTGAGCCGCCGGATGAAGATCCAGGGAAGCAGCTGGGCCAGGTAACCGATCAGGATGAAGGCCGCCTTGCGGTCCCGGCGGAAGATGGCCGTATAGATCAGCACAAAGAGGCTCAGCAGTCCGCCCCAGCACAGGGCCGGATTCACGAAGGCGCAGATGCTGGAGCGCGTCCCGTCGTCGAAGTAGTTCAGATAATACAGGATCGGGCGGATATCCAGGATCCACTGATACCAGCGGGAGGAATAGGGGTGCTCGGCCACCACGCCCACATGATAGTTGAACATGAAGCTCTGGTTGTCCAGCACGATCTTGGTATACTCCCGGCTGAACAGCCGCGCCCCCTCCGCCTGCCCGTAGGGGATATAGGTGAGGTAGTAGATCAGCGCGGGGACCAGCACAAAGAACAGGACGCAGAACAGGCTGTTGCGCAGGAAGGCGGCAAACAGGCCCGGTTTTTGATAGCCCGCGGCCCGCAGCAGCCAGTGCCCGGCCCAGAGCACGGCCAGGCCCGCGCCCGCATAGATGCAGGTCCACTTGCTGGCGGCACCCAGGCCGAAGAACACGCCGGACAGGGCCAGGGCGCACAGGTTCCCCTCCCGCAGATACAGGTACATAAACAGATACATCAGCAGGATGAAGAACACCGCATAGGTGTCGATGGTGGCGATGCGGGTCTGGGTATAGTGCATGAAATCCGTAGCCAGGAGTCCGGTACCCAGGGCGGGGATCGCCGTGCCGCCGAACATTTTTTTCAGCAGCACATACAGCACCGGCAGCATCAGCACACCGAAGAGCGTGCCCATGAAGCGCCAGCCAAAGGGCGTCATACCGAAGAGCGAAATGCCCAGGGAGATGATCAGCTTGCCCAGGGGCGGGTGGGAGATCTCGTAGGGCCAGATGCCGTGCAGATGCTCCCACGCGGTGCGGGCGTGATAGATCTCATCGAAGTAGGTGGAGTTCATAAAGCTCTGGGCAGCGGGGACCGTATCCTGCTCGTCGCACAGCGCCGGGATCGAGGACGTGGTTGGGATCACGCGGCCTTCCCCATCCAGCAGCACCACTTCCCCCATCCAGGGATTGCCGGAAGTGCAGCTCAGGCGCACAAAGCGGGGCCTCAGCTCCGTCTCCGGCGTCAGCTCCGTCCACTTGAGCACCTCGATATGCCCCTGGTCAAAGGTCATGACCTGAGTATAGGCCTCCCCATCCTCGGAGTATTCGACGGTATAGCCGCCCATCCCCACGCCGGGGAACAACAGGATCTTCTCCGGGGCTTCCTCGCCCTGCAGTTGGATCTCGGCACTCTCGCCCGCCATGGAGGCAAAGGTCTCCGGGCCGCTGGTATCGCCCAGCTGCCAGAAGGCCGCCGCGGCATAGGCCGCCAGGATCAGCAGCAGCGCCGCCCAGTCCCGCCGGGAAAAGCGCCGCCGGTCCGCACCGGGCAGCGCATGCTTCTCCTTCGGCGCGTCCAGCGGCAGAGTGCACACATGCAGAGCCGGCAGCGCGGAGAAAAACAGGATGAGCAGCAGCGCCGAGGCGATGGGCAACGCGTATTTTATGATAAACATAGGCAGTTCTCACAGAAAAGCGGGGCGGTGCAGACCGCCCCGCTTTTTCCATCTCACTTCAAAATCGAATGCAGTTCCTTCACCGAGGGCAGTACGTAGTCGGGCTTGCGCTCGGCGGCGTCCACCATGGCCTGGTCGGTCTCGCCGGAGAGCACCAGCACGGACACCGCCCCGGCGTTCTGGGCCACGGCGATATCGGTATAGAGCCGGTCCCCCACCGCGCAGATCTTTTCGTTGGGGATCCCGGTCATTTTGGAGATCACGTCCACCATGCTGCGGTTGGGCTTGCCGATATAGTTGGGCTTCACGCCGCTGGAGGCGGTGAGCAGGGCGCAGATGCTGCCGCAGTCGGGCAGGACCTCATCGCCCGGCATGGGGCAGACCCAGTCGGGATTGGCCGCGATGAACACGGCGCCCCGGCGCAGGAAGTGGCAGGCCCGCTCCAGCTTCTCATACACCAGCTCCGTATCGAAGCCCTGGACCACCACGTCCACCGTGTCCGCCTCGGTGTGGCCGTTCTCGTCACCCGCCAGACGGATGCCGTAGCTCTGCAGCTCCCGGTAAAAGGCCCGGGTCCCGGCCAGATATACGCTGGCGCCGGGGTGGTTCTGGTTCAGATACTGGCCGGTGGCCATGCCGGCGGTAAAGACGTTCTCCGCCTCGCAGGGAAAGCCCAGCCGCCGCAGGCGGGTGATGTAATCGACGCCCGCCCGGGAGGAGTTGTTGGTCAGATAGATATATTGTTTCCCCAGGTTCGGCAGGTCATCCATCAGCGCGACGGCGCCGTCGTAGACCTCATCCCCCAGGTAGAGTGTGCCGTCCATGTCGAACAGGAACAGCTCGCAGTTTCTCAGCTTCGTATAATCGCTCATGGCTTCGCGTCAGTCCTCCTGGCCCCAGAGCAGGGCGCACTTGACGGCCTTGCTCCAGCCGTGGAGCAGCTGCTTGCGCTTTGCCTCGTCCATCTCGGCGGTAAAGACCTTGTCCACCGCCCAGTTGCTCTTCACGTCGTCCAGGTCCTCCCAGTAGCCCACGGCCAGACCCGCCAGGTAAGCGGCGCCCAGAGCGGTGGTCTCGATGCAGCGGGGACGGTACACGTCGCTGCCGATCAGGTCGGACTGGAACTGCATCAGGAAGTCGTTGGCGCAGGCGCCGCCGTCCACCTTCAGCTCCGCAATAGGAATGCCGGAGTCCCGCTCCATGGCCCGCACGATGTCGTGGGTCTGATAGGCCAGGGACTCCAAAGTGGCCCGGACCAGATGGGCCCGGCTGAAGCCGCGGGTCACGCCCACGATAGCGCCCCGGGCATGCTGGCTCCAATAGGGGGCGCCCAGACCCGTGAAGGCCGGGACCACATAGGCGCCCGCGGTGTCGGGCACCTTCTCGGCGTATTGCTGGCTCTCCTTGGCGGAGGCCAGGATGCCCAGCTCGTCCCGCAACCACTGGATGGCCGCGCCGGCCACGAAGATGCTGCCCTCCAGAGCATACTGCACCTTGTCGCCGGTGGAGGCGGCGATAGTGGTCACCAGACCGTTCTGGCTCTGCACCGGGGTCTCGCCGGTGTTCATCAGCAAAAAGCAGCCGGTGCCGTAGGTGTTCTTCATGGTGCCCGGCTCAAAGCAGCACTGGCCGAACAGGGCGCACTGCTGGTCCCCCGCGGCGCCCGCGATGGGGATCTCGCCGCCCACGGTCTCAAAGTCCGTCTTGCCGTAGACGCAGGAGCTGGGCTTCACCTCGGGCAGGAGACTTGCCGGGATGTCCAGCAGCTTCAGCAGCTCCTCATCCCACTTCAGCTCGTGGATGTTGTAGAGCATGGTGCGGCTGGCGTTGGTGTAGTCGGTGACATGCACGCGGCCGCCGGTCAGCTTCCAGATCAGCCAGGTGTCGATGGTGCCGAAGAGCAGCTTACCCGCCTCGGCCCGCCGCCGAGCGCCGGGCACATTGTCCAGCAGCCACTTGATCTTGGAGCCGGAGAAATAGGCGTCGGGCACCAGGCCGGTCTTCTGCCGGATCAGGTCCCCGTGGCCCTCGGCCACCAGCTTGTCGATGATGTCGCTGGTGCGGCGGCACTGCCAGACGATGGCGTTGGCGATGGGCTCCCCCGTCTCCTTATCCCAGACCACCGTGGTCTCTCGCTGGTTGGTGATGCCGATGGCGGCGATGTCCTTCGCCGTCACACCCAGCTTGGACGCGGCGGCCCGGGCCACCTCCAGGGTGGTGTCCCAGATCTCGACGGCGTCATGCTCCACCCAGCCGGGCTGGGGGTAGATCTGCCGGAATTCCTTATTCACCGCGGCGCAGATGTTGCCGGATTTATCGAATAGTATGCAGCGGGAACTGGTGGTGCCCTGGTCCAGGGCCATGATGTACTTCATGTCATCTTTCCTTTCTGCAGTCATAATAAATTTATTTTACCGCCCCACGTCGGAAAATGCAACTTTATTATGCCAGCCGGGCCCCTCCTCCTGGTCATTCACCTGGATCCGCGAAAAACTTTCTTAAGATTCCTTAAAACGGGTTGACAATTGTAGTCTCTTGTGCTATACAGAGATCAGACGACGCGCGTAGTCTCGTCCTTGCAAGGGAAGGAGTCATCCCATGGAAAACTTATCTGGAAAAATCAGCGATTCCGAATTGGAGGTCATGCGGGTCCTGTGGGAGGCGGGGGACGCCCTGCCCGTCACGGAGATCCGCCAGACACTGCAGGAGCGCAAGGGCTGGGAGGCCACCACGGTCAAGACCCTGATCCAGCGGCTGCTGGGCAAAGGGGCCGTCTCCCAGGAAAAGCGCAAGGTGTTCTATTACAGTCCTCTGGTGTCCGAACAGGAATACAACGACTGGGCCGCCAACGACCTGGTGCAGCGCCTGTTCCGGGGCAGCGCCAAGGAGCTGGTGGCCACGCTTGTCAAGTCCGAGGGCTTAAGCGCCCAGGACATCGACGAGCTGCGGACTTTGTTCAAGGTGGAGGAATAAGCGATGAACAGCTTTTTGTTGATGCTGCTGTCCCTCTCCCTGGGCGGCACCGTCCTGGCGCTGCTGCTGGTGCTGCTGCGGCGCCTGCTGGGCAGCCGGCTCCCCAGCGCCTTCTATTATTACGCCTGGCTGGTGGTGCTGCTGCGTTTTGTGCTGCCGCTGCCCGGCCTGCTGCCGTCGCTGCCAAACAGCCAGGCAGCGACCGTTCCGGCGCTCCCGCCTGTGGAGAGCACGACCAACGCGGCGCCCCGCCCCTGGCAAGGGGGCATGCTGGAAATCGAGGCGCCCGCGGAGGCTGAGCTGCCCCAGACGGCGCCGGAGACGGGGAGCGCGGAAAACGCCTCCGCCAGCAGCGGCCGCTATGCCCTGCATCCGGCGGAGCTGCTGCGCAGTGCCGGGAAGCTGCTGAAAGAGCCGGGCTTCTGGCTGCGGCTCTGGGGCGTGGGCGTCGTGGGCAGCGCCGCCTACTTCCTCCTGGGCTATCTGCGCTTTCGCCGGGGACTGAGGCGGAGCCTGCGTCCTCCCCTGCCCTCGGACCTGGAGATCTATGCCCGGATCCCCGAGAGCAGCCGTCCCCGGCTCTGCCGTAGCCGGGCGGTCACCACGCCCATGCTGGTGGGCCTGTTCCGGCCCATCCTGGTGCTGCCGGACCGGACCTACAGCCCGGAGATGCTGCGGGGCATCCTGCGACACGAGCTGACCCACTACCGCCGGGGCGACATTGCCTACAAGTGGTTTGCGGTGCTGGTGACGGTGCTCCACTGGTTCAATCCCATCACCCGGCTTTTCCGCACGGAGCTGGACCGGGCCTGTGAGTTAGCCTGCGACGAGAAGCTGCTGCGGAACATGGACGCCGCCCAGAAGCAGACCTACGGTGAGCTGCTCATCACCCTGGCGGCGGAGCGAAGCCTGCCCCGCAGCGTGGTGGCCACCAGCTTCGCCATCGAAAAGCGGAATTTGAAAGAAAGGTTAGTACAGATCATGACATATAAGAAGAGAGGCCGGGCCAGCCTTGCGCTGGCGCTGGCAGTCCTGCTGCTGCTCACCGGCTGCGCCGGGGCCCTGGGGCCTGGCAGCAATGCAACTACAGCCGCCCCTGCTGCCGAGACCGCGGCGCCCGCCGCGGATCAGAACGTACCCCCTACGCCGGAGCCCACGGTTCAGCCCAACCCACAGGTCGATCGGGACCAGGCCGCGGCGGAGGCTCAGTATACCAATTCGGTCACTGTGACCACCGTGGACGAGTTCCTGGCGGCCATCGCCCCCAACACCCAGATCCTGCTGGAGCCGGGTCTCTATGACCTGAGCACCGCCGCCGATTATGGCAAGCCCAAGGACAGCGGGTACTACACCTGGGAAGAGGTCTACGACGGATACCAGCTTGTGATCCGCGACGTGACGGATCTGGCCATCCTGGGCGGCGGTGCCGAGGATGTGACCATCGCGGCGGTGCCCCGTTACGCCAACGTCCTGGCCTACCGCAACTGCGTCCACCCGCTGGTGATGATGCTGACCGCCGGCCACACCCAGGAGCCGGGCGTCTGCGCCGGCGGCGTGCTGGATTTTGAAAGCTGCCAGGCCCCCTACGTATTGGACTGCGGGCTCTACGGCTGCGGCATTCTGGGCGTCAACGCCGCCAACTGCCAGCAGGTCACCGTACGGGATACGGAGATCTACGACTGCAGCATGGGCGCGGTCTGGGCGGAGTCCTGCTTTGACGTGCGTGTTGAGAACTGCATCGTCCGCGACTGCGGCGTAAAGGACGCGGATTTCAACGCCTTTGTGCTGTTCATGCCCCAGTCCTGCACCGGTTTTGCCGTGGTAAACACCACGGTCACCGGGAACAAGACCATGAACCTGCTGGACAGCCGCTACTCCCAGGGGGTCGCCCTGCTGGGCTGCAGCTTCGAGAACAACAACGTCACCAACTACGCCTTTTCCATCGGCGGCGCGTCTCCCCTGGTGGAGGACTGCGCCTTCACCGGCAACCAGATGAGCAACTATTATGACCCTGACAACTACACCGGCTACGCGGTGGATCGGGAAGGCAACGAACTGATCAGCTTCGATCTGGATCGGATGCAGCAGAAGGATGCCGTCTATGAGGGTCCCGAGCTCAAGGAGCCCACCAGCGTCAGCGGCAGTCTGGCGGCGGACGGACTCACCACCGAGTACCATGTGAGCAACGTGGATGAGTTCCTGGCCGCCATCGGCCCGGACACCACCATCTACATAGACGCGGACTATCTGGATCTGTCCACCGCTTCCAACTACGGCGGCTACGGCAGCCAGTACTACTACTGGGAAGCAGACTATGACGGTCCCACTCTGGTGATCTCCGGCGTCTACAACCTGAGTATCGTGGGCCAGGGCAAGGGCAAGACGGAGATGGTGGCGGTCCCCCGCTATGCGGACGTGCTGCGCTTCATCAGCGGCGAAAACATCTCCATCGAGGGTCTGACTTTGGGCCACACGGAGACCGGTTCCTGCGCGGGCGACGTGCTGGGCTTTGAAAATGTCACCAACCTTGCCATCCGGGATTGCGGCCTCTACGGCTGCGGCGTATGGGGCATCCGGGCCGACGTCTGCTACAACATGGAGGTGGAAAATACGGAGATCTACTCCTGCTCCAGCGGCGCCTTCATTATGTTCCAGTGTGAGAATGTGACCATGACCGGTATTGATATCCACGACATGCCTTCGGTTGAGACCGCCTTCCTCAACGACTGCGACAACTTTGTCTTTGAGGGCAAATATCTGGGCGGCGGCAGCCACAAGCTGTAAATTGTATTTTTAGATAGGAACAGAGGGTGTGATCGCTCACACCCTCTGTCTCTTTAAAACTCTATGGTCTGCGGCTCCACGTCCGGATCGTGGCTGCAAAGCACCGCGGCGCAGGCCGGATCCTCCGCCAGCCCGGCGATCCACTTCAGGGACTTAAGCTGCCACTCCCGCCCGAAGCCGAAGCCCGGCGGCACCAGCTCCCGCCAGTTCCTGGGGGAAAAGGCCGCGTCCGCCGCCAGCAGCACGAAGCTCCCGCTGCCGCTGCGCAGCAGGATGGCCGCCTGCCCGTCCGTGTGGCCGGGCACATTGACCATCTGCACCGTCTCATCCCCGAACAGGTCGATGGCCCAGCGGTTGGGCCCCAGGGGCGAGCCCCGGTAATAGTGCCGCTCGATGGGCTGGTCCTGCCACAGGCTCACCGGCTGGCGGGTCTTGTACACCGTGCGGCAGCTCCAGAAGTATTCATCCTCTGACAGAACGATGTGCTTTGCCCCGCTCACATGCTTCAGTCCCGCCACATGGTCCGGGTCCAGATGGGTCAGCAGTACCGCTTCCAGATCCGAGGGCCGGATCCCCAATCGCGCCAGCTGCTCGTGGACCGCCATGCCCTCCGGCAGCCAGGGCCGGTAGAAGGCCGCGAGGTGCCGCGGCAGGACCTTGGAGACCGCTTTGGCGTCGTACACCCCCGCGGGGCTCAGGTCCCGGCACCAGCCGGTGTCCACCAGCAAAAGCCCCTTGGGATGCTCCACCAGGTAGGCGCAGACCGGCAGAGTTACCCGATCCCGGTCCGCCGCCAACAGCTGGCGGCCTGCCGCGGAGACGCCGGAGCGCGGCCCGTATGGCACGTCCCGCGCCACACGGATATACCCGCAATGGAGAATGTGCAGCTTCACGCGATCCCCTCCTCTTTAGCAACAATTTACCATTTTTTATAGGCGCGGTCAACTTGCTTTCCCCCCGGGCATTGACGAAAGCCGATCCTTCTGCTAAACTGCAGATACAAACAAGTGTATCTGACTGAGCAGGCCGGAGCCCTCGGGCTCGGAGCCGGGTCACGCAAGTGACAGTAGATGATCATCGCTACGGGACAGTGAAAAAGAGAGCTGGCCCGTATTTTTTTGTATCATCACAGCTTCAGGCGCATAGAATGGAAAAATCCTTTAATCACCCAGGGGGGCATTGCAATGGAAAAGGAAAACACAAATACGGTGTCGCCGACCGATCCGGGCGAATTTGAATCCGTCGCCGTGCGGATCTCCCTGCTGAGCGTCGTGGGCAACCTGCTCTTGTCCCTCTTCAAACTGCTTGCCGGCGTCCTGGCCCACTCCGGGGCCATGATCAGCGACGCCGTCCACTCGGCCTCCGATGTGATCAGCAGCTTCATCGTCATCATCGGCGTGAAGATCGCCGCCCGGGACGCGGACCGAGACCACCCCTACGGGCACGAACGCTTTGAGTGCGTGGCCGCCATTGTACTCTCCGTAGTGCTGCTGGTCACGGGCCTGTTCATCGGCTATAAGGCCTCCGGCAAGATCACCGGCGCCTCGACAGAACCCGCAGTGATCCCCGGAGTGCTGGCCCTGGTGGCCGCCGTCGTCTCCATCGTGTGCAAGGAGGCCATGTTCTGGTACACCCGGCATTACGCCCGCCGCATCCACTCCGAGGCGCTGATGGCGGAGGCCTGGCACCACCGCAGCGACGCGCTGTCCTCGGTGGGCGCGCTGCTGGGCATCCTGGGCGCCCGGATGGGCTATCCGGTGCTGGACCCGGTGGCCAGCCTGGTCATCTGCGTGTTCATTGCCAAGGCCGCCTATGATATCTTCCGGGACGCCATTGACAAGATGGTGGACCGCTCCTGCAGCGAGGAGACCGAGCAGGCCCTGCGCCGCTGCGCCGAGAATCAGGACGGCGTCCTGGCCGTAGACCTGCTGCAGACCCGGGTCTTCGGCAACCGGATCTATGTGGATATCGAGATCGCCGCAGACGGGGAGTTGAGTCTCCGCGCCGCCCATGAGATCGCCGAGCAGGTCCACAATGCCATCGAACAGGGCTTCCCGGACGTGAAGCACATCATGGTACATGTCAATCCTTACGAAGCTCCGGCAGAAAAGTGAAAAAAGTTTGGGCCGCCCGGACGGGGCGGCCCATTGTCGTTATTGATGGGGTTTACAGCTGGGACATCTTGCGGATCTCGATCTTCTGACGGCGCGCGGCCTCGAACTCCGGCAGCACCTTCGGCCGGTCGAAGTAATCGATGCTCTCGGTAAAGCTGCGCTTGCGCAGATGGATGGCGTCGAACTTGCAGCGGGTGGTGCACACGCCGCAGCCCAAGCACTTGTTGGGATCCACGAAGGAGGCGCCGCAGCCCAGGCAGCGGGCGGTCTCTTTCTTCAGCTGCTCCTCGGTGAAGGTCAGCCGGTCGTCCTTGAAGGTGCAGGCCTTGTCAGCGGCCTTGCCGGGCACCTGGCGGGCGGAAGCGTCGTAATCCCGCTTGACGGTGTCAAAGTCCACGTTGTCCTTGTCAAAGGCGTGATAGGTCAGCCGGTCGCGGCCGATGACCAGGCTCTGGCCCGGGTGCACATAGCGGTGGATGGAGATGGCGCCCTGCTTGCCCTGGGCGATGGCGTCGATGGCAAACTTGGGTCCGGTGAAGGCATCGCCGCCCACGAAGATATCCTCCTGCGCGGTCTGATAGGTGAAGCCATCGGCCTGGACACGGCCCTTCTCGTCCAGCTTCAGCTCGCCCAAGTCCAGTCCGCCCAGGTCGATCCGCTGGCCAATGGCCGCCAGGATGGCGTCGCACTTGACCTTCTTGTCGCCCTCGCAGACCAGGGCGGCCACCTTGCCGTTCTTGCCCTCGATCTCCACGGGCTTATGCTCGAACAGGAACTTCACGCCCTCTTCCCTGGCCTCGGCCACCTCGGCGGGATCGGCGGGCATATCGCTCTCCTTGCGACGGTAGGCCACCGTCACGTCGGCGCCCAGCCGGACAGCCGCACGGGCCACGTCCATGGCCACGTTGCCGCCGCCGACCACGACCACCTTCTTGCCGATGGCGGGCTTGGCGCCGCCGTTGACCTCCCGCAGGAAGTCGATGCCGCCCCAGACGCCCTTCAGGTCCTCGCCGGGGATACCCAGAGAGGCGGACTTCTGAGCGCCCACGCCCAGATAGAAGGCGTCAAAGCCCTCGTCACGCAGCTGCTGGATGGTCACGTCCTTGCCGACCTCCACGCCGCAGCGGAAGACCACGCCCAGCTCCTTGAGCACGTCGATCTCCGCGTCCAGCACGGTCTTCTCCAGCCGGAAGGAGGGGATGCCATAGCGCAGCATGCCGCCGGGCAGCTCGTTCTTCTCGAATACGGTGACCTTGTAGTTGTCCGCCGCCAGGAAATAGGCGCAGCTGAGGCCCGCGGGGCCGGCGCCGATGACGGCGATCTTCTTGTCGCTGAAGTCGTAAAGCTTCTTGGGGACGAAGCGGGTGTCGCGGCTCAGCTCCTTATCGGCGATGAACTTCTTCACCTCGTCGATGGCCACAGCCTGGTCGATGGCGCCGCGGGTACACTCGTCCTCGCATCTGCGGTTGCAGACACGGCCGCAGACCGCGGGCAGGGGATTCTCTTTCTTGATCAGCTCCAGGGCCTCCAGATACCGGCCCTGGGCCGCCAGCTTCAGGTAGCCCTGAACGGCGATGTGCGCGGGACATGCGGTCTTGCAGGGCGCGGTGCCCTCGGGGGCGATGTACTCCCGGTTGGTGCGGTGCTCCACATTCCAGTGCTCCGGCGTCCACTCGATGTCGTCGGGCAGCTCCGCGTGAGGATGCTCGATGGGGGTCTTGGCGCAGAGCTTCTGGCCCATTTGGATGGCGTTGTTGGCGCAGCGGTCGGTGCACTGGCCACAGGCCACGCACTTGGCCTGGTCGATCTCCGCCACATAGTTGCTTCTGGAGGTGTCGGGGGTGTTGTAGTACTGGGACACGCCCAGGGCCAGGCAGCTCTCGGGCATGCAGTTGCAGATGGCGAAGGTCTCCCCCTGGTGCAGGGTGGTGATCTGGTGCACGCAGCCGCGCTCGTCGCACTTCTTGATCAGCTCCTTGGCCTCGGCCACGGACACGGGGCGGCCCTTTCCGGTGCGGTTGAACATATCGCCCACGTGGCCCATGAAGATGCACAGGCCCTCGTCCAGATCGCCGCTGCCCTCGCCCATCATGCGGCGCACACGGCGACATTGACATGGCGTGATGCTCAGGTGACCCTCGTTGTCCTCGATGTACTTGTTGCAGCTCTCGTTGTCGATCTGCTTTGCGTCGGCGGGGATGGCGCTCTCGATGGGGATGACGCGCATGATGCCGGCACCCATGGGGGTGTTGGGGGCGTGCTCGATCTGGCTGGTGGTCGCGTGCTGATGGAAAGCATAGGCGATCTCGGGATGAGCGATGCAGAATTTCTCATTGATCAGCAGGAACTCGAAAATGCCGGGGGTGTAGGGCGGCAGCAGATAGATCTCCAGCCCCACCTTCGGCACCACCACCTGCACCACCAGGCCGATATCGGTGATCTCATGCAGGACCTCCCGGGTCCGCTTGACGGACATCTTGGCCTTGCGGGCGATCAGCGGGACGAAGGATGGCTTCATGCTGGTCAGGGCCAGCATGACAGCGATCTGCTCGTCGGTGATCCACTGCTCGAAGACCTTGTACTCGGCACAGTCCGGCGTGATCTTGTAGTGCCCGTCGTTGATCTTCTCGCACAGCTGGATCAGGTTTTGTCTCACTTCCAAAGAAACCCCTCCTTGTGTCTCTTGCGATTCTTGTGACAGCTTATGCAGCCGTTCTTACATATAGTTTATTCGTTGACAAAGGAAAAGTCAATGGCGCTTTTCCCGACACTTTTCCGCCTCTTTCTTTACAAAAAGGCTTTCCATGGAGGGACGGCTTATGATATAGTGTTAATGGTACAAAGTTTTGAATGAAACGGGCCCGCACTGACCGGGTCCTGCACGATACAGGAGGGAACAGCATGAGGATTCTATTCAAAAATGGCACGATCCTGGACGGTACCGGCGCAGCCCCTTATACGGGCGACCTGCTCATTGAGGACGAGCGCATCCTGCAGGTGGGCGGCGTCATCGAGGAGGCGGCGGACAAGGTGGTGGATCTCAGCGGCTGCCAGATCTGCCCCGGCTTGATCGACGCTCACTCCCACAACGACTTTTTCTACGACCGGGAGGACGCGGAGAAGTACTACAAGCCCTTTATCCAGCAGGGCATCACCACCCAGATCACCGGCAACTGCAGCTTTTCCCCCTTCGGCATGGAGGCGGACACCCCTTACCGGGACAAGCTGGGCGGCGGTCTGTTCGATGTGTGCCACCCGGGCAGCTTTGCGGACTTCAAGCGCCGGGCGGAGGGCAGGCTCTACGTGAACCTGGTGCCGCTGATCGGCCAGGGCTCCGTGCGCGCAGGGCTGACCGGTTACGACCCCACGCCCCTGACCCCGGCCCAGATCCAGCAGGAGCTGGGCTACGTGCGGGAGGCCATGGAGGGCGGCGCCTTTGGCGGCTCCTTCGGCTTCATGTACGAGCCCAGCCGCTACTCCAAGGAGGATGAGATCCTGGCTTTCGCCAAAGAGATCGCCAAATACGACGGCATTATCACCATCCATCCCCGGGCCTGCTCCATCGTCAGCGCGGACTATCCTTTGCTGACCAAAAAGTCCCACCTGGAGCTGGGTCTGGACGAGGCGGTGGACATCATGCAGAAGTCCGGCTGCCGCCTGGAGTACAGCCACCTGATCTTCACCGGCGCCCGTAGCTGGAAGCTGCTGGACAAGATGCTGGCCGTCTTTTACCGTGAGCGGCAGAAGGGCGCCCAAATCGCCTATGACAACTACGCCTTCCACTACGGGGCTTCTGTCATTACGGTGGTCTTCCCCGAGTGGTACGCCCAGCTGAGCAAGGCGGAGGCCGCCAAGCCCATCAACCGCTTCAAGCTGCAGCTGACCATTCTCATGTACCGGAAGGTGCTGGGCATCGACTGGGAAGACATGGTGGTAGCCTACATCTCCGATGAACACCCGGAGTATGAGGGCAAGACCATCCCCCAGGCCGCAGCGGAGGAGGGCCTGTCGGAGCTGGATATGTACCTGAAGCTGGTGGAGCTGTCCGACCGGAAGGGCAGCATCTATCTGGGCAAATACTACAACGACGAGATCGTGCGCCGTCTGATGGAGGACGAGCTGTCTGTCTTCATGACCGACGCCTGGGTGGAGGAAAAGGGTCTGCAGAACATTGCGGCCTTCCAGACCTTCCCCCAGTTCTTCCTGCTGGCCAGGCGCTACGGTATCCCGGCGGAGAAGATCGTGCGCAAGATGACCGGCGCCACAGCGGACCGCTTCGGCATCCCGGAGCGAGGCTATCTGAAGCCGGGCTACAAGGCGGATCTGACCGTCATCGACCCTGAAAAGCTCTCTGTAGACGAGGCCAGGCCCGACGCCACCCCCGGCGGCATCGTGCATGTCTACGTCAACGGTCGGGCCGTGCTGGAGGACGGTGTCTACCTGGGCAGCACCGCTGGACAGGTGGTGCTGAAACAGAGATGAAGCGGCTGCTGTGTCTGGGGGATTCCAACACCTATGGCTACGACCCCCGCTCCTATCTGGGCTCCCGCTATCCCAAGGACCTGCGCTGGACCGGCCTGCTGGAACAGGGCGGCCGGACGGTGTTCAACTTCGGGCAGAATGGCCTGACCATCCCTGGGGAGTACACCTTCCCCGCGCTGCGAGAGCTTCTTCGGGAAAAGCTGCCTCTGGATCTGGTCACGGTGATGCTGGGCAGCAACGATCTGCTGCTGGGCGCCTCCGTGCCGGATACGGCGGCGCGGATGGAAGCCCTGCTGCGCTTCCTGCTGCAGGCGGCCGACGGCGCGGCGCTGCTCCTGATCGCACCGCCCCTCATGGAGCTGGGCGAGTGGGTCCCCAACGAGAGCTACATCCGCGCCTCGGAAAAGCTGCGGGACGCCTATCGGGACCTGGCGCAAAAGCTGGCCATCCCCTTTGCCGATGCGAGCACCTGGGGCGTGGAGCTCTGCTATGACGGGGTGCACTTCTCCCCCGCCGGGCACCGGGCCTTTGCCCAAGGACTGGAAGCTTTTCTGGCAGGACTGCACGAATAAAACGGAACGATCCGGCGGCCTGCATTCTGGCCTGTCGGATCGTTCTTTTACGGCCATGTCGCGCTTGCGTACTGGCAAAGATTGGTATACAATAGAGGCAAGCGTTCGCCGTGGGCGATGCCTGCGGCTTGGAAACAGAACAATCAAGGCACCGACAGGAGGATGCATATGAACGAAAACGTCCAGAAGAGAAACGCCCTGCTGGCCCAGACAGTGATCAAGGGGCTCCAGTCCCGGAACATGACCGGCTACTACGCCGAGACCAGGGAAGACGCTCTGGCCCTGGCCCTCTCCCTGATCCCCGAGGGCAGCACCGCCACCATGGGCGGTGGCATGAGCGTACACGAGATCGGCCTGGTAAAGGCACTGAAGGAGGGCAGCTACAACTTCATCGACCGGGATGAGATAGAGGACAAGCGGGCCGCCATGCTGGCCGCCTACGACGCGGACTTCTTCCTGGCCAGCGCCAACGCTATCACCCAGGACGGCGTGATCGTGAACATCGACGGCAACGCCAACCGGGTCTCCGCCATCGCCAACGGCCCCAAAAAGGTGCTGTTCATCGTGGGCATGAACAAGGTCTGCAACGACGTGGACGGCGCCATGAAGCGGGCGCGGAACGTTGCGGCCACCACCAACGCCCAGCGCTTCGGCCTGTCCACTCCATGTTCCAAAACCGGGACCTGCATGAACTGCAAATCCCCGGACACCATCTGCTGTCAGTTCCTGATCACCCGCTTCTCCCGGCACACGGACCGGATCCATGTGATCCTGGTTAACGACAACCTGGGCTTCTGAGGCCCAAACGTATCCTTCACCCAACAGAAAGGAAACCCTATGAAGAAAACCGCGCTTATCTTGACCGAGGGCTTTGAAGAGGTCGAAGCCCTGACCACCGTTGACCTTCTGCGCCGGGCGCAGATCGTCTGCGACACCGTGTCCCTGGAGGACACAGAGACCGTACGCGGAAGCCACGGCATCACCGTGCAGGTGGATGCCGCATTCACTGCCACCGATTTCGACAGCTACGACGGAATCATCCTGCCCGGCGGCCCGGGCCATGTGCGCCTGGCGGAGTCCGAGGCGCTGCTGACCCTGCTCAAAAAGTTCTACGCGGAGGGCAAGCTGACCGCCGCCATCTGCGCCGCCCCCACCGTGCTGGCCAAGGCCGGCTTGCTGGAGGGCAAAAAGGCCGTGTGCTATCCCGGCATGGAGGGCCAGCTGGACGGCGCCGACGCCGGAGAGGAGCCTGTGGCCGTGGACGGCACCGTGATCACCAGCCGCGGCGTGGGCACCGCCATCCCCTTCGCCCTGGCCATCATCGCCTATCTCAACGACACCGTGCAGGCCGACAGTCTTGCCGTCGAGATCGTCTATCGCTGACCCCTTTTCAAGCGTCCTGGCCTGTGCTATACTGTTTACAAGCAGCCATAACAAAAATACTGACTTGGAGGGTTTGATATGAAATTCTACAAATGTAAAGCCTGCGGAAGCATCCTCATCCAGGACGCCGGCGCCGACTGCTGCGGCGCTGAGCTGGAAGAGCTGATCCCCAACACCACCGACGCCGCCGGGGAAAAGCACGTCCCCGTCATCGCCGTGGACGGCGCCGTGGTCACCGTGACCGTGGGCGCTGTGGAGCACCCCATGCTGCCCGCGCACTTCATCCAGTGGATCGTTCTGGAGACCAGCGCCGGCTACCAGAAGAAGGTGCTGAAGCCCGAGACCAAGCCCTGCGCCCAGTTCGTGCTGGCCGAGGGCGAGACCGCCGTGGCCGCCTACGAGTTCTGCAATCTGCACGGCCTGTGGAAGGCTGAGGTCTGAGCAATCCTTCGCTGCCGAAAAGGGACTTCGGAGAAACGTTTTTTCGTTTCTCCGAAGTCCCAATTTTTTCCTTTACAGGTCCGAACTATCTTTATATAATAGATGCAAGAAACCGAAAGGAGCTGCATCCATGGAACCGAAAACAAATCTGCCGCCCGCTTCCGGCGGTGTATTGCTCCAGGGAAAGCGGGGCAAGCTGCTGGGCCACTACTACCTGCCCGGCGGTGAATATCCCAAGCCCGTGGTGCTGATCTGCCACGGCATCCCCGGCAAGGAGCGGCTGTTCGACTTCGCCATCGCCCTGCGGGAGGCGGGCTTCTGTACCCTGTCCTTCCACTACAGCGGCAGTTGGGGCAGCGACGGGGACTATTCCGTCTCCCACTGCTTTGAGGACTGCCTGTCCGCGCTGGACTATATCCGGAACAACGAAAACGGCTGGTTCGATCTGAACAATGTGTTCATGGTCGGGCACAGCATGGGCGGCTTGATGACCGCCCGCACCGCCGCGCAAAACCAGCTGATCAAGGCGGGCGTCCTGCTGGCGCCCATGGATTTCAAGCCCGTGGTGGAGGAGACCCAGGGGCGCTGCGAGCCCCAGTACCAGAACTTTCTGGACGAGGCTTTCCTCTGGCTCAAGGGCGTGACGCGGGAGACCATGCGCCGGGATATGGCGGCCAACGCCGCGGCCATGGATATTTGCTCCTATGCCGAGGCCCTGGCGGACAAGCCCATCCTCACCGTGGCCGGGACTCTGGACGCGCTGCTGCCGCTGGAGCAGCACGCGGGCAAGCTCAACGCGGCCATCGCCGCCTACGGCAAGGGCAAACTCACTGCCAAGGTCTACGACACGGACCACCCCTTCAACATGTTCCGCCCGGAGATCCGGCAGGACGTGATCGATTTCCTGCGGGAAAACGTTGACTAAGTAAAAGAACGCAAACGGCAAGAAGGCGCTGCCACGGGCGTGGCAGCGCCTTCTTGCCGTTATGATTTGATCACAGCAGCCCCACGGCTTCCAGAGCCTGCTGCAGGTCGGCGATGATGTCCTCCGGCTCCTCCAGGCCGATGCTGAAGCGGATGAAGCCCTTGCGGAACTTCTCCGGGTACAGCAAAATCCGCTCGTCATAGCTGGGCTGGGGGAAGATCAGGCTTTCATCGTGGCCCAGGGACACAGCGAAGGTCACCACCTTCAGCGCCGCGCAAAAGCGCTCCACGGTCTTGTCGTCGGTATCCAGGCCGAAGGAGATGACGCCGCCGTAGCCGTTGCGCATCTGCTTTTGCGCCACCTCGTAGCCCGGGTTGCTGGGCAGGCCCGGATAGGACACGAAGGTAACGCATTTCTGCTGCTCGAGCCACTGGGCGATACGCAGGCTGGACTCGTTGATCTGCCGCATACGCAGGGGGAAGGTAACGGTGCCCCGGAAGATCTGCCAGGCGTTGAAGGGGCTGATCACCGCGCCCACGTTCACCTGGGCCTCGTAGCGGATCCGGTCCATAGTCTCCAGATCGTTGGAGATGATAGCGCCTCCCTGGGCGTCGCCGTGGCCGTTGAGATACTTGGTCAGGGCGTCTACCACAAAGTCCGCGCCCAGCTCCAGGGGCCGCTGGTTTAGGGGCGAAGCAAAGGTGTTGTCCACCGACAGCAGCGCCCCGTTGGCATGGGCGATCTCCGCCACAGCGGCGATGTCCGTCACGCCCACGGTGGGGTTGTCCGGCGTCTCGATGTGGACCAGGCGGGTGCCGGGGGTAATGGCTTTACGCACCGCGTCCAGATCCGTCATATCCACCATCACGGTATCCACGCCGAACTTTCTGTTGAACAGCTCATGGAACATCCTGTATACGGCCATGTAGCTCACATTGGGGTAGAGCACCCGGTCCCCGGACTGGAGCAGGGTCCAGAACAGGGCGTGCAGCGCGCCCACACCGCTGGCCAGGACGATGGCGTCGTCCGCCCCGTACAGAGCGGCGATCTTCTCCTCCAGCCAGTGCTGGTTGGCGTTTCCGTTGCGGGCATACATCAGCAGGTCCGTGGAGGAATAGTTCACCTGGGACAGGTCGTCGGGCAGCTTGTAGCTGTTGGCCATGTGCAGCGGGCGGCGCACCGCGCCGGTCTCCGCGTCGTAGTCGGTGCCTGTGTGGATAGCCTGGGTGGCGATCCCATAGCCTGCGAATTTGTTCTCTTTCTTAGCCATCGGTGGTCTCTCCTTCTATCGTTATTGATGCCTCTTGTTCTTCCTCTCCAAACAGCTCCAGGAAGCTGTGCATCTCGCCTCTGGACTTGTAGCCGGGGAAGGTGTCCAGGTGCACGGCGTGAATGGCATTGAAAATGCTCCGGTCGATATTGGGGTTCGTCTCCCGCAGCTTGCGCACCAGGATCTTCATCTCCTTGCGTTTGCTGCCGCCGGGGTCGTTGTCGTCCAAAACGCAGTTTTCCGTAAAGCGGCAGGCGCACTGGATGAAGTGCAGGTCGTTATAGCGCAGCCAGGCCTTCACCGCATCCTCATGGACGCAGTACAGCGGGCGGATCAGGGTCATGCCCTCGAAGTTGCGGCTGTGGAGCTTGGGCAGCATGGCCTGCAGCTGGGAGCCGTAGAACATACTCATCAGTGTGGTCTCGATCACATCGCTGAGATGGTGGCCCAGGGCGATCTTGTTGCAGCCCAGTTCCTTGGCCTTGCTGTACAGGTAGCCCCGGCGCATGCGCGCGCAGAGGTAGCAGGGCGAGCCGCCCACCGAGGCGGTGATATCAAAGATATCGGTCTCAAAAATCGTGATGGGGATGTTCAGCAGCTTGGCATTCTCCTCCACCATCCGGCGGTTTTCTTCATTATAACCCGGGTCCATCACCAGAAAGACCAGCTCAAAGGGCACATCACTGTGCCGCTGGAGCATCTGCAGCAGCTTCGCTGTCAGGAAGGAGTCCTTCCCGCCGGAGATGCAGGCGGCGATCTTGTCCCCGGCCTGAATCATCTCATACTGCTTGACGGCGGTGATGAAGGGCCTCCACAGGGTCTTGTGGAATTTTTTATTGATGCTCTGTTCGATCTTCTGCCAGGGCTCCAGTTGACGGCTCATCTGCGTCCCTCCCCCGTAAAGCCGGTCAGGTCCTTGACCACCTCGCCGGCAATGATCAGCCCCGCCACCGCGGGCACAAAAGCGTTGGAGCCGGGGATGTCCCGCCGGTCGGTGCAGTGCCGCTGGGTGTCTGGCGGACAGATGCAGTTGCTGCGGCAGCTGATGGACAGGTCCTCCAGGGGCCGGATGGGCTTCTCCGGCGAGTAGACCACCTTCAGATGCTCGATCCCCCGGCGGCGGCACTCACGCCGCATGACCCGTGCCAGGGGGCAGCCCACCGTCTCGTACAGGTCCGCCACCCGGAACTGGCTGGCGTCCACCTTATTGCCCGCGCCCATGGCGCAGATGATGGGCGTTCCCGCCGCCTGCGCCTGCTGGATCAAAGCCAGCTTCCCGCTGACAGTGTCGATGGCGTCCACTATATAATCATATTGCGAAAAGTCGAATTCCCCTTGGGTCTCCGGCAGGTAGAAGGTCTTATAGGTCCGGACCACGCACTTGGGATTGATGCTCTGGACCCGCTCCGCCGCCACGTCCACCTTGTACTGCCCCACGGTCCTGCGGGTGGCCAGGATCTGACGGTTGATGTTGGTCAGGCAGACCTTGTCGTCGTCGATCAGATCCAGCTGCCCCACGCCCGAGCGGGCCAGGGCCTCCAGGGTATAGCCGCCCACGCCGCCGATACCGAAGATCGCCACTCTGGCGGCAGCCAGCTTTTCCATGGCCTCGGCGCCGTAGATCAGTTCTGTTCTCGAAAAGGAATTGAGCATGGTGTTCTCCTGTTGCTTGCGTCTTGTCTTATATATCCTACCACCGGCGGCGCAAAAATCAAGTCTTTTTTCCTATTCACCAAGTGGGTAAGAAAGCTTTCGGCGAAAATTACAAGGGCAGAGGGGAAAGCCTCTGCCCCAATATCATGCATTATTGATCCGGCTGAGCAGCCTGGCCTTGGTCTCCTCGTCGGCAAAGACGCCCCGTGCCGCGTTTTGCAGCAGGCCGCGCAGCTCCGCTTCGCTCAGAGAAAAGGTCTCCGCCATGTGGCGCAGCTCCTCCCCTACCCAGGTGTGGGACACCGCCATGTTGTCCGAATTGATGCAGACCCGGACCCCCGCGTCCAGCAGAGCGCGCAGGGGGACGCTCCCATAGTCCGGGAAAAGCCCCGTGTGCAGGTTGCTGGTGGGGCACAGCTCCAGCAGCACGCCGCTGTCCGCCAACTGCCGCAGCAGCACAGGGTCCTCCACAGAGCGGACTCCGTGGCCGATCCGCCGGGCGCCAAAACGCAGCGCAGCGCGCACACTCTCCGGTCCGGCGGCCTCCCCCGCGTGGATGGTAAAGGGCACGCCCAGCTCGGAGGCGTAGGCGAACAGGTCCTCATAGTCCTCCGTGGGGAACAGCCCCTCCGCCCCGGCGATATCCAAGGCGCAGACGCCCTTGCCCAGATACTTGCGCACCAAGCGCACCGTCTCCCGGTTTTCCTCCTCATTGCCCCGGCCGCGCATGCAGCACAGGATCAGCCCGGAGGGGAAGTCCGACCGGGCCGCCCCGGCCAGCACCGCCTGCACCGCTTCTTCCTGGCTCAGGCCCTTCTGCCGGTGGGACTGGGGCGCAAAGCGCAGCTCCGCATAGAGCAGTCCCTTTTGACGCAGTTCCTCCTTCACCCGAAAGGCGCATTCCGACAGCTGCTCCGCCGTCTGCAGGAACGACAGCGGGTAGACGAATTTGTCCAGGTATTCCGACAGGTCCCGGCAGCCCCGGCTGACAGAGAGTTTCCCGCGGATCTCCTCGTCGCTGTCCGCCAGCGGCTCCCCCGCCAACTCCGCCAGGGCACGCACCGTCTCCACCGAAAGGGAGCCGTCCATATGCAGGTGCAGATCGATGCAGCAGGTCTGCAGCAGACGTTCTTTTCCTTCCATAATGTTCCTCCGCATGTATGTGCTTCTTAGAGCATACACGATTTTTCCCCGATGCACAAGCCCAGGCGCGGGTCACAGGCTTGACTTTTTCTGTTTCCGTGGTATGATTTGTATAACAAAACATACTTTTAGGAGGGATCCTCATGGCTGTACCGGAGGGAAAATACGCATGGACCGTCACCGTGGGTGAAAAAGGCCAGATCGTCATCCCCAAGCAGGCCCGGGAGGTTTTTGGCATCCGCCCCGGAGATACGCTCATCCTGCTGGGCGACGTGGACCGGGGCCTCGCCATTCCGCCCAAGGCCACCTTTGCCGAATGGACGATGCGGATCTTTGAGGAGGGCAAGCATGACTGAGCCGATCCTGGAGGTCCGCGGCCTGTGCAAGCGTTACCCGGGCTTTCAGCTGCAGGATGTGGGCTTCACCATTCCCCGCGGCTGCATCATGGGCTTCATCGGTCGAAACGGCGCCGGCAAGACCACCACGCTCAAGTCCATCCTGAATCTGGTCCACGCTGACAGCGGCGAGGTCCGCTATTTCGGACAGGACTTTCATGCCCATGAGCAGGAGGTCAAGCAGCGCATCGGCTATGCCGGCGGCGCCGTGGATTATTATAAGAAGAAACGGATCCGGGATATCGTTTCCGTCACCGGCGCGTTCTATAAAAACTGGGATGCCGCGGCCTATCGGCGCTATATCGACGCCTTCGATCTGGATGAAAGCAAGACCCCGGCGCAGCTGTCCGAGGGCATGAGGGTCAAGCTGAATCTGACCCTTGCCCTGTCTCACCGGGCAGAGCTCTTGATCCTGGACGAGCCCACCAGCGGTCTGGATCCCGTCTCCCGGGATGAACTGCTGGACATCTTCACCGTGCTGCGGGATCGGGGTGTTTCCATCCTCTTCTCCACCCACATCACCTCGGACCTGGACAAGCGCGCCGATCGCATCACCTATATCCGGCAAGGGAAGATCCTGGCCTCCGATTCCATGGAAGCCTATCTCGCCGCCTGCCAGGAGGCCGGGATCGGTGTGAATCTGGAGGAGATCATGCTCCACTATGAGAAGGAGGATTTCCGTGAAAAGCTTGGTTAAAAAGGAGCTGAAGCTGGCCACCTCGCCGCTGAGCTGGTTCTTTCTATTGGCCGCTTTCATGACGCTGCTGCCCGGCTACCCCATTCTGATGAGCTGCTTTTTCGTCTGCCTGGGACTGTTCCAATCCTTTCAGACCGCCCGGGAGTTCAACGATGTGCTCTACACCGCGCTGCTCCCCATCCGCAAGGCCGATGCGGTAAAGGCCAAATACCTCCAGGTCTGCTTCTTTCAGCTGCTGGCCTTTTTACTGATGGCCCTGCTCACCGCCCTGCGGATGACGGTGCTGTCCGGCTCGGTCGTCTATGCGAACAATGCCCTGATGAACGCAAACCCGGTCTTTCTGGCTTTCGCGCTTTTGCTTTTTGCCTTGTTCAATCTGCTGTTTCTGGGCGGCTTTTTCAAAACCGCCTATAACATCGGCAAGCCCTTTGTGACCTTTATCGCCGCCAGTCTCGTCCTGATCGGCCTGGCGGAAACGCTGCACCACTTCCCCGCCCTCCGCTTTCTGCATACTCCCGGCGGAGAGCGCATGGGCCTGCAGTGGGCGGCTCTGCTGCTGGCGCTGGCTGTCTATGTGCTCGTTACACTGCTTTCGGAAAAGCGGTCCGAACAGCGCTTCGAGCAGATCGATCTGTGACCTTCGGAGGATACCATGACTAAATCGGAGAAAAAACTGAACATCTTCTGGTTCTGCATCCCCGCCTTCGGGCACACCAACCCGACCATCGAGGTGGTGCGGATCCTGACGGAGCGGGGCCACCGGGTGCGTTATTACTCCTTCGCCCCCTTCCGGGACAAGATCGAGGCCGCCGGTGCGGAGTTCGTCCCCTGCGACGGTTTCCTGCCGCCGCTGGATAAAAAGGGCGAGCAGCGGCTGCGCCGGGTCTCCACCACAGAGATGTCCGTGCTGTCCTTCGAGACTGTGGGCCGTATGGATGAAAGTCTGGCGCGGGATGTGGAACGCCTGCGCCCGGATCTGATCGTTTCCGACTCGGCCTGCTTCTGGGGCAAGCTGACGGCGGAGAAATACCAGCTGCCCATGGTCTGCTCCACCACCACCTTCGCCTTCAATCAGGATTCCTCCAAGTACATGCACTACAGCGCCGCCGAGATGGCGGACATGATCCTGGGCCTGCCCCGGCTGAACCGGGCCCTGCGGAAGCTGCGCCCTCTGGGCTATCAGGTCAAGAGCGCCCTGGACATCGTGCAGAACAAGAACGATACGAACACCATCGTCTATACCTCCCAGCGCTTTCAGCCCTGCGCCGAGACCTTTGACGCGGCGCATTACCGCTTCGTTGGCCCATCGGTAAAAGCCGCGGAGCCTGCGCGGGCGGAAAACACAAGATCGCTCATCTACATCTCCCTGGGCACGGTCATCAACTCCCACCCGGAGTTTTACCGCAGCTGCATCGCCGCCCTGGAGGAGGCCGATGTAGACGTGCTGATCTCCTGCGGTGAGGCCTTCGACGCAAAAAGCCTGGCCCCCCTGCCGGACAATGTGCGGGTGGAGCCCACTGTGGATCAGATGGCGGTGCTGGCCAAAGCGGATCTGTTCATCACCCACTGCGGCATGAACAGCGCCTCCGAGGGCCTGTATATGGGCGTGCCCGAGTTGCTCTTCCCCCTGACCGGGGAGCAGCAGGCCGTGGCCCGCCGGGTACAGGAGATGGGCGCGGGCCGCCTGCTGACCAAAGAGGCAGCCGCAGACCCAGCGCGGCTGCGCGCGGCGGTGCTGGAGCTGCTCGCGGATGCCCAGGTCCGGGCTGCCGCGGAGGACATGCGGCGGGACTTCCTCGCCTGCGCCGGGCCCGCGGGCGCCGCGGACTTCATCGAGCAGATCGGCGGCTACTGAGGCCTCATACGAAACGCAACAGACCGTGACGAAACCGTCACGGTCTGTTTGCTTATATGCGGAACATGTTTTTCCATCCGTGGATATCCACCGGTGCGAAGCGGCGGATCAGCTCCTTTACCATCCGGTCCCGGTCCGCATCCTCAATGACCACATCGTATTGACCCGGGATGCTGCCGAAGGTCACGGTCTCTTTGGTGCCCATGAGGGCTTCCAGCTCCCGAAGCATGGTCTCCCGGCTGGCATTCACGTCGTAGATCTTCAAAAAGGAGAAGCCCTCATACTCGGAGATATCCTTGACCACCCGGTATTCCCCGATCCAGGGCTGCCGCAGCAGGCGGTCATAGGCGGCCTCGATCCGCTCATGGGTGTCCAGGATCAGCAGATACAGGATGTGCTCATAGCTGTCCGCCGGGCTGTGGATGAAGTTGCGGTAGGCACTGCGGCGCTTGCGGTCAAACAGGGTCTGCATGGCCTGGTTTGCCAGAGACGCGTAGCGGATCACCAGCAGGTTTTCCTCGATGCTGTTGGCAAAGAAGTGCATATCTTCGCTGTGGGCCCAGTCCATGATCTGCCTGGCCTGCCGCTCTGTCATGGGGCGGGAGCGCAGGTATTCCAGACTGTGCATATCGTAGAGAGCGGCGCCGTCCATGGTGATCACCGGATAGCGCAGATCCACACCCTGCAGGAGCTCCCGCACTGTGGCCTGGGTCTGGGTGGTGGAGATGGTGAATTTGGCCCCGTCCTCCAGCAGGCGGTTCAGCTCCACCTTGGAATAGGTGGAGAGCTTCCGCTCCCGGTCCAGGATCGTGTCCAGGAGGCTGGACACATACAGGGTGTCGGTGTTGTGCCGCCGGGGCAGCTGGATACGGTTCACGATCTCCGCCAGGACCGCGCCCAGAATGGTATCCACCACACGGTTCAGGGCAAAGAGATAGGGGTTTGCATCCCCGATGTGATTGTAGGCCACAGTGAGGAACACCACTGTGGAGAAATACGCGGACTCGGTGGCGTGCAGCAGCACTGTGGAATAGAGCACCACGCCCACCATCAGTCCCAGCAGCAGGTAGTGCAGGTATTCGTCCGGCACGCCCCAGCCGATCAGCTCCAGGTCCAGCAGCAGCACCAGCAGGCCCCAGAAGGCGCCGATCAGGGTGCCGGTCACGCGCTTGCGGGCCACCTTGCGCATCTCTTTGTTATAGGGCTGGATGCACTGCAGGGCCGCGATCACCGAATAAAAGGGGATGCCGTGCCGCCCGCGCAGCACATAGACCACGAAGCATAGCCATACCGCCACAACGGAGCGGACGATCCGCTGGCCAGGTATCGGGATCCGTTTTTTGCGTTTCAAAGGCTGCCCCCCTTTCGCGCAGACAAGTATACCCCGCCGGGCCGCAGAAAGCAAGGGCTTTCGACGCGGAAATCATTGATGTTTCGGCCGGATTGTGTTATGCTTTTGTGTTAGTAACTGCGGAGTGTGAAAAACATATGAGAATGCGCAAACGATCCAATCTGGCGCCCCGTATGGAGCGCTGTGCCGAGCTTATGATCCCCCAGCCGGAGACCTTGCGGGGACGGTGGCTGGCGGAATTCCCCGGCATGGACAGGCTCTATGTGGAGCTGGGCTGCGGCAAGGGCCGCTTCACGGCGGACACGGCGGAGGCCCTGGACCGCACCCTGCTGGTAGCGGTGGAAAAGGTGCCCGACGCCATGATCCTGGCCATGGAGAGGGTGCAGGCCCGAGGGATCCAGAATGTGCGCTTCCTGGATATCGACGCGGAGAAGCTGCCTGAGCTGTTCGCCCCTGGCGAGGCGGAGCGGATCTACATCAACTTCTGCGACCCCTGGCCCAAGAGCCGGGACGCTAAGCTGCGCCTGACGGCGCCATCCTTCCTGCGTCTGTACGCTGACGCTTTGGCGGAGGGCGGGCAGATCCACTTCAAGACCGACAACACCCCGCTGTTTGATTGGTCCGTTCAGCAATTTGAGGCGGAGGGCTGGGCCCTTTCGGAAGTCACCCACGACCTGCACGCCAATGGTCCGGTGGGCGTGATGACCGACTATGAGGCCAAATTCACCGCTGAAGGCATGAAGATCAACCGCCTGGTGGCTACGAAAACCGCCGCCACCCTGGGCACCGCCGCTGGGCCGGTCCCCCGTCTGCGGGGCGCCTCCCTGGTGGACGCCCGGGGATATGAGGAGAGCATGGCCCATCAGCCGGGCAAGGAGGAAGCATGAGATTTATTTCCTGGAACGTCAACGGTCTGCGGGCCGTACAGAAAAAGGGCTTTGAGGACATTTTCTGGAGCCTGGATGCGGACTTTTTCTGCCTGCAGGAGACCAAGCTCCAGGCCGGGCAGATCGAACTGGACTTCCCCGGTTACGAGAGCTATTGGAGCTATGCGGAGAAAAAGGGCTACTCCGGCACCGCCGTGTTCACCAAGCACACGCCCCTCTCCGTCCGCTACAATTTGGGCCTGCCTGAGCATGACACCGAGGGCCGGGCGGTGACCCTGGAGTATGATAACTTTTTCCTGGTCTGCGTCTACACCCCCAACGCCCAGGATGGCCTGCGCCGCCTGGACTACCGCATGCAGTGGGAGGACGATTTCCGCGCCTACTTGCAGGGGCTGGACGCCCAGAAGCCCGTGATCATCTGCGGCGATATGAACGTGGCCCACGAGGAGATCGACCTGAAAAACCCCAAGTCCAATGTGGGCAACCCCGGCTTCTCCGATGAGGAGCGGGCCAAGTTCACCGAGCTTCTGGAGGCTGGCTTTACCGACAGCTTCCGCTGGCTCTATCCCGACCGGACCGACGCCTACTCCTGGTGGAGCTACCGGGCCGCGGCCCGCTCCCGGAACGTGGGTTGGCGCATCGACTATTTCGTCATCTCCGACCGGCTGCGCGAGCATGTGAAGGAGGCCTACATCCTGCCGGAGGTCATGGGCTCCGACCACTGCCCGGTGGGCCTGGATCTCACATGGTAAGCATCGGAAACATCCAACTGGACAGCCGGATCACCCTGGCCCCCATGGCCGGGGTCACGGATTTCGCCTTTCGCGGCGTCTGCCGCCGCCTGGGCGCGGCGCTGAGCACCACGGAGATGGTCAGCGCCCGGGCGCTGGTCTACAAGGACGAGAAGACCAAGGCCCTGCTGTACATCCCGGAGGAGGAGCACCCCTGCGCGGCGCAGCTCTTCGGCCACGAGCCGGAGGTGCTGGCGGAGGCCGCGCCCATGGCCCTGGAGATCTCCGGGGCGGATATCCTGGATCTGAACATGGGCTGCCCGGTGGGCAAGGTGGTCAAGTCCGGAGACGGCTCGGCCCTGATGCGGGACCCGGAGCTGGCAGGACGGATCATCGAAGCGGTGGTCAGAGCCGTGGACGTGCCGGTGACGGTGAAATTCCGCAAGGGCTGGGACGGCGGCAGCGTCAACGCCGTGGACTTTGCCAGGGTCTGCCAGCAGGCCGGAGCCGCCGCCATCGCGGTGCACGGCCGCACCCGGGCGCAGATGTACGCCGGGCGGGCCGACTGGGACATCATCCGGGACGTGAAGCAAAGCGTCAGTATCCCTGTAACCGCCAACGGTGATATCTTTACGGGAGAGGACGCCGCCCACATCCTGCGCTATACCGGCTGTGACCTGGCCATGATCGGTCGAGGCTGCTTCGGCAATCCCTGGCTGTTTCAGCAGGCCAATGCCGCCCTCACCGGAGAGGAGATCCCCGCGCTTCCGCCCCTGGCGGAACGGATCGACACGGCGGTGCGGCAGATCGAGACCCTGGCCGCGCGCAGCGGCGAGCGGCTCGCCTGCCTGGAGGCCCGGCACCATCTGCCCTGGTACCTCCACGGCGTGGCCCACAGCAGCATCTACCGACAGCAGCTGATCCATGTGGAGACCCTGGACGATATCCGAAAGATCGCAAAAGACATCAAGCGCGATTTGAAATAGAGAGCCCCTCAAAACCACAGAGAGGAGTGAGGCAATGACCCGCGAACAGGAGGCGGCGGTGATCCGCCGGGTGCTGGACGGCGATGTGAACGCCTTCGAAGACCTGGTAGCCGCCTATGAAAAAAACGTATACAATCTGGCCCTGCGCATGACGGGCAACGCCCAGGATGCGGAGGACATGGCCCAGGAGGCTTTTATCAAGGCCTACAATTCCCTGCCCAGCTTCCGGGGGGACAGTAAGTTTTCCGTGTGGCTGTACCGGATCGTGTCCAATGTGTGCCTGGATTTCCTGCGTAAGCAGAACCGGCGGCCCGCCTCGTCCCTCTCCCAGGAGGATGAGGACGGCGAGGAGACTCAGATGGACATCCCGGACGAGAGTCAGTCGCCGGAACAGCTGCTGGAGCGCAGCCTGACCCAGGAGGCGGTGCAGCGGGGACTGCAGTCTCTCAGCGAGGAGCAACGGCAGATCCTGCTGCTGCGGGAGATCCAGGGCCTCAGCTATGAGGAGATCGCCGAGACGCTGGACCTGGAGGCGGGCACGGTGAAATCCCGGATCTTCCGGGCGCGAAAAAAGCTGTGCGCCTTTCTGATCGCCGACGGGAACATTCCCGATTCCTTCGCGTCAAGTAAACAGGGAGGAGGTTGAAACCCATGATTTGTTCATATTACCAGGAGCTTATCAGCCGCATGCTGGACGAGGATCTGTCCCCGGTCGAGCAGGGCGTGCTGGAGGCGCACCTGCCCAACTGCGAAGCCTGTGCGGCCATGTACAAGAGCTTTTCGGCGCTGTCCCAGGCGCTGGAGGATCAGCTGGAGGAGCCGCCTGAGTCTCTTCGCTACAATGTGATGGCGGAGATCCGCCGCGCGGAGATCCGCAAGAAGAACCGCCTCTCCCGTCCGATGAAGATCATCCTGTCCACCGCGGCCTGCCTGGCCCTGATCGTGGGCATTTCCATGGGCAGCGGCGTGCTGCGTCCCAAGGGCGCGGCCTCCAGTGCCAACACTGTCATGCTGGCCGAAAGCAGCATCCCGACCACCCGCAGCGCCACCGCTTCGCAGACGACGGCAGCCGACAGCGATGACGCCGACGCGTTCTATGAGATCACAGACAGTGACGAAGCCGCTGCGTTTTCCGATACCGCCAACAGCAATCAAGCCGCCAAGCTTTATGATGCCGCGGAAGCGGAGGAGGTCTCCGCCCCCTATGCCGCGGCGGAGAGCGCCGCCGGCGCGGTCAGCAACGGCGCACGTACCGCCGACAGCGGCGCCTCCGCCTTTGATCTGTCCGACCGCCTCTCCAAGGAGGAGCTGCTGGACTTTCTGGGCCGCGGCAATGTGGATTTAGCCGTTCAGCCGGATCAACTGCTGTACCAGGTGATCGTGGCCGACGGCGACGGCTATGACAGTCTGTGGTTCTACGAGCAGGACGGGGAGCTGTTCTACGCCCTCTCCGACGGCGGTCTGTATCTGGCCGGCTGCGACCGGGCGGCGCTGGAAGCCTTCCTGTCCGAATAGGAGGCGCATATGGAATTCCCCTACGATGAGAACAGCCGCATTTCGGACATCCTGGACGCCTATCCCTGGCTGGTGCAGGTGCTGCCGGACTACGACCCACGGCTGAAAAGTCTCAGCAACCCGGCGGTCCGGGCGCTGACCAGAAAGTACACGGTGACCGATGTGAGCAAGTTCACCGGCTACTCGGCGGAGAAGCTGCTGGACAAGCTGCGGCGCCTGATCGAAGAACGCGAATAAGCAAAAATAAACGGTGCGGATGATTCCGCACCGTTTATTTTTTGCAATATGTTGGGAATTACTTCTTGGCCAGGCCCTTCTGGCGGGCATACTCGGCAGCGCCCAGAGCGCCCATCAGCTGCGGGTCGGTCTTCAGGTCCACGACCTTCAGCTTCAGCACGTGCTCAATGGCTTCCTTCAGTCCGTCGTTCTTCGCGCA
>JAFUES010000067.1 GCA_017470325.1 Oscillospiraceae bacterium
TCCTCCAACTCCCGCAGGGCGGAGGCGGCGGCGTCCTCCCCGCTCAGAACAAAGCCGCCCGCTGTCAGATCCCAGCGGCCGCCGTAATGGCCTTTGGCCGGGGAGCGCAGCTGACAGAGCATCTCATTTTTTCCGTTGAGGACGCACACATGGGCCACCAGCAGGCGATCGTCCCCTTCCAGGGGCTCCCCCCGGCGGACGCTGCGCCCGGTGCGCTCATGCTGCGGCGTATAGATATCGAGGATCTCGCCCTCTGCGTTCTTGTCGCGGATCTCATCCATGTCACTCTCTCCTTCTTGCCGCAGGGAGCTTCCGAAAAGCCGGAAGCTCCCTGCTGTTTTTTCATGTCTGCTTACAGGAAAATCTCGTCGCCGCTCTTGTTGTCAAGGCCGGGGTGCAGGTCGAAACGGACCGCGCCGATGCGGGCCTTGCCCGCGACCGCCTTGTCGATCAGAGCCGTGCCCTGGATGCCGAAGCCGCCGCAGAGCTCGATGGCGCCGCAGCCGGCGTCCGCCATTTCCTTGGCGACCGCCACAGCCTGGTCGATGGTCTCCACGCCGACGGCCGTGAGGGCCACGCCCGGGGTCTCAACGGTCTTGCGGTGGATGGCCGGATCCGCGCCCGGCGCGAGGAAAATGAAAGCTGCTACCAACATGATATGACTCCTCCTATTATTTATTGGGAATATGAATGGCCTTCTTGTCAATGTTCAGCGCCGCCTCGCGCACCGACTCGGCAACGGTGGGATGGCAGTGGATGGTCTCCACGAATTCCTTGACGGTGCATTCCAGCTTGATGGCCAGGGCCGCCTCTTCGATCAGTTCGGTGGCGCTGGGGGCCAGGATATGCACGCCCAGGATCTCGCCGTACTTTTCGCCCGCCAGGATCTTGATCATGCCGTCCGTATGACCGGCCACCAGGCTGCGGCCGCTGCCGCTGGTGGGGAACTTGCCCACCTTATAGGCGATGCCCAGCTCCTTGGCCCGCTCCTCGGTATAGCCCACGCCTGCGAACTCCGGTCCGATGTAGGCGCAGGAGGGGCTCATCTCCGGCTTGAAGATGCGCTCGCCGCCCATGGCGTTCTCCGCCGCCACTTCGCCCATGGCCATGGCCGCGTGGGCCAGCATCAGCTTGCCGGTGCAGTCACCCACGGCGTAGACGCCGGGGACGTTGGTCTCCTGCTTCTCGTTGGTCTGGATGAAGCCGTCCTTGACCGTGACGCCGGCCTTGTCCAGGCCCAGATCGGCGGTGTTGGGGCCGCGGCCCACGGCCACCAGGATCTTCTCGGCGTCCAGGATCTTCTCGCCGTCGGGACCCTTGACCTTGACCTTCGCGCCCTTGTCGCCGTCCTCCACGGAGACGACGGAGGTGGAGGTGAGGATCTCCAGACCCTCGCCCTGGAGCTTGGCCTCGGCCAGCATGGTCAGCTCGCCGTCCATCAGAGGCAGCACACGGGGCTGCATCTCGACCACGGTGACCTTGGAGCCGTAACGGCGGTAAACGCTGCCCAGCTCCAGGCCGATGACGCCGCCGCCAATGACGACCATGCTCTCCGGAATGTGATCCAGGGACAGGCAGGCGGTGGAGTCGATGGCGGCCTTGCTCTCCTTCAGGCCAGGGATGCCGGGCATGATGGGATAAGAGCCGGTGCAGATGATGATCTTCTCGGCGGTCAGTTCCTTGTCCCCCACCTTGACGGTCTTGGGGCCGGTAAAGACGGCGTCGCCCGTGACGGAAGTGACCTTGTTGAGACGCAGCAGGGCCTTGACGCCGGAGGTGAGCTTCTCCACCACGCCGGCACGGAAGCCCTGGACCTTCTCCCAGTCCACCTCCACGTCCTTGCCAATGATGCCGATGCCGGCGCTGCATGTGGCGGCCTCATAGATCTCGGAGCTGTGGAGCATTGCCTTGGTGGGCATGCAGCCGCGGTTGAGGCAGGTGCCGCCGAAGGAATCCCGCTCGACGATGGTGACCTTGGCGCCCAACTGGGCAGCCCTGATGGCGGCCACATAGCCGCCGGGGCCGCCGCCGATGACCAGGACCGTGTTGGCCTCGCCGGCCGGGGCGGCCGCAGGCGCGGCCGCGGGGGCGGCGGCAGCGGGAGCGGGGCCGGTCAGGGCGCTGATGTCCTCATCCGCCGCGGCGATGATGGCAAGCTTTGCGAACAGAGGCACGGTGGTGCCCGCCTCCACAAAGATGTGGCGCAGCACGCCGGAAGCGGAGGCTTCGATGGTATTGGTCAGCTTATCGGTCTCCACCTCGAAGAGCGGTTCGCCCTCCTTGACCTCGTCTCCCACCTTCTTCAGCCAATTGCTGACGGTACCCTCCGTCATGGTCAGGCCCAATTTGGGCATTACAACTTCTTTTGCCATAGTTGATCCTCCTCCTTATCAGGCCAGCATGAGGGCCGGATTCTCCATCAGCGTCTTGACCCGCTGCAGGAACTCTGCCGCGACGGAACCGTCGACTACCCGGTGATCGAAGGTCAGGCTCAGGGTCATCATCGGGCGGATCACCACCGCGCCGTCACGGACCACGGCCCGGTCTTCCATGGTCGTCACGCCCAGGATCGCCACCTCGGGCTGGTTGATGATGGGCGTAAAGCTCTCAATGCCGTACATGCCCAAATTGGTGATGGTGAAGGTGCCGCCCCGGAGCTTCTCCATGGGAAGGCCGCCCTCGCGTGCAAGCTTCGCCAGCTCCTTGACCTCGGCGGAGATCTCCGTGAGGCTCTTCTTGTCCGCGTCCGCCACGTTGGGGACCACCAGGCCGTTGTCCAGCGCCACGGCGACACCCATGTTCACATAGTGCTTGTAGCGGATCTTGTTGTCCTCCACCGAGCAGTTGAGCAGCGGGTACTCCATCAGGGCCTTGGCCACGAACTTGACCAGCAGATCCGTATAGCTGACCTTGATATCCTGGGTCTTGAGCTGCTCCCGGTAGGCCTTCATGGCGCTCATGTCCACGGACAGGTTCGCCGTGACCGTGGGGCTGGTCATGTGGGAATTGAGCATGTTCTTGGCGATGGCCTTGCGCATGCCGTTCATGGGGACCAGCTCTTCCGGGGCCGCCTCTTCGGGGGCGTCTGCCTTCTCGCGGGTATTCTCCAGGAAGCGGAGGATATCCTCGGCCAGGACCCGGTCCTTGGCCTCCACCTTCTCCAGGTCGATGCCCAGATCCTTGGCCACGGCGGCGGCCAGCGGGGAGGCCTTCTTCTTCGGCTCCTCCTCCACGGCAGGCGCGGCGGGGGCGGGCTTGTAGTTCTTCACGTCGTCCAGGGTGATGCGGCCGTTGGGGCCGGTGCCGGCAACCAGCGCCAGGTCGATGCCCAGTTCCTTGGCCAGCTTCTTGGCAGCGGGGGCGGCGATGATGCGCTCGCCGGGCGCCCTGACCGGTGCGGCAGGCGCGGGCGCGGCGGCTGCGGCA
>JAFUES010000021.1 GCA_017470325.1 Oscillospiraceae bacterium
CGTCAATCTGCATTTCAGAAAGAAGAAGGTTGGGAAACACGCGGTAAGGATCGCCCGGCTTCTTGTACTTGTAATGCTTGGCCTTGCTCTTAATACCCGCGGTTTTGCAGCATTTATGTGCATAAGGATCGGAAAGGACAACCGTGTTGATCCGGAGCAGCGATTGGAACTGCAGCAGTTTATCATGGCGTGGCAGGTTCGTATATAAAGGGATCCACGCCATGTCACTGTCCTCCCCGGGGCGGGTAGCCGGTGCGCAGGATGCAGGCGATGATGGGATCGTCGGGGATCTGTTCCATGTTTCGTTCTCCTTTTAGTTCTGTTTAACAGAACTTTTCTTCCGGTCAAGAGGCCGCCTTTGCAGCGGCCCGGTTTTGAGTTCGGTTATACTATACCACACTTTTCGCCATTTGTCAAGTATAACTTGACTTTTCTCCGGTTAAAGTTTACAATGGGTTTAGTTCTAAGAGAACGCTTTCAAAGACCATTTCTTTTTCCGCAAACGCGGGAAAAAGAAACGGTCCTTGCACTCCAAAGAAAAAGCGCTTGGGCTGGTGGCAAACGGTATGGGGAGGTGACTTCTCAGGTCGCCGCCGTCCTGGGTCTGAAAGGCTCGCCCATTCTGGTCTCCGGGCCACGGGGCCCTGCCTTGTTGCTCCCATAAGCTGCGGGAGTTTACCCCGCGGCGGCTCGGCAGGTGGGGAGGGGAAGCTGCGTCGAGCACATCCGAGCCGCCGTGTGGTTACCGGCACAGGCTTACCGCCGCAACCAGGTAGGGCCCGCTTTAGCGTAGCCCGGAAGCCCAAAAGGTACAGGCCACGCGTCCTTCGGATGGCGGCGACCTACGATCCGACCTTCCCATAACGTTTGCACCTGGGGGTGCCGGGGTCCTCCCCAGCTGTCGTTTCTTTTTTTGTCCACTTTTTCTTTGGACAAGCAAAGAAAAAATGGACAACGCTTTCCTATAAATCCAAATCTCTAACCCCCCCCGAAAGGAGCCTCATCATGTCCGATATCACCTACGACCGCGGGATCTTCGCGGACAACCTCCAGCGCCTGATGCGCCTCAACCGGGAGCGCCAGGTAGACATCGCCCGGCTGCTGGGCGTGAGCAAGTCCACGGTGTCGGCCTACTGCAGCGGCGGCCAGATGCCCCGCATGGACAAGATCGAGCAGCTGGCCCACCACTTCGGCGTCAGCCGCGCCGCCCTGATCGGGGACGAGGCCGCCCCCTCGAATCTCGAATCTCAAAACTCGAATCTCCCCTCCTCGAATCTCGAATCTCGAATCTCAAAACTCGCGTCCCCGGCGGAGGCGGTGTACAACGCCCTGAACGACGCCGGGCAGACGGAATTCCTGCGCTACGGCCGCTATCTGTCGGAGCAGCCGGAGTACAGGGCCGACGAGCCCCGGGGGGAGATCACCTACATCAAGCACTACCTGGTGCCCGCGGCGGCGGGCTACGCCAGCCCCATCCAGGGGGAGGACTACGAGCTGCTTCCCCGCGACCCCGGCACGCCGCCCCTGGCGGACTTCTGCATCACGGTCCGGGGCGACAGCATGGAGCCCTGGATCCCCGACGGCAGCCTGGTCTATGTGCGCCGGGACGCCCCCCTGCGGGAGTTTGAGGCGGGGGTCTTCTTCGTGGACGGGGACGTGTACTGCAAGCAGTGGTGCGTGGACTACGCGGGCACCCTGCACCTGCTGTCGGCCAACCCCGCCCGGCAGGACGCGAATCTCCGCATCCCCAAGGACAGCGGCCGCAGCTGCGTGTGCTTCGGCAAGGTGCTATTGAGCCGCCCCCTCCCCAAGCCCAGCTACGAGTTTTGAGTTTTGAGAGTCGAGGAGACATGCGTAATACTCGAATCTCGAATCTCAAATCTCAAATCTCCTATAATCATTGCGCGCCGGACGAAATCCGCCCGGCGCGTTTTCTTTATGCCGTTGTCGCGCCCCTCACTCGTAGGGATCGTATACCGTCTCGCCCTGGCCGCTCCAGCCGCCGGGGCTGACCCGCTCCAGCCGCTCTCCGCCGTCCAGGACCCGGTACACCGTGCCGGGGATCAGCGCCGCGCCGCCGTTGCGGGGCGCGAAGAAACCGTTGAGCCCCTCGTTCACGTCCACCACGCACAGATAGTCGCTGTTCGCCAGCTGCTCCATGGCCCGCTGGCGGTGTTCCTCTTTGCTGTAGTCCAGAGCGTACAGGTCGGTCCCCCAGGGCAGATCCCGGTCCAGCACATAGTAATAGGCCACAGACTGCAGGCAGCCGTACCAGCTGCCGTAGCGTCCGCTCTTTGTATTGTAGACCACCGTGATCCGGTCGTCCTCTCCGGTGTTGACCCGGATCAGCTCCGCCACCGGCTCATACTGGGTAAAGGGCCGCGCCCGGAGGCTCTGGGGCCCCAGATAGAGCAGCTCCGAGCCGCCCAGCAGCACCGCCGCCGCCAGAACCGCCGCCAGTAGGCCGCGCAGCGTCCGGGCGGACTTCTCCCGCTCCTTCCACAGCAGCAGCCACAGGCCCAGCAGGCTCAGCAGCTCGCCCAGGATGAAGGCGTCCACATAGCGGGCGTAGCCCCGCAGCTCCTGCATCTCGTCAGTGGTGAAGCAGAACAGGAACAGCACCGACAGCATGAAGGCGTAGCCCGCCGTCCCCACGGCAAAGCCCAGACCCATGGCCAGGGCCCGCCGTCCGTTCACCGCCTCCCGATGGCGGCGGTGCAGGGCCAGCACCAGCAGCAGCACCAGGCAGAAGGCCGTCACATAGCTCACCGGCAGCCAGGGGATATTGGCCACGGAGTCGGTAAACAGGGCCTTGAGCAGGTGCGTCAGGGTCTCGCTGCGCAGCGGGTCGCCCTGCTGCCGCAGCGCCGCCAGGTAGGCGGATACGCTGATCTTGCCCAGGTCGAACTGGCCGTTGCCCCCGGCCACGGTGCGCAGACCGCCCGCGCCCACGGCCTTGACCTGGGCCGTCCAGCTGCCGTAGAGCAGCAGCGGCGCCAGCAGCACCAGGGCGCTGCACAGCAGCAGCTTCTTTACGGGCAGCTCCTTCCCCGCCAGGCCCAGCAGCAGATACATCAGCCACAGCACCAGCAGCATGGCCAGGCCCGCCTGCTTGGTCATCACCAACAGGCAGCCCGCCGCCGCCAGCTGCGCCAGGCCGAAGCGGGAGCGGTAGGGCCCGCCCTCCAGGATCTGCAGCAGCCCCCAGCCGAACATCACCGCCAGCGGGATATCCGCCAGGATGGTGTAGAGCACGTGGGCATAGTCGAAGGCGTCCAGCAGGAGGAGCAGCAGCAGGCTCAGCAGCCCGCCGTAGACCGCGCCCCGCAGCAGGCCGCGCAGACGGCCCCCGCCGCTCTGCCCCCGGCACAGCCGCTCGGTCAGCGGCAGCACCAGCAGGCTCAGATCCTGCACCAGCACCGCCATGAGGGCCACCGCCTCCGAATACCGGCCCGCGGCCTTGATCCAGATCAGCTCCTGGATGGCCGGGAAGGGCGGGTAGTCCTTGTGGATGATCAGCCGGGACGCGGGCACGGAATAGAAGCGGTCCAGGCGCAGGGACTCCTTGAGCATGGGGCCCCAGTGCCAGAACTCGTCAAAATCGGTAAACCGCCGCCGGAAGCACAGCAGCGCCGCCAGCAGGCAGATCAGCAGGAAGGCGGCCAGCCCCGGGCTGAACACGTCCTCCCGCCGCGCGCCGGGCAGGAACAGGCAGACTGCCCCGGCCAGGGCCAGAAGCAGCAGCAGATAAAAGCCCGGCTGCCAGGAGTGCAGCAGCAGCTGGCTGAAATACAGCAGCGTCACCGCCGCCGTCAGGGTAAAAGGCATGGCGCAGCCGAAGCGCACGCGAAACAGCCGCACGGTCAGGCTGTTCAGCGCGCACCAGAGCAGCACCGGACAGAGGATCAGCAGATTTTCCATAGCTCCTCCCCCCGCTCAGCGCCCTTGCGCCCGCAGCTTTTCCAGCCGCTCCTGGGCGCGCAGCAGCGCCAGCTCGAAATCCTGCCGATTCTTGTGGCCGATGGTCTTCAGGGTCTGTCCGGCGAAGAAGGCCTGGATAGCGGCCACGGTCATGAAGCCGCAGACGATCAGGGTCGGGAAGCGGGGCACCAGCCCGGTGCGCACATACTCCACCGCGATGGGCAGGAAGAGCAGCAGCGCCACCGCCAGCAGCACCGCCGCGATGATCCCGTAAAAGGCCATGGGCTTGTAGTTGCGAAAGAGCCTTCCGATGGTCCGCAGCACCTTGAAGCCGTCGGAGTAAGTGCTCAGCTTGGAATGGCTGCCCTCCGGCCGGTCCCGGTAGTCCACGATCACGCTCTCGATGTGCAGGTTCTTGTCCACCGCGTGGATGCTCATCTCCGTCTCGATCTCGAAGCCCTTGGACAGCACCGGAAAGGTCTTCACGAACAGGTAGCTGAAGGCCCGATAGCCGGTCATGATGTCCCGGATGTTGGACTGGAACAGGGCGTTGATGCTGCCCCGGACCAGCACGTTTCCGAAGCTGTGGAAGGGCCGCTTGTTTTCCTCGAAATAGGTGGAGCTGAGCCGGTCGCCCACCACCATGTCGCACTGGCGCCGGAGCACCTTGTCGATCATCTCCGGCGCGCACTCCGCCGGATAGGTGTCGTCCCCGTCGGCCATCACGTAGCACTCCGCGTCGATCTCCCGGAACATGCGGCGGATCACGTTGCCCTTGCCCTGCTGGTATTCATGGCGCACCACGGCCCCGGCCGCGGCGGCGATCTCCGCCGTGCCGTCGGTGGAGTTGTTGTCGTAGACGTAGACATGGCTGTTTTCCGGGATCACCGCAAGGAAATCCCGCACCACCTTTTCGATGGTCTGCGCCTCGTTATAGCAGGGGATCAGTACCGCTACCTTATCCATGGGTCTTCTCTCTTTCACCGGCTTGGTTCTTATTAGAAACAGTATAGTATACTTTTCCCCCTTTTTCAACCGTTTCTCTCCCCGCAGCTCCCGGGAAGCGGCCGCTGCCGCGCTTCCGGCTCTTGCGCGGCGCAGGCATCCATGGTATAATTTAGTGTCAGCAACACCTATAACAAAAACAAAGGCGGTGTTCGTAATGCAAGCAAAACCGAAAGTCCGTTTTTATACCGAGCGCAACAGCTTCGGCACCTCGGCGGGTGTCATGCTGCTGATCCTGTCCATCTTCTTCCGGGCCATTGCCTACTGGGGCCGCTGGCAGACCATGGACCAGACCAACCTGATCATCTACCTGGCCCTGCCCATGGCCAGCGCGCTGCTGTTCATCTTCTGTCTGCTGGTGCTGGGCCGGGTGGCCCTGTGGAGCACGGCGGTGCCCCTGCTCATGGGCGTGGCCTTCTTCATCATCAAGGCCTTCACCTTTGAGAGCACGGTGCACACGGTGCTGTGCGTGCTGCTGTATGTACTGATCGCGGTGCTGTGGTGCGGCACGGTGTTCAATCTGATCCGCACCAAGTGGCTGCTGCCGGAGCTGTTCCTGCTGCCCTTCATCTATCACATCGCGGTGGAGGACCTGCCCGCCCTGCAGAACACCGCCCAGCCCGTGACCTTTGCCGCAGGCATGGAGGAGATGAGCATCCTCTGCATCATGCTGGCCCTGTTCTTCGTGTCCCTGGCCATCCGGAAGCGCTATAAGGAGACGCCGGAGGTGGAGCTGCCGCCCATCAAGGACCCGGTGGTCATCGCCCCCGAGCAGCAGGCCGCTGCCCAGGCCGCTGCGGCTTCCGCCGGTTCCGGCCCTCTGCCCGGCGAGGGCGTATCCGCCGCAGCCGCAGCCACCGTCTCTGGCACACCTCGCCGCGATCCGATTTCCTCGAATCTCGAATCTCAAAACTCGAATCTCGGTCCCCAGCCGGAGGCCAAGCCCTGGGCCTATACCCCGGAGCCCCAGCCGGAGCCCGAACCGGAGCCGGACCCGGAACCCGCATCCCCTGTCTCCCCTGAACCCCAGCCGGAAGCCGAGGCCAAGCCCGGCCTCTTCGGCAAGCTTTTCCACAAGGCCGACAAGCCCTGGGACGACGCTGAAACGGAAGTCCCCGCCGCCAAGCCTGTGGAGCCCACTTCCCCCGCGCAGCCGGAGGAAGTGCCGGAGCCTGTCAATCTCGACGATCTTCCCCCCGCCCAGGGCCTGACCCTGGACCCCAAACTGGAGGAGGCCTTCCGGGCCTCGGATGATGCATGAAATACACCCCCTATGAGGGCACCCACGTACAGCCCGCGGTAAAGCCGGAGGAGCTGGAGGAGCAGCTGCGAGAGCAGGCCCGGCGCAAGCGCCAGGCGGCCCGGAACCAGCGCCGGCGGGAGCGGGCGAAAGCGGCCCCGCCCGCCAAGGCGCCGAAGCTGTCCAAGGCCACCGAAGCGGCCAAGCCCGCGCCGAAGCCGGACCCCCCGGCCCAGCCCGCACCCAAGGCGGAACCAAAGGCCGAAACGCCGAAAGTCGAACCCCCGAGGGTCGCCGCCCCGGAGCCGAAAGCACCGGCGCCAAAACCGGACAAGGCCCCGGCCAAACCCGCCGCCCCGACCAAGTCAGACGCGGAATCCAAGCCCGCCAAAGAGAAAAAGCCCTTACCGCTTCCCAAGCTCAAAGCCCGCTCTGAGCGGCCCATCCCCGCCCCCAAGCCTGTGAACAGACGCAAGCGCCGGATCTTCCTGCTGGCGGCGGTGGGCGCGGCGCTGCTGCTGGCGCTGCTGGCCTTTTTCCTCACCCGGCAGAGCGACGCCTCCCGCCGCAAGGACTATATGGCCCAGGCGGAGGCCAGCTACCAGGCCGGGGATTACGACGCGGCCCTGCGCTCCCTGCGCCGGGCGGAGCAGATCCAGGAGGACGAGGCCTGTCTCGTCCTGATGGCGGACTGCTACCAGGCACAGGGCAAGCTGGAAAAGGCCCTGGAGGTGCTGCGCCGCATGGACGCCTCGGACGAGAGCGTGACGCAGCGGATCGCCCAGCTGGAGGCTCTGCGCCAGCAGGAGGCCGAGGCCAGCTATGTGACCGTGGCCGGGCAGAAGCTGGCCCCCGACACCCGGAGCCTGATCCTGGACGGCCAGGGTCTCAGCGACGCGGTGCTGCCGGAGGTGGCCCAGCTCTACGCCCTGGACAGTCTGTCCCTGATGAACAACGACCTGGAGGATATCAGCCCCCTGTCCGTCCTGGGCGGACTGGACACCCTGAACCTCAGTGACAACCGCATCGCGGACCTGTCGCCCCTGTCCCGGCTGACGGAGCTGCGCACCCTGTATCTGGACAACAATCCCATCCGGGACCTGTCGCCCCTCTACGCCCTGCACGACCTGACCACCCTGAGCCTCACGGGCATCGAGCTGGACAGCCTGCAGCTGCAGGGCCTGGCCCAGGCCCTGCCGGACTGCGCCATCCGCAGCGACACCCCCCGCAGCAGCACCATGGACATCACCCTGGGCAGCATCACCTTCAAGTCCGACGTGACGGAGCTGGACCTGTCCGGGTCCGAGATCCACGACATCCGGGCCCTGTCGGTGTGCAGCCAGCTGCGCTTTCTGGACCTGAGCGGCAACGCGGTCAGCGATCTGACCCCGCTGATGAACCTGCCCGCCCTGGAGGAGCTGGACGTGAGCGGCAACCTGGTGACGGATCTGCGCCCGCTGATGGGTCTGACCCGGCTGCGCACCCTCAACGCCGCGGGCAACCGGATCACCGACACGGCGGCGGTGGGGGCCATGACGAATCTCACCGCCCTGGACCTGTCGGACAATCCCCTGACGGACCTGTCCGGCCTGCGCAAGCTCACCAGTCTCCACAGTTTATCCCTGAAAAACACCGGCCTCTACGACGGCCAGCTGATGTATGTGCAGAATCTGAGTTTGCTTGCCAATCTCTTCCTGGACGACAACCCGGGTCTCAGCAACGAGGCCATCGGCCAGCTGCAGTCGGCCCTGCCCGGCTGCCATGTGAGCTTCACGGAGCTGGTGTACACGGTGACCATCAGCGGCTTTGAGCAGCCCAGCAACGCCAAGAGCCTGGATCTGAGCAGCCGGGAGATCGTGGACATCACCGGCATCGATCAGATGACCCAGCTGGAGACGGTGGATCTCAGCGGCAACAACATCAACAACATCTACATCCTGCAGTACTCCCCCAGCCGGGACACCATCCGCACCCTGAACCTGGCGGACAACCAGCTGGCGGACATCTCGGCCCTGTCCAGCCTCACGTCCATCGAGTCGCTGGATCTGCGCATCAACAACATCAGCTCCCTGACGCCGCTGATGAACCTGCAGACCCTGCGCCTGGTGTACCTGGGCGGCAATCCCCTGTCCGAGCAGCAGGTCCAGGCCCTCCGCGAGGCCCTGCCCGACTGCACGGTGAGTCTGGAGTAGTTTTGAGATTTGAGTTTTGAGAGTCGAGGAAACCGGCTTCTCAAAACTCAAATTTCTTATGCTCGAATCTCGAATCTCTAAACTCAAATCTCGAAAACCCCCTTTCCTTCTTCCCTCCTTTATGATATACTGAAGGTACCTGAAAGGAGTTGACAGCAATGAAATTCACTTTCGCCGAGAAGAAAATGGATTCCTCCGCGGATCTGCGCGCCTATGCCGAGAAGAAGATCGGCAAGCTGGACCGCTTTTTCCGCAACGAGGCGGAGGCCTTTGTGACCTTCAGTCTGGAGCGTGGCCGCTTCCGGGCGGAGATCACCATCCACAACAACGGCACCTACTACCGGGCCAGCGAGCTGACCCAGGACATGTACGCGTCGGTGGACTCCGGTGTGGCCGCCATTGAGCGTCAGATCCGCCGCAACAAGACCCGCCTGGAGAAGCGTCTGCGGGAGGGCGCGCTGGAGCGTGAGGCGGTGCCCGCCTATGTGGCGGCCGACGACGCCGCCGAGGACGAGGATTTCCGGATCGTGCGCAGCAAGCGTTTTTCCATCAAGCCCATGTCCGCCGAGGAGGCCATCCTGCAGATGAATCTGCTGGGCCATGAGTTCTTCGTGTTCCGCAACATGGACGCGGAGGACGCCATCGCGGTGGTCTACAAGCGCAAGCAGGGCGGCTACGGCCTGATCTGCGACGACGGCGAATAAAGTCATACAGTCATTGCGCGGCCGCATAGCGACCGCGAGGCCTGCCCTTTAGGGTACAATCCACAATCTGCGCACCTTGCCGCATTTGCCATTGGCGGTCAGGGCTTGAACGCCCTGCCCGCCAATGGCGCGGCTGCGGAAATTCCGGCTTTGCTTCATCCGCCCCCGGCGGCGCAAAGCCACAATTCTCGAATCTCAAATCTCGAATCTATACAACACCATGGAGGCGATCAGCATGAAATGTCCCCGCTGCGGCAGCGAAATGACCCTGGATACCCATCGCAAGTATCCCCTGCAGATGTGCTACAACTGCGGTTACATGGAGGGCCGGAACATGGGCCCCGATCCTGAGACCAAGACCAATTTTGCCCATCTGAAAGCCCTGAACTTCAACGAGACGGTGGCCTTCCTGGCCGACGGCCTGGGCCTGGACGCCCAGAAGCTGGCCGACTGGCTGAACAACCCCTCCGAGTAAGTCCAGGCACGCGGCAAAGAGGCGGTGCAGCCACCGCCTCTTTGCCATGCCCGCTCTCGGCGGCGCGAACCCGCAAAACGCGAATCTCCAACCCCCGCATTTCGTTCTACAAAAGAAGAAGGAGTAACTCCATGAAAAGAATCTTATCGTTTCTGCTGGCGCTCTGTCTGCTCCTGGGTGTCGCCGGGCTGCCCAGCGCCTCCGCCGAGGGGTGGATCAAAAGCGGCAGCAAGTGGTGGTATGACAACGGCGACGGCACCTGGCCGGCCGGCGAACTCCGGCAGATCAACGGCAAGTGGTATTATTTTGACGACTCCGGCTACATGGCCACCGGCTGGAAGCAGATCGAAGGCTACTGGCGCTATTTCTCCTCCGGCGGCGCGATGGTGTCCAACGCCTGGGTCAAGGACTCCGTGGGCTGGTGCTATCTGGGCGAGGATGGCCGGATGCTCACCAACACCTGGAAGGCTGACAGCAAAGGCGTCTGCTACCTGGACGGCAGCGGCCGCATGGTCAAGAGCAAGTGGATCCTGGTAGACGGCGACTGGTACTACATGAATGGCTCCGGCTACCGGAAGCAGAACGGCTGGGCCAAGGACTCCGTGGGCTGGTGCTATCTGGGTGAGGATGGCCGGATGCTCACCAATGTCTGGAAAAAGGACAGCAAGGGCTGGTGCTATCTGAAGGACACCGGCCGCATGGCGATCAACGAGTGGGTCAAGGACGGCGGCGCCTGGTACTATCTCAACGGTTCGGGCTACATGGTCACCGGCTGGAAGAAAGTGGGCGGCGTCTGGTACTACTTCCAGGACAGCGGCAAGATGGCCGCCAACGCCTGGGCCAAGGATACCAACGGCTGGCGCTGGATGGATGAAAACGGTCGCATCTCCAAGAGCCGGTGGGTCGCGGACGGCGGCAAGCGCTACTACATAGGCGCCAACGGCTACATGGTCACCGGCAAGACCGCCATCGGCGACGACTACTACTTCTTCAAGAGCGGCGGCGCCATGCAGACCGGCTGGATCAAGGACAACGCTCTTTGGTATTATGCCGATCCGGACGGCAAGCTCGTCTGCGGGCAGTCCCGGGTCATCAACGGCACGGAATACTGGTTCAGCCATGAGGGCGTCCTGCTGGAGTCGCCCATTACCCCGTCCGAGGTCTATCAGGCGATCATCGCCCAGAAGCAGAACTACCCCGAGGGGATGCGCTGGACAAACGCGAACCGCTATGAATGGCCGCAGACCGTGTTCCCCGATACATACTACGTCGGCTATGGCTGCCTGGCCTTTGCCATGATCATGAGCGACGCCGCCTTTGGCGACCTGGAGGGCCGCCGCCTGACCCGTTTCCGCTACAGCGATCTGCAGGTAGGCGACATTCTGCGCGTCGATGACGACAGCCATTCCGTGATCATTCTGGAGGTCCATGAGGATTACCTGGTGATCGCGGAGGGCAACTACAACAACTCCGTACACTGGGGCCGCCATCTGAGCAGAGCGGACGCGGAAGCGGCCACCTATCTCATCACCCGCTACCCCTGAGCCCTGAGCGGCGCCAGCTTCATCTGACCTTGAAAGGAGTACCCCATGGACCAAACCGCCCCCGGCATCCTGTATATCGTGGCAACGCCCATCGGCAACTCCCGGGACATGTCCCCCCGGGGCGTCCAGATCCTGACGGACGCGGACGTCATCGCCGCCGAGGACACCCGCCGCTCCATGGTGCTCCTGAACAAGCTGGGCATCCGCAACAAGCTGGTGTCCAACCACAAGTATAACGAGCACGGCAAGGCCGGGTATTTCATCGACCGGCTGCTCTCGGGCGAGAGCGTGGCGGTGATCACCGACGCGGGCACCCCCTGCATCTCCGACCCTGGCAACGAGCTGATCCGCGCCGCGGTGGAGGCCGGGATCCGGGTGATCGGCGTGCCCGGCTGCTGCGCGGCGGTGACGGCGCTTTCCATCTCCGGCTTCGATCTCAGCTCTTTCACCTTCCTGGGCTTCTTCCCCAGGGAGAACGCGGAGCGCCGGAAGCTCCTGGAGAAGCTCCGCCGGGGCGACACCCGCACCTTCGCCCTGTACGAGAGCCCCAAGCGCATCATGGACCTGGTGGACTTCTTCATTGAGTCCGGCGCCCGCTGCCGCCTGTGCCTGTGCAATGACATGACCAAGCTCCACGAGATGAGCTTTCGCGGCACGCCCGCGCAGGTGAAGGAGCAGCTGCTGGCCAAGGGCAACTACGACAAGGGCGAGTACGCCGTGGTCCTGGAGATCGACAAGGACTACGTGTTCAACAAGACCGAGCACACCGTCTCCCCGGAGGCCATGCTGGTGGACGCCATGGTGGGCGGCCTGGACAGCAAGGCCGCCGTCGCGGCGGTGCTGGCGGACGAGAACAACTCCTACTCCAAGAACGAGCTGAAGGCCGCCGCCCTGCGGCTGAAAAAGATGTTTGCAGAAACAGATAGAGGTTAAGGAATGAAGCAAGCTGCACAAGACCCCGCCGGGGAGGAGCGATCCCCGGCGCAGGCCCCCAACGTAACCGTGATCATCCCCGTCTATAAGGCGGAGGCATATCTGGCCCAGTGCCTGGACAGCGTGCTGGCCCAGGAGGACGTGAGCTGGGAGGCCGTCTGTATGGACGACGGCTCGCCCGACGGCAGCGGCGCGATCCTGGACGCTTACGCCGCCCGGGACGGGCGCTTTCGCGTGTACCACAACGAAAACCACGGCGTGGCCTACAGCCGCAACCAGGCCATGGACCTGGCCCGGGGCGACTTCCTGTTCTTCCTGGACTCGGACGACTGGCTCCCGGACGGGCGGGTGCTCCACGACCTGTACCGGGGCGCGGTGGACCACCACGTGCTGGTCTGCGGCGGCTCCTTCTCCAGCTATTCCAAGGAGCGGATCGTCACCAAATGGAAGGGCAACCAGAAGTACTACATCTTCCACGGCGACCGGCTGCGTTACTATTCGGACTATCAGTTCGATTACGGCTGGGTGCGCTTCGTCTACAACCGGCGCTTTTTGCTGGACAACGACCTGCGCATCCCCTCCTACAGCTTTTTTGAGGACCCGGTCTTCTTCGTCCGGGTGATGGACAAGGCCCAGACCTTCTACGCCATGGAGCGCACCAGCTACGTCTACCGGGAGAACTACAAGGAGCGCAGCTACAGCTATGAAAACGTGCTGGACCTGCTGCGGGCCATCACGGAGATCCTGACCCTGGCCCAGGAGCGGGGCTACGCTTTTCTGGAGGCCCTGGCCATCTTCCGCATCCGGGAGGACTACGCTTCCCCCATCATCGAGTACCTGCGCCGCCCCGAGGCGGAGAACGGGGAGCTGCGCGCCCTGCTGGAGGAGCTGGACCGGCGGATCTACCCCAACGGCGAGGGCCGGCTGGAGTACGACATGTACGCTTCCCAGCTGAGCCGGGCCATCTCCCAGCGCAACAACAAGAACAAGCAGCTGCGCAAGTTCAAGGCCCGCAACCAGAGCCTGTACGGCTCCAACTCCTGGCGGGTCGGCCGCCTGGCGACCCTGCCCGTCCGGGCGGTCAAGCGCTTACTTTTCGGAAAAGATAGGAGAACAAGGATATGAGTACCGTGCCAGCCGTTTCCATCGTCATGCCCATCTTCAACGCCCTCCCCTACCTGTATGAGAGTCTGGACAGCGTGGTCAACCAGAGCCTGCGGGAGATCGAGATCATCTGCGTCAACGACGGCTCCACCGACGAGTCCCTGCGCGTCATGCAGGAGTACGCCGCCCGGGACAGCCGCATCAAGATCATCGACAAGCCCAACGGCGGCTACGGCCACACCATGAACCGGGGCATCGCCGCCGCCACCGGCGAGTATATCGGCATCCTGGAGCCGGACGACTTCGCGGACCCGGACATGTTCGCGGACCTGTACCGCTCGGCGGTGAAGTACCGGGCGGACGTGGTCAAGTCCAATTACTACGAGTACAAGACCGCCGACGGCAGCAACACCTTCTGCGAGGTGCTGAAAGGCCGCCCCTACGACACCCTGCTCTGCCCGGCCATGGAGGAGACCAGCGTGATCCTTCGCCCCTGCATCTGGACGGCCATCTATAAGCGCAGCTTCCTGGAGGAGCGGCACATCGTCTTCAACGAGACCCCTGGTGCCTCCTACCAGGACACCTCCTTTGCCTTCCGGGTCCTGGCCAGCGCCCAGCGGGGGGTCTACATCCGCAAGGGCTACCTGCACTACCGCACCGACAATGAGAATTCTTCCGTCAAATCCGGCGGCAAGGTCTTCTGCATCTGCGACGAGTTCCAGACCATCCAGGCCTTTCTGAACACCGACGCGCTGATGAAGCAGCGCTTCATCGGCCCCCTGCAGGTGCTGAAGCTGGACTCCTACAGCTGGAATCTGGAGCGCATCGCCCCGGAGTTCAAGGAGAAGTTCCGGGACCAGATCGCCCTGGAGTTCATCAAGGCCCGGTATGAGAATCTGATCGAGCGCCGCTTCTTCGACGATAAGCGCTGGGCGCAGCTGCAGGGCCTCCTGGCCGAATACGAGGCCAAGGAGAGCACCGCCCTGGCCCTGAAGAAGAAGTACGGCAAGCTGCCCCCGCCCAGCTTCGGCCAGCGGCTGAAGGGCGGCGTCCGCTGTGTCCTGGACCACGGTCTGCTCTACACCGTCAAGCTCTTCTTTAAGAAGCTCCGCCGCGCCGCCTGACGGCCGCGTTCTCATCAACACAGCAGCGCCCCGCATCCCATGGGATGCGGGGCGCTGCTGTTATGCTGTTTCGTCAGAACAGGTCCGGCCTGCTGGGGGAAAAGATGTTGTCCGGCACCACGTCCATGCCGTTTATCCAGCGGCGGATCATGTCGAAGGCGTGGTTGCCCGCCATGCGCCGGATGAAGCTGCGGGTCCGGTGCACGCCCATGAACAGGTCGCGCACATAGGTCTGCCCTTCCACGGCCATGGAGATGAACACGGTGCCCACCTCGTGCACGCCGTCTCCGTCGGGCCCGGCCAGGCCCGTGACGCCGATGCCGATGTCCGCGCCGGTGAGCGCCCGCACCCGCTCCGCCATGGCGGCGGCCACCTCATGGCTCACCGCGCCCTTTTCTCGGATCAGGGCCGGGTCGATGCCCAGCACCCGGGCCTTCACCGCGTCGGTGTAGGTCACCGCGCCGCCCACGAACACGGCGCTGGCGCCGGGGATATCGGTGACGCGCTTGGCGATCTCCCCGCCGGTGCAGCTCTCCGCCGCGGCGAAGGTGAGCCCCCGCTCCAGCAGCAGCGGCAGCACCGCCTCCTCCATGCACTCCACGTCCTGGCCGTAGACATAGTCCCCCAGGACCTCCTTCACGTGTCGGATCACCGGGGCCATCATCGCCTCGGCCTCCTCCTCGCTGTGGGCCTTGGCGGTCACCTGCAGCAGGCAGTCGCACTCCTTGGCGTAGGGGGCCATGGAGGGATTGATCATGGCGTTCATCTCATCGGCGAAGATATCATCCACGGCGCTCTCGCCGATGCCGAAGATCCGCACCGAGTGGGACACGATCTGCTCGTCGCTGAGCTTTTTCAGATAGGGGATCACGCACTCCCGGAACATGGGGTCGCACTCCACCGGGGGGCCCGGCACCATGATGACCACCTTGCCGTCCTTCTCGAAGGCGCAGCCGGGGGCGGTGCCCCAGTTGTTGTGGAACACCGTGCCGCCCTCGGGGATCAGGGCCTGGACGAAGTTGTTGGGGGTGATCTGCCGTCCGCCCCGGATGTAGTCGTACAGGGCGTCGGCCTCGGCCTTGTTTTCCACCAGGGGCACGCCGAAGGTCTGGCACAGGATCTGCTTGGTCAGGTCGTCGCAGGTGGGCCCCAGGCCGCCGGTGGTGATGATGATGTCCGCCCGCTCCTTGGCGATGCGCACGCACTGGGCCAGCCGCTCAGGGTTATCCCCCACCACGGTGTGGTAGCGCATGTTGATACCGATCTGGCTGAGCATCTCGCTGACATCCCGGGCGTCGGTGTTGGTGATGTGCCCCAGCAAAATCTCGGTGCCCACGGAGATGATCTCGGTGTTGTAGGTCTTTTTCACGGCTTCATTCATGTCTCAGTTCGATCCTTTCCCTGCCCTGCAGCGCCTCCGCCACCAGGGTCTCGATATCCAAAACGCTCTCGGCTTTTTCCACTTCGGAAAGCTTCGGCCTGGTCCGGGGGTGCCGCGGGGTGAACACGGTGCAGCAGTCCTCATAGGGGAGGATGGAGGTGTCGAAGGTGCCGATCTTCCGCGCCATGCGCACGATCTCCTCCTTGTCCATGCCGATCAGCGGCTGCAGCACCGGCAGGTCCAGCACCGCCTGGGTGCTGGCCATGGCCTCCATGGTCTGGCTGGCCACCTGCCCCAGGTTCTCCCCGGTGACGATGGCGGCGGCCTTGCAGTCGCGGGCGATGCCCTGGGCGATGCGCATCATGAAGCGGCGCATGATCAGGGTGAAGTACTCCTCCGGGCACTTGTCCCGGATCTCCTCCTGGATGTGGGTAAAGGGCACCACCTCCAAGGTCATCTTTCCGCAGTAGCGGGTGAGGATGTTCCCAAGCTCTATGACCTTTTCCTTGGCCTGCTGGGAGGTATAGGGGAAGGAGAAGAAGTGCACCGGGATCAGGTGTACGCCCCGCCGGGCGATCATGTAGCTGCTCACCGGGCTGTCGATGCCGCCGGAGAGCAGGGTCACCGCGGTGCCGTTGGAGCCGATGGGCATGCCCCCCGCCCCGTCGATGGGGGCGGCGTGGACGTAGGCGGCGGCGTCCCGCACCTCGATGTGCACGGTCAGCTCCGGCTCGTGCACGTCCACCACGCAGTCCGGGTAGGCCTCGGCCAGCTCCCCGCCCACATACTGGCTCAGCTGGATGCTGGTCATGGGGAAAGCCTTGTCGCTGCGCTTGGACTCCACCTTGAAGCTCTTGGCCCGCTCCATGTCGTCCCGCAGGTAGTCGATGGCCAGCCTTGCAATGGCGTCCTTGTCCTTTTCGCAGGCGGCGGCCCGGGTCATCTTGATGATGCCGAACACGTCCTGCAGGGCCTCGAAGGCGGCGTCCATGTCGGCGGTATCGTCGGCGGGCTCCACGTAGATGGTGGACTGCATGATGCTGACCTTGAACTTGCCCAGGCCCACCAGCCGCCGGCGGACGTTGCCCATGAGCTTCTGCTCGAAGCTGCGCCGGTTGAGCCCCTTGAGCACGATCTCCCCCAGCTTCAACAAAATGATATCGTTCATATCGTCTCTTAAACCTCGTTTTCCCTGTCATTGCGAGGCCCCGCAGGGGCCGTGGCAATCCGTATTCTCTGCACACCTTGCCGCATTTGCTCTTACCGCCGGTAACGGGGCTCCCCCACCAGGAGGGAACAGAGGTCGAACAGATTGTGCCTCTTCCTCACGGCCCAGTGGTGCTAGTCCCAGTATTCCCTTCCGTCGGACGGGATGTAGAGCGCGCCCGGCGCATGGTCGGGGCAGGAGGTAAAGACCAGCTTGCGGGCGAAGCCGTCAAGGGCCAGGTATTCTTCCTCGGCCTCACGGCTCCGGGCAAAGACTGTCAGCAGCAGCCGGTCCAGGTCTACACGCTGTTTGCGCCTTTCCCAGTTGCGGATCGCCGTTTCTGGATCGCTGTCGTGATTGCAGTAAAGCCGCACGTCGCCCAGGCGCAGGACCGGATAGGGATTTGTATCCCATTGGCTCATGGCCTCCTTCCAGCGGTCAAACACAGGCTCCAGTGCCAGATAATCCTTGAGATGTGTGACGATTTCCCGGTAATCCTTATGATACAGCCACAGATTGACAAAGGGCGAGCGCCGCTCCAGGCAAAGCGTGTTGGACAGGAAGCCGCCCAGGCAGTCATGGGCCAGGATGGAGTAGCGCGCCTCCCGGATCTGCTCATAGCGGGAAAACGTCAGGCCGGGAACGTCCAGGATGCGGCACGGCAGCACCTTTTCCGGGCTGCCGCCCAGGGCCAGGTATTCCTCGGTCACCTCGCGCTCCAGCGTCCCTGACATGATCAGGAGATAGTCGTGGGGTACGGACAGAAGCTCTTCTTTTTTCAGCAGCGGCCAACCGTCCAGGCGCCCGCCCCCCGGCAGGCTCCTGTCATAGATCCCTACGACCTCCAGCTCGCCCCTCTCCTCCCGATAGCGAAGGTTGTAATAGTGTTCGTTGTATACTTGGGCGGCGCCCCACAGCAGGACGCGATAGCGTTTCTCCATGCCCTGTCGATAACTCCTTTTCCAAAACTCAAAAACTGAACCGATATTGCACCGCCTCGGCGATGTGGGCGGGGCCGATGTCCTTTTCCCCCTCCAGGTCGGCGATGGTCCGGGCCACCCGCAAGATCCGGTCGTAGCTCCGGCCGGACAGCCCCAGGCTGTCGAAGGCGTCCTTCATCAGCGCCTCGCCGTCGGCGTCCAAGGCGCAGAAGCTGCGCAGGGCGGCGCTGTCCATCTGGGCGTTGCAGGCGATCCCCCGCTCCCCGAAGCGCGCACGCTGCACCTCTCGGGCCGCGTCCACTCGCGCCTTCACGGCGGCGGAGGGCTCCGCCGGCTGGCGGCGTTTCAGCTCCTCATAGTCCAGGGCCGGGACCTCCACGATCAGATCGATCCGGTCCAGCAGCGGGCCGGAGATCCGGCTGTGGTAGCGGCGCACCTCCGCCTCGGAGCATTTGCAGCGGCCCGAGGGGTGTCCGTACCAGCCGCACTTGCAGGGGTTCATGGCGCAGACCAGCATGAAGCGGCTGGGGAAGCTCACCGTCCCCGCCACCCGGGACACGGTGACCACGCCGTCCTCCAGGGGCTGGCGCAGCACCTCCAGGGCGTCCATGCGAAATTCCGGAAGCTCGTCCAGGAACAGCACCCCGTTGTGGGCCAGGCTGATCTCCCCGGGCCGCGGGTTCGATCCGCCCCCGGCCAGGGCCACGGCGGACACGGTGTGATGCGGCGCGCGGAAGGGCCGCCGCACCACCAGCGGATGGCTCCGGTCGGTGAGTCCCGCCACGGACCAGATCTCCGTGCTCTCGATGCTCTCGGTCCGGGTCATGTCCGGCAGGATGCCGGGCAGGCGCTTGGCCAGCATGGACTTGCCCGCCCCCGGCGGGCCGATTAGCAGGATGTTGTGTCCCCCGGCGGCGGCGATCTCCAGGGCGCGTTTTACGTTCTCCTGGCCCTTCACGTCGGCAAAATCCGGCAGGGCCTCCCACAGGGCCTCCGGCTCCGCCGGGGCGGCGGGCTCGATGGCCTCCTCCCCCCGCAGATGGGAGAGCAGCTGCCCCAGGTTTTCCACTGGGTAAACCGTCAGGCCCTCCGCGAAGGCCGCCTCGGCGGCGTTCTCCGCCGGGACGAAGAGCTTCTCCACGCCCAGCCGCGCCGCGGCGATGGCCATGGGCAGGGCCCCGGGCACGCCACGTAGCCGCCCGTCCAGGGACAGCTCCCCGAAAAAGGCGCAGTCCGCCCCGGGGCAGTCCAGCTCCCCCGAGGCGGCCAATATACCTATGAGCACGGGCAGGTCGTAGACCGTGCCCGCTTTTTTTCGGTCGGCGGGGGCCAGGTTCACCGTGACCCGGCTCACCGGGAAGCGGCAGCCGCTGTTCTTCACCGCGGCGCGGACCCGTTCCCGGGCCTCCTTCACGGCGGTGTCGGGCAGGCCCACCATGTCAAAGCCGGGCAGACCGCTGGCGATGTTGACCTCCACGGTCACGCCGTAGCCGCCCACACCGCTGACGCCCAGGCTGTTGATACTGGCAAACATGGCACCGTCCTCCGTTATCTGTCATTGCGAACCAGTGACCGACGTCACTGGTGTGGCAATCCGTTTCTTTGCACACCTTGCCGCATTTGCCGTTCCCGGGCCGGGCTTAAGCGCCTCGGCCCGCCAACGGCGCGGCTGCGGAAAAACCGGGCCGCCTTCCTCTGCCGCAGGCAGCGGCGTCCCGCTTTTCTCAAAACTCAAATCTCAAAACTACTGCAGCAGCAGCATCAGCGCCGGGATCACCACGAAGCAGGCCAGCGTGGAGATGGCCACGCCCTGGGCGGCCATCCGCTCGTCGCCGCCGTACTCGGTGGAGGCCACCACCGCCTGGGTCAGCACCGGCATGGCCGTCTGCACCACCAGGGTGTCCCGGGCCAGGCCCGTCACGGCGAAAAGGCGGCACAGCAGCAGGCACAGCCCCGGCGCCAGCAGGAAGCGAAAGCCCATCACGCTCAGCTGGACCCGGTCCAGCCGCAGATTTTTCAGTCCGATCTCGTAGATGATGGTGCCCGCCATCAGCAGGGCCAGCGGGGTCACGGTGTTGTTCACGTAGCGGGCGCAGCTCATCACCAGCGTGGGCAGCCGCAGATCCGTCGCGATCAGGACCATGCCCACCAGCACGCCCAGGATGGAGGGCGTTTTCAGGAAGGACAGCAGCGCGTCCTTCGCCGAGTGGCCCCCGCCGCCGCCTGCCCGGCGGATGCCCGCCACGCCCACCAGCTGGGCGAAGGCCGTGTTCACCAGGTAATAGGTCATCACATAGGGCACGCAGATCTCACCGAAGAGCTCGATACACATGGAGTAGCCGATGAACATGGCGTTGGACACGCCGCACATGATGCGAAACACGCTGTTCTGCCGCGCGTCCAGCTTCAGCATCCGCCCGTACAGGCCCGAAAGCACAAACAGGGCCGCGGAGCAGAGAGCGGGGATCAGCAGCATCAGCCAGGAGCTTTTCAACAGCTCCAGAGTCAGATTGCTCCGCAGGCTGTACACGCACATGACCGGCACTGCCAGGCGCATCAGGTAGGCGCTGAGAAAGCGCTTCACGTCGGGCCTGATCCAGCCCAGCGCGGCGCAGACATAGCCGCAGGCCGTCAGCACCAGCACGACCCCCACGGCGTTTAAGGAGTGCAGCAGGGTCTCGATCATAAGGCAATCCGTCCTATTCCGTCATCCGTCATTGCGAAGCCGCAAAGCGGCTGTGGCAATCCGTTTTCTCAAAAAATCTTACTCCTCTTCCGTCGCCGTCACCTTGATATGCAGCTCGTCCAGCTGCTGCTGGGTGACCTCGCCGGGGGCGCCCATCATAATGTCCTGAGCGTTCTTGTTCATGGGGAAGGGGATGACCTCGCGGATGGAGTCCTCCCCGGCCAGCAGCATGACCATCCGGTCCACGCCCGGGGCGATGCCCGCGTGGGGAGGCGCGCCGTAGCAGAAGGCGTTGTACATGGCGGGGAACTTCTTCTTCACGTCCTCCTCGCCCAGACGCACCATCTCAAAGGCCTTGATCATGATCTCCGGGTCGTGGTTGCGCACCGCGCCGGAACTGAGCTCCACACCGTTGCAGACCAGGTCGTACTGGTCGGCGGTGATGCTCAGCGGGTCGATCTCGCCCCGCTCGGCCTTGAGCAGGACCTCCAGCCCGCCTGCGGGCATGGAGAAGGGGTTGTGGCAGAATTCCAGCTCGCCGCTCTCCTCCCCGATCTCGTACATGGGGAAGTCCACGATCCAGCAGAATTCGTAGCGTTCTTTATCCATATGGCCGGGCACCGCCGCGCCCAGCATCTTGCGCAGCACGCCCGCGGTCTTCACGGCCTGGTCCAGCTTTCCGGCGGCCACGCCCACCAGGGTGTTGGGCTGCAGGCCCAGGGCCTCGACGAGCTTGTCCTTCCGGTCGGCCAGGAACTTGGCCACGCCGCCCACCAGCGCGCCGTTTTCATCCAGGCGGAACCAATAGGGCTTGGACCCGGCCTGCACCTCCACGTCGGCGCAGAGCTTGTCGATCTGCTTGCGGGTCAGGGTGCAGCCGCTGACGGCCACGGCCTTGACGGTGTTGCCCTCGGCAAAGGGTCCGAACTCGGTCCCCTGTACCAGGGCGGTGATATCCTCCACCAGCAGGTCGATGCGCAGGTCCGGCTTGTCGGAGCCGTACTTCTCCATGGCCTCCCGATAGGGGATGCGCTTGAAGGGGGCCTCGGAGGCGATGTCATAGGTGCCGTACTTGGCGAAGATGGGGGGCAGCACGTCCTCCAGCACGGCGAACACGTCGTCCTGGGTGGCGAAGGCCATCTCCATATCCAGCTGATAGAACTCGCCGGGGCTGCGGTCGCCGCGGGCGTCCTCGTCGCGGAAGCAGGGGGCGATCTGGAAATAGCGGTCGAAGCCGGAGGTCATCAGCAGCTGCTTGAACTGCTGGGGGGCCTGGGGCAGGGCGTAGAACTTGCCCGGATGCTTGCGGGCGGGCACCAGGTAATCCCGGGCGCCCTCCGGGGAGGAGGCCGTCAGGATGGGGGTGGTGATCTCCAGGAAACCGTGCTCGGTCATGGCCTGGCGCAGGGCGGAAACCACGTTGCAGCGCAGCACGATGTTCTTCTTCACGGCGGGGTTGCGCAGGTCCAGGTAGCGGTATTTGAGCCGCTGGGTCTCATCGGCCTCCCGGCTGCGGTTGATCTCAAAGGGCAGCTCGTTGTAGCGGCAGCGGCCCAGGACCTCGATCTTCTCGGGGACCACCTCGATATCGCCGGTGGGGAGCTTGGGGTTTTTGCTGGCGCGCTCGCGGACGGTGCCCTCCACGGAGATGGTGGACTCCTTGTTGATGGCCTTGACGCAGCGCATCATCTCTTCGCTCTCGATGACCACCTGGGTGGTGCCGTAGAAGTCGCGCACGACCACAAAGGCGAAGTTATTGCCCACCTCGCGCACGTTCTCCATCCAGCCTACGATCTTGACTTTCTGACCCACATGCTCCATGCGGAGCTCATTGCAGGTATGGGTACGGGACTGAAACATCTCTCTGCCTCCTGTATTCTCTCGAATCTCGAATCTCTAAACTCGAATCTTATTTCTCCACAATGATCGCCGTGTCGTTGCGCTTGTCCACGGCCGCGCGGATGTAGGCCGCCGCCTCCGCAGGGGGCAGCTTCACCTGCTCGCCGGAGCGCATGTCCTTGACGGAGACCACGCCCTCGGCCATCTCGTCCTCCCCCACCAGCACGGCGAAGGGCACGCCGATCTTGTCGGCGTAATTCATCTTGGCCTTGAACTTCTTCTGCTCGCCGTAGAGCTGGGTGCGCACGCCGCCCTGCCGCAGGGCGGTGGCGGCGGCCACGGCAAAGCTCAGGTCGCCCGTCATGGGCAACACCAGCGCGTCGCAGGGGGCGGTGACGATCTCGTCGGACAGGAGCCCCTGCTCCTGCAGCACGTAGAACAGCCGGGTCAGCCCGATGGAGATGCCCACGCCGGGCAGCTGCTTGTCGGTGTAGTACTCGGCCAGGTTGTCATAGCGGCCGCCGGAGCAGACGGAGCCGATCTCCGGGTGGTCGGTGATGACGGTCTCATACACGGTGCCGGTGTAGTAGTCCAGGCCACGGGCGATGGTCAGGTCCACGGCAAAGTTCTCCTCCGGCACGCCGAAGTCGGCCAGGTACTTCGTCACGGCGATCAGCTCGTCCAGGCCCTCGTCAAAGGTGGCGTCCATGCCCCGGAAGTTTTCCAGGCGCGCGATGACCTCCGCGTTGCTGCCGCTGATGGCCATGAAGTCCAGCACGTTCTCCGCCTTGTAGGGGATCATGTTCAGCTCCTCGATCAGCAGCTGCTTGACCTTCTCGGACCCGATCTTGTCCAGCTTGTCCACGGTACGCATGATCTCCCCGGCCTTCTCGCTCATGCCGTTGATGGCGTAGAAGCCGTTGAGGATCTTCCGGTTGTTGACCCGGATCTTGAAGCGCTTGAGCCCCAGGCCGGTGAAGGTGTCGTAGATGACCGCGGGGATCTCGGCCTCGTTGAGGATATCCAGCTTCCCGTCGCCGATCACGTCGATGTCCGCCTGGTAAAACTCCCGGAAGCGGCCCCGCTGGGCCCGCTCGCCCCGGTAGACCTTGCCGATCTGGTAGCGGCGGAAGGGGAAGGACAGCTCCGCGTAGTGCCCGGCCACGTATTTGGCCAGGGGCACGGTCAGATCGAAGCGCAGCGCCAGATCGCTGTCGCCCTTCTGGAAGCGGTAGATCTGCTTCTCGGTCTCGCCGCCGCCCTTGGCCAGCAGCACCTGGGCCGCCTCGATGACCGGGGTGTCCAGGGGCGTGAAGCCATAGAGGCTGTAGCTGCGGCGCAGCACCTCCATCATGCGTTCCATTTTCATCTGTTGAGCGGGCGGCAGTTCCATGAAGCCGGACAGCGTCCGCGGCGCAACTTTTGCCATAATCGTATCCTCTGTATCTTCTGTGTTCCGCGGCCTTTCTTTTATAAACCGCAATGATATATTATAGTATATTTTCCCTTATAAAGCAAGAGATGGCACGGCTTTTCAGCCGCGCCAAGTTGAGGACCGTGGGAAAGTCCGCTGCCTGCATGATCCGTAAACCCGCATGATCGTTGACCTTTCCGAGCATTGCGATCAGCCCTCTGGTCTATTGGGATGGAAATAACGATATGTGACCAGCAAGCGGAGATGCCGCCAGCCGTCGCGGAAGGTCCTCAAATGCGGCTTTCGGCTGCGCCCGTCTTTGAACAGCCGAGTAGGTACCTCCGTTATTTTTAGATCATTTACAGAAGCGGCAATGACCATTTCACTGGCGTACTCCATTCCCTGCGACTGCAAATGAAGCTTTTTCATGGCGTCCACGCGGTATCCGCGCAGGCCGCAGTGATGATCCCGAACGCTGTTATGATAGAGGACGCGGCCAAGCCAACTGAGAATCGGGTTGCCCACGAATCGATGCAAAAAAGGCATAGCTCCTTTTTCGATCCCCCCGGCAAACCGGTTTCCCATTACCAAGTCATATCCCTCGCGCAGTTTATCCACAAAGGGCATCAAATGCAAAAAGTCATAGCTGTCGTCCGCATCGCCCATAATAACGAACTTGCCTCTGGCGTGTTCCATTCCTGCCTGGAGGGCGGCGCCGTATCCTCTGGGGGAGGCTTCTATGACACGGGCTCCACTGGAACGCGCAATCTCTTGAGAGCCGTCATCGCTCCCATTGTCCGCCACAAGGATTTCTCCATGGATATGCGCGCTCTCCAAAAAAGCGGCCGCCTTGGAGATACAAGTCGCCAGGGTTTCCGCCTCATTCAGACAAGGCATCAGGATCGTCAGCTCTATTGTCGGCTCCATCTGCAGGATCCTCCGATTGTTTCGCTTTCAAGAATTGTTGAATCAACAGCAGGACAGCGATGCTTTCGCAGCCAAGCATAAGTGGGTATGCTCCGATCAGATAGAAATATCTGATCGCGGGAAACGCAGACAAGTCTGTGTAACAAACGCCGGCCAAAAAGACCAGGATACTGAGCCCCATGCCCAGAATTACAAGGATCCCGGAAACTAAGTCGCGCTTTTTTGCCCTTGCGGAAATAAACAGCAGTACGATATAGGCACAGAGCGACACACAGGCGAGCGGCTTATTGACGGTTCGGTAAACCTTCCCAAGGCGGCACATGACATGATAGAAGGGCTTGTACGATTCATTTTGCGAAGACAGCAACGCTTCTGAAAAGCCGTCTGAATACAAGGCCAAATTTCCGGTAATCCTTTCAAAGCGTCTTGTGATCTCCGCCCCGGCTTTCCCGGAGGGCTCAATGGACGGAGCGACCTCCCGATAGGATATCAGATACTTCAGTGCGGACAGCATTGACGGCGGGAACAAGTCCGCGTACTCGGAGCGCCATGGAGACATCAACGCGGAGGGCATCGTTTTCTGAAGTATGAGGCCGCTATCCGGGTCTTCAACAGCCGCCTGCAGCTCCAGGCAGACAGCGTTCCAATAGCGCTGCGACTTCGGCAGGGTATCTGCGGCGCCGCTGTTGAACGCGGCGGTTTTCAGCGCCCAGAAAAACCAACCGTCCTCCACCTCCGTATCCTGGTCGTTGCGGTCAGCGCCGTAGTATCCCTCCAGGCTTTTTTCAAGCGCGGGACGGATCTGGTTAAGAGACGGAGAGTACATGTAAAGGCGTTCGAGCTTTTCCCGAGTCACTGTTACATAGGGGATCGATTCCTCATTTTTAATGGAATACATGGTCTTCAAAGCTTTTCCAAAGTTTCCGTCCACCTCTTCAAGCCTGACTCGCTCTCCATACACACGTTCATTTTTCAAACTGACCAGATGGTTTCCGGTCGTCAGGATCAGGAGCGGGAGCAAAAGGATAAGCAGATGGGGAAGACCATGGCGCAGTGGCTTTTCACTGTGCTTGGATATACGGAGGATCTCCGCCATAACAAGAACAGAAGCTGTGATCACAAACGGCAGCAGCCAGCCGGATTCTTCTCTTGTATTCCAGGAGGCCCACAAGACGAGACCGGCAAAGATCGCAAGGGTTGCGGCAAGGCACGCTTTTCGCCCTGTGGGAAAAGAAGGCACGGATCGATATCGAAAATAGAGACCGAAATAGCTGCCGAAGAGGAACAGCACCTGAATCTCAATAATGCTGGAACGATATACCCTTTGAAAGTTTGTCAGGGAATATGAGCATGGATCAAGCAGCAGAACAGCAAACATGATCAGGCGCAGTATCCTATTTTTCAGGATAAAACGCATCTGCCGAACGAAGAAAACACAGGAAAGCCCGTACAAAAGATCCAGCGCGCTCAGATATGGGATGCCCAACTGATGAAGCCCCGCCAGGAGCATCGGGAAAAAGCATCCCTTCATCAAGGTCCGTGCGGAGTAATCTCCCAGCCAATTTCCACGAACAAGGCCCTCCGCCATCCGCACCATCAGCAGATCATCTGTATTATAGTGTCTCGCCTCGATCGGAAGATGAATGACGAGAAGATGCTTTCCTATCAGGAGAACGAGCCCCACAAGCAAGCAAATACGCTGAGACCGTGTAGTGCCTGCCTGGAAGCGCCTGTTTGGATCGATCATTTTGATTCTCCTTTGATGGAGCTTTTTCCCCTGGATCTGTTTTTCCCATTTTGAACCGCATCGCGGATCAGGGTTTCCCACTGCGCCAGAAAATCTTCCTTGCCGAAGTGGCTCGCCCGCTCCAGGCTCTGCTTCGAATAGTGCTTTCGCAGCTCGGGGTTTTCCATCAGACTGAGCATGGCCTCCGCCAACAGCATCTCATTTCTTTCCGCCGGCCGGTCGATCCTGTCATCTCCGGAGCATTCCGGCGTCAGGATCCCATATTCGGCGGCATCGATGCCTGTGGTTTTTTCCGTGCAGACCGTCCCCGGCGCCAGGATCTCCCGCGGGCCGGATCTGCAGTCTGTGGAGATCACCGGCAAACCCAAGGCCATTGCCTCGACCAGCGCGTTCGGGAAACCCTCATTAAAGGAGGACAGGACGAAGGTGTCTCCCCTGGATACATAGGCGAAGGGGTTTTCGTGAAAGCCCGCCAGCAGGACATGCTCTTCCAGCTGCTTTTCGGCGATGGTGCGGCGCAACAGGCTCTCGGTCTTCTTGTTGTCGATCCTGCCCAGGATCACCAGCAGCGCCTCCGGATGCCGCCGCTGGACCTGCGAAAACGCGTGGATGAGATGCCACTGCCCTTTTTTCGGCGTGATCCTGCCGCTGGAGATAAAGACAAATCCCGCTTCTTCCATCCGCCGGAGGATCGCCTCGTCATCCGGCGTCTCGTCCCCCAGCCGCTTGATCCGCTCCAGATCGCAGGGGTTATAGATCACGGCGATCTTCTCCGGACCGGCGCCGAAGGACTCCACAAGGCCGTTCACGGCCTCTCGGGAAACCGACACGATCCTGTCCGCGTGTTGGCAGCTGTAGATCAAGGTATTCTTTCCCGCGGGCTCCCTTGCTTCGTGCGGAGCGTATTCGCCCACCATGCAGCTGCGAATGGAAATGATCGCGGGGCACTCTGTGCCTGTCGCCGTATTGAGCGCGTTGGCGGGCGACAGGAAACTGACGGCGCAGTCGATGCCCAACTCCCGCTTCAAGCGCCGCACCGCTTTGATCCGGTATTGATTGTCAAAATATTCTTTGACGCGCCCCAACCAGGTAAAATGGCTCAGATGCAGGAACCTCCACAGCCGGTCGAAGGCACCCCATACGCCCGATTTGTTTTCCAACCCGATCACATTGACCCGATCCGACACGGGATAGGGGAAGCCCAGCGGCCCCCACATGGAAACCAGATAGACCTCGTGACAGTCCGCAAGCCCCGAGGCCAGGTTGGCGATCACCTTTTCCGCGCCGCCGCCGCCGGATCGCCGCGGGACAATGAACATCAGTCGCACAGTGTTTTATCCTCCTTCCTGCATGGCGCTTTGCCAGGTCATGACAGCTTCTGTTTTCTCTCCAGGCGTTCTTCCAGATGCTCCGCATCCAGCTTCGCGCCGGGGGCCTCAGATGGCGGGCAGCTCATGCTCCGGGCTTCTTTCTTCAGGACAAAAAGCCCGTGCATGTCGATCAGGTCGTTTTCATCCCGGGTGATCGGGACCGCGGTATCTGTGGAAATGAAAAGCTTTTCCTGCTCCCGGATCAGCTGCAGCTCGATTTCAGCAGCAGGCCGCCCCGGGTTCTCCTGAATAACGACAGGCCGGGCGCCCCGCCCCGGGGCATTGACGTTGACGCATTTTTCCGGAAGCAGGCCGGATAAGCGCCAGTCCGGAACAATGTCGGTCCGCTTGGTTGTCAGCTGGTAGTTATACAAGATGGAGAGCTTGCCGTTTTTCCATGCGGTGAGGTTCTCCATTCGTGCGTTCGGGTTGTTATTGGTAGAGAAGCCCGCCTGGTGGTTTTGAAACGCAATACAGTTCAGCACCCGGTGTGGGATGGCCAGATGATCGCCGCCCAGCTTGAACCCCATTCCTCCGCCTTTTCCTTCCCGTTCCTCTTCCTTTTGCGGTCCGTTGTCGAAGGCGACACAGTTTTCTATGGTAACGGTGCCGATCGGCCCCAGCACATTCTTCGAAAAAAGATCGAACCCGTCGTCAACATTATGGTGTGCGATGCACTCAAAAAAAGCATTGCCTTCGCCAACAGAGAGCTTTGCTCCAAAGCCGTCCGCATTTTCTCCGGCTGCATCGCGGTTGTGATGGGAATCGCAGCACACCACGCGGTTGTCTTTTGGCCATTTCTCCCGCCCAGTACCGGGATATGTACAGATCAAGATCCCGGTATCCCGATTCTGATATGCCTCACAGTGTTCGATCAAATTCCCACTGCCGCAGATCAGCAAGCCCGATAAGGGGCTGTTGCGGAAAATGAGGTCCTTCAGATGCCATGCATTGCCGCGAAGGATGAACAAGGGCGCTGCCTGCAGCAGATCCCCGCCGTCCAGGATCGCCTTGCCAGCGTGTTCCGCGCGAAGGAGGATTCTTCGGCTGCCGGTCTCGCGGCCTTTGTCGGGAACATGATATGGCTCTTTCGGACGGTAGATGCCGTCCATCAGCCAGATCGTCTGCCCTTCTTCCGCCGCGGCCAGGGCCGTATGCAGCTCCAGGGGAGCCGATCGGCTTCCGTCGCCGCCCGGTTTCCCGCCCGGAGAAACGAACAGCTCCGCGCTCGGGAAGACTTTGTCCGTCTGTTCCGATCCCAACCGCAGCTCCCGGGGAAACGGATAATCGGGCAGCGCCATTCGGATCGTGCCTTCCGGTGTAACGCTGCTTTTTCCCGGGCTGCGCAGAAAGCGGATCTCGCTCACCTCCAGGGTCATAGCCCCCGCCACAGCAAATCCCACATAGAGTTTGTGCGGATCCTGCCGCAGCAAAAAGTCGCATCCGGGAAGAAAAAAAGTCTGGGTCTCGTCTTGAAACCTTATGCTTCCGTGAAAGCCCTCGTCTGTTTTCTCCAACCGGAGATAATAGCGTTCTCCGGGCACGATCCGGGGTGCCTGCCCGGGAAAGGCGGCGTCTCTGGACAGATCCAGGATCCTGTTCCCGACGACCTCCGCCGCGTCCGCATCCCGGTAGCCGGACACCACTCTCATTCCCGCGCTCTGCCTGACGGTGGAACGCGTCCGGAAACGGCCGACGCCCAACAGATTCCTGTATCTGCGATATACTTTGTCACAATTCACCGTGTCCGCAACGAAGATCCCATACCCAGATTGCCAGCTGATCCGCTCAGAGCTTTCTTTCACCGTGAAGGTGGCGCTGATCTCAAAATTCTCTGTTTCCGGAAGGATCTCCGTATAACAGAACAAAAAGTCATCCAGAGAATCCCCAAAGGATCCCCTCGTGGAGCAAAGGCAAAGGCGCTGCTTCCAGGGCCTCATCTTTACAGCCGGGCCCCCGCGCCGAAGCGTATACCTCTTTCTGTCCGCTTCCACGGAACCGTCCGAAGTCCCCAGCGAAGCCAGGAACCAATTGGGCCGCTTCCAAAATAGTTTCATCGTATCACCTGCCATTTCATGAGGCTGGGCGGGATGCGCGCTTCTTCCGCAGGGATGAAGCCGTCCCGCCCGTGCTTCGATCACCCGGCCTGGGCCGCGTCAGCCGCCCTGATGCCTATGAGGAAATTTGATCAGCATCGGGCAATTATAAACGTTTGCGCCGAGCACGCCTATTTTTTCCGGGGAGATGTTCATCTTCCAAAGGCAGTCGATCAAGGCGATCTGATCCCGCTTTGCAGGTTCTTCATAAAAGGTCTGCCACCACCGCTCCATGATCGAGACACAGAGGGCGTCGTGATGCCTGCGTGCGATGACAGGCGCCTCCAGGAGCCCCCAGTGCTCGGGCACCCCGTGTTCACGCAGCAGCCTTTCCTGCTCCTCGCCCGTTTGGGAGTCGAACTTGAAATTGGTACACACGCGGACCTCATCGTAAACGCAGGCCCGGGCATAGTGCCGGAACATGGAAACCGGGAAGGAATCCAGCGCGGCTGTGCAGGGAGTCAAGTCTGAGGTGATGAGAAAGCTGGCGTCCACATAGATCGACACACTGTATTCCGGAAACAGAAGCTGCGGGTGCATCTTACACCAGCGATTGCACAAAACCGGATCGCCCAGGATCTCCCCCGGCAGCAGAGCGTCTGCCGCCAGCGGAATCCAACGGCCGGCCGGAACGTTCTGGTCTGTGATGATATAATAGTCGATGTTGTCTGGCCGCATAAGCGGGCTTCGAATTGCATCATAGGCTCCGAAAAGGACAGTATATATGGCGATCCTTTCTTTGCTGAAATACAGTTCTTTCCTTGCGGCCGTATTCGGACTGTCCAACTGCAGATCCCTGGCCGGTATGATATTCCCCCGAAGGTGGACCTCCTCCACAGGACTGGCAGACCGCAGCTTGCGTTTTGCCCATCGGACCACCCCCATGGCGCCTTCGTTTCGAATGATCCTCCATGCTCTTTTCAGCCGCGCCCGGCGCTGCGACTGCTTGTGCTTTTCCCGTTTGTAAAGGCCCGTCATATGTTCCCGGACGGAAATCATCATTATGGCGTTTTTTTGATTTATCCGTGTATCGAACATTCGGTCACCTCGTCGAATCGTTTCAGCCAATGGGAAAGCCGGTACCGGTCCCGGACCGGCTGCGCCACCGGTGTGGGATCACAGCGGAAAAAATCCTCGAAGGACCGCTTGTCTTTCCCGAGAACGTAAATGTTGCCGGGATGATAGAAATCGGTATCCAGAATGGAAATGTTGTTGGTGATCAGCTTTTTGCCCCAGAACAGAGACTCCATTGCCCGCAAAGACAGCCCGGCTTCCGGGTCTGTGCTGTAATCCAGAATGATATCTGCCCGCTTCATCATTTCCACCACGTCCCTGTAGGGTACCGTTTTTTCGACCAGGTGCGCAAAACGCCGGAGATGTTTGGGGAAGGGAACGAGGAACTGTTCAATTTCGGCTCCGGCATCTTCAAGCTGGCTGTACAGCTCCTTCAGCGCATCAGCTCGCCCTTTCTCGCGTCCGACAAACAAAACCTTCGGGTGAAGCCGGAAAGGCGGAGGTAAAAAATCCTTCGCTTCATCTGCCAGGACGTCAAAATAGAACTGTGAGTTGAAGCGTATGTTGTACTTCAGGCTATCTCTTTTCGAGTAGGTCCATATCTCGATCCGGGGATTCAGCCGATCAAATCCAAGTGGCCATATCGGATTCCAGAAGAACAGAATGACTCTCTTTTCTGGATATTTGTCACATAGCCAGTTCAGATACTCCGGTGATGAACCGGAATCAAAAACAATGACCTTGTCATCCCCGGCCCGGAAGCTCAGGCGTTTGCACAAAAGCTCTGGAGTAAAAAAACGCCCGATCTCTCTTGCCAGAGCCATAGCGGCTCCGTTGGGATAACGGTTTTGTGCGGCAACGCCGCTCTCATTATATAAGGAAAGAAACATCGAAGGACGGTGCAAGTCTTCATATATGATCATTTTTTCACCCTATTTGGACCGTTATATACACAGTTTCCTGTTGTATTTTATCATCTGTGCAGACAGCTGTAAAGAGGAATCCAAACACCCTGTATTGGCCGCGGCGGCGCAGATCCATCCCGTGCAGACATCCTTGAGCAGGGTCCTGCATCCCGAAACAAACAAGTGATCCGGTTGACAAATCCGCGATTACAGGATATCATTTTTGCATAGTCCGCAGCAAATACCGGCTGGAGTCATTGCCATGAAACAGAAAACAGATCTCAACAACAAAAACATCCTGATCACCGGCTCTCCCGGCTTCATCGGGGCGAATCTTGTGATAAAGCTCCTCTCCCAGCTTTCCGGAGGATGTGTGGTTTCTCTCGACAATATGAACAGCTACTACGACGTCAGTCTGAAGGAGTGGCGGCTGGACAGGATCGGGGACGCGGCCCGGACCAGCGCGGCCAGGCATGTATTCGTCAAAGGCTCCATCACCGACAAGGCGCTGCTGGAAGAGCTGTTTCAGAACTATCATTTCGACATTGTGGTCCACCTTGCGGCGCAGGCCGGGGTGCGCTACAGCATCGATCATCCCGATGTCTATATCGAGTCTAACATCATCGGCTTTTATAACCTGCTGGAGGCTTGCCGCCATCACCCGGTGGAGCATTTTGTATACGCTTCCAGCTCTTCCGTATATGGCGGCAACAAAAAGCTGCCCTTCAGCACGGAAGACAAAGTCGACGCGCCGGTCTCCCTCTATGCGGCGACCAAAAAATCGGACGAGCTGCTGGCCCATGCTTATGCGAAGCTTTATGATATTCCCTGCACTGGTCTCCGCTTTTTCACAGTCTACGGCCCTGCCGGCAGACCGGACATGTTTTATTACAGCGCGACCCGAAGGCTGGCCGCCGGCGAAACGATCAGGATCTTCAACTACGGCAATATGCAGCGGGACTTTACCTACATCGATGATATCGTGGAGGGCCTTGTCCGTGTGATGCAGGGGCCGCCGGCGAAGGAACTGGGTGAGGACGGACTTCCGATCCCCCCATATGCCATTTACAACATAGGCGGCGGCCAGCCGGAAAACCTTCTGGATTTCGTCTCCGTGCTTCAGGAAGAGCTTGTCCGGGCGGGGGTGCTGCCGGAAGATTATGACTTTGAAGGGCACCGCGAGCTTGCCGGTATGCAGGCGGGAGACGTACCCGTCACGTATGCGGATTCCACGGCGCTGGAGCGGGATTTCGGCTTCACGCCCAAAACCGGCATCCGCGAGGGCTTGAGAGCCTTTGCGCAGTGGTATGCGGATTATTACGGGAGAAGAGAGCGCTCATGAGACAAGATAACCGTAAAGTCATGATCCGGCTGGAGCATGTCGGTAAGGTATACCGTTTGGGGCAGATCGGCAGTGGGACTTTAAGACGGGATCTCCAAAGCTGGTGGTACCGAAAGCGCGGTCTGGAAGATCCCAACACCAAGATCGGACAGCGCGGAACCATTTACGGCGACCGTTTCGAGGCGCTGAAGGACATCAATCTCACAGTTTTCCAGGGGGAGCGCCTTGGGATCATCGGCGGCAACGGCGCGGGGAAAAGCACGATGCTCAAGCTGATCTCCCGGGTGACGGCGCCCACCTCCGGCGACATCGATCTGTACGGCAGGGTCACCTCCATGCTGGAAGTAGGAACCGGCTTTCACGGGGAAATGACAGGCCGTGAAAACATCTATATGAACGGCGCCATCCTGGGCATGACGAAAAAAGAGATCGACGCGGTTTTGGAAGACATCATCGAGTTCTCTGAGGTGCGGGAATTCATCGACACGCCCGTCAAGCGCTACTCCAGCGGCATGTATGTGAAGCTGGCTTTCTCTGTGGCCGCTCACCTGAACAGTGAGATCGTGATCATGGATGAAGTGTTGGCCGTAGGGGACATCGCATTCCAGAAAAAATGCATCGACAAAATGATGCGCGCGTCCCTTGACGAAAACAAAACGGTCCTCTATGTCAGCCATAACATGAAAACGATCCGGGATCTGTGTGACCGATGCATCGTGCTGGACCAGGGTGAGATCATCTATGACGGGGATGTGGAAGAGGCCATCCGTTATTACAGCGATCATCTGATGCGCGCCCGCGGCCTTTTTGACGAGCAGTCTCTTGACCTGCGCAGGGACAAGAACACTTCAGGGATCTGCCGGGTTGAGGGCGTCCTCCTTGACAACGAGCTTGTCCGGATGGGTGAGGCGCTGAAGTTCCGCCTGCGGGTGTCCAGCAAAGAGTCCCTCCCCGGGGTAAGGGTACGGCTTGTGGTGTCCAATGCCGAGGGGGTCATCATCGGAATGACTTTTTCCGATGCTTTTGATCTGCCTGACGGTGAGACTGTGCTGGACTGCCGCTTCCCCGCCGACCCGCTGGCGGCGGGAGGCTATGCCTGTGACATCGCGTTGTTCGATTATGAAAACGGAGAACAAACGCGGCATGATTTTGTCAGGAAAGCCCTGTCTTTTCAAATCGAAGAGACCACGCGCTTTTGGGGGAAGAACTGGACGATCGGCGCATGGGGGAGCGTTCGGCTCTCGCCGATGACCGCAGAGCCGATCCGGCCGGCGGAAGCGCCGGAGGAACATAAGGACTTGCCATGACTTATTCCACACAAGATTATCATGTACATATCAGCTCGGACCACCGCCTGCTTCAGCTCGGGCTCAAAGATGTTTGGGCTTATCGGGATCTGATCCGCTTGTTTACGGAGCGCTCGTTCAAGCTCATCTACAAACAGACGATCCTGGGTCCTTTGTGGCTGATCATCAGTCCGATGATCACAAGCTTTATCTATACGATCGTTTTCGGCAACATCGCCGGGCTCAGCACCGGAGGGGTCCCAAAGCTGCTTTTTTATCTGAGCAGTCATGCGTTTTGGACCTTCTTTGCCAGTTGTCTGAGCGGCAACGCGTCAACATTTATCCGAAACGCGCATGTTTTTCAAAAGGTGTATTTCCCCCGGCTCACGATCCCGATCTCCACGGTGTTTTCCGCCGCCATCCAGTTTTTTATCCAGCTCGCTTTGGTGGGCGTCGTTATGGCCGGCTATGTCGCCCGCGGAGAAGTCTCTCCCAACTGGATCATGCTGCCGCTGATCCTCCCCGCTGTTCTCGTTACCGGGATCCTGGGCCTGGGCCTGGGTATCCTCGTATCCAGCGTGACTACAAAGTATCGGGATCTGGCCTTCCTGGTGGGCTTTGGCTTACAGCTTTGGATGTATGTCAGCCCGGTGGTATATCCCGTTTCTCAGATGCCCTTGTCAGGCATGTACAGGTTCCTGCTGATCAATCCCATGACAGCGCCGATGGAGATCTTTCGCTTGGCGCTCTTAGGCACCGGAACGGTTTTGCCGGAGGCGGTGATCTCAACGCTTGTGTTCACGCTCCTGGCTGCGGTCGTCGGGATTGTGACCTTCAATAAGGTCGAGCGCACCTTTATCGACACCGTTTAAACGGGAACGGTTCTGAGGCGAGGTGCGCGATTTCCCCGGCTTCGCCGAAAAGGTGGAAAACAAGTGGTAAGGCCTTGGCCGCATCGCATAGCTCGATCCCGCAAGACCATATAAAATGATACTCCACATGGGAGGAAATTATTGGTATGAGTTCCGCAAAAGCCCGAAATCCCGGCATTGAACTTGCACGCATTTTCGGCTGTCTGATCGTGATTGGCTGTCATGTGTATCTTCCTATTGTCGTTGATGGGTCCATCGATTCCAGTCGTGCACTCGTTGGTTCCGTCTTCGCAGACGGTGTTGCGATCTTCTGGCTGATCCTAGGCTTTTTTCTCTTTCAGAACAAGAGCTATGAGAAGCAACTCCGACATATGGCAATACGCATTCTGCTGCCCATGTTCCTGTTCAGCGTTTTCAGCTTTTATGTATTCCCCTATGTGTCAGGCTCTGCGGATAGCCTTTCTGCAAGTCTTCATCAGCCTGGCTCCGCCTACAAAGAGGCGTTCAAATCTCTGCTCCGCTGGCAGCCACCCGTTCAAGGGCACCTGTGGTATCTATACATCTATGTGCTGGTCATCCTGCTCTTCCCCGCTCTGCAGGGCATGGTTCAAACCCTGGCGCGCAGCAGAAAGCTACGGGTCGGCGCACTTCTCCTAGCCGCCCTTGTTTTTGCAGTCAATGTGTTCACCAACAATCAGATGATGCAGTTTTCCCATTATACCATCGGTGGGACAGTACCAGCCGCGATGATCGCCGTGTTTGGGCATTTTCTGTTCACGCATAAAGACCGGCTGGAAAAATACGGCTTCTTTGCGCCGCTCCTCTTTATTGCCGTCAATGCGCTGCGCACAATTCTGTACCGGCGGGGCTACCATACAATCCTGTATTGGTATTCGATCTCCGGAGTGGTCTGCGCGTCCTGTGTGATTGCTTTTTCACTGCGTGTGGTCGCAGCTTTCCGTAACGACCGCTTCCATCGCTGGATCTCAACCATCGCCTCCTATACCTTTCTGGTGTACCTATTCCACTTTTATCCGATTCGAATCCTCGACCGTCTAAATTTCAATGTGCAATTGCTGGCGGCCTTGAAGGGTTTGCCCTCCTATGGGGTGGATCTCTTGTATCCGGTCATCCTGGCCGTGCTCGTTTTCCTGATGACACTGGTAATCGCCGTTGTAGTACGCGCGCTGGCCATGGGGCTTCGGTATTGCATCCGCCAGAGATCGACGAGTTAATGTCGCCGCTGGCACGGTCAATGATTGTTCTGTTCGTAAACCAGTATTGTAAACGTCAAACGAGGCTCGCTGATTGCGAGCCTCGTTTGACACTTAATAAACGCATTTCCTGCTGTCTAAAGCAAAACTCCTCATCTCTTCTGCGGATTGACGATGTTGCGCCAATCCAGGTCGCCCCGGCGCAGGCCCTGCACCAGCACCTCCGCGGTGGCGGCGTTGGTGGCGAAGGGGATCTGATACTGGTCGCACAGGCGCTCCACCTTGTTGATGTCGTCGAAGCCCCGGGGGTTGGCCGGGTCGCAGAAGAACAGCACCAGGTCGATCTCGTTGAAGGAGATGCGGGAGGCGATCTGCTGGGCGCCGCCCTGGTCCGCGTGGAGGTACAGGGTCACGGGCAGGCCCGTGGCCTCGGAGACAAGCTTACCGGTCACATGGGTGGCACACAGAGAATGCTCCGCCAGGATCCCGCAGTAGGCGATGCAAAACTGGACCATTAGTTCCTTTTTCCGGTCGTGCGCCATCAGTGCTATATTCATGTGACCCTCCTTTTCTTTTTTGCAACATCCATGCCAAACGCATGATGCATAATATAAATTGTCTGATATCTTATTATACCCAATTCGCAGGCATCCCGCAAGAGCCAGTTACAAAAACTTTTTGAAGCAATTGCCGGAAAAGCCTGGAAATCCGGGCTTTTTTGGAAGTCCGCTCAGCGCAGCAGAGCCATCTCCGCCTCGGAGGTGTCGCTGTAGGAGCGGATGTTGATGTAGGCGTCCATGATCTGGCGGGCCATGAACTGGGTGCTGGCGCCGCTGCCGCCGCGCTCCACGATGACGCAGATGGCCACCTCCGGCTCCCGGAAGGGGCCGTAGCAGATGAAGATACCGTCGTTGGTGATCTTCTCGCCCTTCTGCGCGGTCCCGGTCTTGCCGGCGCAGATCCAGGGGCAGTCCACCCATTCGAGGACGTTTGCCTCGTTGACGTAGTCGTTGAGCACCATGTACATGCCCTGGTGCACCGCCTCCCAGTTGTACTCGGGGGACTGGACGATGGAGAGGATGCTGGGCTCGCGCTCATAGCGCTTCTCGCTATAGTCGTAGTTGCGGATGGCCTTGAGTATGGAGGCGGAGTGCCGATAGCCGCCGTTGGCCACAGTGGCGCAGTACTCGGCCAGCTGCAGCGGGGAGAAGATAGAGTCGGACTGACCGATGGCGGCCTGCAGCGTGTCACCGATACGCCACACGGTGCCGGTGTAGTCGGCGTGGTTGGCCTGGTTGGACATGTTGCCGGTGGTCTCCACCAGCTCGATGCCGGTGTTCACGCCCAGCCCGAAGGCGTGGGCGTATTCGCCCAGGTCGTCGACGCCCAGCTGTTCGCCGATGGTGTAGAAGAAGTAATTGCAGGAGTCGCGCAGGGCGGTGGACACGTTCTCCTCCGGGTGGGTCAGGTTCTCGCCCTCGATGGCGGTCCAGATCCAGCACTGAGGCGCGTAGCCCTCGGCGGCGTACTTGGTGAACACGCCCTCGCACTTGACCTTGTCCTCGGTGTTGATGATGCCCTTACTCAGTGCGGCGATGGCCGTGCAGGGCTTGAAGGCGGAGCCGGGGGCGTAAGCGCCCATCAGCGCCCGGTTGAACAGCGGCGCATTGGGGGTGGCCAGCAGGTCCGCGTATTTCTCGATGATGGTGGAGGCGTCGAAGGTGGGCCAGCTGGCCAGGGCCAGGGGCTCGCCGGTGTCCACGCTGACCACCACGGCGGCGGCGCCGGTGATCTCGTCCTTCATCTCCGGATCGTAGTCGCCGCGGGCCATGCCTTCGGCCCGGGCCTGGTTGCGGGTCTTGATCATGCCCTCCACGCCGTTTGCCAGGATACGCTCCACCTGCTCCTGCAGCACGCTGTCGATGGTCAGGTAGATGTGGTCGCCGGGGACCGGCTCCTGGGTGTAGACCGTGGACAGGATGGTGCCGGAGGCGCTGCGGGTCTCGATGACCTTGCCGTCCTCCCCGTGCAGGTAGCTCTCAAAGGCGTACTCGATGCCGTCCTTGCCCACCATGGCGTTGTTGGCGTAGTTGAGCAGGGAGTAGCGCTCGAACTCCTCCTGGGTCATCAAGCCCACGTAGCCCAGGATATGGGCGGCGTACTCGGTGCCGTACTCCCGGATGTAGGCCCGCTCCACCTCGATGCCGGTGAGCTTGTTCTCCATGATGGAGGAGATGAGCTTGGGGCTGGCGTCCTCGACGAAGTAGTAGTCGGCGGTGTTGATGGCGTAGCGCACGTTGATGGAATAGCGCACGCCCGCGATGATGCGCATCTCCTCGGCGGAGTAGGCGTTGTCGATCTCATAGCGGCTGCGCATGTAGCTGAGAAGCTCCACCGCCGTGGGGTTTTCCGGCAGGTCGTCGCCCTTGTCCACAAAGTAGGCGTTGAGCATGGTCCGCTGGATCTCGGTCATGTCCTCCTCATACTCGAAGGGGGGCGTGCGGGTGATGGGCAGGTCGTCGGTGTAGGTGTCGCCGTAGCCCTCCACCATTTTGGCCAGCTCCAGGATGATGGCGTTGGGGTCGGCGTTGCCAAAGAGCTTGGACACGTCCATCTTCAGGTTGTAGCACTCTTTGTTGCTGACCAGCACCCGGCCATAGCGGTCCAGGATATTGCCCCGGGCGGCGGTGATGGTGCGCTCGGTGCTGCTGACTTCGTTGCTTCGGTTGTAGTAGGCCTCGCCCTCGATGATCTGCAGCCGGTAGAGGAAGATCATGTAGATGGTGAGGAAGAGGATCATCAGGATGGCCAGGGCGGCCACCCGCGCGGGTTTGATCAATCTGTTCATATGCTATGTCCTTATCATTCTCCAAAACCCATTTCTTTTTCTCGCAAGAAAAAGAAACGGTTTTTGATGCCAAAGAAAAAGTGGTTGGCTGGTGGCAAACGGTATGGGGAGGTGGCCTCTCAGGTCGCCGCCGTCCTCAGTCTAAAGGGCCCGCCGATTCTGGTCTCCGGGCCGACTGGGCCCTGCCTTGCTGCTCCCGTAAGCTGCGGGAGTTCACCTCGCGGCGGCTCGGCGAGTGGAAAGGGGAAGCTGCGTTTCGCACCTCCAAGCCGCCGTGTGGTTACTGGCACAGGCTTACCACCGCAACCAGGTAGGGCCCGCTTTAGCGTAGCCCGGAAGCCCAAAAGGCACAGGCCACGCGTCCTTCATACGGCGGCGACCTATGCGGCACTCATGTCCTCCAGGTCTGCACCGGGGGTGCCGGGGTCCTCCCCGGCTGTCGTTTCTTTTTTTGTCCACTTTTTCTTTGGACAAGCAAAGAAAAAATGGACATCGTTCCTTTCGTGTGTCGCTACAAGAAATGGTTCTTGAAAACGCGTCCCCTCACTCGATCCAATGCGCCGCGGGCAGGTAGGCCAGCGGGGCAAAGGGCAGGGACCACAGGGTCTGCAGCAGCACCGTGGGGAGCATGCTCAGCGAAAAGCTGTCCATCACCACCACGTGCAGCATCTGGGCAAGGCCCGTCAGCAGCAGGCCCAGCAGCGCTGCGCCCATGAAGGCGAAGAAGCGCCGGTTGATGAAAAACTGGGAGATGAAGCCGGAGCCGAAGGCCAGCGCCGGGAACACGATGGTGAAGAGCACTGTGTTCTCCACAAAGGCCATATCCGCGAAGATGCCCAGCACCAGGGCGATGACGGCGCCCCAGGTGCCGCCCTGGAACATCCCCGCCGCCACGGCCACCGCCGGCAGGATCATGGGACAGATCCCGGCGATGCGCAGCTGGGTAAAGAGCATATTCTGTGCCAGCAAGGCCAGAAACAGGAACAGCGCATACTGCAGCACCCGCTTGAAATGGATCTTGTCCAGCACATTCTTTTTCAGCGTCTCCGCCAGCTGGTTGTCCCCCCGCCTGCGCCCCGTCCGGTTCTGGGACCGGGGGGAGCTTTCGCGCTGGGGCTGTCCGCTGACGTCCGGCAGACGACCGCCGGAGTACGAAATTTCCGCCATTATTCCACCACTGTAAAGTCCTTGATGATGAACACCTGCACCAGCGAATCCAGGTCACAGGTGGGCTGTACGATGCCGTATTCGATCTGGCCGCCGGCCTCGGTCTGCACGTTGGAGATGGTGCCGATGACCAGTCCCGCCGGGAAAGCGCCGCCGGAGCCGGAGGTGAGCACCTCGTCGCCCACGAAGATCTGCGCCCCGTCGGCCAGATAGGTGAGCTTGGCGGTCTTCTGCTTCATCAGGGCGTACTCGCCCATGACCATGCCGGTGGCACCGGTGCTGCTCACATAGCCGCCAACGCTCATGTCCACGTCGATCAGGGTGCTGACCGTGGCCCAGTTGGTACCCAGCTCCGTGACCTGGCCCACCAGCACGCCGTACTCGGTGATCACCGGGTCGCCCAGCTCCACGCCGCTGGTGTAGCCCTTGCTGATGGTGAAGGAGGACGACCAGTTGGAGGAGGACCAGAGCACCAGCTTGGCCGACTCCAGGATATAGTCCGTGTGCTTCTCCCGCAGGTACAGCAGCTCCCGCAGGCGCTGGTTTTCCTCGGAGGCCTCGATGCCGTCGCGGGCGGACTGCTGGGCGTCGGCCAGCTGGGCGCGCAGCGACTCGTTCTCCGCCAGCAGGGAGTCGTAGTCATACAGGTAGCCGTAGATGGTGTCGAACCAGTTGACCGTGGAGCTGAGCACCTTCTGCAGCGGGCCGGTGAGCACGTTGGTGGTGTTCTGCACAAAGCCGATCTGCCCGTCCCGGGCGGCCTTGCCCACGCCCACCAGCAGCGCCACCGCCAGCACGATGATGGCCATGCGTATGCCGTTTTTTCTCAGATATTCTTTCAAAGGATCTCCACTCCCTGCTCTTTGAGCATCTGTCCCAGCCTGCACAGGGGCAGGCCCATCACGTTAAAGAAGTCCCCCTCGATGCGCTTGACCAGCAGCGCGCCCCGGCCCTGGGCCCCGTAGGCCCCGGCCTTGTCCATGGGCTCCCCGCTTTGCACATAGCGGCGGATCTCGTCCTCCGTCAGCTCCCGGAAGGTGACGCCGCTCTCCTCATAGCCGGTGACGGTCTCGCCGCCGCGCACCAGGGCCACGCCGGTATACACCCGGTGGGTCCTGCCGGAGAGGGTCTGCAGCATCCGCACCGCCTGGTCCTCACTGTGGGGCTTGCCAAGGGGCCGCCCGTCCAGCCAGACGATGGTGTCCGCCCCGATGACCAGGTCCTCGGCGGCGCACTGCTCCGCCACCTCCCGGGCCTTGTGGGCCGCCAGAGCCATGACCAGCTCCTGGGGCGCGGCGTTTTCCGGCGGGATCTCCTCCCCTTTTGCCGGGAGGATCTTTAAGTTTTCAATGCCCAGCATCTCCAGCAGCTGCTTGCGCCGCGGAGACGCCGAGGCCAATACGATGTTCATAGTCTTTCGTCTGCCAATTCTCGAATCTCAAAACTCGAATCTCATTCGACTCCTCTGTAGTACACGCCTCTTGTCAGCACATTGGGCCGGTAGTCGCTGTAGCCCAGGTGTCCCTTGGCCACTTCCACGCACTCCCGTCCGCTCTCGGTGGTGAACAGCAGCCGCAGTCCCCAGAGGCCCGCGGAATACAGGTCGTCCTTCTTGTCGGCCATGTACAGCTTGTGGGCGTTGTAGATGACGCTGCGGTCGCCGAATTCCTGCACCACCGGGAACACCGAGCCCATCCGGTCGGACAGCTGCGCCTCGGTCTGGATGACCTTGCCGCTGGGGCTCTTGACGATGTTCTGCTCGGAGACCATCACCGGCAGCCTGCCATAGATGATCATCTCCGTGTCCAGGGGCTTGCGCAGATCCCGGATCTGGGACATGCGCAGCTCAAAGGAGGCGGTGACGGATTCAAAGCCCGCCAGGCGCAGCACCTCCAGGCTCTGGGAGTTGAAGGCGTTGAGACCGAAGTCCCCCCGGATGCGCATCCCGGCGCGCCGGGCGATGACGATATGGCCCAGGTTCCCCAGCAGCGCTTCCCGCACGCCCCTGTCGTAGAGCTCCTTCAGGGCCTCGTAGATCTCCCCCGTCTGGGGGTCGCTGATGACCCGCGGCAGCACGGCCACGGGGGTGGCGCCGCTGCGCACGAAGGGCAGCACCCGGTCAAAATTCTCTCGCAGCACCAGCGCGGGCACGTAGATGTAGTCCGGCTTCAGCTCCGCCAGCTCCGGCAGCAGCTGCTCCCCGGTCCGCACCTGGAAGATGATCTTGGGATCGGCGACGGGCTTTTGGTCCGCCGGGGGCTTGGGCATGTAGCCCGTGTCCCGCTCCGGGGGCGTGGCCCGCTCCTCGGACAGCTGGGCGATCAGGGTCCGCCGCAGCTCGTTGATGGTGGCGGCCGACAGGTACAGCCCCGGGTCGGCCTTGGCCCTGTTCTCCACGCAGAGGTAGGGCGTGCCGCCGGTCTTGTACATCTGGTCCTGCAGATAGCCCGCCGTCAGTCCCTGGCGCTTGGCCCGTTCGGGCACCGGCCCCTGGGCCACGGCCCGGTGGCCCTCGTCGTCAAAGGCGATGGCCCGGATGGGCTGGCCCTTCTCGGCCACGGTGTAGAAGTGCACCGGCACCCGGCGCAGCTCCCCCTCGGCGTAGCCCTTGCGGGCGTTGGCGAACACGGACTCGTCCGCCCGGTCGGTATCCTGCCGGACGCCGAACATGTCTTTCTTGTCCCCGTCGAAATAGCCCTGGGTGAAGCCCTGGCGGGAGAAGGCCTGCTCCAGCAGCTGCATCTCCTCCACAGAGGGCTTGCGGTGCTCCTTGAGGGCCTTGGAATAAATCCCGGTGACGATGGCCGTGTACTCGGGCCGCTTCATGCGCCCCTCGATCTTCAGGCAGGCCACCCCGGCCTCCTCCAGCTCCTGGAGCCGGTCGGCCAGGCAGTTGTCCTTCAGGGACAGGGGGTAGTCGTCCATCCGGCCGCCCAGACTGTACTGCATGCGGCAGGGCTGGGCGCACATGCCCCGGTTGCCGCTGCGCCGCCCGATCATGGCGGACATATAGCACTGGCCCGAATGACAGAAGCACAGGGCCCCGTGCACGAAAACCTCCGTCTCGATGGAGGCGTTTTTGCTGATGAACTTGATCTGCTCCAAACTCAGCTCCCTTGCCAGCACCGCCCGGGTCAGCCCCATCTCGGCGGCGGCCTCCACCCCGGCCAGGTTGTGGATGCTCATCTGGGTGCTGGCGTGCAGGGGGATGTCCGGCAGCGCCTGGCGCACGGCCTTGATGAGCCCCAGGTCCTGGATGATGATGCCGTCCGCTCCCATGCCGGAGGCCAGGGCGGCGGCGTTGATGGCCCGCTCCAGCTCCCGGTCGTTGACCAGGGTGTTCAGGGTCACGTACAGCTTGCAGCCCCGGATATGGCAGTAGCGCACTGCTTTTTGAAATTCCTCGTCGGTGAAGTTCTTGGCGCCCCGGCGGGCGTTGAAATCCCCCAGACCCAGGTACACGGCGTCCGCGCCGTTCTGCACGGCGGCGATGACGGCCTCGGGGGAACCGGCGGGCGAGAGCAGTTCTATCATATCTTGCTCCTTATTTGGGCATAGTCTGACATAATAATGCATCCTGTATTATAACACAAGTCCCCCACTTGCGACAAGTCAATTTTAATGGTATAATGTTGCAACGCTAATAACAATCTGTAAATTTTCAAGGAAGACACACCATGCCGGACGCACGCTCGGACAAGTTCATACCCGCCGCGGCGCTGGACGCGCTGCTGCGCGCCCATGACGGGGACGTGGCCCTGCTGTACCTGTACCTGCTCTCGGAGCCCGGGGCGGACATGGAGCGGGCCGCGGTTACCCTCTGCCGCACCCTGCAGGAGGTGGACGCCGCCTGGGAAAAGCTGCGCCGCATGGGCCTGACGCCCGGGGAGGCGCCGCCTGTCACCCCGACCGCCCCCGCCCGGCAGGAGCTGCTGCCCCCGGCGGAGGAGCTGCCCCAGTACCCGGCCGCGGAGCTCAGCCGCCGGGGCCGGGAGGACCCGGCCTTTGCCGCCATCCTGGAGGAGGCCGCCAAGGTCATCGGCCGCAACCTCAACAGCAACGACATGCGCATCCTCTTCGGGGTCTACGACCATCTGGGCCTGCCGGCGGAGGTGATCCTGGAATTGCTCAACTACGTGGGCCAGGTCTACCGGGAGAAATACGGCGAGGGACGCCGCCCCACCGCCCGGGCCATCGAGAAGGAGGCCTACACCTGGGTCAATCAGGAGCTGCTGACCCTGGACCAGGCGGAGGCCTACATACACAAGCGCCGGCAGCTGCACAGCGACCTGGGCCGCATCCAGGCCCTGCTGGGCATCCGGGGCCGGGAGCTGCGCGAACCGGAGCAGAAATATATCGAGGCCTGGCTTGCCATGGGCTTTCCGGACGAGGCTCTCTCCATGGCCCTGGACCGGACCGTGGTCAAGACCGGCAAGCTCAGCTGGAAATACATGGACGCCATCCTGCAAAGCTGGCACCAGAAGGGTCTGCACCAGCCCCGGGAGATCGAGGAGAAGGACGGCTTCGGCCGTAAGGCCGCCCCTGCCCGCCCCGCCGGGAAGGACAAGCCCGTCAGCATTGAGGACATCAAGGGCCTGGTGGGGAAGATTTAATGTCGTCATTGCGAAGCCAGTGCGCACACTGGCTGTGGCAATCCGTATTCTTTCGTATTGTGTTTTGTTTAGGAGATTGGACGAACATGGCTTATGACGGAAAGCTGCTGGCCCGGGCCAGAGCGCGCCTGGAGCAGCAGCGGGAAAACAATCGGACAGAGCAGGCCCGCCGCCTGAGCGAGGTCTACGCCAAGATCCCCGCGGTGGCGGAGATCGACGCGACCATGCGCGCCCAGATGGCCCAGCTGGTGCGGGTCACCATCTCCCGCGCCCCGGACATGCAGGCGCAGCTGGCTGCCCTCCGGGACGCGAATCTGGAGCTGCAGATGCGCCGGGCGGAGCTGCTGGTGGAGGCGGGCTTCCCCATGGACTATCTGGATGAGATCGTCTCCTGCCCCAAGTGCCGGGACACCGGTGTCTTTGAGGGCGCGCCCTGCGAATGTCTGGACAAGCTCTACAATCAAGAGCTGACGCGCGAGCTGGGCGTGCTGCTGCAAAGCGGCGACGAGTGCTTTGAAAACTTCGACCTGGGGCTGTACAGCGACGAATACGACCCCGCCCTGCACGGTTCGCCCCGCCAGGCCATGGAGATCGTCTACGCAGGCTGCAAGCGCTTCGCGGACAAGTTCCCCGCGGTCTCGGCCAATCTGCTGCTGCAGGGGGGCACCGGCCTGGGCAAGACCTACCTGTCCGCCTGCATCGCCCGCGCCGTGGCGGCCAAGAGCTATTCCGTCTGCTACGATTCCGCCTCCGCCGCGCTGGACGCCTTCGAGCGGCAGAAATTCGGCCGGGACGAGGTCCAGGAGGCGGCAGACGCCCGGGTCCGGCAGATGCTGGACTGCGATCTGATGATCCTGGACGACCTGGGCACCGAGATGGTGACGCCCATGTCCCTCTCCGCCCTGTATACCCTGCTGAACACCCGGCTGGTGGGCGGCAAGAAGATCATCATCAGCACCAACTGCAGCAACGAGGAGCTGCAGCGCCGCTACACGCCCCAGATCTGCTCCCGCCTGCAGGGGGAATTCCTTTGCCTGCCCTTCGCCGGCACGGACATCCGCCTGCTGAAAAAGAAATAAAAAGCCACAGGGACAGCGCCACGCTGTTCTGCATCTGGTAAGATGAAAGTAGACACTGAAAAAGTGCCTACTTTCATTTTTTGTTGTAGAATAAGAAACAGGAAAGGAGTGAGGAAATGAGTAAAAAAGGAGTCGCACGCAGAAGATGGAGCAAAGAAGAAAAGTTAA
>JAFUES010000022.1 GCA_017470325.1 Oscillospiraceae bacterium
CCTCAACGGAAAAAATGAGATGCTCTGTCAGCTGCGCTCCCCGGCCAAAGGCCATTACGGCGGCCGCTGGGATCTGACAGCGGGCGGCTTTGTTCTGAGCGGGGAGGACGCCGCCGCCTCCGCCCTGCGGGAGTTGGAGGAAGAGATGGGCCTTGTGCTGAAGCCGGAGGATCTGCGCTTCGTGTTTACCGAGCCCTTCTCCTATGTGCTGGACGACTACTTCCTGGCCAAAGCGGAGGCGGACCCCGCCGCGCTTACCCTGCAGGAGGAGGAAGTCGCCGATGCGCGCTGGTTCAGCCAGGAAGAGGTCACCGCCATGATCGGCGACGGCCGCTTTGTGGACTACCCGCTGGAGGGGATCCGAAAGGTCTTTCTCCTGGGCGAGAGAGGATAAACGGGAAAAGCCCGGACTTGTAAAAAGCGCCCGGATGGAATACAATAGACATCGGAAGCGGAGAGGACGGCGCGAGCGCCGTTTTCACCGGAAGATGTCAAACGCCGCGTGAAGCAAGTCCGCGGCGGCAGTTTACCAGAGCCTATGAGTTTATTCGTTTTCACACAGATCATCGCGGTGGGAGCTCTCCTCGTGTACATGCTCCATCTGACCTACTATTACACGGTGCCCATGTGCGTTTTCAAGCTGATCCTGTACAGGGCGATCCGACGTAAGGTGTGCCTGGGCATCCGGAGCGGGGACGGGAAGATCACAGCCACTTATCTGAAGGACGGCCGGGAGCAGCGCTACACCAAGCGCATCGACGAGGAGACGCCCAACCGCTTCGCGGCCTTCGCAGCCTGCCGCACACTGCGGGCGCTCCTTTCAGACATTGAAAACGGCGTGGTGTGACAGAGCAAAACAGCAAGAGACCGGATCCCAAGGATCCGGTCTCTTGCTGTTTATAGCGTGATCGTTGTGGACGGCGGCATCGGGTCAATAGACCGAGGTGGCCAGGAAACCGTCCACGGCCTCCGGCGCCTCCACCACGGTGATCCGCAGTTCGGTGCGGGGGGCCTCATAGGTCCAGTACTCGGCATGCTCGACGATGTCCGTGCTGATGATGATGTCATAGCTGCCGTCACCGTTGTCGTAGGCGCCCTCCAGGGTGATGTTGCTGATGTCCGTGTGGTAGGTGTTGACCCAGATCCTGTCCATCAGGGCCAGCTCCATGCGCTTTTGCAGGTCGGAGCCCTGGACCACATACTGCATCAGCGTGGGATAGTAGTAGTCGGCGCCCTTGGTGCCGAAGTAGCCGTAGAAGGCCGCCGCAAAATCGCAGGCGTAGCTGTACATCCGCGCGGCGGTCTCCGGGTCGCAGGCACCCACATACTCCTTCTCCTCGCCCAGCGGGTTCTCGGGCAGAACGATCTGCTCGGGAACGCCCTCGGGCTTCACATAGGAGGCGCTCATGCTGTGGACCAGCCAGGCGTCAGGCAGGTTCCGGGTGCCGCCCGCCTGGTTGGAGGAGCGGTTCACGGCCTGACCGTCGTAGTACATGGCGGTGGAGTTGCCGCCGTCCATGTTGGAGGCGTTGATGCAGCCGAACTTGTCGGCCATGATGTCGATGCAGTCGGCAAAGGTCACGCCGATGCTGTAGCCCTGGCGGCCGTCGATGGCCACCATGACAATGGCGCCGTCGGCCCGCTGGCCGATGGCGGTGCGGGAGCCGATGCCGGTTTCCATTTCGGCCGGATCCATCTTGACGCCGTTCTGGACCAGGATCGGGCCGAAGGCCACCGAGTCGCGGATCTTCAGGTCGTCGCAGAGGTCGTGGTCGCAATAGCCGATGATCATCTTGTCATCGGTGTTGATGCCGGCGATCAGGCCGGTGTCGATGACGGTGTAGTCCAGGCCCCGGCTGTAGGTGACGCCCTCGGGGGGCCAGCCGCCACCGGTGCCACCGGAGTCGATAAAGCCGCCGGCGTTGATGCCGGCCACCGCGTCGTACTGCTCGGCCATGGCGTCCAGGGTCAGACCGTAGCCGCCCCAGCCGGTTTGCTCAGTCATGGCGGTGCCCACGAACACGCGGCTGGGATCCAGCACGATCAGCGCGTAGACGGTGGCGCCCTTGTAGTGGAACTTGTAGTTGATGATGCCGTCGCCGTCGTCATCGGTGAGCAGCTCGCCCACGATGGGCTCGGGCGTGGGTTCCGGTGTGGGTTCGGGCGTGGGAGCCGGCGTGGGGGCCGGGGTAGGAGCCGGCGTCGCGGCCGCGGCGGCGGTCCTTCCGCCGCAGGCGCAGAGACTCAGCGCCATGGCAGCGATCAGCAGCAGCGTCAGCACGCTGCGGAAAAACTTGTTTCTCATAGCACAATACCTTCTTTTCGTGGTTTCACGCACGGGCAAATCTACTATAAATCAAGGAAGAAGTCAAGCCCAATCCCGTAAACAAAGTTTGAAAAGGCAAAAAGAGGACGCAAAACCGGCGGAAAAAGGGAGAAACAAAATGCATCTTCCTTTTTGACCGGATTTCCTGTAGAATAAAAACATAAGACCGCCGGGACCGGACCCGGCGGCGGGAGGGCTTTCCATGAGAGAACTGCTATTCGGCGACCCCTTGCAGAAAGAGGAGAAGAAGGTCGAGTATCTGGAGCTGATCTATGACCTGATCTTCGTCTATATCATCGGGCGCAACAACTCTCTGCTGCACCATGTGGAGAACGGCTTCGTCAGCGGCACCACCTTCTGGGTCTATATCCTGTGCAGCCTGGCCATCATCCAGATTTGGAACTTCTCCACCTTCTACATCAACATGCACGGCCGCAACAGCCTGCGGGATCACATCGCCCTGCTGCTGAATATGTACCTGCTCTACTACATCGGGGAGGGGACCCGCCTCCACTGGGAGAGCTTTCAGAACCAATACCATCTGGCCTGGGCGCTGATCCTGCTGAACATCGGCACCCAGTACGCCATCGAGCTGCGCAACCACAAGGGCCGCCCGGTGGAGCAGCGGTCCATCCGCCGGATGATGATCGTTCTGTACGGGGAGGCGCTGCTGGTCCTGGCAGCCATCCCCATCTACAACCGGACCGGGACCGCCCTGGCCGCCGTCCCCATCCTCTACGGCATCGTTCTGACCCGCGTCTTTTTCGACGCCACCAAGGCCGAGCTGGTGGACTTCACCCATCTCAGCGAGCGGGCCATGCTCTATGTGGTCTTCACCTTTGGCGAGATGATCATCGCCATGGCCTCCTACTTTGAAGGGGGCTTCACCCTCAACTCCGTGTACTTTTCCGCCATGTGCTTCCTGATCGTGGTGGCCCTGTTTCTCTGTTACGAGCTGCTGTACGACCACATCATCGACCGGGAAAAGAAGACCACCGGCATCGGCTACATGATCATCCACATTTTCCTGATCTTCGGCATGAACAGCATGACCACCTCTCTGGAGTTCATGCGGGATGAGGAGGTGGCCCTCTGGCCCAAGACGCTGTTTCTGATCGCCTCCTTCCTGCTGTATTTCTTCTGCCTGTTCGCCCTGCAGATCTACGCCAAGGAGGACCGGGGCATCTGCCGCCAGACGGTGTTACCCATCCTGTTGGTGAGCCTGGTCTTTGTGGCGCTGATGCTTCTGCTGCGGGAGAATATGTGGCTGAACATCCTGGTCTCGGTGTTGTACGCAGCGGCCATCTGCCTGTGGATCTACCGCTTCAGCCGGGAGAAGGACGCCTGCAAAGGAAACAGCCCCGATCCCGTGGTTTGAAATATCAATTGAAAACAACCAAAATCCGTGCTATGCTTAAAGCAGAACAATGACAGGAGGTTCTGATCATGGAATTCAAACAGCTTGTTAAGGCGCGCTATTCCTGCAAAAAGTACAGCGACCGCCCGCTGGAGCAGGAGAAGCTGGACGCCATTTTGGAGGCGGGACGGCTGGCCCCCACCGCCAAGAATCTGCAGGAGCAGCACGTCTACGTGCTCCGCTCTCCCAAGGCGCTGGCCAAGGTGGACGCGGCTACGCCCTGCCGCTACGGTGCGGGCACGGTCCTGGCTGTGGCCTTTGACCGGACCAATGTGTTCACCTATCCCGGTGAGAAGCGGGACTCCGGCGTGGAGGACGCCACCATCGTGGCCACCCATATGATCCTGGCCGCGGCCAACGAGGGGGTGGACAGCTGCTGGGTGAACAAGTTCGACCCCGAGGCGCTGGCCAAGGCCTTGGGCCTGCCGGAGCAGGAGGATATCCTGATGCTGATGGACCTGGGCTATGCCGCCGAGGGGACCGGCCCGCTGCCCAACCACGACAAGCGCAAGGACCTGGCCGAGACGGTCTCTTATCTGTGACCGCCTGAGCGGAGAGCGATAAAGCGAAAGGAGCTGCGGCATGAACATGGAATACCAACAGGTCAAGGAACGGGTGGAAAGGGAAGACAAGGCCCTGAAACGGATCGTGGTGGAGACGGGCGTGGGCATGCTGGCGGCCCTGCTGCTGACGCTCCTCCTGATCCATTGAGAAAAGCAAATAGGACTGGGAGCCCGTCGCACAACGCGCCGGGCTCCCGATATGTTTGTCCGTTAAAACAGGCTCAGCTGTTCCTCCCGCTGGGGCAGATCAGCGATATAGCGGAAGCACGCCTCCGGATCGTGGAGGATGCCGTGGGCCTCGCAGGTCTCATGGAACAGCGCCATCAGCGCGGCGCTGTGCTCGCTGCAAACGTTGTAGGCGCTGCCGTACCGCCGGCGGTAGTGCTGGGACAGGCCGGGGAAGTGCTGGTCCAGCGCCCGGTAGTAGTACTCCCGGCAGCCGCCCCGCAGGGTCATGCCCATGTCGAAGCAGACGATGCCCTTCACCCCGGCGTCGACACACCAGTCCAGGATCGTGCGCACGTTCTCCTCCGTGTCCGTCAACTCCGGCAGGATGGGCATCATCCACACCACGGTGGGGACGCCCCGGGCCTGAAAGGCCTTGAGCACCTCATAGCGGCGGCTCGCGGTGCAGACATTGGGCTCCAGGATGCGGCTGAGCTTGTCGTCGGCCACGGTCAGCGTCATCTGCAGCACGGCCTTGGCCTTGCCGTGGATGGCGGCAAACAGCTCCAGGTCCCGCAGCACCAGGTCGGACTTGGTGATCACCGTGGCGCCGTAGCCGTAGCGCTCGATCAACTCCAGGCAGCGGCGGGTCAGCAGCAGCTCTCGCTCGCAGGGCTGGTAGGGGTCGGCCATGGAGCCGGAGCCCACCACGAACTTCTTCCTCCTGCTGCGGAGGATCTGCTCCAGCAGCTCCGGCGCGTTTTCCTTCACTTCGATATCCTCGAAGGGGTGGGTGAAGTGGTAGCAGGTGCTGCGGGAGTCGCAGTAGACGCAGCCGTGGGCGCAGCCCCGGTACACGTTCATGCCGTTCCACCTGGTCAGTATGGATTTCGCCTGTACCGTGTGCACCGCGCCGCCCCCTTTGCTTGTCCTCGCCCCACAGTATAGCAGGCTTTGGATAGGACCGCAATACGCTGATCAAACTGTACAAAGCCGGGCTGCGGAAACTGGGCAATCCTCCGAAAAGCAAGGGGTGGCGCGGATGGGGCTTGCGTTTGGCACCGTAAAAAAATATGATGGAAGAAATGAAAAAAGAAAAAACAGAGGGGGAGACAGCATGGCACACAGACCCAATATCCTGAAGCTGGCCACCAAGATCAGCCTGGAGAGTCTGACCTATACCGGCATCACCTATAAAGACCCGGAGTACCGGATCCTGGAGCCCATCGTGGATGACGACATGTGCGAGATCATGATGCATCTGCGCCTGGAGGCCAACCGCACCACGGAGGAGGTGGCCCGCCGGGCCAAGCGGGACGTGGACTTTACCCGCACCCAGCTGGAGAAGCTGCGCGCCGCGGGGGTCATCCGCATCCGCCGGGTGGACGGGAAGGACTGCTGGTACTATCCCATCTGGGTGCCCGGCATCATGGAGGGCATCCTGTCCAACCGGGAACAGTGCGATAAGTACCCGGTGCTGGGCGAGTGCTTTGAGGAGTACACCCGCCGCCGGGTGTCCATGCTGGCGCCTTTCATGGACGTGGGCATGAATATGATGCGGGTCATCCCCGTGCAGAGCGCCATCGAGAACAATACCCGCAAGGCAAGCTATGACGAGGTGGCGCGGCTGGTGGAGAACGCCTGGGCCATCTCCGTGGGGCCCTGCTCCTGCCGCCGGGCCCGGCGCCTTATGGGGGAGGGCTGCGGCCACCTGGAAGAGGACATGTGCATGTACCTCAACGACAACGCCGTCAATTACTCCGAGACCGGCGCCCACCGCCGCATCACCAAGGAAGAGGCCTACGAGATCCTCAAACGGGCCGAGGCCAACGGCCTGGTCCACGAGCTGAACGTGGCCCCCGGCTATGAGGACACCACCGCCATCTGCAACTGCTGCGGCTGTTCCTGCTTTGCCCTGCGCATCGCCACCTACTTCCGGGCTCCCGACGCGGTGCGCACCAACTACATCGCCCGGGTGGACAAGGACAAATGTACCGCCTGCGGCCAGTGTGTGGAGAACTGCCAGCTCAACGCGGTGAAGCTGGGGCAAAAGCTATGTCCCCGCCCGGCCAATGAGCCGCGCCCGGAGGAGACGCCGCGCAACACCCTCTGGACCAGCAAGCGTTTTACTCCGGATTTCCGCACCACCCGCACGGACGTGATGCCGGAGGGCACGGCCCCCTGCAAGGCGGCATGTCCCGCCCATGTTCCGGTGCAGGGCTATATCCAGTTGGCGAAGGAGGGCCGCTACGATGAGGCCCTGGCGCTCATCAAGCGCTATAATCCGCTGCCCGCGGTCTGCGGCCGCATCTGCCACAGGCCCTGCGAAAAGGCCTGCCTGCGGGGTGCCGTGGACGAGGCCGTGGCCATCGACGATCTCAAGCGCTTTCTGGCGGAGCGGGACCTGAACGCCGAGAGCCGCTATATCCCGCCCCTGCTCAATCCCCGGGGCGTACCCTATGAGGAGAAGATCGCCGTCATCGGCGCGGGCCCGGCGGGGCTCAGCTGCGCCTATTATCTCAAGCAGATGGGCTATCCCGTGACGGTGTTCGAGAAGGAGGCAAAGCCCGGCGGCCTGCTGCGTACGGTCCACGCCGACCGCCTGCCCGCCCAGGTGCTGGACGCGGAGATCGACGTGCTGCGCCAGATGGGCGTGGACTTTCAGACCGGCGTGGAGGTCGGTAAGAATCTGAGCCTGGACGAGCTGCGCGCCCAAGGCTACCGGGCCTTCTTCCTGGGCGTCGGCGCCGGGGCGGCGGAGCTGCCTCAGGGTCTCAGCCCGGAGAAGGCCATGCGCCAGGTGAACCGGGAGCGGCGGCCCAGCCTGCCGGGCGTGGACCTCACGCTGACGGAGCGGGGCATGGTCAAGGTGGACGCCAAAACCGGTCAGACTAGTGTGGAGGATATCTTCGCCGGCGGCGATGTGTGCGGCTTCGGCTATTCCATCCACGCCATTGCGGCGGGGAAGAAGGCCGCCGAGTCCATCCACCGCTATGTGCACCGGGGGCAGACCCAGCTGCTGGGCCGGGACCCGGGGGACTACAAGGCCTTTGCCCGCCAGAGCGCCCAGCTCCCCCTGGCAAAGCTCACGGCCACGGCGCGCCAGCGTCCGGATGAGGGCGGCGCCCTCAGCGAGGAGCAGGTGCAGGCCGAATGCGGCCGCTGTCTGGGCTGCGGCACCGCGGTGGTGGACTCCTTCATGTGCGTGGGCTGCGGCATCTGCACCACCAAGTGCAGCTTCGGCGCCATCCGCCTGGAGAAAATCCACGACGCGGACAACCTGGAATACTTCCACACCCTGGGCCGGATCGTAGCCAGCGTCCCGGGCAAGGGCGTGAGCATCGCTAAAAAGCACATCGGAAAGTACGGTGCGGACCATGCATGAGATCGGCATCGTCCGGCAGATCCTGCGCACGGTGGAGCAGTTCGCCGAGGAGAACCGGGTGGAGCAGATCCGCCAAGTAGTGGTGGACTGCGGGGAGCTGTCTCTGGTCATCCCCAAATACCTGCAGGAGCTGTATCCGGTGGTGACAAAGGGCAGCATCCTGGAGGGGACGGAACTGGTGATCCATGAGATCCCTGGCCTGGCCGAGTGCGAGGACTGCGACGAGATCTTCAACGTGGTGGAGCACAAGGGCTACTGTCCCAACTGCGGCAGCTTTGACAAGAGCATCCTCAGCGGCAGGGAATTCCAGATCCGCGAGATCGTGGTGCCCCTGTGAACGCGATCCTACGGCCGGTCCCGGGGGACCGGCCGTTTCTTTTTCCGCGGCCATGCTGACGTCCGGGAATTTCGAAAAAATTTTTCAAAACAGCCCAAACGCAAACAATATTTTAACATCTTCCTGATATACTGCTTTCGAAAATAGGGAGAGAGGCGGTAACGACATGTTCAAGATCTTAGTGGTAGAGGATGACCGGGAGCTGAATCGCTCGGTCTGTGCTTTTCTGGGCCGCAACGGCTATGAGGCCGTGGGCTGCCTGAACGCAAACGAGGCCTACGACGCCATGTACGGCGGCACGGTCTTTGACCTGATCATCTCCGACATCATGATGCCGGGGGTGGACGGCTTCGAGTTTGCCGAGACGGTCCGGGACCTGGACAAGAACATCCCCATCCTGTTCATGACCGCCCGGGACGACTTCGCCGCCAAGCAGCGGGGCTTTCGCCTGGGCATCGACGATTACCTGACCAAGCCTGTGGACCTGGAGGAGCTGTTGCTGCACGTGATGGCGCTGCTCCGGCGGGCGGGCGTGGCCGCCCGCCGCAAGCTGGAGATCGGTCAGCTGACCCTGGACGCGGACGAGCGCAGCGCCACCCTCCGCGGCGAGGAGGTGCCCCTGACGGTGCGGAATTCAACCTGCTGTACAAGCTGCTGAGCTATCCCAAGAAGGCCTTCACCCGCAGCCAGCTGATGGACGAATTCTGGGACGGGGAGACCGGCTCCGGCCCCCGAACCGTGGACGTATACATGACCAAGCTCCGGCAGAAGTTTTCCGACTGTGACGATTTTGAGATCGTCACGGTCCACGGTCTGGGCTACAAGGCGGTGCTCAAATGACGGGGGAGAAGCGGGCGCGCCGCCCGCTGTACTTCCTGCGCATCTTCTGCACCTTTTTCCTGCTGATCTCCTTTGTACTGACCTCCTCCATGATCCTGTTCCTCACCTATCTGCGCCAGTCCACCGGCCTGGAGCTGACGGCCCACAACATCGGGCTGGCGGCCCTGATGACCTTCGGCAACGTCTTCATGCTGAGTCTGGTCTGCGCAGGGGTGGATCTGCTGCGCCGGTCCCTGACCATCGAGCGGCCGGTGCGGCGCATCGCCCAGGGGGCGGAGCGGATCATCGCAGGGGACTTTTCCACACGCATCGCCTCCGTCAAGGGCCTGGACAGCGTGGACGGCTTTTCGGAGATCATCGACTGCTTCAACCGCATGGCGGAGGAGCTGGGCGGCATGGAGACCCTGCGCACGGACTTTATCGCCAACGTCTCCCACGAGCTGAAGACGCCCCTGGCGGTGATCCGCAACTACGGCGTGATGCTGCAGCAGCCGGGGATCAGCGAGGCGGAGCGGCAGGAGTACGGCCAGGCCATCTCGGACGCCTCCCAGCGGCTGGCGGACATGATCACCAACATTCTCAAGCTCAACAAGCTGGAAAACCAGCAGATCTACCCGGCCAAGCAGGTCTACGACCTGTCCGAGCAGCTGTGCGAATGCCTGCTGGGCTTTGAGTCCGCCTGGGAGAGCAAGGAACTGGAGCTGGATACTGAGATCCAAGACGGCGTCCTGGTGGAGAGCGACCCGGAGCTGCTGAGCCTGGTGTGGAACAATCTCTTCTCCAACGCCATCAAGTTCACCGAGCCCGGCGGCCGGATCGGCCTGACGCTGAAAACGGAAGGAGACCGGGCGGTGGTCTCGGTTTCCGACACCGGCTGCGGCATCAGCAGCGAGGTGGGCGCGCATATCTTTGAAAAGTTTTACCAGGGCGACACCTCCCACGCCACCCAGGGCAACGGCCTGGGGCTGGCGCTGGTGAAGCGGGTGGTGGACATCGTCGGCGGCGAGATCGAGGTATCCAGCCAGCTGAACGTGGGCAGTACCTTTACCGTAAAGCTCAGGAGGGCACAGAAATGACGGAGAAATTCGATTACAGCTATTCCGCCCAGCGGCAGGCCGAGGTGGAGGCCATCCGGAAAAAATACCTGCCCCCTGAGGAGCAGGAGGACAAGCTGGAGCAGCTGCGCAGGCTGGACGCCAGCGTCAGCACCCCTGGCACGATCGCCTCCCTGGCATTGGGGATCGCAAGCGTGCTGCTGTTCGGCCTGGGTATGTGCTGCTTTCTGCTCTGGGTCAAGTGGTTGCCGGGCGCTGTCGCCTGCCTCGCAGGGGCGGCGGGAATGCTCTGTGCGCCGCGGCTCTACAACCGCATGCTCCAGACCCGGCGGGAAAAGATCGCGCCGGAGATCCTGCGGCTTACCGAGGAGCTGAGCCAAAAATAGATAGCTATCCAAAAGCAGGACGCCGGTCCAAGGGACCGGCATCCTTTATGCTGCCCGCTTCTGCGGACAAAAAAGCTCCGGAGGAAGCATCCATGCTCCCTCCGGGCTTGCGCTTATTCGGCCAGGGCCTCGGGGACGATCAGACTGCCGCAGTGTCCGCAGTAGTGCATGCCGGCGGCGGTCTTCTTGCCGCAGACCGGGCAGGTGACCTTGGTGTAGACCTTCTCCGCCTCGGCCTGCTCGATGTCCTTGCGGGCCTCCACAATGGCCAGGTACCGCTCCTTGATGTCCGGGCCCACCTGGCGGTTCCCGTCCAGCATCAGCACGGTCAGATTGCCGATCTCCCGGGTCAGGGTCCGAATGGTCTTCTCCGCATCGACGATCTTGCCGTCCTGTTTTGTGTTGGCGGCGGAGCGCTTCATGCTGCCGCCCGCGGAGGCCATACCGGCTCCGCACCTTCCGATGAATCTGGATACTTCGTTCATTTCAAAACCTCCGTGTTTGTATTTGTCAATGTCCTTGACCTTGTGACTGCAGTATAAGGGAGAGGTGTTTTTGAAATGCTGAAGAGATGTTTGCGTTTTATGAAAAAACAGGTTTTTCACTTCGGCACGTGTCGGCGCCGGTTACACATCCCCGATCTTGCGGCAGTACTTGAACCGTGGGCGCTTTTGGGATAAAATGGTCTCACCGCGTGTGTGAGCCCGCGGCATCCCCGAAACGGAATGGAAATCCCCCGAAGGAGGTTTTGCGTATGTCCCTTCTCGCACAGCTCAACGCGCCCTTTATGTACCTGCTCTGCGGCGGCATCATCCTGTTCGTCGCTCTGGTCTGCGTCTTCTTTATGATCCGGGCCTACCGGGCGGGTAAGGCGATGGGTATCGACACCACGAAGATGAAGCGGGTCATCACCGCCAGCGCCACCTTTACGCTGCTGCCCAGCATCGGCATCCTGCTGGGCGTCATCGCCCTGTCCGGCAGCCTGGGGACCCCCTGGCCCTGGCTGCGCCTGTCGGTGATCGGCGCGCTGCACTATGAGACCCAGGTGGCCGAGGCCGCCGCGGAAGCGGTGGGGCTCCAGTCCCTGTCCGCCTCTCTGATGACGCCCACGGCCTTCTCCACCATCTGCCTGCTGATGAGCGTGTGCATCATGTGGGGCATGGTCTTCTCTGTGTTCTTCAACAAGCGCTACCTGCGCCGCCTGGGCGCCGGGAGCAAGAGCGGCAAGCCCGGCGGCGGCTTCGGCGACCGGGCCATGACGGCCATGTTCATCGGCCTGATCTGCGCCTACATGGGCAGCTACATCGGCGGCTTCGTGTCCGGGAACGGCCAGTTCCGCTTCGCCGGGTCTTGGATCCCCCTGGGCGTGGTGGCGGTGGCCTGCCTGAGCATGGCGGGCTTCATGTGGCTGTATGAAAAGAAAAATGCCGTCTGGGTGGAGAGCTTCTCCATCGCAGGCAGCATGATCCTGGCCATGGCCGCGGCAGTGGGCCTGAGCGCCCTGGCCTGAGAGAGGGGGAGCACAGATGAACGAAGATAAGAACAAGCTGTTTGAACAGTACAATCAAGGCACCCACCGCTACGGCCGGATCGCCTGCGTGCTGACCCTGGTGCTGCTCCTGTCCGCGCCTTTTCTGATCGGACGCTACCTGGGCGCCATGCCGGACATGGCCGCCTTCGGCAAGGGCTTTCTGGCCATCGGCCTGGTGTGGCTGGTCAGCTGCGTGGCTGAGTATCTGGTCTATACCCCCATGCTGGGAGCCGGCGGCGGCTATCTGGCCTTCATCACCGGCAACCTGATCAACATGAAGATCCCCTGCGCGGTCAACGCCCGGGATATCGTGGGCGTCAAGGCGGGCACGCCGGAGAATGAGATCATCTCCACCCTGTCCATTGCCACATCGTCTCTGGTGACCATCCTGGTGTTGGCCCTGGGCGTACTGCTGCTGATCCCGCTGCAGCCCATCCTCCAGTCCCCGGTGCTGCAGCCGGCCTTCGACAACGTGGTGCCCGCCCTGTTCGGGGCCATGGCCTACAAGTACTTCCGCCGGAACCTGGACATCGCGGTGATCCCCTTCGTGCTCATGAGCCTGCTGTTCATCCTGGTGCCCTCGCTGACCTCGTCCACCAGCTTCATGATCCTGCCCAGCGGCGGTATCGCCATTCTGATCGCCTGGCTGCAGTATAAGAAGAAAGCCGGTGCCCCATGATCGTACTGTACATCCTTCTGGGCCTGCTGGCCCTGTTGCTGCTGCTGTTGCTGATCGCCCTGATCAGGACCCTTTTGCACCCTGCCAAGCATTCCACCTATGTGCCGGCGCCCGACCCGGAGCGGGCGGAGCGCTACGCGCAGACCCTCTCCCGCATGGTGAGCTATGAGACCGTGTCCGACCCGGAGGACCCTCAGCTGGACAAATTCCTGGGCTTCCACCGGCTGTTGGCGGAACTGTTCCCCCTGGTCCACGAAAAGCTGGAGAAGACGGAGATCGACGGAAACCTGCTCTTCTGCTGGAAAGGGGAGAGCAGCGACAAGCCCATCGTCCTCATGAGCCATCAGGACGTGGTGCCCGCGGAAGGGGAGTGGCTGCACGGTCCCTTTTCCGGCGACATCGCCGAGGGCAAGGTCTGGGGCCGCGGCGCCTCCGATACCAAGTGCTCCGTCTTCGCCTTCTTCCAGGCGGTGGAGGAGCTGCTGGCGGCGGGCTATGTGCCGCCCCAGGACGTGTATCTGTCCTCCTCCTGCACGGAGGAGTTCGCCGGGCCCGGCTGCCCCAAGCTGGTGGCGGAGCTGAAGCGCCGGGGCGTAAAGCCCTTCCTGGTCTGCGACGAGGGCGGCGGCATCATCACCGATCCCATCGCCGGGATCAAGGGCAATTTCGCCATGATGGGCGTCTTTGAAAAGGGCAAGGCGGACGTGAAGTTCACCGCCCGTTCCAACGGCGGCCACGCCAGCGCCCCCCCGGCCCACACGCCCATCGCGCGGCTGGCGGCCTTTGAGCACAGCGTGGAGACCCACAATCCCTTCAAGGCCAGCTTTGAGCCGGAGGTGGCGGCCATGTTTGAGGGCCTCGCCCCCTATGCCAGCTTCGGCATGCGGCTGCTGTTCGGGAACCTGTGGCTCTTTAAGCCGCTGCTGCTGAAGGTCATGCCTGCCATCTCCAGCCAGGGCGCCGCCATGCTGCGCACCACCATCGCCTTTACCATGCAGTCCGGCTCCGACGCCTGCAACGTAATGCCCCAGGAGGCGGCGGTCTGGGCCAACATGCGCTTCATCCCCCACCAGGGCATGGACGAAAGCCTGCGCATCATCGAGGAGCTGGCCAAAAAGCACGACATCGAGACCCGGGTGATCCTGGCCAGCGACTACACCCAGGCGGTGGACATCCACGGCCCCGCCTGGCAGCGGGCTGTGCGTGTGGTGGAGAAGACCTTCCCCGGCCTGCCCACCAGCCCATATGTGATGACCGGCGCCACCGACGCCCGCTGCTACCAGAAGATCTGTGATACCTGTATCCGCTTCGCCCCGGTGGTCTACGGGCCGGAGCAGATGAAGGGCATGCACGGCCTCAACGAGAACATCGAATACGCCTGCCTGCCCGGCGCGGTGGATTTCTACAAGAACCTTATCAACGCCGCCCGGGAAGAAGTCTGAGCTGTAAATGGCGCAAACAGAAGCATCCCCGAAACCGACCGGTTTCGGGGATGTTTGTTTATAGAGGATTTGTTCAGGCACGGCGCTTTTTCAGCAGTGTCAGTGCTGCGAAAACGCTCAGACCGCCGCCCAGGAGCAGATGCAGCAGAGTGCCCGGGCCGCCGGTGGCGGGCAGCTCGTAGCCGGTGGAATTGGTGACGGTCAGGGTATAGACGCCGTTTGCGGGGTCGTATTCAAGGCCGTTTCCGTCCTGTGAAAGGGAGCTGCCCTCCTGATAGGAGACACCATCCGCCGTCACGGTGATCTCCACCGGCGCCGTTTTCAGCAGGTAACCTGCCGGGGCCTGGCTCTCCACCAGACGGTATTCCCCGTGGGCGAGATTCCCCAGATCCAGATAGCCGGCGCTGTCGGTGCTGTTCTCGGCCAGAGGCAGCGCTTGCGCATCCTCCCGCGGCATCATGGCCTCATCGTCGAAGTCTTCTGCTTTGTACAGCGCAAAGACAGCGCCCTCAAGTCCCACGCTTCCGCCTGTGCAGACCTTGAAGATCCGGATGTTCTTGTTGCCCACATTGGGGATATGGAGCACATAGGAGACTTTCCCATCGGGGCCTGCGCTGCTGCTCAGCCAACTGTCATCGCTGCTGTTTATGGTGACGGTACCATCCGCGCCGATGGTGAAGCAAACATCCTCCGCCTCTGTCCGGAGGGTGTAGCCCTCCGGCGCGCTGGTTTCCGTCAGGTAATAGGTACCGGCGCCCAGATTCATGTTGATGCCCGGCAGCGTGCCGTTTGCATCGGTTTCGATATCCTCAAAACCGATCTCGGGCCGATATGCCTTCTGCGGCAGCCCGTCATTGTTGATCAACTGCCGGTACAGGGCGAAGTGCGCGCCCTGGAGGAAGCCGTGGTTCTTGCTGTCCACCTTTTTCACCAGGAAGTCTGTGAGACGGTCCTTGATGTAGATGGTGGCCAGCATCCCTTCTGTTTCGGTGCTGAGTACGAACAGGGACGTATCCCCCTGGACAGAGACCCGATCTTCTTCATCCACCGTGATGATAAGGGGATGATCCAGGGCCACATAACCGCTGGGGGCCTTGATCTCCGTCAGCGTATAGGTCCCGCTGCTGAGATAGGCGACGGTGATCAGACCGTCCTGCGCAGAGGTATAGCGCTCCAGAGCAACATCATTGCCCAGGGCATCCTTCAGCGTGAATACCGCTCCGGCCAGGGGATTGCCCTCCAGGTCGGTTTTGTACAGCTGAATGCCGGGTCGGGCGTTCATCACCGTATCGTCGCGGACGTTTTCGTTGAGGCCGGTAGCCTGCCCGACGGTATAATGGACCGTGTAAGTGAAGTCTTCAGGATCGGTCTTCCCGGCGGGGACAGCGCCGCTTATGAGCGTGCCGCCGCCCGGGATGGCCCGCACATCCGGATGGCCGGAAACCTTACCGGTGTTTTCGTCAACGGTGAATTCGCCGCTCAGCGTGACCTCTCTCACTTCAAAATCCGAGAACCTGTAGTTGATGTTGTTGAACACGAGATCCTGGAAGAAGAAGTAGACGTCGGTATCCTCAGCGCTCAGCTGCCGGATGCTGCCGGGATAGAGGATATAGGGATTGTCGGGATCATTGGTCTTCACATAGATCGCGAAATAGATGGGGGCGCGGTCTGTCACAAAGTCCTTGTCAGTCCAGACCTTATGGGCGGTCAAACCCCAGCCCATCTGATTGCGGATCTCGACGAGGGGATCCTCGCCTTCCTGGATCGTGCTGCCGTAGGGGCTGTCGCCGGCGGGCGTCTCGGAACCGTCCGGATAGATCCGGGTGTATCCGTCTCGGGAGCGCAGGGTGTAGCCTCTGGGGATCTCCCAATCCAGCTCCTCGACCTTGTACTGGGTGGTGACGATCAGGTCCCGCACCTCTACGGTATAGCCGACCGGGATCTTGGAGATGGAACCGTTCATAGAGGTCTTGAAGATCACGGTCTCTTTCTGGGATGCGGTCCAGTTGTTGTCCGCAAAAAACCGCGTCAGGTCCGCATAGTTGTCGATGTGAGGAAGGAGCGGCTCAAACTTTTGCGTGCCGGCGTTCCACCGGCAGTAGTTGCCGCCAGGATCCCTCACGTAATAGGGGTACAGGTTGGCCCGGGGCAGGCTGGCAGCGTCCGCGTTCTCATCGCCCAGGGAGAGGCGGAAGGTAAACAGCGTGTCATCCTGCTGGTAGCTGAGCCGTTCCTGCCCGGTCTGATCGTACAGGCCCTTCCTGAGAGAGAGGGTCCGCATGGCGCCTTCTCTCACATGGTTGTCAAAGTCCACCTGGGAACGGTCCTTCAGCGACGCCCGGGGAACGGCATAATCCTCCCGGGAATTGCCGGCCGCGGTACCTGTCAGAGCAGCCCCGTTGGCGGAGACCGCATCAAAGATCTGGGTGTTGACGCCGCATTCCATCACATAATAGGGCCCTACAGCGTCATCGGGCAGGGTCACCTCAGCCGACTGGCCGGGCTTGAGGAAGAACACATGTTCATAGCGGTTGCCGCCGGATGGAGTGAATTCAGCTTCGTATCTCACCGGCGTGGAGGTCCCTTTATAGAGAACCGCCGCCGCAGTGTCCAACTGGTGCCAGTCGCCGTCCGTGGAGCTCTCATAGAAGATCTGATAGGGGAACTCGATCAGATCGTTGGCCTCGTTGTCGGTGCCGGAGAGCTTTTTGCTCAGGATGAAGGTGCCGGGCTTGACAGCGGCCAGGTTGAAGCGCATGTGCAGGTTGGAGGCGCCGGCGCCGCGCTCCATGTAAAACATCTTCATCTCATGGTTGGTGTAGTCCTTGAAGGTGTACACCGTCTTGCCGTCGACCTGCTTGGCAACAAAGATCTCATTCAGTTTCTCGTTGATGGCGGCTTCGCCCATGCCTCTGGCCTGATAGTTGCTCTTGAAGAGATTATACAGGGTGGTCTCGGTCCCGTTGCAGATCACTTCGCCGGTGCGGAAGTTGACAGATCCGGTCAGGGCGGAGTGCACGCCGCCCAGATCCAGGACCAGCTCGCCGTCCACATAGAACCAGAAGTCGTCGTCGCCGGAGAATTCGAAGATGATATCGTGTCCCCAGGCGTCCAGGCCGTCGGCGGTCTGGGTGAATTCAGCGGACATCTCCATGCCGAAGAAGTAATCTGCGCAAGCAGCGGGGATCCTGTAGAGCGCTTCTCCCTTGCGTGGGTTGGAATCGGCGAGGGGATTGCCGCTGACGTCGGTCTGGTTGGTGATCAATACGCCGGAATTGTTATAAGCGTATTGACCGGCAAAAATTTTGTTATAGGGCATGAACTGGCCATGGGTCCTGGTCTTGCCGGTGTCGGTGCCGATAGCGGCGATCTGATCATAGACAGTAAAAGTGCCGTTTTCGTTCAGATGCGCAAAGTTGGAGGTGCTGTCATACTCAAAGTATCCGCTCTCGTTGTAGATGCTCTGGAGGAACAGGTGGTTGACAGGCGTCATGTCGTCAAAGAGATTTGACAGAGACTGCACCTCTCCGGTTATCGCTGTAGTCGAAGGATAACCGTCCTCATTCAGATTTGTGGAGAGCAGTCCTTTATCCGGACCGTTGGTATTGGGACGAGAGCCGAAGAAGGCATGCTGAACAGAATCACGCTCGTTTACGATGTCGTTATTGAAGTCGATCATCCGCATGGTGATGCCGTAGGCGTCGCTGTCGACCGTAGTGACGGGCTTCAGCTCATCTTCAAGATCCGTCTCGTGGATCACTGCAAAGTAGAAATCCTCCGCCTCGGAGAGGGGACAGGAGACGATATGCCCGTTTTCTGTTTTCAGCCCCACATAGGCATAGTTGACGTCGTCCCAGGCGATGATGGTGGTATAGTTTTCCCCATACCGACGCCCGTTCAGATTCACGCCGATGGTATTGTCGGAGAAGATCTGCCCGCCTGCGATTTGGGGCGCGATGTAATTGCCGTACTGGGTGTTTTGAAGCTCATAGTAGTAGTTGGGGACGTTGTTCGTCTTGTATTCGACGAATTCCCACAGGGCTGTGTTCTGGTTTGTACCGATCCATTCAATGTTGTCGCCGGTATCGTAGCAGCGGATCAGGGAGCCGTCATAGTCCACGGCGAAGAATTCATATCTCCGCTTTGTCTCGTTCCAGATGCGGGTGTAGAGGACCACCTGCTGTCCGTCGGCGACCTGTAGCGCATCGGAGACACTGACCTTTTTGGCAGTGTAGTACTGGAAGCTGTCGTCCTGCAGGTCAGACTCCTTCACAAGATTCATCCATGTGGTCGCGCCGCTGCCGGAAGCGCCGTTGAAGCCGTTGCCCACACTGGACAGATTCAGAGAATAGCCATCCACGGTGAAGTGCCACTTCCCGCTGTAGGCGCCGGTTCCGGGCGTCGCGGTGATCAGCGAGGCCGCTTCCCGGGAATCCACAAGAATCACCTCGGCGTTGACGATGCTCAGGTACTTCGCCTCACCGTCGACCTGGGTCGAGATATAGTATTTGTCCTCATGATCGTTTTCAAAGGTCCACATGGGGATCTCAGTGCCTTCGGCCATCAGCAGATAACCGTCGTTGTCCAGCACATCCGGGCGGATGACCAGCTTCTGGTCGGCCAGGCGCTGCTTCCCGCTGACGGTTTTGCCGGAAGCGGTCAGACCCGCGGCGGTGGCAGACTCGTCGTTATAGGCGATGCCGAAGCTCTTGCCGTCAAGACCATAGGGGTCGTTATCCTGCGTGGCGTAAAACTCCAGCTGGATCTTTGCGTTGGCGTCGCCGCCGCCGGTGTACGCGCAGAAACCGTTGCCGTTGGCGCTGCCCTGCATGTTCCAATAGTAGCCGTTCACGCCGAGCATATGGAAGGTGTTTTCCGCGTTGGGGAAGTTCTCAATGGTGAAGACGGAAGTGGCCTTGTTGGTGTCTGGCTGCAGCCCTTCTGTCAGACGCAGGCTGTTGCCCTCCTGCTGGATGTACATCCTGACGTCGCCGTCGAGACAATAGACGTAAAACTGGTTGCTGCTGTCCTCAAGCTGCTCAAAGTAGTATTTCACCGCACCGGGCGCGGAATCCGGGTCAGTAGCGGCGGGCTTGATCTTCGCGATGCCGGTCCTGCCATTGGCAGGCGAGTACATCTCACCTGTGAAGTAGTAGCCGTCGGCGTGGCGCATGTAGAAGCCGCCGACGCCCAGTTGGGCGATCTGCTCCACGGTGGCGACCCGGTTCCAACCGGTTTCCGGGACGGGCTCCGGCGCGTCCACGATGGCGTAGACAGAGAAGCCGCCGGTGGAAAAGCTGACGGTGTCCCCGTTGGTCCTGGCGTCCACGATCTCGGTCTCATCTCCGAAATGGACCACCGCCGGTTCGATGAGCTCGCCTTTATCCGCCAACTGGATCTTCACGGAAACTTCGGCTCCGGGCGCGGGCTGCACACGCATGCCCGCATCATCCAGGATGCCGATGTCAAACAGGCGGGCGTAACGGAGCGCGCCTGCCTCCCAGCCGAGGATCTCGCGGGAAGCTTCGATATACTGCGCATACTCGTCGCTGTCTGCGGAGAGCTCCGCCACTGCCAGGCTGGCGCCCTCCGGCAGATCCGCGTCCATACCGTAGTCCAGTGTGATCTTATAGTTTTCGCCTCGGCTGCTCTGGTAATAGGTTTCCACCGTATAGCTGAGCACGAAGGGACTGAAGGATTCCGTTACGAAAGAAAAGCCGCTGACGCTCAGGGTGCCGGAGCGGTTTTCATCGCCGTCCAGTTCCGCCTCCAGCTCTTCCACGCCGGTTTCGGCGATGTGGTACAGGTGGAAGTCCTTGCCGGTGACCACGGCGGGCAGGCTGACACTGACGTGGAAGCCGGCCTCGTGGCCCTCCCCGTCCTCTTCGTTTTTCAGACGGATATCAAAGACCTCATAACGGGTCTCCTGGTTGACGCCGGAATCGAACACAGCGAGTGCGGCGTCCTCATCGCCGCTCTCCTGTGCAGTCAGGGAAGCGGCAAAATAGGGCGTGCTCTCAAGCGCGTTCTTGGTTTTCAGGAAGGGCCTGCCCTCAGCCGGCAGATCCAGCTTGGGCATGGCCTCTTTGGGCCTTGCCATCGGAACGGGAGCATCCTCGATCACCTGATCGGCCAGAAAGGCCTCCACCTGGCTCATGGCCTTGGCTGCCTCGTCGCCGCTGAGCCGTGTCACATTGACCTCGGCCTCCTCCGGCTGGGCGGGAGTGTCATCCCCGCCGGTCAACTGGACCGCGTCCTCCGCCGGGGTACTGCCCTCTGTCAGGGGCAGGTCTTCGGGCTGCCCGTCGTCCGGCTCCTCCGCCGGACGCTCCGGCAGGATGCCGTAGCCCAGGATGGTCTCGTCATTCCGGTCATAGGTAAAGCGCTCCACCGCGGCGCTGCGGTCGCCCTCGATGGTCTCCAGCTTCGCCACGCCGCCCTCTTCGAACAGCCGTGTCACGATGCCCGCCTGGTCGCCGCTGCCGTCGCCGTTGCAGTCAAAGAAGATGATGTCGCCGGCCTTGGGTGTATAACTTGTTGCCGGGGCGTATAGCTCCTTCAGATACAATTCGTCGATCCAGTTGGGAACGCTGTACGCGGCAGGGAAGACCTCCGTTGGGATCCCCGCATAGTGAAGGCAGAAGGACACGAACATGGCGGACCAATCCCCATAGGGCAGACCGTACCAGGCGCCGTAGCGGCTGTAATACTGCTTCTGTCCGTACGCATCCAGCTGGAAGTTGCGGCTGCTCCGGGTGTAGCCCAGCTGGGTCTTGGCTACGGCCACCAGGTTATCCTCCCAGGGACCGCTCAGATCCAGCGCGGCGAAGGCCGACTCATACACCCAGGGCTCCTCTACGTCCGCGGTCAGATCGGGCTGCTTTTCGCTCAGGTCCGCTGTGTCGATGGCGGGCGTTTCAGCTGGGGCGCCGTCCTGCTCCCTGTCCGCCGTATCAGACGTTTCCTCCTCCGGCTCTGCCGCTGCGATCAGCTCAGGCTGGGCCTCCAACTGGGAGAGGCGCACTTCCTGGAAGCACTGGGGACCGTGGACGTGCTCCTCCAGTTGGAGCAGGCCGCAGACCAACTGGCCCGAAGCGTCATAGCAGGCGTCGCTGTGGATGTGTTTTTCCTGTTGACCGCAGACCTGCCGGGCCGTGGTGGTATAGCATGCGTCGCTGTGCTGATGGCCGCCCTCGCCCTCATCCAGGCTGCAGCTGAGCTCCCGGCGCCATTCATAGCAGGCGTCGCTGTGTACATGCTCTTCGCTCTCTTCCAGGCCACAGCTCAGTTCGCCCCGCACCGTGGTGTAGCAGCTGTCGTCATGGACATGACCGGGCGCCTCCTGCTGGCCGCAGCTGAGTACAGTGCTGATCTCGTAGCAGTCGGCGTTGTGCACATGGGGATAGATCTCCGGCAGCGGGCAAACCAGGGCGCCGTCTTCGTCGTAGCAATCCTCATTGTGGATATGGATCGCATAGCCGGCATAGCCCACGCCCACAGGCGCGGTATAGCTGCAGTCCAGTACGGTCACCTTGCGCGTCATGGCGATGGCGCTGCGGCTGAATATACTGTAAATTCCCGCGATCACCAGCACGGACAGACACAGCAAAGCTACCGCAAGGCCTCTGTGCCTGCGGCGCTTTTTGTTCAGTTCTTTGATTTTTTGATCAAAGGCGTCCATAATCAAATCCGTTCAAAACGATCACAAAACAAGCAGTTCTTCCCACACATTTGTAAATACTAACCTATTTTCCATTTTATTCCTTGTTGGGGCCAGTGTCAAGAAATGCGTGGAAAAAGGTAAAAGGGACATGGATCGGGCGACCTTTCGCCCTGTGTCACTTTCATTATACGCAGCGCAAATCAACAAAGGCGTCAAGGGATTGGGCTATCTTGCGCTCCCGTCCCGGCGTGCGAATGAAAAAGCCCGAGCCATGTTCGGCTCGGGCTTTGCTGCAATTTTGGGGAATAGCTTATTTCCACTTCCATTCGGAGACTTCCGGCAGATCCTCGCCGTATTTGGCGATGTACTGCTTGTGCTCCACCAGCTTGTCCTTCATCTGCTGGATCAGATAGGCGCCGCGGTTGCCCAGCTGGGGCAGGTTGTACACCGCCGCCATGACCAGGTTGAAGCGGTCCAGCTTGTTGAGCACGCGCATGTCGAAGGGCGTGGTGATGGTGCCCTCCTCGATGTAGCCGCGCACATGCAGGTTCTTGTTGGTCCGCTTGTAGGTCAACTCGTGGATCAGGCTGGGATAGCCGTGGAAGGCAAAGAGGATGGGCTTGTCCTTGGTGAACAGCAGGTCGTATTCCTGGTTGCTCATGCCGTGGGGATGCTGGGTGTCCGCCTGCAGGCGCATCAGATCCACCACGTTGACCACCCGGATCTTCAGCTCCGGGAAGGCGTCCCGCAGAATGGTGACCGCCGCCAGGGTCTCCAGGGTGGGCGTGTCGCCGCAGCAGGCCATGACGATATCAGGCTCCTGGCCCTCATCGGTGGACGCCCACTGCCAGATGCCGATGCCCTGGGTGCAGTGCTTCACCGCCTGCTCCATGGTCAGCCACTGGGGCCGGGGGTGCTTGGAGGCCACGATGCAGTTTACATAATTCCTGCTGCGGATGCAGTGATCGAAGCAGCTGAGCAGGCAGTTGGCGTCGGGAGGCAGGTACAGGCGCACCACGTCGGCCTTCTTGTTGACCATGTGATCCAGGAAGCCTGGGTCCTGATGGGTGAAGCCGTTGTGGTCCTGCTGCCAGACATTGGAGGCCAGTACATAGTTGAGGGAGGCGATCTTGGCCCGCCAGGGCAACTGGTTGCAGACCTTCAGCCACTTGGCGTGCTGGGAGAACATGGAGTCCACGATGCGGATGAAGGCCTCATAGCTGTTGAAGAAGCCATGGCGACCGGTGAGCAGATAGCCTTCCAGCATACCCTGGCACACATGCTCGGACAGCATGGAGTCCATGACCCGGCCATTCTCGTCCAAGTGGTCGTCAAAGTCGTATACATCGCCGTTCCAGGCCCGGTCCGTGACCTCGAACACCGGGGTGAGTCGGTTGGAGGTGGTCTCATCGGGACCGAAGGAGCGGAAGTTGCGGGCGTCCTCGTTGAGCTTGTAGATGTCCCGCACAAACTTGCCCAGCTCCGCCATGTCCTGGGCCTCCACCGCGCCGGGGAAGGGGACCTGTACCCCGTAATCCCGGAAGTCCGGCATGCGCAGATCCCGCATCAGCTGGCCGCCGTTGGCGTGGGGATTGGCGCCCATGCGGCTCTTGCCCTTGGGCGGCAGCTCCCGCAGCTCCGCCATGGGCACACCGTTTGCGTCGAACAGCTCCTCGGGCTTGTAGCTCTTCAGCCAGTTCTCGATCTGGCGGATATGCTCGGCGGAGTCCGGCTGGATGGGCACCTGGTGGGCGCGCCAATAACCCTCCACCTTGGCCCCGTCCACGTAGTCCGGGCCGGTCCAGCCCTTGGGGGTGCGCAGCACGATCATGGGCCAGCGGGGGCGGTCCTTGCAGCCCTCTTCCCGGGCGGCCTGCTGGAACTTTAAAATGCTCTCGATGCACTCGTCCAGGGTGTCGGCCATCTTCCGGTGCATCTGGGCCGGGTCGTCTCCCTCCACAAAGTAGGGCTGCCAGCCGCAGCCCACAAAGAAGCTCTCCAGCTCCTCGTGGGGGATGCGGGCCAGGACGGTGGGGTTGGCGATCTTGTAGCCGTTCAGGTGCAGGATGGGCAGCACCGCGCCGTCGGTCTCGGCGGAGAGGAACTTGTTCAGCTGCCAGGACGTGGCCAGGGGGCCGGTCTCCGCCTCGCCGTCGCCTACCACGGTGGCGGCGATCAGCGTGGGGTTGTCCGTGACGGCGCCGAAGGCGTGGGCCAGGGAGTAGCCCAGCTCGCCGCCCTCATTGATGGAGCCCGGGGTCTCCGGCGCCACATGGCTGGGGATGCCGCCGGGGAAGGAGAAGCGCTTGAAGAGCCGCTGCATGCCCTCCCGGTCCTGGCTGATATCCGGGTAGACCTCCTGATAGCTGCCGTCCAGCCAGTCCTGGGCCACCATGGCGTTGCCGCCGTGGCCGGGGCCGGACAGGTAGATCATGTCCAGGTCGAATTCCTTGATGACCCGGTTCAGATGGGTATAGATAAAGTTCTGCCCCGGGCAGGTGCCCCAGTGGCCGACGATCTTTTTCTTGATGTGTTCAGAGGTCAGGGGCTTTTCCAGCAGGGGATTGTCCAGCAGATACAGCTGGCAGGCGGTGAGATAGTTGGCCGCGCGCCAGTACTTGTCCATCAGCTGGAGTTCCGCGTCCGTGGCGGGGCTGCGGGTGATTTTTGACATAGTCGGTACCTCCTTGTTTTTTCCTTATTTTATCCCAGCCGTGCCCCGGAGGCAAGGCGTTTTTGCTCTGCCGCCGCGAAAAACGCCGTCTTTCAGCCATCTGCCCGAAAGCCAGGGGAATCCGCCCTTGCAAAAGGGAGGAAAATTGTGTACTATGCTAAACAGAAAAGACTTATTGTTTAGTATACCAAGAGAGGGGATTCCTATGCCAGAATTTGCAAAACGTATGGACTATATGGCCGGCTCCGCTGAAATCATCCGGGGTCTGTTCTCCGCCATGGGCGACCCGGAGACCATTTCCTTCGGTGGAGGTGCGCCCGCCTCGGATGCGCTGCCGGTGGAAGAGGTGCGGCAGATCGCCGCCGATGTGCTCTCCCGGGAGCAGCGGGGTGTGGAGGCGCTGCAGTACGGCCCGGTGCAGGGCGTGCGCCAGCTGCGCCAGATGGTGGCGGAAAAGCTGCTGGCCCCCAAGGGCGTCCCGGCCGACGCGGACGATATCCTCATCGTCAACGGCGGGCTGGAGACCATGAACCTGCTGTGCCAGGTGTTCATCGATCCGGGGGACGTGATCCTCTGTGAATCGCCCACCTTTGTCCACTGTGTGGAGATCTTCGAAATGTTCCAGGCCAAATGCATCGGCTGTGCCTGCGATGAGCAGGGCCTGGTGATGGAGGATGTGGAGGCCAAGATCCAACAGTACCATCCCAAGATGGTCTATGTGATCCCCACCTTCCAGAATCCCACGGGCAAGACCCTGCCCGCGGACCGGCGGGCAAAGCTGGCGGAGCTGGGAAGCAGGTATGACGTGCTGATCCTGGAGGACGACCCCTACCGGGACCTGCGCTACAGCGGGCAGGAGCTCAAGCCCATCAAGGCCTACGACAGGACCGGCCACACGGTGCTGGCCAACAGCTTCTCCAAGATCTTCTCCCCGGGCAGCCGCCTGGGCTATGTGTACGCGGACCGAAAGATCCTGGAAAAGCTGATGGACGCCAAGACCGCCACCAACTCCCACACCTCCATGATCCCGCAGATCCTGTGCGCGGAGTTCTTCGCCCGGGGCCTGTATGAGGAGCATCTGAAAAAGGCCTGTGCCATCCACAAGGAGCGGCGGGACGCCATGATGGCCGCCCTGGAAAAGCACATGCCGGAGGGCACCAAGTGGGTGTTCCCGGACGGCGGCCTGTTCAGCTGGGTGGAGCTGCCCGGCGGCATCGACACCACCGAGCTTTTGAAGGAGGCTGTGGAGGCCAAGGTGGCCTATGTGGCCGGAGCGGGCTTCTTTGTAGGCGGCACCGGCGAGGGCAAAAACTGCATGCGCGTCAGCTACGGCAATGTGACACCGGAGAAGATCGACGAGGGCATGCGGCGCCTGGGCGCGCTGATCCGCTCCAAGCTGTGAGAAAAAACCAATATGCGTAATAACGAGGTCTCCGCGGTGCATTTGCCGCGGAGACCTCGCTGTCTGTAATGTGTTACCGTTGCCGGAGACTGACCTCGCCTGCGTTGACTCGGTGGATGCTCCCGTCCTCGTATCGTACGCGCAGAGCGTAGTCCCGTTCCAGATCCAGCACCGTGGCGGGAATGGCGTCCTTTCCGGGGGACAGGAGCAGCACCGGCTGCCCCAGGACCAGGGAGCGCTTTTTGTATTCCGCAAAGCAGGCCTCGTCGTCTCCCTGCTCATACAGATCCATCAGCCCGTCCAGTACCGCCGCCGCCAGACGGCAGCGCAGCTCCGGCGGCTGGGCTTGGGGGAAGACGGCTCCCGCCGTGTCCCGCAGCTCCTCCGGGAAATCCGCCGCGGGCAGCCGGGTGTTGATGCCGATGCCCACGATCACGTAGCGCATCTGGCCGCTCTCGCAGTCGATGGAGGCCTCGGAGAGGATGCCGCAGACCTTCCGCCCGCCCATCAGGATATCGTTGACCCATTTGATCTGCGTCTCCCGGCCGGACAGCGCCTCGATGGCCTGAGCCGCGGCCACGGCGGCGCAGGCGGTGAGGCGGGTGGCCTCCGCGGCGCTGCGCTCCGGCCGCAGCAGCAGACTCATATACAGCCCGGTGTCCGCGGGGGAGTAGAAGCTGCGGCCCATGCGGCCGCGGCCCGCCGTCTGTTCCCCGGCGATCAGGGCCAAGCCCTCGGCCGCCCCCTGGTTGGCCAGATCCTTCAGCACCGTGTTGGTGGAGCTGATGCTCTTGTAGACCCGGGGCTCGATGTCCCGGCGCCGCAGGTACCGCCGCAGGCCCTCGGCGCTGAGTACGTCGCTCCGGGAGGAGAGACGATAGCCCCGGTTGGTGACAGACTCAATCTGATACCCCTCACCCCGCAATTGCTCGATGGCCTTCCAAACGGCGCTGCGGCTCAGCTGCAGCCGCTGGGCCAGCTCCGTGCCGGATACATAGTGGTCCGCATTCTGCCACAGCTGCTCCAGTATCCGTTCCTTTGTCATGGGGAAACCCTCCTTTGCAAAAGCGGATACAGCCGCCCGGTGAGGAACACTGCCAAAACGATCTTGACGGCGTCGGGGATCAGGTAGGGCAGCACACACCAGGCCAGGGCCGTGGCCACGCCGATGGCGCCGCTGCTGCGGCTGTAAACCAGCACGAACCAGGCGGTGCCAAAGGTATAGCACAGCAGGATGCCCAGAGCCATGGAGCTTAGCAGCACGGGGACCCTGCGGCCCAACCGGTCCGCCGCCAGGCCCACGGCCAGGGCGGTGAAGAGAAACCCCACGATATAGCCGCCGGTGGTGCCCAGCAGCGCGCCCACGCCCGCCTTGAAGCCGGCGAACACCGGGACGCCTACCGCTCCCAGCAGGATGTAGCAGCCCACGGTCCAGAGCCCCAGCTTCAGACCGAACAGCGCCGTGACCAGGCAGACGGCGAAGGTCTGCAGAGTAAAGGGCACCATGGTGGGCAGCAGAGAGGGGACAGAGATCCAGGAGCAGACGGCGATCAGCGCCACGCCCATGGCGGCAAGGGACAACTCCCGGGCCTGTATGTGCTTCATAGAATAGCCTTCTTTCCGATAGCGTGTCCCCATCATACGGCAGAAACCTTGGATTGTCAACTGAATCTGGAATAATAGGTTGACAATCGGCGGGCTTGCCCGGCGGGACAGTGGATGCTATAATGATAATAGAAAATAGTAATGAGAAAAGAATGTGAGGCATGCTATGGAGCGAAGGATCGTTTTGGAAGGGATCAAGAATTGCAGGGACCTGGGCGGCATCAGGATCGCTGACGGTCGGGAAATTGCCCCGGGAAAGCTGCTGCGCTGTGCGGAGACCTCCGCCGCCACCGAGGCGGATCTGGAGAAGCTGCGCGCCCTTGACGTCAGTGCCGTGATCGACCTGCGCACGAATATGGAAAAGGCCGAAAAGCCGGACCGGCTGCCGGCGGGCACGGACTATATCCCCGAGCCGGTCTTTGACGAGGCTACCGCCGGGATCACCCGGGAGGACGGCCAACCCCAGCCCTTTGTGATGCCGGATATGGTGGCCCTGTACCGCACCATGGCGGTCAAGGAGGGCTGCCGGAAAGCTCTGGGCAAGGTGATGCGGCGGATCCTGGGCCAGGACCTTGCGGCGGGCAGTATCCTCTGGCACTGCACCGCGGGGAAGGACCGGGCGGGCATCGTCGCCGCCCTGCTGCTGGGGGTCCTGGGCGCGGACCGGGAGACCATCCTGGCGGACTATCTGATCAGCAACGAGAGCTGCGCCGCCGACGCGGAAAACCTGTACCGCAAGGCTATGGCCGCCGGTGCCGGGGAAGCGGTGGCCCAGGGGGCCCGGGACGCCTTTCTGGCCAAGGAGGAATATCTGAACGCGGCGCTGGACGCTTTCGACGAGTACGGCGGCGTGCGGGACTATCTGGTCCGCGCGCTGGGGATCGACCCCGGGGCCATCGATCGCTTCCGCGAGACGATGCTCAAGTAAGAACACTGGACATAGAAAAAGAACCGAGAGAAGCCTCTCGGTTCTTTTTTGTAAGTAGTGTTGCTTTGACCTGTCAGGATCAGATGAACAGACCCCAAACCAGAGCCAGCAGCAGGGACATGACCACGGGGATGATGCAGGTGGTCACGCAGATGCCCCAATAGGACTCCTTGTGCGTGCAGTGAGAAACAGCCAGCAGGGTCAGAACAGCGCCGTTGTGCGGCAGGGTATCCAGACCGCCGGAGGAGATGGCCGCGATACGGTGCAGGGTCTCCAGAGAGATACCAGCCTGGTTCGCGATCTCAATGTACTTGGGAGCCAGAGCAGTCAGGGCGATGGACAGACCGCCGGAAGCAGAACCGGTGGCGCCGGCCAGAACGTTAACAGCAACAGCCTCGGAGAAGAGGATGGAGCCGGGCATGTTCATCATGGCGTCGGTCAGAACGGCGAAGCCGGGAACAGCCTTGACAACGGTGCCGAAACCGACAGCGCAGGAGGTGTTCATGATAGCGGTCATGGAGCCGTTGGCGCCTTCGGAGATGGCGGGCAGCAGCACCTTCGCCTGGTTCAGGTTCATGATGCAGCAAGCCAGGATGCCACCCAGCAGGGACACGACGATGTGGAGCTTGAAGACGTTCAGCAGAACGATAACAACGATGATGGGAATGAGACCGGCGAGCCAGTGCCAGGAGGGCATCTCCTTGTGCTCGGCTTCGACGAACTTGTCATCCTCGATGAAGTGCAGGCCCTGCTTGCGGCCACGGTTGATATCCCACTGCAGCCAGATCAGACCGGGCAGGCCGATCACGATGCAGGCGACGATGGAGAGCAGGGGAGCAGCGGTGGGGGCAGTGCCGTAGAAGTTGCCGGGGATCAGGTTCTGGATCTGGGGAGTGCCGGGGATAGCAGTCATGGTGATGCCGAAAGCACCGGCGGCGATGGCGCCGGGCAGCTTGGTGCGGGGGATATCAGCAGCACGATAGATAGCATAGCCCATGGGATAGATAACGAACACGACGACGAACAGGGAGATGCCGCCGTAGGTCATCAGCATGCAGGGGAGAACAACAGCCAGCATGGCGTTCTTGGCGCCGATCCAGCTGACCAGCTTGGAGCCCAGGGAACGAGCGGAGCCGGTCAGGTCCATGACCTTGCCGTAAACAGCGCCCAGCATGAAGGCGGGGAACCAGGTCTTGAAGTAGTCAGCGGCACCCTGCATGTAGGTGTTGGTGTACGCATCCAGCAGGTTCAGGCCGCCGCACAGAGCGACGAACGCAGCGCAGACAGGCGCAACCCAGATGATGGAGTGGCCCTTGAACGCCAGGAACATCAGAAGCGCAAGGCCGATAAAAATTGTTACAACGCCCATAAAAATCTCCTATTTTGTTAGTTTTTTTGTTTTTGAGCTTTGCTTAGGGGTTTGCGGGGATCAGGCTTTGGGAGGCATAACGGTAGCCATGCCCTTGATGACGACCTTGCCGTCCTGGTTGGTGCAAACGGTCTCGATCTTCGCGATGTTCTTCTCGAGGTTCAGCTCGGCGACAGTGCCGGTGGCGGTGATCGTGTCACCGATGTGTACGGGAGCGGTGAACTTCAGTTCCTGGCCCATGTAAATGGTGCCGGGGCCGGGCAGATACATGCCCAGAACAGCGGAAATGAAGCCAGCGCCCAGCATACCATGGGCGATACGGCCTTTGAACATGGTCTTCTCAGACGCAACCTGGTTCACGTGAGCGGGGTTCAGGTCGCCGGTGATGCCGGCAAACATGTACACATCAGTCTCAGTGACGGTCTTGGTCCAGCTGGCCTGCTGACCAATGCTCATCTCATTGATGGTCATACTTTTTTCCTCCTAAAAATATCTCCATACCTCAGTCCGTTCCCGGACCCTTATGAGGTACTTTACGAATCCAACGCCCAGATCATGACCGGTCTGCCCGTGTGCCACGTCCCGTGGGATCGCAGCCCCGGGCAGACCTTATGATGCTTTGGGCGCCTTACACGCCGTTTCTTTTAGGAAAAACGCCGCGCAAGCTTTCTTTGGATTAGAGGGTCAGACCCATCTTCTCCTCGCGGAACAGACGCTCGTCCATGAGCTTGACGTCCTTCATGATGGGCTTGAATCCCATGTGGGCCAGGATGTCCTTCTCAATGTCGATGCCGGGGGCAACCTCAGTCAGCTCGATGCCTTCCGGAGTCAGCTTGAAGACTGCACGCTCGGTGACGTACAGAACGGGCTGACCGACGGACTGGGCATACTCGCCGGAGAAGGTGACCTGCTCAACGGCCTTGACCAGCTTGTCCTTCTTGCCTTCCTGCAGGATGACCAGCTTGCCGTCCTGCACAGCGACCTTCAGGCCGCCAGCGGTGAAGGTGCCGCAGTAGACGACCTTCTTGGCGTTCTGGGTGATGTTGATGAAGCCGCCGCAGCCGGCGATCTTGGGACCGAACTTGGACACGTTGATGTTGCCCTTCTCGTCCATCTCAGCCAGACCCAGGCAGGCCAGATCCAGGTTGCCGCCATCATAGAAGTCGAACTGATAGGGCTGATCCAGGATGCAGTCGGGGTTCAGAGCCGCGCCGAAGTCGCCGCCGCCCATGGGGATACCGCCGACGGTGCCGCCCTCAGCGGTCAGGCACAGCTGATCGCCCAAGCCTTCCTCAGCGGCCACAGTGGCAACGCCTTCGGGAACGCCAATGCCCAGGTTGACCACGGAGTTGGGAACCAGCTCCATAGCGGCACGGCGGGCCATGATCTTACGCTCGCTCATGGGCATGGGAGGCAGCGCGCTCACGGGAACGCGGCACTCGCCGGAGTAAGCGGGGGTGTAGAACTGGCCGTTGGTCTGCAGGTGGTTGGCCTTGTCGGCCTTGACCACGTAGTCCACATAGATGCCGGGGATCTTCACGAAGCGGGTATCCAGGTTGCCGTACTCGACAACGTCCTCTACCTGGACGATGACGATACCGCCGCAGGCCTTGGCGGCCTGAGCGATGGAAACGGCCTCAGCATACAGAGCCTCATGCTGGAAGCTCAGGTTGCCCTTGGTGTCCGCGAAGGTGGCGCGGATGATACCGACGTTGATGGGCAGGGCCTTGTACAGCAGCTTCTCTTCGCCGTTGATCTCGATCAGCTGAACGGGATCCTCAGCCTTGGCCTTCTCGTTGAGCTTGCCGCCCTCGTTGCGGGGGTCGACGAAGGTCTTCAGACCCACATGGGTGATGACGCCGGGCTTGCGGGCCGCGATGTCACGGAACAGGTGGGAGATAACGCCCTGGGGGAAGTTGTAGGCCGCGCACTTGTTCTCGAGAGCCAGCTTCTGGATACGGGGGGTCAGACCATAGTGGCCGCCGATGATCTTGGCAACCAGGCCTTCCTCGCCCAGGTGGTTCAGACCTCTCTCCTTGCCGTCGCCCTGGCCAGCGGCATAGACGATGGTCAGGCCGGCGGGATGACCGGTCTCCAGGAAGGACTTCTGAATGGTGGCGGTTACTTCTTCGGGATGAACGCATCCGACAAAGCCGGAGAAGCCGATGGTATCGCCGTCTTTGATAGCGGCAACTGCTTCAGCCGCAGTTACGAATTTTGCCATTACTCTTTAACCTCCAAAAATTCACGTATAATAATACGTTAAATACTGCTGGAAATTACTTCTTGGGGAGAGGCTCGCCGGTGAAGACAGCCTTGCCCTTGTTGACGAAAGCGCCCATGCCTTCGACCTGGTCGGAGTTGGCAAAGCAGAGACCGAACAGGTTGGACTCAAACAGGTTGCCGGAGACGAAGTCCATCTCATAGCCCTGGTTGATGGCGGACTTGGCCAGCTGCACAGCGTTGGGGCTGTTGGAGGCGATCTTGGCGGCCATCTTCTTGGCGGCGGGGATCAGCTCTTCCAGAGGAACGACCTTCTGCACCAGGCCGACAGCCAGGGCCTCGTCGGCCTTGATGCGGTTGCAGGTGTAGATCATCATCTTGGCAAAGCCCTTGCCGCACAGGCGGGACATACGCTGGGTGCCGGCGAAGCCGGGGATGATGCCCAGGCCGCACTCGGGCTGTGCGAAGGAAGCAGTGTCAGCAGCGATGCGGATGTCGCAGGCCATGGCCAGCTCGCAGCCGCCGCCGAGAGCGAAGCCGTTGACAGCAGCGATAACGGGCTGCGGCATGTTCTCGATGATCTGGAAAGCCTTGCTGCCCAGGATGCCGTAGGCCTTGCCCTGAGCGGGATCCATCTCGTACATCTCCTTGATGTCAGCGCCAGCCACAAAGGACTTCTCGCCGGCACCGGTCAGGATGACGCAGCGCACGTCCTTCATCTCGGAAATCTCCTGCATCACGTCGATCATTTCCAGAACGACGGGGGAGCTCAGAGCGTTCAGGGCCTTGGGATTGTTGATGGTTACGAGAGCTACATGGTCTTCAATGTCAATCAGGAAAAATTTGTACTCTTTCATTTTTGTCTGCCTTTCATTATTTTGATAGTTAAATAACTGGCAAGTGCGCCCATAACAAACGCAGCTGCCTGCAGGTTCCGAAAAAGTGGGGTCACACCCGGCGCTGGGGCGCTTGCCGCAGCGCCGGGTGGTGATTGGTTTGCTGCCGGACGAGCTGCTTTAAGCCTTCCGGTTCTTGAGCTCCTCGATCAGAGCGGGAACGAACTGCTTATAATCGCCTACGATGCCATAGTGGGCGAAGTCAAAGATAGGGGCGTCTTCGCTGGTGTTGACGACCACGATGCAGCCGGCCTTCTGCATGCCCAGCGTGTACTGGACAGAACCGGAGACAGCCAGGTTCAGCATCAGACGCGGCGTAACGGTGACGCCGGACTGACCGATCTGTCTGCTGTGCGGCATCCAGCCGTTGTCCACCAGAGGACGGGAAACACCCACCTGGCCGCCGAGCAGCTCGGCGAGCTCCTCGATCTTCTTCAGATCGTCTTCGCTCTTGACGCCGCGGCCGCCGGCCACGATCACGTCAGAAGCGGCGAGGTTGACTTCCACATTCTCATCGGGAACGAACTCGACTACCTGGTAGTCGGGATCGGCGGAAACAGTAACGGTCTCCTTGATGACCTCGCCGGTGCGGGCGGGATCGGGATCGAGGGGAGCGAACATCTTGCAGTGGACGGTAGCCATCTGGGGGCGCTTCTCCGGGATCATGATGTGAGCCAGGATCTTGCCGCCGTAGGCCGGCGTGGTCTGCACGAACACGCCGTCGTCGCCAAAGCCAAGGTCGATCGCGTCAGCGGTCAGGCCGGTGTCCAGGGTGATCATGAGGCGGGGAGCCAGATCACGGCCCAGAGGCGTGGCACCGTAGAGCAGGATGGAGGGCTTGTACTTCTCGACCAGCTGGGTCAGAGCGGCCTGGTAGGGTCTCGCGCTGTACTCGGCAAGAGCGGGATCGTTGGCCACGATGACCTTGTTGGCGCCGCGGGCGATCAGGTCGGCCGCCAGAGCGTCAACGTCATTGCCCAACAGGACGGCAACGATCTCTTCCTTGTTGTAAGCCTGCAGATCCTGTGCTTTTCCAAGCAGTTCGAACACAGTGGGCTCAATTACGCCGTGCTCCTGCTCGGCAAACACCCATATGCCCTTGTAATCTTCTTTTGCCATGAATGTTCGCCTCCTTTAAAGCAGATGCTCGGCTTCGAGAGCGTCGACCAGTTCCTTCACGATGTCGACCATCTCGCCGCTGAGATACTTGGTATCGGTGGTGCGCTTCTCAGGCTCGAAGACGTCCTTGGTGGCGGACGGAGAGCCCGGCATGCCCGTCTTGCTGGTGTCGGCTTCCATAGCGGCAGCGTCCCAGGTGAAGAAGGGCTTCTTGTTGGCCTTCATGATGCCCATGGCGGTGGCGTAACGGGGCTTGTTCAGATCGCTGGTTACGGTGACCACGGCGGGCAGCTTGGCCTTGACGCGCTGACGCATGTCGCCCAGCTTTCTGTCGCAGATGACCCAACCGTCCTCCACAGCCAGGGAGGAGGCCAGGGTGATCTGGGGCAGACCCAGCCATGCGGCCAGAGCCGGACCGGTCTGAGCGGTGTCGCCGTCGGTGGCGAGACGGCCGCACAGCAGCAGGTCGAAGTCGCCGATCTTCTCAGCGGCCTTGGCCAGCGTGTAGGAGGTAGCCAGAGTGTCGGCGCCGCCGAAAGCACGGTCGCTCAGCAGGTAAGCCTCGTCGCAGCCCATGCCCAGAACGTTCTTCAGGGTACGGGAAGCCTGAGGGGGACCCATGCTGATGGCGCACACGGTACCGCCGAACTTTTCCTTCAGCTGCAGGGCAGCCTCAACGGCGTTGGCGTCGTTGGGGTTGAGCATGCTCTGTACGCCTTCGCGCTTCAGGTTACCGGTTTTCGGATCGAGCTGAACGTCGTCCGTATCCGGAACCTGCTTGACAAATACGAGTATTTTCATTCTATACTCCCTAATTGAAGATTTTTAAGCAGCCTGTGTTATCAGCCCTTGCCGGCCAGGACGGAACCGGAAATGACCATGCGCTGCACTTCGCTGGTGCCCTCGTAGATCTCGGTGATCTTCGCGTCGCGCATCATGCGCTCCACGGGGAAGTCCTTGGTGTAGCCGTAGCCGCCGAACAGCTGGACAGCACGGTTGGTGACGAAGGAAGCGGTCTCGGCAGCGAACAGCTTGGCGCGAGCGGCAAACTGGGTGTAGGGCAGGCCCTTCTCCTCAGCGTCGGCGGCACGCAGCATCAGCAGGTGAGCGGCGTCGGCACGGGTCTGCATGTCGGCCAGGGTGAACTGGGTGTTCTGGAACTTGGAAATGGGCTTACCAAACTGGACACGCTCGTTGACGTACTTGACAGTCTCGTCGATAGCGCCATAGGCGATACCGGCAGCCTGAGCAGCGATGCCGATACGGCCGCCGTCCAGAGTCATCATAGCCATGCCAAAGCCCTTGCCTTCGGCGCCCAGACGGTTCTCCACGGGAACCTTCATGTTGTCGAAGTACAGCTCGCAGGTGGAGGAGCCGCAGATGCCCATCTTGTTGGAGGGCTTGGAAATGGTCAAGCCTTCGATGTCCTTGTCAATGACGAAAGCGGTGATGCCCTTCGTGCCCAGCTCGGGGTTGGTCATCACGAAGATGATGAAGAAATCAGCATACTCAGCGTTGGTGATGAAGATCTTGCTGCCGTTGACGGTGTAGTAGGTGCCGTCCTCGGACAGAACAGCGCGGGACTTCTGCATAGCAGCGTCGGTGCCGGCGGCGGGCTCGGTCAGAGCGAAGGCGCCCAGCTTCTCGCCCTTGCACTGGGGGACGAGCCATTTCTGCTTCTGCTCTTCGGTGCCGAATCTGAAGATGGGCCAGGAGGCGAGGGACTCGCTGGCGGACAGGATAACGGAAGTGGTGGCGCAGACCTTGGCGATCTCTTCAACAGCCAGCATGTAGGCGACCTGACCGGCGCCGCTGCCGCCGTACTCTTCGGGATAAGCCAGACCAAACAGGCCCATCTCCTGCATCTTCTTCACGGTCTCGACGGGGAACATGTGCTTCTCGTCGACTTCCTTGGCCAGGGGTTTAACTTCGGCTTCTGCAAACTCGCGAACCATGTCACGAATCATCTGCTGTTGCTCAGTCAACTGGAAATCCATACCTAATACCTCCAAAAAAATTTTTTGTGCTGTACAAAAATTTTTACAGCCAATGTTATTTTGTAGGGACAAAACCCGGAGAAACAACGCATTTCGCAGAAAAAATGCGCGAACCCAAATTCCGCCTTCTACTGTAGGAATAATAGCACATTTGACTATTATTAGTCAATCTTGCACAACAAGAATTCAAAAAATTTTATATAATTGCCCAAACAGGTATATTTTGGGATAAATGTTATATAACAGAACCCGGAAAAACCTCTTGTTATTTCGTTGACATAATGTAAAAACCCCTAAACTGTTATATAAAATTTACAAAAGACAACTTGCACAAAGCATGGAAAAGATGTAATATAGTTCCAGATAACGCGAGAGTGAACGCTGCATGCGAAACGGAGGGGGTCAAACTGGCCAGTAAGATCGAACGTGTGATCGAGCATATCGCACGATTGGAGCCCGGGGACAAGGTCTCCGTACGCGGCCTGGCCCAGGCCCTTGGCGTCAGCGAGGGCACTGCCTATAAGAGCATCAAGGCGGCGGAGGCCCAGGGGCTGGTCATCACCCGGCCCAAGGCCGGCACGGTGCGCATCAACATCCGGGGCGTCACCGAGCACGGCGACACTACCCTGGCCGAGGCGGCCAGGAGCGTGGGCGCGGTGTGCCTCTGCGGGGCGGAGGCCGCAGCCCGCAAGCCCCTGCCCAGCCTGGTGGTGGCCGACGGGAACGCGGCGCACCTGCTGGATACGATCCGGCGCTGCAGCGGCACGGTGCTGTGCCTGGTGGGCGACCGGCCAGAGCTCCACGGCGTGGCGGTGGAGGCGGGCGTGGACATCCTGCTGACCGGCGGCGCGGAGATGCTGGAGGGCCTGCTGGAGACCGCGGAGCGGCTGGGGCTGAGCGTCTTCGCCTCGGAGCAGGACAGCGTCACCCTGATGGGCATGCTCAACCGACGCATGCCGGAGGGCCTGCCCAAGCGGGAGATGATCGCGGTCCGGGACTGGATGCAGCTGCCCCGCTACCTGTACCACGACGACATGGTGACCGAGTGGCACCGGCTGTATACCGATATCTATTACGACAGCTCCAGCGTCGCCGTGGTGGACGACAGTCTGAAGATCTGCGGCTCGGTGGACACCATGACCGCCATGGCCGTGCCCCAGGGCATCCGCATGTCGGAGATCATGGATGAGCCGGAGGCGGAGGGCGTCGTGGATGAGGAGCTGAGCATGGACGAGCTGGCAGACCGGCTGATCAAAAGCCACAGGCAGTTCGCGGCGGTCACCAGCAGGGACGGCATGAGCGGCTTCATCAGCCTGGGCGACGTGGTGCGCTATTATCAGTACAACCAGACCTACCGGCAGTTCGAGCGCTTTGACGACAGTGTCCTGCAGCTCAACTCCGACGAGCCCGGGGTGGAGAGCCGCTTTTACACCGCCCAGATCAAGGCCCCCAAGGGGGACACCAACCGCAGCACCTATGTGAACCTGATGTGCTCCGCCGCGGCCTGGCACGCCTACGACCTGCTGGGCAGGGCGGTGAACTTCGACAACGGCACCTTCTACGCCCCGTCGCCGCTGACGGAGCCGGGAGAGTATACCATCTCCAGCGAGGTCATGAAGCGCACGGAGCAGAGCCTGGTCCTGGAACTGGAGATGTTCGACAACATGCGTTCCTATCTGAAAAGTACTTTGACGGTTTCCACGGTGCCGGAGAAATGATATATTAAATAAGTAGAGGGAGGCACGATCATGATGAAAAAACGAGAAGCGATGCTGGCCCTGGCGCTGCTGAGCGTGGTCAGCACCCTGTGCATCAAGGGCATGATGGCCGTGGGCGAGCGGCTGAGCGCGGTGCGTTGATATGGGACTGTTCAGAAAAGCCAAGGAGACGCCGCCTCTGCCAGACTTCCCGGGGGCGGAGTATGAGCCTGTGATCCGCTGCAGCATCTGCACCGGCGAGCAGGTGGCCTGCATGCGCAGCCGCAGCACCGGCAAGCTGCACGAGGTGATGTTCCTGCGTACCCCGGAGGACCTGGAGGTCTTTTGCCGGAACTATCGGGTGCGGCCCGAGGACGTGCGCAAGGTCTATTGACCTGGGCACTGCCGCGGCAGCGGGCACTTGAAAGCCAGCCGCCGCTGTGCTAAGATAAGGATCATTATAAAATTACAGTGAGGACAAGCAATGAAGAATACGGTAAGAGAAAAGATGCTCGCCGGGGAGAAGACCCTGGGCATTTTCATGGAGCTGGGCACCGCCACGTCCGCCGAGTGTCTGGGACTGGCAGGGCTGGACTATCTGATCATCGACACGGAGCATGGCCCCTTCGATCCCCTGGCGGCGCTGGACTTCATCCGGGCGGCGCGGCTGTATAACATCACGCCCTTTGCCCGGGTGCAGGAGATCTCCCGGGCGGCCATCCTGAAGCCGCTGGACGTGGGCGCCCAGGGGCTGATCATCCCCTGTGTCAACACCGTGGCGGAGGCGGAGGCCATCGTCAGCTGGGGCAAGTATATGCCCCTGGGCCAGCGGGGCGTGGCCAGCGCCGCGGGCACCGGCTTTTGGTACGAGGACTACGCCACCCAGGGCATGCCCCATTATTTTGAGTTCTCCAACCGGGAATCCATGCTGATCCCCCAGTGTGAGACCCTGGGCTGCCTGGAGCATCTGGAGGAGATCGTGGCCATCGAGGGCATCGACGCCATCTTTGTGGGCCCCTACGATCTGTCCACCGCCATGGGCATCCCCGGCCAGTTCGACAAGCCGGAATTCCAGGAGGTGCTGCGCCATATCCAGGCGGTGTGCGCCGAGGCGAAGAAGCCCTCGCTGATCTTCGCCGGCACCGAGGCGGCCGCCCGGGCGGACTTCGCCATGGGCTATGACAGCGTGGCCTACAACATGGACGCGGTGCTGCTGATCGAGGCCTGCAAGGCGGCCCGGCGGAACATCTTAGGGTAAGCAGGGGCAAAACCCCATTTGAATTTAGATAATATAAATAGGAGGATAAAGCAATGGCAGTGGATTTTGAACAGGCAAAACAGGCGCTGGAAAACGGAGTTGCCGAGGCGCAGGAGCTGCTCAAGGACCCCAGCAAGATCGATGAGCTGCTCAAGCAGCTGGAGGAGAAGCTGAAGGACGTCCCCGTGGCGGGCTCCGTGCTGGCGGACATCCCCCAGATGGTGGCCATGATCAAGGGCTACATCACCGGCAAGTACACCAACGTGTCCGCCAAGGTGATCGCCACCCTGGTGGCGGCCTTCGTCTATGTGGTGAAGAAGCAGGATCTCATCAACGACGAGATCCCCGTGCTGGGACAGCTGGACGATGTGGCGGTGGTGGCCGCGGCCTTCATGCTCTGCGAGCCGGAGCTGAAAGCCTTCGCCGCCTGGCGCGAGGAAAACGCCCAGGCCGAAGCCCAGGCGTAAAGAGAATAAGGATAGTCACAGGCCCGGCGGGGAATCCCGCCGGGCCTGTGTGTTGTTTGTGATGGGAAAGCACAGTGTTGGAATATGCTTCACCGCTCCGCGGCGTGCTTGCGCCGCAGGGTCAGGCTGTCCGCGATCATGGCGATAAACTCGCTGTTGGTGGGCTTGCCCTTGATATTCGACACCGTGTAGCCGAAGAACTTCTGCAGCACCTCGATATCGCCGCGATCCCAGGCCACCTCGATGGCGTGGCGGATGGCGCGCTCCACCCGGCTGGGCGTGGTATTGAACTTCCGGGCCACCTCTGGATAGAGTACCTTGGTGACGGCGTTGATCATGTCCATGTCGTTGATGGTGAGGATGATGGCCTCGCGCAGATACTGATAGCCCTTGATGTGAGCGGGCACGCCGATCTCGTGGATGATATCCGTGACCACGGCCTCCAGGTCAGCGTCCCGGCTGCCGCTCTGGCCGATGCTGCGGCAGTCGTAGCCCTCGGCGGGAAGGCTGGGGGCGCTGTCGCCCATCAGCTGCCGGATGCGGGCGGTCAGGGCAGCGGTGTCGCAGGGCTTGGGCATGAAATAGGCCGCGCCCAGCGCAGAGCAGTCGGCGACCACCTTGGCGTTGAAAAAGCCGGACAGCACCAGGATATGGCTCCGGGCCCCGGTCTCAGGAAAGCGGCGCAGGACCTCCAGCCCGTCCAGCTTGGGCAGGACCAGATCCATCAGGACCACGTCGGGCAGAAGCTCCGCCGCCATGGCCAGAGCCTCGATCCCATCCCCGGCGATCCCGGCGGTCTCCATGTCCGGTTCCGCGGCGATCACATCGTTGAGCAGCTTGCAAAAATCCGTGTTTGCGTCGGCGATCAGTATGCGCGTTTTGGTTTCCATAATTTTTCCTCCCCTTAGTGCGATATGCGTGACGATACTGTATCATTCAAAGCAAAAAAACTGTGATGGTGCAATAAATTTACCACAGCCGACAGAGGCGCAACAACAGAATCCTGTCGAAGAAACAAAGAAATCTGTTGACATAATACGGCACACTTCGCTATGACGCAAGGCGCTTCGACAAATTTTTCCAAATTAAATTGAATACGAATGTCGAAATTTGTCGAATTGTAAAAATATGGAATACACAAGGTGAAAAGCGGCGCGCCCTGTCCGGGACGCGCCGCTGGGTCTTAAGGCTCGCCATAGAGAAGCTCGAAGCTCTCGTAGTGGTCGCCGGTGTAATAGATCAGCCCGTCGTTGGAATAGACCAACCGTTCCGCGCCCCGGGAGTTTTTCCCCAGGGTATTGATGTCGCACTCCTTCCAGCTGCGGCCCGGCGCGTCGGGCAGCAGGCCCTCCAGATTGCCGAAGCCGCCCCCGCCGATGCACATGCCGGGCAGGATGCGCTCCAGGGAGCCGCCGTCCCAACCCGCGGCGCGGGCCTTGGTCTTGGTGATGAAGTTGGAGGGCAGGTGGTCGTAGGTGTGCAGGTAGAGGGCCACATCCTCCTTTGTGGTGTAGATCCCGTCTTCATCCGGCAGAACGATGGGCACCGCCGTCTCCGCTGGGGGAGCCTCGGTCTCAGTCGGGGGCGCCGCCTCCGGCTCCGGTTCCGCATCGATCCCGGTCTCCGGCTCCGGTGCGGCTGTGGCCGGCGTGCTGCTGACCAGGGTCAGCTGGGGGACTTCGGTGGTGGCGGGAGCTTCCGCCGACCTATGGTTGCAGCTGATGAGCAGCAAGATCAGGATCGCCGCCAGCAGCAATATGGTGAGTAGCTTTTTATTTTTTTTCATGGTGGGAAGGATCCTTTCCGTAACTGCCGCTATCATACCACGCTTTTCGGCAACGTGCAATTGCCAAGCATATTGTACCTGTGATAAAATACCTGTACATCAACCAAGGAGCCGATCCATGAAGAAACTGCTGTTGATCCTGGGCCTTGTCCTCTGCCTCGCGGCACTCTGCGCCTGCGGCAAGGTGGAGGAGGAGCCGCTGCCGCCTGCCGAGAACCTGCAGGCCTTGCAGGACCGGGCCCTGCCCGTGCTGAGCCCGGAGGAGAGTCTGCGCATGCTCCGCTACATGTCCGTGAACCGGGCGCTGGTGGCGGGGGAGCGGCTGTACTGCCTGGACTACGATGGGGAATACCTGCCGGTGCTGGCGGAATACAGCCTGGACGGGGGCCTGCGCCGCCATGCGGTGCTGGCGGATGCCTGTGTGCCCGCCTTCCTGAGCCTGTATGAGGATAAGTTATATTATGTAAACCAAAGGGCGGACGGCGCGCTGGAGTGCTTCGACTTGAACAGCGGTGAGCGGCAGGTCCTCCGGGAAGGGCCCTGCGACTGGCTGCTGATCCAGGATGGGCTGCTGTACTACTGCGGGCAGGGTGGGTATTACTACACCGCCAATCCGGACGGCAGCGGCGAGACGCTGCTGCTGGAGGAGAGTTGCGCCTACCCCTGGCCCATGGGGGAGCGGATCCTCTACCAGAGCCGGGCCGATGAGCGGCTGCGCCTGTGCTGGCCGGAGGAGGGGAGCGCCGTCACCCTGACGGAACACGCCGCCGCGGCCCCGGTGATCTGGCAGGACCGGCTGTATTACAGTACCGGGGAGGCGCTGCACAGCACGGCGCTGAACGGGCTGGACGCTGTGGCTTATCCGGTGCCGCCACTGGTCTATCCGGCGGAGCTGTTGCCGGAGGCGAACGGCCTGCGCCTGCGGGGCATAACCGACGACAACGGTCTGAAGCAGTGGACTGCTTACCCGGAGGATGCGGCGGGGACCCTGCAGTATCTGGACGACCGCAGCTATCAGCTGTGCGACTATGTGGATGAACAGTACCGGGTGGACGCGATCTACAATCTGGACGGGCGCCTGCGCTGCTTCCTGCTGACGGACAGCGAGGGCCGGGAGACAGTCTATATCGCCGGCCGGGTGTCGGGATAACGATAAGGTGTTGCCTCAGACAGCAAAAGAGCTGTGAGAGGCAACACCTTAACTCTGATATGGGAGATTATTTACCGCTTCTTATACAAAACCAATTCGGGGTTTTCTCCCCCTTCGTCATATGTGCAGATCAAGATGAAGTCCATGTTTGCCAGGACCCCAAAGCAGCGCCCGTCGCCAAATTCCGATTCCAGCTGGTTTCCCAGATAAGTCGTCTGGTCATCCAGAAATTTTACATAGGAGCTGTTGGGGAGTCGATAGACAAGGTTGACATAACTTCCAACGAGCGCGTTCAGCTTTTCGACTTTGGGCAGGCCGTCGACTGACAGCGCGTTGATCTCATCGATCAACTGCTTTTTGAAAGTCTCGAATTGCCCGTCTTCGCTGAGTTCTTCATAGCGTTTCCAGTAGTCCAGCTTCGGCAGGAGCTGTTTCATATAAGCACGGGCCTGATCCTCGGAAAAGGCTTCGCCCACCATGTGCGTGACGCAGATGTCGATCAGATCATCCATGTTGCTGTAGGTGTAAGTTCCGTCCGCATAGCACCACTTGCAATAATCTTCGTTGAGGGCGCCATCTTTGTCTCTGCCGATGATCGCATCCTCCAGAGGCATCCCGCAGCACTGGCAGATCAGCTGACGCGGCGCACCCAGCAGCGTGTTGATGGAGACGTTGAAAAGCCGCGAGAGCAATTTCAGCGTTTCTGTATTTGGTACAGTATCGCCATTCTCCCAACGAGAAACAGCCTGCCTGGTCACAAAGACTTTTTCTGCCAGTTCTTCCTGCGAAAGACCGTTCTTTGTGCGCAGATCAAAAATGATGTCTTTTGTATTCATACCGGCACCTCCTTGCCTTGTCCATCTTCATTATAATAAGATAGCAAAGTATTGCAAGCAACCTGCCGTTGCGCTGCCGGTTCGGAGGGGATTGGTTATTCCCTCCCAACCAATTTGAGCGAAGCGGAGATGGAGAGATTCGCGTGCTTTTTTTCGCAGGGGAGCGGTGTGCGGACGGACGGGGATTATACCGTGCGAAAAAATAGAGGAATCGACCAGTTTGCGAACTGGTCGATGAACGCCCCACCGGGGCGTTCGATTTTGTTTCGAATCTCCCATCGAAGGCAAAAGAAAAGCCCAGCCGAAAGGCTGGGCTTTTCTTTTGGCGGAGATGGAGAGATTCGAACTCTCGAAGAGCTTTTGACCCTTACACGATTTCCAATCGTGCGCGCTCGACCAACTACGCGACATCTCCGTATTTGCTCAAGAAAATGACATGTTCAATTGTCAGCTTGCACATTATAATGCAGATACCAGGCAAAGTCAAGGACTATTTTTCCGAATATCCGGTAGGATCGGGAAGATACTATTGGATGGAAAGGTGAGGATGCAATGCGAATGACAAATGAGGACTACCGGCAGTATGCGCAGCGACACGCGCCCCGCTCGCCGGTGAAGAAAAACCTGTTCAACGCCTTCTGGATCGGCGGGGTGATCTGCTGCCTGGGCCAGTTCTTTTTGAACCTGTACACCCGCATGGGGCTGGATGCTCAGGCGGCGGGTACGGCGGAGTCTATCAGCATGGTCTTTCTGGGCGCGGCTCTGACGGGCCTGGGCATCTATGACGATATCGCCCGGGTGGCGGGCGCGGGGACCCTGGTGCCCATCACCGGCTTTGCCAACTCCGTGGCTGCCCCCGCGCTGGAATTCAAAACCGAGGGGCTCATCACTGGGACGGCGGCCAAGATGTTTGTGATCGCGGGACCGGTCATCGTTTACGGTATCAGCGCCAGCGTGGTCTACGGCCTGCTGCTGGTGCTGTTGGGCTATGGCTGAGAGGAGGGGATGGCATGGCAAAAAAGCGCAAAGAACGCGCGCCCGCTCCGGTGCCCAACGGGCATGACCGCCGGGCGGAGGACCGAGAGAACAACGGCAGCGGCCGGGACCGGAGCCCATCCGCGCCGGACGGGATCAGCGGCAGCTGGAAATGAGAAAGAGCAGGAGGGCGTGTCCTCCTGCTCTTTGTCGGATTCCGGGCTTCAGCCGATCCGTGCTGTTTCCTGCTGATACATATCGCGGATCACAGACTGGGCGCACTTGATAAAGCGCCGGATATTTTTATCGCTCTGCCGCCGCTCGCTGGTGGCGATGCCCAGACGGCGGAAGGCCGGCGGGTCCAGGGGTACGGACAGCACCGGCTCGGTCATGTCCTGCATGACCAGGTCGGACAGAATGCTCACACCCAGACCGTGGCTCACCATGGAGACGATGGCCGGATCGTCCAGGTTGGTATAGCGGACGCGGGGGGTCACCTTCTCCCGGCCCTGGTTGAAGATGGGGTTGATGTCCAGATCGAAGCCCGCGTTGGGCATCAGGAATTCCCGGCCGGAGAAGTCCCGCACGGGAAAGGCGACGGTCTCCTGGGCGAAATCTCCGGGCAGGATCGCCACCAGCGGATCGTCCCGCAGGGGCACGTAGTTGAGCCCCTGGCACATGGCCTCGTTATAGCTGACGATGGCGCAGTCCAACTGGTCGTTCTTGAGCTTTTCATAGATGTCCAGGATGCCGCCCACGTCGATGGTCACGTCCGTGTCCGGGCTGAGGCGGCGAAACTCCGCCAGAATAGCGGGCAGCCACTGCCGGGCCACGCTGCTGTAGGCCCCCAGCCGCAGAGTGGAGAAGCTGCGCTGACGGAGCTTCTCCGCGCTCTGCTCCAGCGCCACGGAGGCGTCCATGAGCTGGCGCATCATGGGCAGCAGCTCCTGCCCGGCGGGGGAGAGGCGAACGCCGTTTTTGCTGCGGACCAATAGATTGAGGCCCAATTCCACTTCCAGCGAATTCATCATATGGGTCAGGCCGGATTGGGTATAACCCAGCTCCGACGCCGCGGCAGTCAGACTGCCCCGGTCTATGGCGGTGAGCAAAGCGGCGATTTTTTTGATGTCCATTGTTGAATATTTCTCTTTCTTATGTATGTGTTAATCCATGAGAAAACCTAATTGCTCCTATAATAATGTAGAGTTTGGAAAAAAGCAAGAGGGATGCTACAATTTGTTCATCAAATCACGGAAAAGAGCTGGCTGCGATCCGAAAACGGGAGACGGCGCGAAGAGGACACGCCGCGACCCGCAGAAAGGCTGGGCTCTGTTTTTGTTTCGTGGCATTTGAAAAAAGAAGAGAAGGAGAGTTTTTATGGAAAACAATCGTAGTTCCTGGGGCAGCAACTTGGGATTCCTGATGGCTGCCATCGGCTCTGCTGTGGGCTTGGGCAACATCTGGGGCTTCCCCTACAAAATGGGCAAAAGCGGTGGCTTCACGTTCCTGCTGGTCTACCTGCTGCTGGCGATCTTCGTCGGTATGATCATCATGGTGTCCGAGTTGGCTGTGGGCCGTCAGACCAAGCTGAGCCCCATCGACGCTTACAAGCAGGTCTCCAAGAAGTTCGCGTGGATCGGTTGGCTGGCCACCATCGCGCCCTTCCTGATCATGAGCTTCTATACCGTCCTGGGCGGCTACTGCCTGCAGTACATCGCGCTGAACATGACCAAGCTGAGCTTTGGCAACTCCAGCGTGCCCCTCAGCGGCGGCGAAGCCTTCGGCGCCATGCTGACCACTCCCTTCGGCTGTGTGGTCTTTACTATCCTGTTCATCATCATCTGTATGTTGATCGTGCAGGGCGGCGTCAACAGCGGCATTGAGAAGTTCAATAACATCGGTATGCCCGCGCTGTTCGTGATGCTGCTCATCATCATCGTCCGTGCTTTGACCCTGCCCCACGCTGTGGAGGGCCTGAAGTTCATGTTCGTTCCCGGTTATGCGGTGAAGGCGGGCTTTATCGATTCCGCGCCCAACCTGATCGAGGTCCTGGGCACCGCCGGCGGCCAGATGTTCTTCTCCCTGTCCCTGGCCATGGGCGCCATCCTGACCTACGGCTCCTACCTGAGCAAGGATGAAAATCTGGTGAAAAACTCCGTGATCATCGTCGCTTCCGATACTTTGATCGCTCTGATGGCCGGCATCGCCGTCATCCCCGCCGCCGTTGCCAACGGCATCGCCAACGGCACCCCCGTGGGCCAGATCAAGCTGAGCGGCCCCAATCTGCTGTTCGTCACCCTGCAGGACGTGTTCTCCAACATGGGCAGCGTGGGCCCGCTGTTCGGCGTTATCTTCTATGTGCTGGTGCTGATCGCCGCCATCTCCTCCGCCATCTCCCTGATGGAGACCATCGCCGCCCACTGGATCGACAAGGATCTGGCCAAGGGCGAGAACGATACACGTCAGCGCAACGTTCTGGTCGTCTCTCTGCTGATCCTGCTGGAGGCTGTTATCGTGGCGGCCGACGGCCTGGGCTCCAACTTCAGCCCGGCCAGCCTTCTGGGTATCAGTACCGTTCCCACCTTCCTGGATTGCTTCCTGGACTTCATGGACTGCTGGTCCGAAGGCATCGCCATGCCGCTGGGCGCCATGCTGATGGCCCTGATGATCGGCTGGGAGATGACGCCCGACCTGGTTCTGGACGAGGTCGCCCACGGCGATCCCTCCAACGGCTTCAAGTCTTTCTATAAGATCTGCATCCGCTTCGTGGTCCCCATTGTTATGGCCTTCGTGCTGGCCGGCCAGATGATCGGCTTCTTCGGCGGCTCCGAGACCCTGTGGTATGTGGTGGCCTTCCTGGCCCTGGTGGTGTTCTGGATCTTCGCCGCCATGGGCAAGAAGAAGGAAGCCTGAGCTCCGGCTCCTCGCTTTGACACTTACACAAGTATCCAAGGACCGCGCCCTGTGCGCGGTCCTTTTTCCATATTCTTTTCATATGGGTTTCATATCGATTTAGCTTGTTAAATATTTCTCTTTCTTATGCTTGATGATATTCATGAGAAAAATTAATTACATGTATAATAATGTCGCGCTTTGAAAAGCGCAAAGAGCGTGTTAAGATAAGCATGAAAGTTGCTAAGAAACTGAACCGGCAGATTTCGGAAATCGCGGCGTGAGAGGACGCGGCGCGGCTTTCGTAGAGATCGAATGGGAGCCGGGCTTTTTTATTTGGCGGCTTGAGAAAACGTAGAGAAGGAGAGTATTTATGGAAAACAATCGTAGTTCCTGGGGCAGCAACTTAGGTTTCCTGATGGCTGCCATCGGCTCTGCTGTCGGCCTGGGCAACATCTGGGGCTTCCCCTACAAGATGGGCAAGAGCGGCGGCTTCACGTTCCTGATCGTCTACCTGCTGCTGGCGATCTTCGTCGGCATGATCATCATGCTGTCCGAGCTGGCTGTCGGCCGTCAGACCAAGCTGAGCCCCATCGACGCTTACAAGCAGGTGTCCAAGAAGTTTGCATGGATCGGCTGGCTGGCGACCATCGCCCCGTACCTGATCATGACCTTCTACACCGTTCTGGGCGGCTACTGCCTGCAGTACATCGCGCTGAACATGACCAAGCTGAGCTTCGGCAACGAAAGCGTTGCCCTGGATGGCGGCGGCGCTTTCGGCGCCATGCTGACCACCCCCTTTGGCTGCGTGGTGTTCACCATCCTCTTCACGATCATCTGCATGCTGATCGTGCAGGGCGGCGTCTCCGGCGGCATTGAGAAGTTCAACAAGATCGGCATGCCCGCTCTGTTTGTGATGCTGCTCATCATCATCGTCCGCTCCCTGACCCTGCCCAACGCGGCGGAAGGCCTGAAGTTCATGTTCGTCCCCGGCTATGCCGTGAAGGCGGGCTTCATTGATTCTTCGCCTGACCTGGTCACCGTTCTCGGTACCGCCGGCGGCCAGATGTTCTTCTCCCTGTCCCTGGCCATGGGCGCCATCCTGACCTACGGCTCCTATCTGGGCAAGGATGAGAATCTGGTCAAGAACTCCGTCATCATCGTCGTGGCGGATACTGTCATCGCTCTGATGGCCGGTCTCGCCGTTATCCCCGCCGCTGTTTCCTATGGCCTGAGCCAGGGCATGGCTCCCAGTGAGATCACCCTGCGCGGCCCCGGCCTGCTGTTCATCACCCTGCAGAACGTGTTCTCCAACATGGGCAAGGTCGGCCCCCTGTTCGGCGTCATCTTCTATGTGCTGGTGCTGATTGCCGCCATCTCCTCCGCCATCTCCCTGATGGAGACCATTGCCGCCCACTGGATCGACAAGGATCTGGCCAAGGGCGAGAATGACACCCGTTCTCAGCGCGTGCTGACCGTGTCCCTGCTGATCCTGATCGGCGCTGTCATCGTAGCGGCCGACGGCTTGGGCGAGAACTTCAGCCCGGCCAGCCTGTTGGGTCTCGGCACCATCCCCACCTTCCTGGATTGCTTCCTGGACTTCTTTGACTGCTGGTCCGAAGGCATCGCTATGCCGCTTGGCGCCATGCTGATGGCCCTGATGATCGGCTGGGAGAAGAGCCCCGATCTGGTCCTGGACGAGGTCGCCCACGGCGATCCCTCCGAGGGCTTCAAGAAGTTCTACAAGGTCTGCATCCGCTTCGTCGTTCCCATCGTCATGGCCTTCGTGCTGGCCGGTCAGATGATCGACTTCTTCGGCGGCAGCCAGGTGATCTGGTATGTGGTCGCAGTCCTGGCTTTGGTGGTGTTCTGGATCGTTGCCGCTGCGGGCAAGAAGGAAGCCTGAGCATTTTAACAAGTACATACTTGTCACTCCTGAACGGCCGCGGTCAATTGACCGCGGCTGTTTTCTTTCGCACATTCTGTGCAGCCTGCCCAAAAAGGGGAAGAAAAACCTGACAATTCTTTTGCAAATCTTGCAAAAGCGACGGTGTTGCTTTATAATAAAATTGCAAGGATAGTATTAAAAAATAAAATGGAGAAATTTTGAAATATCTCTTGCGCTTGACGGACAAACGTATTAGAATATTGACTGACAAATAACAAACAAATGTTGGGACAGGCAGGCATGAAAAGACTGCACATGGAAATACGGGGCATCGTGCAGGGCGTGGGCTTTCGCCCCTTCGTGCACCGGCTCGTGACCGAGTATGGCCTGAGCGGCTATATCAAGAACACCTCCTCCGGCGTGGAGCTGGAGCTGGAAGGGGAGCGGGCTGCGCTGGAGGGTTTCACGGCTGCCCTGCCTGTGCGGGCGCCGAAGCTGGCGGTGATCGAGGAGATCCGGCCCCGCTATCTGGAGGAAACCGTCGGCTATCAGGGCTTTACCATCCGGGAGAGCAAGACGGAGGCATTTCGCAATACACTGATCTCCCCGGATATCTGCATCTGCGACGACTGCCTGCGGGAACTGCGGGACCCCGGGGACCGGCGATACCGCTATCCCTTTATCAACTGCACCAACTGCGGGCCCCGCTTCACCATTGTAAAAGACGTACCCTATGACCGGGCGCGGACCTCCATGGGGGCTTTCCCCATGTGCCCGGACTGCGCGCGGGAATATCACGATATCGAAAACCGGCGCTATCACGCCCAGCCGGACTGCTGTCCGGTCTGCGGGCCGCGTGTGTTCTTGCTGGATGCGGCGGGGATCGAGCAGCCCGGGGACCCCATCGAGACCGCAAAGGCCTGGCTGAAGGCCGGGAAGATCCTGGCGGTCAAGGGCCTGGGCGGCATGCATCTGGCCTGCCGCTGTGACGATCCCGCCATCACGGTACGCCTGCGGCGCAACAAGCAGCGGGACGAAAAGCCCTTTGCCATCATGTGTCGGGACGCGGAGACGGCGAAGCGCATCTGCCGGGTGACCCCGGCTGAGGAGGCAATCCTTACCGGCTTCCGGCGGCCTATCGTGCTGCTGGAGAAGCGGGAGGCGGGGCTGACCCACTTAAGCGAGAACGGCTATGTCGGCGTGATGCTGCCCTACACCCCGCTGCACGCGCTGCTGTTTGAGGATGGGATCGACATGCTGGTCATGACCAGCGCGAACCTGTCCGATACACCTATCATGTACCGCAACGAGGAAGCGCTGGAGAAGCTGCAGGGCATCGCCGAGGGCTTCCTGCTGCACAACCGGGACATCCAGACCCGCTGCGACGATTCCCTTTGCTGGGTGCTGGACGGGAAGGAATATCCGGCCCGACGCTCCCGGGGCTATGTGCCTTTCCCGGTACGGGTGGAGAAAGGGCAGAGCGGCATCCTGGCCTGCGGCGCGGAGCAAAAGGCCAGCTTCTGTCTGACGAAAGGCAATTACGTTTTCCCCAGCCAGCACATCGGGGACCTGAAAAATCTGGAGACGCTGGAGCATTATGAGCGGCAGATCGCCCACTTCCAGCGGCTGTTCGATATCCGGCCGGAGCTGCTGGTCTGTGACCTGCATCCGGATTATATGTCCACCCGCTACGCCCAGAACCGGGCGGAAGCGGAAAACCTGCCCCTGCTGCAGGTGCAGCATCACCACGCGCACATGGCCGCCTGCATGGCGGACAATGATCTGGAGGGCCCCTGCATCGGCCTCATATGGGACGGCACCGGCTACGGCACCGACGGGACCACCTGGGGCGGGGAGTGCCTGCTGGGCGGTTACGGGGGCTTTGAACGCCGGGGCAGCATCCGGCCCATCCCACTGATCGGCGGGGACCGGGCGGTGAAGGAGTTGGACCGGGTGGCTTTCGCCCTGCTGCGGGACGCCGGCTGCGACGCCTCTGCCGTCGAAAACGCCGCGCTGTATGAGTCTATGCTCCGCGCGAAGCTCAACTGCCCGCTGTCGTCCGGCATGGGACGTCTCTTTGACGGCGTGGCCGCCATCCTGGGTATCAAGACGCTGGCTAGCTATGAGGGCCAGGGTGCGGTGCTGCTGGAGGCTGCGGCCGCAGAGGACGAGGGTGCTTATCCCGTGGTGCTGGAGGGGGAGCCGCTGCGCTTCGACTGGCGGCCCATGATCCGGCAGATCGTCACCGAAAAAGAACAGGGCGTGCCGACGGAGATCCTGGCGGCCCGCTTTATGAATACACTGATCCGGATGGCGGGCGAGATGGCCGGACGGATCGCCCGGGAGAGCGGCGTGAAAGACGTGGTGCTCTCCGGCGGCAGCTTCCAGAACATGTATATCATGCACCGGCTGCCGGACAAACTAAGGGAGCAGGGCCTGCGGCCCTGGCATCACAGCCGTGTTTCTGCCAATGACGAAGGCCTGTCCCTGGGCCAGGCGATGATCGCGGCCAGACAAATGCAGAAAAAGGACGGATAAGATATGTGTCTTGCGGTGCCTTTACAATTGATCGAGATCAACGGCAAAGAGGCCGTGGGGGAGGCCATGGGCATGCGCCGGACGGTGCGGGTGGATTTTATCCCCGAGCCTAAGATCGGCGACTATGTGATCGTCCACGCGGGCTTTGCCATTGAGCGCCTGCCGGAGCAGCAGGCCCATGAAGACCTGGAGGCCTGGGAGGAACTGAAAGATGTCCTCGCTTGACGCACAGAAGCTGATTCGGGCCATCCACGCGCTGGACATGCCTCCGGTGCAGATCATGGAGGTCTGCGGTACCCACACCATGGCCATCGCGGAGGCGGGCATCAAATCCGTGCTGCCGGAGCAGGTGAAGCTGCTCAGCGGGCCGGGCTGCCCGGTCTGCGTCACCCCGGCGGAGGTCATCGATTCCATCCTGGACCTGGCCATGGAGCCGGATATCCTCATCGCCTCCTACGGCGACATGCTTCGGGTCCCCGGCAGTCAGCCGGGGGACAGCCTACAGCGCCGGCGCGCCCTGGGTGCCCGGGTGGAGATGGTCTACTCCCCGGTGGACGCGGTGGAGCTGGCAAAGCAAAGCCCGGACCGGGAAGTGGTCTTCCTGGGCGTGGGCTTTGAGACCACCGCCCCCGGCACCGCGGCCGCGGTGCTGACGGCAAAGGAGCAGCAGGTGGAGAATTTCTCCGTCTGGTCCATGCTCAAGACCGTGGAACCGGCCCTGCGGGCGCTGATGGCCATGGAGGATTTTGCGGTGCAGGGCTTCCTGTGCCCCGGCCATGTGGCCACCATCATCGGTGAAAAGGGCTTTTCCTTCCTGCCGGCGGAATATGGGATGCCGGCGGTGATCTCCGGCTTCGAGCCGGAGGATATCCTGCTCTCCATCTACCTGCTGCTGCGGCAGATCCGGGAGGGCAGGCCCCAGGTGCAAAACGAGTATACCCGCGCCGTGTCGGCGGCGGGCAACACCCTGGCCCAGGGGATCATGGCCAGCTACTTTATACCGCGCACCGACCTGTGGCGCGGCCTGGGGCAGATCGAAGAGAGCGGTCTGGGCCTCAGCGGCGAGCTCAGCGCCTATGACGCGGAGAAGAAATTCGGCGTCGAGCATCTGCCCGCGCCCCGGCCCACGGCCTGCCGCTGCGGCCAGGTCATCACCGGGCGGCACGGCCCGGCGGAATGCCCGCTGTTCGGCACACGCTGCACCCCGGAGGACCCGGTGGGACCCTGCATGGTGTCCTCGGAGGGGGCCTGTGCGGCGGCCTATAAATATCAGACGGAGTAAGCATGGACGAGATCATTACATTGGATTACGGCAGCGGGGGGAAAAAGACCTCCCGGCTGATCGAAGAGAAGATCCTCCCGGCGCTGGACAATCCGGCCCTGCACCAGCTGGGCGACGGCGCGATCCTGCCCGGCGGGGAGCAGCTGGTGTTTTCCACAGACAGCTTTGTGGTCAGCCCCCTGTTTTTCCCCGGCGGAGATATCGGAAAGCTCTCCGTCTGCGGCACGGTGAACGACATCGCCATGTGCGGCGGCGTTCCCCAATATCTCAGTTGTGCCTTCATCCTGGAGGAGGGATTCCCTCTGAAGGAGCTGGAGCGCATCATCGCCTCCATGCACGACGCGGCGGAGGCCGCGGGTGTGCAGGTGGTCACCGGCGACACCAAGGTGGTGGAGCGGGGAAGAGGCGACGGCATCTATATCAACACTGCCGGCATCGGCGTGCTGAAATATCCCGGGCTCAGCCCCGGGGCTATCCGGGACGGGGACGCGGTGATCGTCTCCGGCACCGTGGGGGACCACGGTACCACCGTGATGCTGGCACGAAGCGGCATGGCCCAGGGGGATATCCGCTCCGACTGCGCGCCGCTGCACAAGCTGGCGGAGGCGATACTGTCGCTGGACGCCGGAGTGCGGGTGCTGCGGGATCCCACCCGGGGCGGCGTGGCCACCACCCTCAATGAGTTCGTGGAGGGCGGCGAGCTTGGCATCGAGCTGCAGGACGGGGCCATCCCCGTGAACGGTGCGGTTCGGGCGGCCTGCGATATGCTGGGCTTGGACCCGCTGTACTGCGCCAATGAGGGCAAGCTCCTGGCGGTGGTGCCCCGTGAGCAGGCGGACGCCGTGCTGCGCGCCATGCGCGCCCTGCCGGAGGGGAAGGACGCCGCCGTCATCGGCAGCGTGACGGCCCGCTATCCGGGCAAGGTGGTCATGCAGACCGCACTTGGCGGCCGGCGAATCCTGCAGAAGCTGAGCGGCGCCCAGCTTCCCAGAATATGTTAGCAAACTTTTTAAATAAAAACGCATCTAAATGAGAGGTGATCAGTTTGCAGGAGTACAAACGCATCGACATTAGCAAGGACCAGATCGTCCCCATCGCGGAGCGAATGCGCAAGGAAAACCGCTACCTGGTGATGATCCACGCCTTCATCAACACCGAGGGCCAGATGGACATCTCATGGGATTACGCGGTGGATCCGGCGGTGGAATCCTACCATGTGGTAGGGGAAACCACGGTTCCCTCCATTGGCGAGATCTACGATGTGGCGGCAACCTGGCCCGAGCGGGAGCTCAACGAGCTGTTCAATATTCAGTTCGAGGGGCTTGACACCTCCAAGCGGCTCTTCCTGCCGGAAGACATGCTGGAGACTCAGGGCAGGGGTCAGATCATGGTGACGCCCTTGTCCGAACTGGTGGAGAAGAACAGGAAGGAGGCCGAGCAATGAGTTATATCGTGCCCATCGGACCGTACCATCCAGCCTTGGAGGAGCCGATCCACGCCAAGCTCTATACCGAGGGCGAGGTGATCAAGGACGCGGAGGTCTTTGTAGGCTATAACCATCGCGGTATCGAAAAGCTGGCGACCGAGCGCAACGCCATCCAGACCCTGGTGCTGGTGGAGCGCGTGTGCGGCATCTGTTCTCACTCCCACGCGCTGACCTACGCCATGGCGGTGGAGGCCATCAACGGCATCGAGGTGCCCAAGCGCGGCGAGTATATCCGCGTCATCACCGCGGAGCTGGAACGGCTGCACTCCCACTTCCTGTGGCTGGGCATCGCCTGCCACATCATCGGCCATGACAGTATGTTCATGCATATCTGGGACGAGCGCGAGCTGGTCATGGATCTGCTGGAGAAGATGACCGGCAACCGCGTCAACTACGCCATGGTCACCATCGGCGGCTCCCGTCGGGACATCAGCGACGACCTGCGCCGGGAGATCCTGGACGCCTGCGTCAAGCTGAAGGGCCCCCTGGACCGCATCGTGGAGATCGCTCTGACCGACAAGACCATTGCCATGCGCACCAAGGGCGTAGGCGTTCTGACAAGGGAAGACGCGCTCCGTCTGGGCGCTGTCGGCCCTCATGCCAGAGCCTCCGGTGTGGACATCGATGTGCGGCGTGACGCTCCCTACTGTTCCTACGGCGATTTCGAGTTCGACATCCCCGTGGTGGACAGCGGCGACGTGTTTGCCCGCGTGGTGGTCCGTGCGCTGGAATGCTACGAGAGCATCAAGATCCTGCAGCAGGCCCTGGAGAATCTGCCGGATACGCCCATCAACCTGGGCAACAAGCTGGTGAAGATCAAAGAGGGCCAGGCGGTGGCCAGACATGAGGCGCCCCGCGGCCAGCTGAGCCACATGGTGGTGGGCAACAACAGCCTGACCAATTACCGTGTGTCCATCCACGTGCCCAGCTATAAGAACACACCCACGGTGCCGCACATGCTGCGCAATAACACCGTGGCCGACGCAGGGCTCATCATCGCCAGCATCGACCCCTGCTTCAGCTGCCTGGACCGCTGAGACATGCACGAGCTGGCACTGACGGAGGGGATCATCCGTATCGTGGAATCCGAGCAGGAAAAGAGCGGGTTCCAGCGGGTTTTGGAGATCCGCCTTCGCATCGGCGAGTATTCCGGTGTGATCCCGTCCTGCATCCGGGAATTTTTCCCCATTGCGGCGAAGGACACCGCCGCGGAGAACGCGGTGCTGGAACTGGAAACGGTCCCCGCCTCTTTCGAATGCTTTGACTGCGGCTATACGGGCCCCCTGCAAAAGGGCTCGGCCTGCTGCCCCCAGTGTCAAAGCACCGCGATCCGGATGGTCGCCGGCAGAGAATTCTACGTAGACAGTCTGAAAGTTGAATGAGATAAGAAAGGAAAGGGGAGATCCACCTTGCAAAAAACAAAGTTCCCCGCAGTGTTAGCCACCTTCGTGCTGTGCTACATCTTCTGGATATTGCTGACCTGGTCCTTCTCAGCCCAGAAGCTGGCAGCCGGTGCGATCGTGAGTCTGGCGGTGGCGCTGTTCTCCGCCCGGTTCTTTATCCATGACAAGGCCTCCTGGTTTTTCAGACCGGCAAGGCTGGGAGCTCTGATCGCCTATGTGTTCATCTTTTTGGGTGAACTGATCAAAGCCAATGTGGATATGGCGAAGCGCTGCTTTGGCGGGTGCAAGAACATTGACCCGGGGGTGATCCGGGTCCCGGTCGGCCTGAAGGGCGATTACGCCCAGGCCATGCTTGCAAATTCCATCACCCTGACTCCCGGCACGATCACTCTGGACATAGCCGAGGACCAGGAGGGGCAGGCATATTATTACATCCACTGGATTGACGTACAGTCTACCGACCCGGACCAGGCCGGTGAGATGATCAAGGGCAATCTGGAGAGAGGCATAAGGAGGATTTGGGAATGATTGATCTTTTGATTTTCGCAGTCCTGCTGGCCGCTCTGGCCATTGCGCACTTCTACCGGCTCATCAAGGGCCCTACGGCTGCAGACCGTATGACCGCAGGTGACAGCATGGATATTCTCATTTCCTGTGCCATGATGCTCTACTCTCTGTACAGTGGGCGCGGCATTTATCTGGACATTGCCATCATCAGCGCCATGCTGGGCATCATCGACACCATGCTGGTTGGCCGTTATCTGGATACGGGGAGGTGGCATAAGAAATGACTGCGCTTCGTGTTGTGATCGACCTGCTGATCGCCGTCGGTGCGATCTTTGCCCTGGCCGGTACCATCGGCGTTGCCAAGATGCCGGATACCTTCAGCCGTATGCAGGCCAGCACCTGTACCTCCACGCTGGGCGTGCTGGGCGTCTGCCTGGGCGCGCTGCTGTATGCCATTTTCTTTAAACAGGATCCTGCCACCGCCATTAAGGTCGTGGTCATCTGCCTGTTGGTGATCACCATCAACCCGGTGGGCGCCCATGCGATCTTCAAGGGCGCATATCGCCACGGCATCCGTCCTGACAAGGAAATGAAGATCGATGATTTCAGGAGGGATTTCGATGAGTAATCTTGTAGTAGTCCTGGATATTCTGGTGATCCTGGGCATGGTGGTATCCGCCATCCTGGCGGTGCACTTCGAAAAGCTCCTGTCCTCGGTCATCGCGCTGGGTGTTACCGGCATTTTCGCAGCGGCTGCTTTCCTGCTGATGCACGCGCCGGACGTGGCCATTTCCGAGGCTGCCGTAGGCGCCGCCCTCACGCCGCTGATCTTCATCGTCACACTCAAAAAGATACGGGGAGGGGACGATAAATGAAAAAATTTCTCACCTGGGTCTGTCTGGGTGCGCTGCTGATAGCGGTACTGGCCGGCGGCTTTGCCATGGGTACATTCACCCGCACCTATGACGGCTCCAAGGCGACAGTCCCTGTTGCCAAGCTGCAGCAAGCTCCTGACAGCTATGACGATTCCACTGCCGATGGCGCGGCTGCTGCCATCGTACAGCAGAATCTGGCCAAGACCCATGCGGTCAACGACGTCACGTCGATCGTGTTTGACTTCCGTGGCTATGATACCATGGGCGAGGCCTTTATCCTGATCACCGCCGTAGCAGGCGTCACCGTGCTCCTGCGCAAGACAGCGGCGGAGAAAGAGGAGGATCGTAAGCATGGACAAAACTGATCTGACCGTCAAACGTGTGATCCAGCGCTGCGGCTGCGATAAGATCCTTCCGCTGTGTCTGGTCTATGTGTTCTACATCATCCTGCACGGGCATCTGTCTCCCGGCGGCGGTTTCCAGGGCGGTATTCTGATGGTCGCCGTGGTGCTGCTGATCTATCTGGGACATGGTTATCAGGCCTCAAAGCGCGTACTGCAGCCGGACTGGATGCGGCCGCTCGAGGGCGTGGCTCTGATCATTTACATCGTCCTGGCCATGCTGGGTGTGTGCATGGGCGCGCAGTTCTGCCAGAATGTGGCCTTTGAAAACGGCTCCATCGGCGATCTGATCAGCTCCGGCACCATTGCCTGGATGGATGAGGCGGTGGCCTTCAATGTGCTGACCGGCTCCATTGTGTTGTCCATCGGTATGCTGAGTGTCCTGTTCCCGCAGGATATCGACAATCTGAAGTGAGGTGGCCGCTATGATTACATTCAACTATCTTGCTTCCTTCTTTCTGATCTTTCTGGGGATCTATACCATCGTTGTCAAATATAATCTGGTCAAGACGGTTATCGGCATGTGCATCATGGACTACGGCGTGAACCTGCTGATCATCACGGTGGGCTTCAATCCCGGTGGCACAGCCCCCATTTTCACCGAAGGTGAATTGACCGCTGCCAGCTATTTTGTAGATCCCATCCCCCAGGCCCTGACGCTGACCAGCATCGTGATCGGCGCCTGCGTCACGGCCATGACCCTGGCCTTGGTCATAAAGCTTGAGGAGAGCTATGAGACCCTGGATACCCGGGAGATAAGGAGGCTGAGAGGATGAGTATTTTCAGCTATCAGCACTTCCCGGTGTATGCGATCATGGTACTGTTCCTGGGCGCCTTCCTGATCGTGGCAGTGGGGCGGAAAGCACCGGTGCGTCATTGCATCGCGGTGCTTGCCTCCGGCGCCAGCCTGGCCCTCATGATCGCTCTGATCCAGCCCGTCATGCTGGGCGGTGAGATCATCGCCTACTGGATGGGCAACCGCGTCCCCGCAGGCGGCTATGCCATCGGTATCGCCCTGGAAGTGGACGCCCTGAGCCTGTTCTTCGGCCTGGTTGTGACCCTGGCCCTGTTTGCCTCGGTTATTTACAGCATCCGCTATATGGCGCAGGATGATAATCAGGAGCAATACTATATCCTGCTCTTGGTCCTTATCGGCGGCGTGCTGGGTCTGGTCCTCTCCGGCGACATGTTCAACATGTACATCATGGTGGAGATCATGACCATCGCGGCGGTGGCTCTGACGGCTTTCCGCCATAAGGTTTTTGGCGCGCTGGAAGCGGCCTTCAAGTATATGGTCGTGGGCGGCATCGGTTCCACCTGCATCCTGGCGGGCGTGATCATCCTGTATGCCCAGGCCCATACGCTGAACTTTGCGCAGCTGGCGGCGCTGATCCCCGGCAATCTGAACACTGCCACCAAGGTGGCCTTCGCCCTGCTGTTCATCGGCTTCAGCACCAAGGCCTTCATCGTGCCCTTCCATCCCCTGGCGGCTGACGCCCACGGCGCGGCACCTGCTTCGATCTCTCTGCTGATCTCCGGCGTGCTGACCAAGTCCGGCGTCTACGGTCTCATTCGTCTGACCTATGTGCTGTTCCAGACCATGAACCTGGGCACCATGCAGTTCTGGCTGGTGTTCATCGGCTCGCTGAGCATGTTCGTCTGCGTCACCATGGCTCTGGCCCAGCATGACTTCAAGCGCCTGCTGGCCTTCCACTCCATCTCCCAGATCGGCTATGTGCTGACGGCGGTGGGTCTGTGCACGGCCATGGGCATCTCCTCCGGCCTGTACCACGCCATGAACCACACCCTGTTCAAGGGCCTGCTGTTCCTTGCGGCCGGCGCTGTGCTGCACGAGACCGGCACCACGAACCTGGACAAGCTGGGCGGCCTCTCCAAGAAGATGCCCCACACCACGGTCCTGTTCCTGATCGGTGCCGCATCCATCAGCGGCATCCCGCCCTTCAACGGCTTCGCCTCCAAGTGGATGATCTATCAGGCCACTTACATGAAGGCTGTGGAGAGCGGCAACATCGGCTTCCTGCTGGTTACCATCATCGCACTAGTCACCTCCACCCTGACCCTGGCCTCCTTCGTCAAGGTCACCCAGTCGGTCTTCTTCGGCCAGCTGCCCAAGGAATATGAGAACGTGAAGGAAGTTCCCTTTGGCATGCGTCTGGCCATGGGCATCCTGGCTCTGCTGTGCATCCTCACCGGCCTGTTCCCGGGCTTGGTCACCACCTATCTGACCGAGCCTGCTACCCGCGCGGTGTTCAACGTGGGCAGCTACATAAACGCCATGATGGGCGGCGGCTATGCCGAGAGCGTCATGGGCGCCAATGCCCCTGTGGCCCAGGCGGTCAGCTTTGCCGAGCCCGGCGTCTGGAGTCCTATCTCCTGGCTGTGCATCCTGATGATCGCCCTGCTGGCCATCTGCATCGTGGCCCTGAGCAGCAAGTACGATCGGGTCAGCGAGAACCAGGGCGCCAAGGTCGAAGGCAAGTACGACCTGTTCTTCGGCGGCGAGCAGAGCGTCTACTCCCAGGTGGGCGGCGACGATCTGTTCTGGGGCTTCAAGCACAACTGGAGACATTATTTCGGCTTCATGCATGAGCTGCACAGCGGCGTGGTCAACGACTATGCCCTGTGGGCGGTCGTGGCTCTGGCCCTGGCCCTGCTCTATGCCATGATCGTATTGTAAGGAGGTGGGAAGCATGAGTTTAGTTTTGGATGCGATCAAGTATCTGCTGTATATTCTGATTTTCCCCGGCTTCCTGTTCTGCTTCCTGTCCGGCCTGCTGCTGTGCGGCATTGACCGCAAGATCGTGGCCAGGATGCAGAAGCGCGTGGGCCCCCCGATCCTGCAGCCCTTCTATGATTTCTTCAAGCTCTGCGGCAAGGAGACCATCGTCCCCGCCGCAGCCTCCCGGACCGCCTTCCTGCTGGCCCCGCTGGTGGGCCTGGCGGCGCTGGTGGTGATCCAGCTGTTCATCCCCGTGTTCAACTTCAGCGCCTTCTCCGGCGTGGCGGATATCATCGTGATCCTCTATCTGCTGCTGATCCCGGCCCTGTCCACCATCATGGGCGGCGCGGCTTCCGGCTCCCCCTACGCTGGCGTGGGTCTGAGCCGTGAGATGGTCACCATCATCTCCGTGGAGCTGCCTCTGGTGCTGGTTCTGTTGGCCGTGGGCAAGGCGGTCGGCAACGCCATGGGCACCGGCCTCTGCTTCTCCCTGACGCAGATCGTGGCCTGGCAGGCGGAGCACGGCAGCCTGATCGGCACGCCCAGTATGATCGTCGCTGCCATCGCCATGCTGATGGTGATCCCCGGCGAGACCGGCAACCACCCCTTTGACGCGGCGGAGGCGGAGACCGAGATCTGCGAAGGCATGCTGGCTGAATACAGCGGCGCGCCCCTGGGCGTGTACAAGCTGAGCCACGCGGTCAAGATGCTCACCATGACCAGCCTCTTTGTGGCGCTGTTCTTCGGCGGCATCGGCGGCGGCATCGACAGGATGCTGCTCAGCTGGGGTCTGACCGGCGGCGCTGCCGGCGCGGTTGCGGTGCTGATCGGCATCGTGGTGCTGCTCGTGCTGTGCGCGATCCTCACCATTGTCAGCATCTCTCTGGTCCACGCGGTCACTGCCAGACTTCGCATCGAGCAGATCTTCAAGTACTACTGGACCGTGGTCACGGGCCTTGCTGTGATCAGCCTGGTCCTGGCCTGGTACGGGATGTAAGGAGGGTGCGCATGTTTAAGAAACTTATTGAAGAGAGCACCGGCAAATCCCCGTGGCTCTTCCACATCAACGCCGGCTCCTGCAACGGCTGCGATATCGAGCTGGTCGCGGTCCTGACCCCGCGTTTTGACGCGGAGCGTCTGGGCTTCAAGCTGGCGGGCAGCCCCCGTCACGCGGACATCGTGGTGGTCACCGGGCCGGTCACGGCTCAGTCCCTGCCCCGCGTGCTCCGGGCCATCTCCCAGGTGCCGGAACCCCGCTGCATCGTCACCATGGGCTCCTGCCCCCAGTCCGGCAACGTGTTCCGCGGGAGCTACTCCATCGCGGGCCCCCTGTCCAAGTACGTGCATGTGGACGTGGACGTGGCGGGCTGCGCCCCCAAGCCCGAGGCAGTGATCGACGGATTGGCCCTGGCCACCAAGATCCTGCAGGAAAAAAGGAGGGAGATGAAGTAATGGATTTCCCGTTTGTGAGAGAGGCCATATCCCAACTTTTCTCGAAGCCCAGCACGGTCTTGTACCCGGTGGTCCCCAGCGAGGCGGCGCTCAATTACCGCGGACGCATCGTCTATCACCCGGAGAAGTGCATCAACTGCGGCATGTGTGAGCGTGTCTGCTCCGGCAACGCCATCACCACCGTGGTGGAGAAGACGGAGGAGGGCGACAAGGTCACCCGTACCTTCAACCTGGGCTCCTGCACCTTCTGCGCCACCTGCATGGACTTCTGCCACGGCGCTATCGAGTTCAGCCGGGATTACCACATGATCGCCACCAAGGAGGAGGATCTGCTGGTCACCGGTACCCACATCCGCAAGCCGCCTGTCAAGAAGGCCCCGCCCAAGCCGGCGGCCCCCGCGGCGGAAGCCAAGCCTGCGGAAGCCAAGCCCGCCGAGGAGAAGGCGGCTGCCCCTGCCGAGGCGGCGCCCGCCATCCAGCCGCGGGACGACGGCAAGCCGGTCCAGGATCCGTCCAAGTGCGTCTACTGCACCATCTGCGCCAAGAAGTGCCCGGTGGGCGCTCTGGAAGTGGATCGTGCCAACAAGACCTGGAAGCTGGACGAGGATGCGTGCGTGGGCTGCGGCACCTGTGCCGAAAACTGCCCCAAGAAGTGCATCATTATCTAGAGTAAAATACAACAAAGAAGCCATCACCCGTCAAAAGGTGATGGCTTCTTTGTTGTAGAGGGAAACGTTTTACTCCGTCAGCGCGCCGGCCAGCAGCTTTTCCGCCATGCGGCGGCTGCCCAGCACCCATACCAGGTCGCCGTTTTGCATGGTCATGCTGATATCCGGCTGCAGGATGGGCAGCTTGTCCCGCTGCACGCCTAAGATCATGCAGTCATAGCGCTCCCGCAGGCCGCTGTCCCGAATGCTCTTGCCCCGCAGGGCGGAGTCCTTGCCCACCGGGATGGCGAAGGCGTAGACATCCGTGGCCTCGTCGCTCTGCCCAGCGGTGAATTGCCGCAGGCTGGGCAGCTCCATGGCCTCCTGGATGCCCAGACTCAGCCGCAGGGAACGGAGATCCTCCGCCCGACCCAGCAGATACAGCTGGTCTCCCTTTCGCAGTTCCAGGTTGCCGGAGGGCATATTGAACGTGCGGCGGCCGCGGATGACCTTTATGACGTTCACACTGAACTGGCGGCCCCATTCCAGCTGTCGCAGCGACTTGCCCGCCAGCGCTTCCGCGCATTCGATCTGCTCCACATAGAGCTTTTCGTCCAGCCACTCGATGTCATCGTCCCTGCCCCGCTGCAGGTTCCGCTCGTTGAAGTTGGCCATGAAGCGGGCCTCGGCTGAGATATAGGCGGAGGACATCCAGCCGCTCCGATAAATCAGATACATGACCAGCGCCACGATCAGCAGCAGCCAGCCGCCGCCCACATGCAGCAACTCCTGCAGGGGGAAGAAGGCCAGCAGCACGATCAGCACGAAGCGCAGAGCGGTCAGGGTAACCAGCGGCAGCCGATAGCGGCGATTCTTGACCCAGAGTGTCGTGTACTCAGTGGAGTGCAGGTCCAGCATGGGCCGGATGAACAGGCCCACACCCAGGATGCAGAAGCCGGCGCAGAGGAAGCGGATGGGCCGGTCGGCCAGGGGCATCCTTGTCAGCAGCGGGTACAGCACATATTGACCGATCAGGGACACCCCGGCCATCAGGGCGCCGAAGAGCACCGTGCGCTTCAGATAGCGGCGCAGGAACAGCAGCCAGTCGCTGTCCTGGGCCTTCTCGCTGTCGTCGTCGCTGGTGTAGCGCTCCAGCTTGTCGGCTAGCTTCGCGGGCAGGGCCTTGTGGATCAGCCCGTAGATACGGTCCGCGCTCTTGATGAAGGTGGGCGTGGTCAGGGTGGTGACGATGGAGACCGCCACAATAATAGGATACACGTAGTCCGCGATAACCCCCAGGGACATGCCCAGCGACGCGATGATGAAGGCAAACTCACCGATCTGCGCCAGGGAGCAGCCGCAGTGGACGGCGTTTTTCAGAGACTGACCGGAGAGCAGCACGCCCAGGGAGGAGATCACCAGTTTGCCGAGGATCGTCACCACGGCGATGATCAGGATGGGCAGGGCGTAGCGCAGCAGCATGGACGGGTCGATCATCATGCCCACCGACAGGAAGAACACCGAGCCGAACAGGTCCTTGATGCCGCCGGTCAGATGCTCCACACGCTCGGCGTGGACGGTGCCCGCCAGCAGCGAGCCTGCCAGGAAGGCCCCCAGCGCGGAGGAAAAGCCCAGGGCCTCCGCCAACAGCACCATGCCGAAGCAGATGCCCAGGGAGACCAACAGCAGGGTCTCGTCGTTCATGAAGGCCGCTGCCCGCCGCAGCAGGGAGGGGAGGATGTAGATCCCCAGGATCAGCCACAGCATCAGATACAGGACCAGCTCGCCCAGCTGCAGCGCCAGGGCCGCTCCGGAAATGCTCTGGCTGATGGACACCGTGGACAGGATGATCATCATGAAGATCCCGGCGATGTCCTCGATCACCAGGGTGCCGAAGACCAGCTGGGCAAAGTTTTCCTGCCGGACGCCCAGTTCGTCAAAGGCCTTGATGATGATGGTTGTGGAGCTCATGGAGAGCATGCCGCCCAGGAAGATACTGTCCATGGTGGCCCAGCCCATGGCCTGCCCGGTCAAATACCCCACCAGCAGCATGCCCACCACCTCGGTCAGGGCTGTGACGATGGCGGTTCCGCCCACACTGGCCAGCTTGTGCAGGTTGAATTCCAGACCCAGGCCGAACATCAGCACGATGATGCCGATCTCACTCCAGGTCTCGATGGAGGCCGCGTCGGCCACCGTGAAGAAATAGGGCATGTAGGGGCCCACTAGGAAGCCCGCCAATATGTAACCCAGCACCAGGGGCTGTTTGAGTCGTTTGAAGATCACAGTCACCACGCCGGCAGTCAGCAGCATGATGGCAAGATCGGAGATCAGTTTTGGCATAAAGCCGTTCCTTTCTATGATAAGAGCTGTATTTTTGACAGGATCAGTATAGCACCTGCAGAGAGGAAAGACACGACCATTCTGTAAACTCTGGCAGATTGCGGTTAAGAAAGCGTAAAGAATCGCCCCGGTGCCGTCCCCGTAGGGGACGGCACCGGCGGGTGCTTGCAATTTGCCTGTTGTGTGATATAATGGCCCCGCTTGTTTGGTCGCAAACGGAAGGAGAGGACGACGATGCTCGTACCTGTTTTGTTGTTTATACTCGGTCTGGTACTGCTCATCAAGGGCGGCGACTGGTTCGTGGACGGCGCCACCGGGATCGCCCGCCGCTTCCATGTGCCGGAGCTGCTGATCGGCGCCACGGTGGTGTCTATCGGTACCACCCTGCCGGAGGTCATGGTGTCCACCACCTCGGCCCTGGAGGGCCACGGGGAGATCGCCTACGGCAACGCCATTGGATCGGTCATCTGCAACACCGCGCTGATCGCGGCGTTGACCATTGCGGTGCGCCCCGGGAAGGCGGACCCCAAAAGCCTGAAAACGCCTGTGATCTTTTTCTTCGCAGCCGCGGTTTTCTATGCGGTCACCGCCTATTTCATCGGGGATTTCACCCGGATCTTCGGCCTGCTGATGCTGTTGATCTTCGTGATCTATATGATCACGACGGTGCGGCAGATGAAGAACAGCCCCGAGGAAGCGCCCGCGGAAGAAGGGGAGAGCATGGACCTGAAAAAGGCGCTGCTGCTCCTGGTGGTGGGCGCGGCCCTGATCGCTGAGGGTGCGAATCTGCTGGTGGATAACGGAACGCTGATCGCGCAGATGCTGGGCGTGCCGGAATCCGTCATCGCGCTGACCTTCGTGGCCCTGGGCACCTCGCTGCCGGAATTGGTCACCGCCATCACATCGCTGGTGAAGGGCCACAGCGCCCTGTCCCTTGGCAATGTGATCGGCGCCAACCTCTTCAACCTGGTGCTGGTCTGCGGCGTTTCCATCAGTCTGGCACCCTTCCAGCTGCCCTCCAGCGCCATGCTCTTCGGGCACAACGCATCCCTGGTGCTGGACCTGCCGGTCATGTTCCTGGTGATGCTGCTGCTGACGGTCCCGGCCTTGGCCCGGGGGAAGCTGTCCCGGCTCCAGGGGATCCTGTTGCTGCTGATCTACGCGGCCTTCTGTACCATCCAATTTGTCATGTAATGCAAAAGCTCCGAGGCGTTGATATGCTCCCTCTATGAGAGACAGTGAAAAAAGAAAAACACTGTCATCAAGGAGGGAGCATTATTATGTCTAAAAAGGAGCAAGTAGAGATAGATAAAAAAGTCCGAATAGTACGTGAATGCCTCAAAGGGAAGATTA
>JAFUES010000023.1 GCA_017470325.1 Oscillospiraceae bacterium
GGCGGCTCGCAGCGCGTTCCTGACGGCCATCGAGGCGGATACGAAGCTGATGGACGAGATGGACGTGGTAGTGCCGGTAGAGCGGATCGCGGACTTTTTGAACTATGTGCATGAAGTGGGCGACGAGTACGGGATGCGGATCCGTTCCTTCGGACACGCTGGCGACGGCAACCTGCACATCTATGTGTGCTCCAACGAACTGGGGCTGGACGAGTTCCTGGAGAAGAACAAGCTGGTTATGGACAAGTGCTATGCCAAGTGCAATGAGTTTGGCGGGCAGGTATCTGGCGAGCATGCCATCGGCCATGCGAAGAAGGAGTATCTGCGGCAGTCCGTGGGCGACACGGCCTTCGGTCTGATGGGCGCCATCAAGAAGGTCTTCGACCCGGACGGCATCCTCAACCCCGGCAAGGTTTGCCACGATATCTGATAGCCATAACAAGACATAGCGAAGGACGCTGCGGAAAACCGCAGCGTCCTTTTTGCACTTTATTGCAGGGCCGTGTCCAACACCTTTTTGACTTCGCCCTTGATATCCTCGTAGCTCATGCCGATGTGGGCCTCGAAGATTTTCTGATCCCCCACATAAAAGGTGGGCGTGGCGTAATAGTCAAATTGATCCGCAAACTCCGGCTGTTGGGATTCCTCCACCCGGGTGATCTTGATCTCCCGATAGGCGGGGTCGGCCTCCATAAGCTCGTCCATGGCCTGATGGGCCTTGTGGCAGTAGCCGCAGTCGTCCAGATAGAACATGAGGATGTCCTTCATATCTTGTGCTCCTTCCTGTATTTCTGAATGGAGTCGTACATGCGGTTCAGACCGGTCTCAATGATGGAGCGCGGCATGGCCAGATTCAGCCGGATCCAGCCCTGGGCGTTGCCCACGAACAGGCTGTCGCCGCCCTCCAGCAGAACGCCCGCCTCATTGGCAAAGAAGCCGGGCAGATCCTCCACGCCGGGGAGGCAGCCGCTCATATTTACCCAGGCCAGATAGGTGGCCTCGGGCACGGAGAAGATGGCTTCCGGCAGCTTTTCCTTCAGGAAGCTGTCCAGATAGGCGAAGTTCGCGTCCAGGTAGCATTTCAGCTGCTCCAGCCAATCGTCGCATTTTTCATAGGCGGCCTTGTGGGCGTCGATGGACAGGGGATTGAGCATCCCGGCGATCTTGTCCCGGCTGCGGAAGTGCCGCCGCTCATGGGGATCGCAGATGATGATGTCGGAGAACATGAGCCCCGCCATGTTGAAGGTCTTGCTGGCGGACATGCAGGTGATCAGCTTTTGATAGTCCGGCAGCACCTTGCCTGTGGGCGTGTGCCGGATGCCCTGCCGCACCAGATCGCAGTGGATCTCATCGGAGATCAGCCACAGATCATGCCGCACCGCCACCTCGCAGATCTTCCGCAGCTCCTCCTCGGTCCAGACACGGCCGGAGGGGTTGTGGGGATTGCAGAGAATCATCAGCTTCACCTTGGGATAGGAGGCCTTTTCCTCCAGATCGTCGAAGTCCACCGTGAAGTAGCCGTCGGTTTGGCGGAGCTTGGTCTCTACCAGGTCGACGTGGTTATACTCGCAGGCGTGGAGGAAGTAGCCGTAGGCGGGCGTCATGGTCAGGACCTTCTCATCCTTGGCCACCAGGTCTTCCACCAGCTGATACAGGGCGGGGATGATGCCGGGGGAGAAGCACAGCTGCTCCTCGGGGAAATCCCAGCCGTACCGATCCCGGCACCAGCGGCTGAGCGCCTGATAATAAGCACTGTCGTACATCATGGTATAGCCGAAGATCCGGCGGTCCACCCGGTCCTTGATGGCTTGGCAGATCTCGGGCGGCGTGGCGAATTCCATGTCGGCCACCCACATGCGGACGAATTCCTCATCCTTGAAGGGGAAGACCTTCTCCGGTCCCGCGTGGAAGATATAGCCGCGGAACCCGTCGGTATTCAGGGCGTTGGTGCCTCTGCGATCGATGATCTCGTCAAAATCGTAGGTCATGGCGCATCTCCTTGATCAAATCGTTCTGTTTGTGGATCAATCTACCTTATATCCGAACTGGCGGCGGGTGCCCTCGCCCCGGTTGAAGAAGTTGGAGCCTTCGCCCAGATAGGCGTAGGTGGATTCCGGGTCAAAGATCCGCCAGCCGTCATCTGCTTCGATCTCCACCCAGGCGTGGGGCGTCCGTTTGGTATCCAGGACCTCACCGTCGGCATCCCGCTTGGCTTGACCGGTGATGGTGCCGCTGTAGATCTGCGCATCGAAGCCCAGGAAGCGGGCCAACTGACCGAACACCGCGGCGAAGTTATAACAGTTGCCCTTACCGGTGGAGAGCATGGTATAGGCCTCCTCCGCCTCCCAGCCCGTCTCGCCGGGCTCGTACAGGTTGCGGTGCAGATAGGAGAAGTTTTCCACAGTGTAATTGTAGAGCTGCCGCAGCTGGGTCATATCCCGGTATTTGGGCTGCCCGACCACGTCGCGCAGCACCTGGGCCAGCAGCGCATCACATTCGGGGATCCCGGTAGAGACCTCCCCGTTGGCGTTGAAGGAGAGAAGGCCGATGCTGTCGTTGATGACCGGGGAGCCCTCCTCGCTGATGCAGTGCAGCCGGACGCCCTCAAAAAAGAAGCCGGGTTGACGCAGGGGCAGGGCCTTGCTTGCGGTCCAGTGGTCGTCAGCCCCATCGCCGGCATGCTCATGTGCGATACAGGCCTCCGCAATATCGCGGAAATTATCATCGGAAAAAGAGACGTCCAGAATGGTACCGACCATGCTGCGCGCATCTTCGATGCTGTCACTGCGCCCCAGCAGGCGATTCATGAGCACGGCGGTATCAGCCCGGCTGATGCTGCCGTCGGGGTCGGCAGCTTGTCCGTCAAGATCGAGCCAACCCTGTTCCACAGCGGTGCAGAAAGCGGCATAGTAGGAATCTCCGGCGGACAGATCGGTAAAGTCAACTGTGTTTTGTGCCGCGGGATAGAGGGCGGCGAGCATCTCCAGCAGTTCTCCCCGGGTGATGGTCTCATCCGGATGGAAGCGGCTGCCCTCCACGATGCCCAGAGTCTTCAAGGTGGCGGCGGCGGCGTAGCAGGCGTCTTCTGGGGGCACATCGGTAAAGCTCCCGGTGCCCTGCAGCTCGGTATCCATCAGGCGGTAAAGCATGATGGCAGCCTCCCGTCGGGTCAGGGGCTCATAGGGGTGGAAGAGGCTGCTGCTGTCGATATCCAGATAGGAAATATGCTTTTCCGTCTCCAGGGCCAGGGCGTAGACGGCGGCATAACCGCAGTCTTCATACACGGAAAACTGCCGGCGCTGCTCCATGTTCCCCTGACTGTCCCGCCAACCCAGGAAGGTGTAGCCATCCAGCGCGTCGCCCTCCGGGAGTGTGAGCTGCTCACCCCGTTCCAAGGTCTGCTGCCGATTCTCCCCGGAGGGGAGGTACCAGGTGACGGTGACCGATGCCTGATCACCGCTTTGCCCGTCGGAGGGGTGGTTTCGGACCAGAACAAAAACCAGCGCGGCGACCAGCAGCAGTTCGGCCGCGATACGCAGGAGCTTCAATGTTTTTCCAGATAACTTCATCTTACTCAACGTCTTTTACGATTTCCGAATCGCTCTCCTTATAGGTATAAACGGTAAAGCCGTCGTAGTATAACTCCCCATCTTCACCGAGACTACCTGGATTCAGGCAACTGGGGGCATAGCTGCTGCCGTTGGGTTCGCCAATGGCGGCGTACAGGTCCTCCACGCTTTTCTCAATGCAGGCTGCCGCTGCGGCTTTCAGGGCTTCATCGGCCTGGGCGGCAGGCTCGGCCTCGCTTCCCGCTTCTGCGGTTGGCGTATCGGCTTTCTGCAGCCCGGCGTCCGGCAGCGCGGCGCTCATGGCCGGCGCCTGGGTGGGCGCCGCGGTGGGCGCAGGAGCGCTGCTGCCGCCGCAGGCGCAAAGACCGGCTGCCATAGCCAGAACCAACAGGGAAATACAGATCCTTGTAAAAGCTTTCATAGAATTGTTCCTTCTTTCAATCCGTGGGGAATATGGCGCAGTCTGCCGCCAGCTGGGGCAGATTGCGTTCTACGATCTCGATCAGGACCACATCGTAATCCTGCAGATCGAAGCGAGTGAAATCATAGGCGGCGGAGCGGGAGAACAAGGCGTGCCCGAAGCTGTCCGCCAGATAGGGGTAGAGGGCGATGCCGAAGGAATCCCGCCAGCACAGGAGGCCGCCGTCGACGCCGGGGTGGTCGGATTCGATGGTGATGGCGTCGCCGCCCTTGGGATCGGAACGGGTCGTGTAGCCGAGACCGCCGGCATAGTCGAGCTGGATCTCCGGATCCACAGCGGCAGGGTAAAGCATCTCATACAGATCGCCAGCGTGCGTCCCGTTTTCCACAAAGGGGCCCACCGCATATCCGCCGCTGCGGTCCATGGAGGCCAGCAACCGGTCCGCTGCCATGGCCGCGCCCTGCGCAGTCCAATGGGAATCGGTTGCATAATAGCGCACGGGTTCCCCTTCGTATAGGGAGAACAGATCCACATAGGGGACACCGGCTTCCTGCAAGCGGGGAATAAGCAGACGGATGTTGGACTGCTCATGGGCGGCCGTGAAGCGGGAAGCCATATACTCCGGGTATAGGCTGTTTTTGTTGGGCGCGACGGTGAACAGGAACTGCTTGCCCTGGGATTCCACATAGCTCTGGATCGCTGACAGGTTTTCCACGATCCGGTCCAGCTCATTCTCATTCAGGTGCTGCCCGGCATAGTCATCCAGGGTGGCGGTATAAAACAGCCAGCCTTCCTGCCCCAGGAGGATCTGGTCCTCGGCGGAGCTGTGAAAGAGCTCTGTGTGGAGCTTTGCCCAGGCGGTGACGAACTGCTGCCGCAGGGCAAAGCGGTCGGCGATATAATCCGCCGTATCGTTGAGGACCTGGGCATTAAAGCTGCCGTCCCGGTCATGGAGCCGGGGAGCGGCGCTCAGGATCTCATTGGCGGCGGCGCCGCTCTCGCCCCAAATCAGCATCCCTGCGCTGGGGAGGATACACAGGACGAGAAACAGCACGATGGTCAGATAAGAAATCGTTTTCTTCATATGCTTAAAACTGAAAATAGATAAAGGGATGAAAGCCGCCCTTGGCCAGGCTGAAAATCGACAGCAGCAAAAGCAGCAGGGTCAGAAGCGAGGCGACGGTGAACAAAGCGGGGGAAGCCTCGACCCCATCAGGGCACAGCCGCGCCCGCAGCCGGGGTACCGCATTTCCCGCGAGCAGCACCGCCAGGACCAGGACAAAGACAGAAGCCGGGGTCAGCAGCCTCGCCAGCAGCAGGGAACCGGCGGCGGTGGCGCTGCCGGTAAAAAGAGCGGCAAAGAGCTGTCCCGCGTCACGCAGGTTGTCCGCCCGGAAGATGGCAAACAGAAGAGCCACGGCCAGCAGGGTGTAGATCCTGCAGAGCGCACGCCCCGGGGTGCTGCGGCGGAGCTTCTCCACCGGGATCCATCCGCTGTCCTCCAGACTGGCCAACAATCCATGGCCCAGGCCCCAGAGCACGAAGGTCCAGTTGGCGCCGTGCCAGATGCCGGTGCAGAAGAAGACCAGGAGCTTGTTGAGCGCGGTACGCAGCTTGCCTTTGCGGTTGCCGCCCAGAGGGATGTACAGATACTCCCGGAACCAGGAGGACAGGGAGATATGCCAGCGTCGCCAGAAGTCCCGGATGGAGGCTGCGCCATAGGGAAAAAGGAAGTTTTCCCGGAAGCGAAAGCCGAACATCCGGCCAAGGCCGATGGCCATGTCGCTGTAGCCGCTGAAATCATAATAGATCTGCAGGGTGTAGCACAGCACGCCCAGCCACATCACACGGATATCCGGCGCGCCGTAGACGCCGTGCAGGCAGTCGGAAAACACGACGTCCGCCAGATAGCCCACACTGTCGGCGATCAGGACCTTCTTTCCGAGGCCCCGCACGAAGCGGCGGATGCCGGCGGCGGTCTGCTCCGGCGTACAGCTCCGCTCATCGATCTGCCCGGAGATGTCGTGATATTTGACGATGGGTCCGGCGATCAACTGGGGGAAAAAGGCCAGATACAGCAGCAGCTTGAGAAAGTCCCGGGTGCCGTTTGCCGGCTCACGATAGGTGTCGATCACATAGGACATGCCCTGGAAGGTGAAAAACGAGATACCGATGGGCAGCAGGATCCCCGGCAGAGGGAGCTTCGTTTCCAAAAGGAGATTGAGATTTGAGAGCAGAAAGTCGGTATATTTGAACACGGCCAGGATCCCCAGATTGAGGATGACGGCCAGCGTCAGGATCAGTCTGCGCCGCTCCTGCCGGGTCTGCAGCAGGAGCCCTGCCAGATAGTTGATGCACACAGACAGCAGAAACAGCGGCACATAACGCAGTTGTCCGAAGGCGTAGAAAAGCAGACTGGCAATGGCCAGCAAAGCGTTTTGCACACGCAGGTCCCGGCATAGTCTGTACAGGAGAAAAACCGCCGGCAGGAATACAAAGAGAAAGATCGGGGAACTGAAAACCACTTGCTTATCTCTCCTTGTCAGATGACGATAACAATTCATCATATTGTATCACAGGATCGGTCGGATGACAATAAAAAAGCGCAGCCATTCGACAGAATGACTGCGCAGTTTCCCGTTTCGCCCGTCCAACAAGGCTGTTCCGAAAAGGAGATATGGTAAGGAGTGAAGATGGAGAAGAAGGAAGCCAGGGAACGGAAAGCCTTGATCGACTTGGAACGAGGATACGATACCACAGATTTCCCGAAAAGAATAATACCGAATTCGTGTCATGTATGATAGGAAACGAATATGACGCAAATGCTTCAAGCTTTTTGACTGATTTTCAACAGAACGCTTGTTTTTTGCAGGGGTATCGTTTAGAATAGACGCGGCTTATGTCCGAAAAGGAGGCGCTAGTATGGGCGAAAAGAGACAAAGAGGCGACCGGCGGGACGGCCGCTGGGTAAAGGACGTACCGGGCCTGCAGACGGTCATGGCGCATTTGATGCCCAACCGGACCGACTGCGAGGTCTTTATGAACGACAAATTCGATGTGACCGAGCTTCTGAAATATCTGGAGAAGAAGAACGCGGAGCATCCGGAGTATAAGACCACCATGTTCCACTGCCTGATCACCTGCGTGGCACGTATGGTGAAGGAGCGGCCCAAGATGAACCGCTTCATCCAGGGGCGGCGCATGTATGAGCGCAACGAGATCAGTCTGAGCTTTGTGGTCAAGCGCCGTTTTTCCGACAGCGGCGAGGAATCGCTGATGGTCCTGGTCCCCAACGACGAGGACACACTGGATTCCATCAGCCGCAAGATCGTGGGCGATGTGAAGGAGACCCGCAAGAGCGAGGTGGCCACCGGCGGCATCGACGCGGTGCTGGACGCTTTCGCCAAGATCCCCCGGCCCATTCTGATGTTTGTTATCCGGGTGATCCGCTGGCTGGACTTCTGGGGCCTGGTGCCCAACGCTTTGACCGACGGCGATCCCAACTACACCTCGGTGCTGCTGAGCAATCTGGGCAGCATCCAGGCGCCGGCTGTCTATCACCACTTGAACAATTACGGCACCAACAGCCTGATGATCACCATCGGCACCATCCACAAGGAAGAGCTGGTCATGCCCGACGGCAACAAGCAGATCCGGGACGTGGTGGATATCGGCGCCACACTGGACGAACGCATCGGCGACGGCTTTTACTTTGCCCGCAGTCTGAAGCTGGTCAAGCATATCTTTGCAAATCCCGAGCTGTTGGAGCGCCCCCTGGGCGAGCCCAGCGGCTTTGAATACAAATAAGGACGGAAGAAAGACATATGGAAACACAGCAAGCAACCACGGTCAAAACGCCGTGGGCAGATTTCGTAGGGGAGGTACCGCTGCATCTGGAGTATTTCGACGGCTCTATGTTTGATGCGGTGGAGAAGATCGCGCAGGTGTATCCCAACAATGTGGCCTTTGACTTTATGGGGAAGTCCACCACCTATAGGCAGATGGTCCGGGAGATCGAGCGCTGTGCCAGGGCCTTGAAGACCATCGGCGTGCGGGAGGGGGACAAGGTGACCATCGCCATGCCCAACTGCCCCCAGGCCATCTACATGTTCTACGCGGTGAACCTGGTGGGCGGCATCGCCAATATGATCCACCCGCTGAGTGCGGAAAAGGAGATCGAATTCTACTTAAATGAGTCCGAGTCGGTGACGGCCATCACTCTGGACCAGTTCTATAACAAGTTTGAAAATATCCGGGCCAATACCAAGGTGGTCAACATCATCATCGCCTCGGTGAAGGACGCCCTCTCCAAGCCCATCCGCGCAGGCTATATGCTCACTGAGGGGCGTAAAATCAAGAAGATCCCCAAGGATGCGCCGGTCATCCGCTGGAAGGAGTTCATGCGCCTGTCCAACGCCTGCTTTTATAACTACAAGGTCAGCCGCAAAGGGGACGACCCGGCGGTGATCCTCTACTCCGGCGGGACCACAGGCACCACCAAGGGCATCGTGCTGAGCAACATGAATTTCAACGCCTTGGGCCAGCAGGTCATTGCGGCCAATCCCATGTTCCGCCCGGGTGATAAGATGCTGGCGGCTATGCCGCTGTTCCACGGCTTTGGCTTGGGCGTGTGCATCCACACCATGCTCTCCCAGGGCGGGCGCTGCATCCTGGTGCCCCGCTTTACAGCCGAGAGCTATGCCAAGCTGATCACCAAGTACCGTTGCAACTTTATCGCCGGTGTGCCCACTCTGTATGAGGCTCTGCTGCGGCTGCCCTCCATGGACGGGGCGGACCTGAGCTGCCTCAAGGGTGTGTTCTCCGGCGGCGACAGCCTGTCCATCGAGTTGAAAAAGAAGTTTGACAAGTTCCTATATGACCACAAGGCCACCATCCAGGTGCGGGAGGGCTACGGCACCACCGAGACCGTCACGGCCTGCTGCCTGACGCCGCCCCATATGTTCAAGGAGGGCAGCATCGGCGTACCCTTCCCGGATACCTATATCAAGATCGTAGAGCCGGGCACAGACAGGGAACTGCCCTACGGGGATGAGGGCGAGATCCTCCTTGCGGGCCCCACGGTGATGAAGGAATACATGAAGCACCCCGAGGAGACCGCCGAGACCCTGCGCCGCCATGCCGACGGCCTGACCTGGGTCTATACAGGGGATCTTGGCACCATGGACGAGGAGGGCTTCATCTACTTCAAGGGCCGTGCCAAGAGGATGATCATTTCCTCCGGCTATAATGTGTACCCCGGACAGATCGAAAATATCCTGGACGCCCATGAAAAGGTGCAGATGAGCTGCGTCATCGGCGTGCCCGACGCCTACAAGATGCAGAAGGTGAAGGCTTTCGTCACTCTCAAGCCCGGCATCCCTGCCAACGCCGAGACCAAAGAGCAGCTGATGGATTACTGCCGCAAGCACATCGCCAAGTATGCCATGCCCTATGACATCGAGTTCAAGGACAGCATGCCCAAGACCCTGGTGGGCAAGGTGGCCTACCGGGTGCTGGAGGAAGAGGAATTGGCAAAGCTCCAGGAAAAAGAGAATACCGAATCGTGAGGAAAAGCTCCGGGCTTGTGACGCCCGGAGCTTTTACCGCTTGGGAACTTTGTTGCATTTCGAGAGAAGCTATGCTATAGTATCATAGAAAGATTATGGGGTATTGTGCCCTTTTTTGTACAGCTGGTACGAGGATGAGTGGAATGAGAGATAATCGGAAAAATGTTGTTTTATCTGTGATCAATATGATCAATGTCGTGTTGGTCACGATCCCCTTTGTCTATTGCTGGTATCGCTTCTTCGCCCCGGCAATGATCCACCCCTATTACCGCCGCGGCAACTGGGCCGTGATCCTGGTCTTCGTGGTGCTGTATGTCCTGTTCGGCCGGGTGTACGACGGCTTTTCCATTTCGACAAAGCGCATCACGGAATCGGTCTACAGCCAGTGCATGGCGATCCTGTTTACGGACGCGGTCATGTATATCGTGATCTTCCTGCTGGCCCAGTATCTGCCCGCGCCGGTGCCTATGCTGCTGAATTTCATGGCACAGGTGATCCTGACAGGCGTCGGGACCATCCTGAGTCACAAGTGGTATTTCTCGACCTTCCAACCCAACCGGTCCATCGTCGTGTATGATACGCGCCAGGGCATGGAGGACATGATCGAGAAGTACAGGATGCAGAAGGAATTCCGGGTCTGCAAGATCGTCAGCATCAGTGAGTGTTTGGAAGATCTGGATATGCTGCAGGAGATGGATACCGTCTTCATGAGCGGCGTACATAGTCATGAGCGCAATATCGTTTTGAAGTACTGTGTGGAGCGGGGGATCGAGATGTACGTGATCCCGCGGGTGGGCGATCTGATCATGAGCGGGGCCAAGCGCATGCACCTGTTTTATCTGCCGATCCTGAAGGTGGGGCGCTATGACCCGTCCCTGTACTATGTCTTTTTCAAGCGCGTCATGGACATTGTGCTGTCCATCCTCGCGCTGATCATTCTGTCCCCCCTGTTTCTCATCTCGGCCATCGCCGTCAAGGTCTACGACGGGGGCCCGGTGTTCTACAGGCAGCGGCGCCTCACCAAGGACGGCAGGGAATTTGATATCATCAAGTTCCGCAGCATGCGTGTGGATGCGGAAAGCGACGGTGTCGCCCGGCTTTCCACCGGGGATAAGGACGACCGGATCACTCCCGTGGGGCGTATCCTGCGGAAGCTGCGCCTGGATGAGCTGCCCCAGCTGTTTTGCATCCTGGCGGGCGACATGAGCATCTGCGGTCCGCGCCCGGAGCGCCCGGAGCTGGCGGCCCAGATCGAGAAGACACTGCCGGAGTTCCGGCTGCGACTGCAGACCAAGGCCGGCCTTACGGGCTATGCCCAGGTCTACGGCAAGTACAATACCTCCCCTTATGACAAGCTGCAGATGGATCTGATGTATATCGCCAACCCCAGCTTCCTGGAGGATATGCGGATCATCTTTGCCACAGTGAAGATCCTGTTCCAGCCGGAGAGCACGGAGGGCGTTCTCACGGAGGAAGCGGAGGCTTCCGGCAAGCAGGAGACAGTCGGCCTGGAAAACTGATCAACAGGAAATGTGAAAGGGAAGCCATGGAGAAGCCATTGATTTCGGTGGTCATGCCGGCATATAACTGCGAGAGGACCATAGGCCTGGCGGTGGACAGCGTGATCGCGCAAACCTATCCCCACTGGGAGCTGCTCATTCTGGACGATCGCTCCACAGACGGTACGGCGCAGCTGATCGAGTCGCTGCGGGAGAAGGATGAGAGGATCCTCGTATTTCATAACGAGCAAAACCAAGGCGCAGGCAATACCCGGAACCGGGGTGTGGAGCTGGCAAAAGGGGATTGGATCGCGTTTTTGGACAGCGACGATATGTGGGCGCCGGAGAAGCTGGAAAAACAGCTGAGGCTGCTGGACCAGAAGGAGAACGCGCAGCTGCTGTTTACAGGCTCCGGCTTCATCCAGGAAAACGGAGACGCCATGGACTACGTACTCCACGTGCCCCGGCGGATCGACCGGAAACATCTCCTGCGGCAGAATCTGGTGTCCTGCTCATCGGTGCTTGTGAAAAGGGAGCAGATGCTGCGGCATCCATTCCCGGCGCAAAGCGATATGCATGAGGATTTTGCCGTCTGGCTGCAGATCCTCCGGGAGGAGGAATATGCCTACGGCGTGGATGAGCCGCTGCTGATCTACCGGCTTTCCGCGGCGTCCAAATCCGGCAACAAGCTGAAAGCTGCCCGGATGAACTGGAATACCTATCGGCGATCCGGCCTGGGCTTTTTCAGCAGCCTTTATCACATGGGCTGGTACGCGGCCAACGGGATTCGCAAATACAGACAACTCTGAAACGGAGGTCTCTGCCATGAAAGGGATCATTTTGGCCGGCGGCCGGGGGACAAGGCTTTATCCCATGACCCGTGCGGTTTCCAAGCAACTGCTGCCGATCTATGATAAACCGCTGATCTATTATCCTCTGTCCGTGCTGATGCTGGCGGGCATCCGGGAGATCCTGCTGATCTCCACGCCGGAGGACATTTCCGGCTATGAACGCCTGCTGGGTGATGGGGCGCGGATCGGACTGTCCATCCGCTATCAGGTACAGGAGACCCCCCGCGGGCTGGCGGACGCCTTTATCCTGGGGGAGGAATTCATCGGTGACGATCAGGTATGTCTGATCCTGGGCGACAATGTGTTCTATGGCCAGGACCTGTCCCGGGTGCTGTGGCAGACCATGAAAAATGTGACTGGGGCCACCATTTTTGGTTATCCGGTAAAGGATCCCCGGGCCTTTGGCGTGGTGGAATTCGATAAGGATCAGCGGGTCCTGTCCATTGAGGAGAAGCCCCAAAACCCGAAATCCAATTACGCGGTGCCGGGTCTGTATTTCTACGACAACCGGGTGGTGGAGATCGCAAAGCATGTGCAGCCCTCCGCTCGGGGTGAGATCGAGATCACCTCCGTCAACAACGCCTACCTGGAGATGGGTGAGCTCCACGTGCAGCTGCTGGGCCGCGGTATGGCCTGGCTGGACACAGGGACCCCCGAGGGCATGCTCACGGCGGCGGAGTTCATTAAGGCCGTCCAGGACCGGCAGGGCTTCTATGTGTCCTGCATTGAAGAGATCGCCTGGCGCCGGGGCTTCATCAGCCGGGAGCAGCTGCGGCAGTTGGGTGAGGAACTGAAGATGACAGATTACGGCCAGTACCTGCTGGAACTGGCGGAAGGAGACAATCCATGACCATTATCGTGACCGGCGGCGCCGGATTTATTGGCAGCAATTTTATTTTCCATATGCTCAAGGAACATCCGGAAGATCGGATCATCTGTCTGGACAAGTTGACCTATGCGGGCAATCTGTCCACGCTTGCGCCGATCATGGATGCGCCCAATTTCCGTTTTGTCAAGGAAGACATCTGCGACCGGGAGGCGGTGTACCAACTGTTCGAGGAGGAGAAGCCGGATGTGGTGGTCAACTTCGCGGCGGAGAGCCATGTGGACCGCTCTATCAAGGATCCGGGTATCTTCCTGCAGACCAACATCATCGGCACCGGCGTGCTGATGGACGCCTGCCGTCAATTCGGCATCGGACGCTATCACCAGGTCTCCACCGACGAGGTGTACGGCGATCTGCCCCTGGACCGGCCGGACCTGTTCTTTACCGAGGAGACGCCGATCCACACCAGTTCCCCCTATTCCAGCTCCAAGGCGGCGGCGGATCTGCTGACCCTGGCCTACCATCGTACCTACGGTCTGCCCGTGACCATCAGCCGTTGCTCCAACAACTACGGACCCTATCATTTCCCGGAAAAGCTGATCCCGTTGATGATCGCCAACGCTCTGGCGGACAAGCCTCTGCCGGTCTACGGCACGGGGGAGAATATCCGTGATTGGCTGTTCGTGGAGGATCACTGCAAGGCCATCGACCTGGTGATCCGCAAGGGCCGGGAAGGACAGGTCTACAACATCGGCGGCCACAATGAGATGCGCAACATCGATATCGTCCGCCTGATCTGCCAGGAGCTGGGGAAGCCGGAGTCACTGATCACTTTCGTGACGGACCGCAAGGGCCACGACCTGCGCTACGCCATTGATCCCACCAAGATCCACAAGGAGTTGGGCTGGTTGCCGGAGACCAAATTCCAGGACGGCATCAAGACTACGATCCGCTGGTACCTGGACAACCGGGAGTGGTGGGAGACCATCATCAGCGGCGAATATCAGACCTACTATGAGCGCATGTACGGCAATCGGTAAGGTTTGGACAAGGTATGACGGGACTTCCGGACGGAGGTCCCGTTTCGTATCTTTGAAAAACAGTTGATTCTATTTGCGAAATGGTGTAAAATAATAGAGTGGTTTTTGACAAGGCTGCACTAGTTGGGGAGCCAGCGGTGCCCTGTAACCTGCAATCCGCTACAGCAGGGATGAATTCCAGGCCGAGGGTGTGTTCTGTGTCGTCTGACCCCGGTAAGCAGCGTTGACGATCCGGTCTCGCGCAAGGTTGACCCGTGAACCATGTCAGGCGGGGAACCGAGCAGCATTAAGCGGTGTTCGATCTGTGCCGCGAGGGAGCCGGGTCCGAGCCGGCTGCCGGCGTAACGGATATAGCGCATGATTCAGAGCCTGGTGTGCAGTCTTGTCAAGAACCACCATTTATTATTCGCAGGGGAGGTGCGGCATGTATCAGGCTTTGTATCGCAAATGGCGGCCACAAACCTTTGATCAGGTTGTCGGCCAGTCGCATATCACGGAGACCCTGAAAAGTCAGGTGCGCTCCGGGCGGCTGTCCCATGCGTATATTTTTATCGGCACCCGGGGCACCGGCAAGACCACCTGCGCCCGAATCCTGGCCAGGGCGGTCAACTGCGAGCACCCGGTGGACGGCAATCCCTGCGGCCATTGCGCGGCCTGCCGCGGCATTCTGGACGGTTCCGTGCTGGATGTTGTGGAGCTGGACGCGGCCTCCAACAACGGCGTGGACAATGTGCGCGCCCTGCGGGAGGAGGCGGTCTTTTCCCCGGCCACGGTGAAAAAGCGCGTGTACATCATCGATGAGGTGCACATGCTTTCCACACCCGCCTTCAACGCCCTGCTGAAGATCCTGGAGGAGCCGCCAGAGCATCTGATGTTCATCCTGGCCACCACAGAGCTGCAGAAGGTCCCGGCCACCATCCTCTCCCGCTGCCAGCGGCACAGCTTCCGCCGGATCGAGGCGGGGGAAATCTCCAAGTATCTGCGGTATATCGCCTCTCAGGAGCACTTCACCCTTCGCGACGAGGCGGCGGATCTGATCGCCCGTATGGCGGACGGCGGCGTGCGAGACGCGCTGAGCCTGCTGGATCAGTGCTCGGCCTCGGAGACGATCGATGTGGATGCGGTATACAGCGCCCTGGGCCTGGCGGGCAACCGGCGGGTAGCGGAGCTGCTGGACAAGATCCTGCGCCACGATACCGCAGCAGTGCTGCAGCTGTTCTCCGCCATGTGGATGGACGGGAAAGACCCTTCTACGCTGTTGACGGAGCTGAGCGGTCTGATGCGGGATGTTTTGATGGTACATGTGGCGCCCAAGAGCGCGGGAGAGCTGATCTCCGGTGCCTATGATGCGGCGGCGCTTTCCGACTTCGCCAAGCGCATGACCACAGAGGAATTGCTCTGTGCCATGGACACGGTGCAGCGTGCCTTGAGCGGTCTGCGCACTGCGGGCAACCCCAAGACGGCGGCGGAGCTGTGCCTGGTCTCCCTGTGCGACGATACGGCAGGGGAGAGCCTGCAGCAGCTGCGTGCCAGGGTTTCCCGACTGGAGGAAGAACTGGCCCGGGGAGTCCCGGTCCGCCCTGCTTATCCGCAGTCTTATGCAGAGGAGGCCTATGAGGACGAACCGGAGCTGCGCTGTGAGGTCGACGATGAGGATGATGAAGAAGACGAGTTGGATCCGGCAATGTTCGTTGAAGAGCAGCCGGAGGATATCATTGTCAAGCGGGAAGCTCCGTCTGCGGTGGAAGCTGAACGGGCCGAAGCACCCGTTTTGGGCAGTTGGAAAGAGATCTGCGAGGCGGCCAAGGCGGTTCTTCCCATGGATCTGCGCGTCAGTTTGAACGATGAGACCAAGGTGCGGGGCGCTTTGGAGGACGGCGTGCTGGTGATCGAGGCATTGCCCGGCTTCCTCTACGACCGATTCAATCGGCAGGATGTCCTGGGCAAATTTGCAGAGGCAGCCCGGGGTGTCTGCGGACGCGAACTGCGGGTGCAGCTGCGTGTGCTGCGGGAGCGGGAGACGAACAAACGCAGTCTGGATGAATTGAAGCAGTTTAAAGAAGTACAGTTTCTTTAAGATATCATAAAAAAGCCGCCGGACACGGCGGCGGACAGGAGAGAAAACACTATGGCAAAAGGCGGTTATCGCGGCGGCTTCCCCGGCGGCGGAAATCAGATGAACATGATGAAGCAAGCCCAGAAGATGCAGCAGGAATTCATGAAGATGCAGCAGGAGCTGGAGTCCACCGATTTTGAGTTTACCGCAGGCGGCGGGGCGGTAAAGGCGGTCGTCAGCGGCACACGGCAGTTCAGCGCCATCGAGATCGACCCCGAGGTCGTGGACCCGGAGGACGTGGAGATGCTGCAGGATCTGATCCTGGCTGCAATCAACGGCGCTTTGAAGCTGGCCGACGACAAGACCAGCGAGTCCATGGCCAAGCTGCAGGGCGGCCTGGGCGGCTTCCCCGGCCTGTTTTAAGCGGGCCTGACAAGTGATGAACACACCCTGGAGCGAGCAGGCGCTGCAGGAGATCCCACTGCCGGAATATCCGCGGCCGCAGATGGTCCGGCAGGATTGGATGAACCTGAACGGCCTCTGGGACTATGCGATCACGGAAAGCAGCCGCTTTCCCACCGTTTTTGACGGGCGGATCCGCGTCCCTTTTTCCCCGGAGAGTGAGCTGTCCGGGGTGAACAGGAGTCTGAAAAGCGGAGAATACCTCTGGTATCGCCGCGGCGTCAGCCTGCCTCAGAGCTTCAGCGGCAAACGGATCCTGCTCCATTTCGGCGCGGCAGATCAGGTGGCCACGGTATGGGTCAATGACCGCCAGGTCATGCAGCATATAGGGGGATATCTGCCCTTTGAGGCGGATGTGACCGAGGCTATCCGGGATGGCCAGATGGTCATCACGGTGCGGGTGACCGACGATACGGAGAAAAGCGGCTTGAGCCGCGGCAAGCAGAAGCGCCGCCGCGGCGGCATCTGGTATACGCCCCAGAGCGGCATCTGGCAGACGGTTTGGCTGGAGGCTGTACCCGAGGCTTACGTCAAATCTCTGCACATCACCCCGCTTTTCGACAAGGCGGCTGTGGAGATCTCAGCGGAAATTGTGGGCGACTGCCCGGCTTTTGCCCATTTTGCGGAGGTGGACTACCGGCTGCCGGCCATGATCCCGGTCCCGGACTTTGAGGCCTGGAGCCCGGAGCATCCCAAGCTCTACAGCTTCTCCGTCAGCTGCGGCGAGGACCAGGTACAGAGCTATTTTGCCATGCGCAAATTCTCCGTGGAGCGGGACGCCGACGGGGCGATGCGCCTGTTTTTGAACGGCGCGCCCTGCTTCCATAACGGCCTGCTGGACCAGGGCTATTGGCCGGACGGCCTGTATACAGCGCCGGGCGACGAGGCCATGATCTATGACATCAGCATGGCCAAGTCTATGGGCTTCAACATGCTGCGCAAGCACATCAAGGTGGAGCCCCTGCGCTGGTACTATCACTGCGACCGGCTGGGAATGCTGGTTTGGCAGGACATGCCCAGCGGCGGCGGAAATTACAATCCCGTGGTCATTACCGCGCCCCTGGTGACAGGAGTGAACCTTTCGGATCACCTCTACCCCCTCTTTGCGCGTAGCAATGCCGCCGGGCGGGAGGCTTTTCGGCAGGAGCTGAGCGGGATGATCCGTCATCTGTACAATTGCCCCTGCATCGCCATGTGGGTACCCTTCAACGAGGGCTGGGGCCAGTTCGACGCCGAGACGATCTGCCATCAGATCCACGCGCTGGACACCACACGGAGCATCGACCATGCCTCCGGCTGGCACGATCAGGGGATCGGCCAGCTGCGCAGCGAACACGTGTATTTCCGCAAGTATCAGTTCAAGCCCGACAAGAAGGGGAGGGCTGTTCTGCTCAGCGAGTTCGGCGGATACAACTATGCGGTGCCGGAGCATGTGTGGGGCAAGCGGGATTTCGGTTATAAGCGCTATGATTCGGCCTATGCGCTTCAGACCGCTCTGGAGGCACTGTACGGGGAGGAAATCGCCCCGGCATACGAGCAGGGACTGGCGGCCGCGGTCTATACGCAGCTGACTGACGTGGAGGATGAGCTAAACGGATTGCTGACATATGACCGAAAAGTGGTGAAAGTAGCGCCGGATATTATGAAAAATATCGTGAAAGTGGAGCGGTGAATGCCACTCCACTTTTTTCTGAGCTCGTCGACTTCACAATTCTTAAGATTCTTGTTCACAAAAAGGACTTTATTTAACCGGGGCCTTGTGGTAGCATGTCGGGGAATCTGAAAGCTGCGGGAGAGGAATTGCCCATGAAGATAAAACAAATGTTTAGCACGCTGCTGCTTGCGGCGGTGCTGCTGTCTCTGAGCACGGCGGCCTATGCGGAAGGAACGCACCAGAGTCGCGCGGTGATCGGAGCGGATCTGACAGACGAACAGGTGACCGCCGTGTATAACGCCTTCGGCGTCAGCCGTGGCTCCGTTGTGGAGCTGAAAGTGACGAACCAGGAGGAACGGCAGTACCTTGAGGGATATGTGGACGCCTCGGTCATCGGCACGCGCTCCATTTCCAGCGTCTATGTGGAGCTGCTGGACGAGGGTGCCGGGATGGATGTGACCACCAGCAACATCAGCTGGTGCACCGGGGAGATGTACATGAGCGCCCTGGCCACCGCCGGCATTACCGACGCCCGCATTGTGGTGGCAGCACCCTTCTCCGTCAGCGGAACGGCGGCGCTCACCGGAATCTATAAGGCTTATGAGGACATGACCGGCCAAAAGCTGGACGATCTGGCCAAGCTGGTCAGCACCCAGGAGCTGACCATCACCGGTTCCCTGGCCGAGGAGATCGGCAGCATGGACTCTACCTCCATCGTCAATGACCTGAAGCTGATGCTGGATGAGACGGCGCAGATGAGCGACGAGGAGATCCGCCAGCAGATCATCCAGATTGCGGCGGAATACAACGTCAGCTTGACGGATAAGCAGATCAACCAGCTGATCAGCCTGTGCCGTTCCCTGGAGGGGCTGGATGCAGACTCCCTGCGCAAACGCGTGGAGGAGGTGCAGGGCACGCTGAAAAAAGTCTCTGAGGCCAAGACCCAGGTGGTGGGTTTTGTACAGACAGTGAAAAAAGTGGTCACCTCGGTGAAAAGCTTTTTCGATCGCATCGGCGGGATTTTAGGCTGGAAGTGAGCGGAACAAAGACTTACCGGAAATCGTCAAAAGGGCGGCGCGGAATGCGCCGCCCTTTTGACATGGAGAACTGGCTCCTCAGCGATGTTGTCTCTGCTGAGAAAAGAAGGCAATTCTTGGATGGTAAAAGATACATATGGAAAATTGCTTGCATATGTTGACATAATGTGATATATTCTAATGTGAATTATAATGCGATCTTTGCATCTGTTTGCAATAAAAATTTGAAGTATTATCTCATTTCTGTACGGGATGAACGCAACAAACAAGATCATATTGATTCTTTTGTTGACGCATCAAAGTATATAATGATAGTTGGATAGGGTTTCTGCCCTTTCACGAAGATTTAAAACAGAAAGGTGGTGAGCATATTGAAGAAGATGAAGCGTATATTGGCATTTATGCTGGCGTTGATCATGTGCTTCAGCGCCCTCGGCGATCTCGGTATGCTTACCGCCTATGCGGATAACGAGGAAGCTGCGGTCGTTGATGTGGCAGAGCCGACGCCGGAACCCACGCCCGAACCCACGCCGGAGCCTACACCGGAACCGACGCCTGAACCCACGCCGGAACCGACACCGGAACCCACCCCGGAGCCGATGCCGGAACCGACACCGGAACTCACCCCGGAACCGACACCGGAGCCGGTCGTTACGCCTGTTCAGGTTGAGGAAACACCTGCCGACGGCGCTGCCACGGAGGATAGCTCCCCAGTGCCCGCTGCGGCAGAAGAGGCGGCTGCGGATGTGAAATCTGCAGATGACCAGAAGGGGACGGAAGAAACTCTGAATACGATCCGTGATGACGAGGTTGAGGGCATTGCTGCGGTCCAAAACACTGCTGTTTTGGACATGGACGGCGCTGCGCTTGTTCCCCAGACGGATGAAAAGCTTGCTGCGGCGGCGTCTCCGGATGCTGTCAAGGGCGGCAAGGAGAATCCTTATACGTATCAGGATGATGGCCGATATGTTTCCGTGACCATCAGCGGAAGCTATAAAAACCAGGAGCCGAGGGCCCACAGTGTGCAGATCACAACTGCGGATGGTTTCGCTGTTCTGGAAGCCTGGACAGTAGATAATCTCAAGAACAATACCGCATTGACGCTTGCCGCGGAGCTGTCGGCCCTGCCTGAACTGGCAGAAGAAGAAAGCCTTGCTTTCTACAGCGTTACGGGCGAGAGCTTGACCGAGGCTGTAAAAGCCGGTCTTGCGGAGAAGGATACTGTGACCCTGGAACTGAGCTTCAAGGGGGTCACAGGTCTTGCGCTGGTCAAAATCGCTGCACCGGAGCAGCCTCAACCTGAGGAGGACCTGAATGATGAGCAGCCTTTGGACGGCGCTGTCATCTGGGCCAATGACGATGTCTATCTGACCGGCAAGATGCCCGGCAACGCGGTGGTGGATGCCACGCCCGTGACTGTGGAGATCGACGGGCAGAAGGTGCTCGCAGCTTACGATATCAAGATTTACGCCAACGCCAATCAAAAGGCAAAGGGCAAGACCTGGCAGCCGGCCGGGGACAAGGTGCAGGTCCATTTTAAAAGCAGCAAATTCGGGACGGAGAGCCTGAATGTTTACCATTTAGGCGATGCGAAAGCCCCGGCGGAATTCGTGGGCAGCGTCACGGCAAAGGATCAGTGGGTAAGCTTTGAAGCCGGCAGCTTCTCGGTCTATGCGGTGACCACCGAATTGGAAAAAGTGATCACCACTCCGGACGGCCTGAGCTATAAGATCACCGTCACCTATGATTCGGATTCCGGTTTCCCCGCCGATGCTCAGATCAAGGCGAAGGAGATCACTGCAGACAATGCGGATATCCGCGGATATCTGCAGGGCACGGCCGACGCGCTGTCCATCGACCTGTCGGCCTTGACCTATGCCAAGCTGCTTGATATTTCCATCGTGGATTCCAATGGGACCGAGTATCAGCCCAACGACCAGGTGAAGGTTTCCGTCCAGCTGCTGGAAGACAGCGCCTCCAGCGTGGCGGATTTGCATGTGGTCCACTTCGGGGACGACGGCTACAGCAAGCAGAAGCTGGATGCTACCACCGAGGGAAAGACCGTTACCTTTAATACGGATGGATTCTCCATTTTTAGTCTGAGCGATGTTTCTCTGACCAGTCGGGTCGTCAACGCGATCTTCGGCGACAGAAAGCTCTATGAAAACGATGATATCATCCTGACCGGCAGGATGCCGCTCCTGGGCACGGTGGAAGCCACGCCCGTGACTGTTGAGATCGACGGCGAGCCGGCCTTGGTGGCCTATGACATCAAGATCTACGCCAACAGCCTGATGAAGCTGCTGGGGATCGCCTGGCAGCCCAGCGAAGGCGCGATCCAGGTGACGATGAAGAGCGAGGCTCTGAACGGCTGGACCGATGTTAAGGTGTATCATATGGCTGACAGCAGTGCCGTTCCGGAAAAGATCGCGGATGTGGATGTCAGTGAAAACAGCGCGCAGTTCTCCGCCGATCGGTTTTCCGTATATGCGCTTGAGGGACAGTACCTCCGTGAGTATCGCTTCTTTACCTACAATGCCAATATGGAGTATGTGGAGTATCAGATCTATACGGATAATGGTACCACCACATTCACACAAATCATCAAAGACGGGGAGAGCCTTATAGCGCCCCAGCTTCCGGCTATCCCCGGAAGCAATACTTCTACGTTCTCCGGCTGGTATGTTGGATCAGGCGTGACGTCATCCGGCGGTGTGTATTCTTATACCTCGCTGTCTGATGAGATATTCGACTTTGATAATATCCCGCCTGTTACAGCGAACGAGACAGTGTATCTGTTTGCCCGCTTTGCCGACTACGCGTATGTGGTTTTCCATGACCAGTACAATGGCGCGGTCGGTACGTTCCCTGTTGCGGTGACCCGCCGTGGGGAAAAGGTGGGCAATCCGCCGACTGCAACTGTACAGATCAGTGACGTTAGCGTCGCCTATGACAGTGACAGCGACGAGAATTCCGCGCCGAGCATGGCATTCTATGGTTGGTCATATACGCCGATCACCACGCCCGGCGCCGTTGAAGACGACGATCACCAGCCCATCAGCCGGATCGAGACAGACAGTATCGCGATTACGAGAACGACTGACCTGTACCCGATTTTCATGCCCATCCATTGGCTGAATTACTATTCCGGTCCTACGGGCTCCGGCGCGACCTATATCCCGTCCAAGTATTATTATGTTGGGGACGGGCCTGAATCTCTGAGCGTACCCGTACGCAGCGGCTATAGCTTCCAGGGCTGGTATACCGGCAGCGTGGATGACGGTGACAATGTCACCTACGGCGTGCAGGTGGCCAACGCTGACGGCAGCCTGATCGCGGGCGCAAACGATTCGGCCAACGGCGTCTCCGTCAGCGGCGGCAAGCTCCTGCTGACGAAAAACGTTACGCTCTATGCGAAGTGGAGCGTTGCCGGAGCAAAATATGCCGTTGTGTTCTGGCGGCAGAGCATAGATGATGATAAAGACGCAACCGATGCAGAGAAAACATACGATTTTGCAGAGAGCGTTGTCTTGGATGCGCAGACGGGTGATACAGTCGACGTTCCTGGTTCTGTTGCGGGTTATAATCTGAAAGCGACGACTGGGACATATTATGACGCCAAATATCGTGGGTTCCATTATTCCCGTTGTGATGCAGCCACTCTTGTAAAAGGTGACGGTTCCACAGTGCTAAATGTATATTATGACCGGGATTTGATGACATTTAGCTTTATTACAAGGACTTTCTCTCAAAATGATAACGGCAACTATTATTATAATAACCGTTCGTACATTTTAAGACGTTCAGGTAATTACAATTATTTATTGAATGGTTCATACAACGGAAACACTGTGTACCCGAATGATAGAACGGTTTTATATAGTGACAGAAATGGAACTGTTGCTACAGATATAAACTATAACAACACTTATTATGCCAAATATAACGTGTCCAATTCAGAATACGTATATGTCACACTGACATGGACCGCATATGGTGTTAATAGATATGCAGCAACAGATAGTGTAGAAACATATTCAGGACTATATGGTCAACAATTATCGAAATATGGATATAGTTGGCCGAGCGCTTATTCGTGGTATTCGGATACAAATGATTCCATAAATGTGAACTACCTTGCCGCAACAAGATACGAATTCACAGAAAATGTTGTTGCTATCAGAGCTTCCGAGTATTCGGAACCTATTCAGTTCCAGTATTATTTCCAGACAGTTGATGGGGATGAACCAAATTATGAAGGAGCACCCAATAGCTCAAGAATATATGATTCCGGAACTATTACATACCCAAGCGTTCATAGATATATGTTTACCGGCTATACTCCAGTTAAATATAAAAAAGGCAATGGGGACTGGATTAATATCACAAACTGGAGTGAGCAGATATCTGTTGATGCTACTGTAAAGGTATATTATGAGCGCACCCCTCAAACAATTTCTTTTGTAGACTCAAAAAGTACAACGACTGTGTTCGGTGAGGAAACAGTTTTGTATGGGGCAACCGCAGAGGCTCTTGATGCACCTGAATCTCCTTATCCCGGGTACTCTTTCACTGGGTGGTACTATGACCAAGAGTGTACTACAAAAGTCGATTTTGCAACGCCGATCGTTGCGGATCTGATCGTATACGCGGGCTGGGAGACCGAGTGGTACCTGATCCAGATCGATCCCAACTATGGCAGCATGAACAATGGGGCTTCCGACTCAACCTGGTTCTGGGAGCCTTACAACGGTGATCCCATTGAGGAGTACACCTGGGTCACACGCGACTATGTGGAATCCAGCTCCGGCACCTACTACTATGTGAAGCACGACCGCGCTTACTATGGGTATTCCGATGAATATCTCGACAACGAGGACACGGAGCGTCACACCTACTATACCACCTCCCCCGGTGAGGCCACGGAGCTGACCACCTTCAAGTATGCTGAGAACGCCTACCGTTACGCTGGCTGGTATGAGGTCGACCCGGAAACAGGCGCTGAATCGCTGTATAATTTCGGCGAGCCGGTTACCCATAACGTTTATCTGAAGCTTCACTGGAAGAAGATCGGCACCTATTTTGTGCAGTATAATCCGGTTGTAACACAAAACGGCGTTATATTGACCGGCACGCTGGATTCCGGAGACAGCAATGAGGAGCTGTTCCTGGAGCTGGATGATGATAATTACGCCGATAATGCCGATGTGGTCGTCACGCGTATCGCAAATGCCCCCGAGGGATATAACTTCGCAGGCTGGAAGATCCGCGGCGACGACAGCGGGAAAGTCTACGCTCCGGGCGAGACCTTCCAGTTCCTGTCAAGGTATTCCACCACCATAGACACCAGGGAGACGATCATACTGGATGCCGTCTACACCCGGGTCGGGACGGCAAAGATCGTATATGACGCCAACGGCGGCTCGATCGATGGCGCGTCTCTTGATTATGGCTATCCGACGGGTGATGGAGCGCCGCAGCCGACGGTGTCTTATGATACCGAGGAAAACACGGCGACCATCTCCAATCTGGTCAACAACAGTGCGATACGACTCAGCAGCGGCGCAGGCTTCGTTCTGACGAACGGCGAGCTTGTGGGTTGGAACACCGAACCTGACGCGAGCGGGACCCATTTTGATCTGGACACGGAGTACTATGTCGATACAGAGGACCCGGTGACCCTTTATGCGGAGTGGAAGGTAAAAGTTTACTTCCACCGGAACAAGAACGAATCCGCATGGGGGAGCGTCAGCAACTGGAGTGAATACACTGCCGAAGGCAGCGACGTGTATTACACCGCTGTTTACCTGAATCAGCCTGTCGATGCGCCGACGGATATCCCCATCACCACGGCGAATCCCACGGACAATCTGTACTTCCGGTATTGGGGAACACAGCGCTATGGCGACGCCGCCATCATCGATGCTTACGATTTCAGCGCTCCGGTCACCGATGAACTGCATCTCTATGCTTTCTGGGCCGGACCCATCGAATTGCCCATTCATGTGCTGGATTCGTCCGCTGAGCCCATTGTCTCGGCTGAGGATTGGCGACAGGTGGAGAAGATCGAGGTTCATACCGGTGATGTAGTCGAATTTACGGAAAGCGGAATCGCAGCCGACTATGTAAATGTCCCCGATGGTTATGTGTATGCTTTTACGGCGGTCCACAACCGTACGGACAGCATACAGAACATCAGTGAAGACGACGAGATCACCCAGGTCTATTACAATGTGGCCGAGCGGGTCCTGTATGTCAAATATGCCGACGAGGGCAGGGACGACGCGCCTTTGGCCGATACGGACGAGATCTACTTTGTGTACTATCGCACCGAGACGGTCGACATCGGCTATAAGGTGATGAGCACCAGCGGCGGGCTGAGTGATGCTTCGATGGGCAGAAACGGCTATCCTGCCTCGTGCTCCGTGGGGACATATATTGTAGACGGTTCGAGTGGAGTGAATCTTCCGCTGTATTGGGCGAATCAGAGTGCATATAAGTATTATGCTTATGCGATCGGCACACCCAATGCAACTACTGCGTCGCAGCTGCAGCTGATCACACCGTCCTCCAATTCTGACAACAGCCGGCCGAATCTGCAGATCCGCAATACCTGGCGCGGCTTCCAGTATTCCACTGATAATGGCAGCACGTGGTCCAATTGCGGATATGACGGCGATATACAGCTGTATGTCGTCTACTTCACAACAGATTCGCAGCCGACCATCGTGACCGTCAAGGAACAAACGATCGGTACAGCGGCGGACATGGAGGAAGAGTTTGAGTATGTAGTTGTCGTGACGGAAACCACGACCACGACCACAAGTATTCAAAGACAACAAAAAGATTGGTGGGGAAACTATTCGCCCAGTGGAAACGCCAATACAACTACAACAAGTTCAGGACCGAATGAGATATCTAATAACACAGATAATCCATATATTTTATCTAATGGAGAATCGCAATCAATAACGTTGTTTAACACGACAAATACTATAACTAGTACGGGGAGTGATTACACATCGGGTTGGAATACTTATCGCGATGTGACAACAACTACGATTACGACCGTCCAAACCATCACAGTAACCCAAAGACTGAAGTCAGGATTTGACACATCCAATTCTGCAGTCGGCGGCGGCACAAGCACCCAGCCTTATACTTGGACCTATACCACCACGAGTACGGCGGCCACGCCGACCGTCACCTACACCAATACCCACACACCGCTGACGGTGGAGGTCCATGTGGCGCTGGTGGGCGCCGGCGGGATCACACTGGATGATAATGAGCGGGCAGATACACACAGCTTTGAGGTGCCCATCGATTTGCCCGAAGATGCATCCGATGTTAAGACCATCCTGTCGGAGCTCCCCGAAGGCAGTGTCTTCACAGGAGACCGCACGGTTTACGGCTTTGCCGGTATCGTATACGGGACCGGCGGCTCCAACCAGGGAGACAGTATAACACTGGCGGGCTCCGGTATCAGTACCGTGACCTATGGCAACATCAGCGACAATGTGTATGAGCTGTTCTTTGATAGGGATCCTTCCCGCCTGATGGGTGATTATGAGATCTATTATCTCTATTATCCGCTGCCAAAAGTGGTCTACGTCAAGGAGACCGCAGGCGGTGCGCTGGTGAGGATCAAGGGGTCCACCGATGAATCCAGTGAGACAGAGACCATCACCTATGACGGCGCGGTCCTGAATCTGAACGGCGAACAGGTCGCGCAGCAGCAGCTGCTGTCGGTGACGACAGATCTGTTCACCATCAGCCAGACAGTGTCCGGCGGGATATTCAACATGCCGCCGCTGCTGGATGATGGAACGGAAAAGCTGTATTTGTCCTATTCCAAGATCGGTACGGCGGGGACGGCGAATGCGACAAACACATCTGCCCTGGCCGGGGTCACAGAGAGTAAGCTGCTTTACCTGCAGGTGATCGACAATCAGGTGAAGTGGAGCTTTGATAACGCCGCCTGGAACAGCTTTACAGATACGGCACCCACAGTGTACGCGATCTATAAGGAGCTGGGATATGCGCTGGAGATCACAAAGACGGTTACCGGTCCCGGCGCCGATCCAACGAAGGCTTTTACCGTTACGATCAGCTCTGATCTGATTACGAACAGTAGCTATGACGTCTCCGGTATCGGTTATCCGACGATTTCCGCGGTTCCGGCCACGAGTTCTGCTCCGGGAACGATCGTCCTGACAGTCAAGCATGGCAGCGACATTACGATCAGCGGTCTGCCCAAGGGAAGCTATTCCATTACGGAGAGTGCCGGCGCCAAGCTGACCGCAAAGATCGGTGATGTGTCGCAGACGGTGCGCAACAATACCATCGATATCGCGTTGAACGCCAACACGAAGCTGGACCTGTTCAACGAGATGCAGCTTCCTGCCCCGACAGGATGGCAGAGCGATACCAAGCCATATGCCCTGATGCTGATGGCGGGTGTTCTGCTCTTAGCCACCATGTTCCTCGCCACAGCAAGACGCAAGAGGGCATGGGCCGAGGGACCAATTGCAGGAAATGTGGTTTCCGGGACTCCGGGAGGAGAAACGGAGCCGCCCGCTGAATCGGGAAAAGTCGATGAGCCGCGAAAACCCATGTTTGTTGACGGTTTCCGAGACGGCGGAAAGAATATAATAAAAGCCGTTAAGAACAAGCAACGCGCCAGAGGGCAGCCGAAGACAAGAGGTGACCCTCGGGCGGGACCTGAAAGCCAGCCGCGAGGCCGGCCATGAGAAGGGGGACCACGCTAAATCCGCGTCCCCCGCAAGAAAGAGGGCCCGCCCCGGCGGAACGCCTCAAATCAAATTAGTAAACAGTTTCAAAAGATTTGAAAGGAGAATATCAAATGAAGCAGTTGAAAAAAATCAGCGCCCTTTTGCTCGTTTTCATTTTGATAATGAGTTTAAGTATTACTGCATTTGCTGATGCCTCAACTATTGGTAGTAGCGGTGTTACTGGAGGAACCACATCAAATCTTGGAGCAGTAACAGCAGCTAACACGATTACTTTTACCAATAATCTGAAATGATACAACCCCGCAGGCAATGTTTATGCACCCAACATTACTTATACATTTGCCATTGCTGCGGGTTCTGCCAGTAATGTGACTGATTCTGCTGGCGTTACGGCTGCTATTAAAGCAGGGGTTGGGTCTCCGACAATCAGCTATGCAGCAGGTTCTCCACTCGCATATACGACGGCTGACACACTGAATGCAAGCAGCGGGGGTTCGAATAACTCTTCGAACGTGACTGTTACTTTCCCGGCCGATACATTCTCTTCCCGCGGTGTTTACCGTTATGTCATTACTCGTACTGTGACCGGGTCAGCTGTAACAAAGGGTACAGTTACTCTGGATAGCCATGGGCTTGACTCAAATGTTAACACAGTCTATCTCGATGTGTATGTCAGAGAAGATCAAGAGAATAGCCAGACTGTGATTTATGGCTATGTGCTTCATGCTATTAGCGGTGATATAGTGGATGAAACTAATAATACGCCTAAAATAAGTGGGTTTGAAGATACTTACTATACTGACAACCTTACCATCAAGAAGACTGTTGTGAACGATGCCACATTAACATCTAAGTTTGATTTTACACTGGCATTTAGCGGCACTGGAACAAAAGATACGGATTATAAGTTGATTCAAACTGCCGGCGAGGGAACCCCAACTTTGACATCTGAGACCGCAGTAAAACTCGGCAAGGGCGAGAGCGTCATTTATAAGGGGATTCCTTATGGTGTTGTTGTAACAATCTATGAAACCAATACTATTACCGGGACAACCTATACTTATTCTGTTAGCGGTAATGTAGATAGCCCTGTAACCGGAGGCGTAATTACCCCCAATCAGAATACTAGTACTGACGCAGCCGTTGCTACAAACAGCATTCTTGCTACTGCAAGTGATAAAACTATCACGTTCACCAACACGCTAACCACTATCTCTCCGACCGGCGTTGTGCTGCGTGTTGCGCCTTATGTGTTCATGCTGGCTGCCGGTATCTTCCTGCTGACCCTGTCCCGCCGCCGTCGCCGCGCATCAGAGGACTAAGGCCCTGTTAAGGAAAACGGCGATCTGAATTTTCAGCATTCCCCATTTCCCTGGAGGGCGGCCATTCAGGCCGTCCTCCAGGGAAAACCGGCGAACAGCCGATAGGCGCCCCTGAGCTTATCAGAGGCGGCTATGAACTGTCCGCAGTTTATGACATGCACTTGGTAGCTACTATGCAGAGGCAGGGAAGACTCATGACAATGCAAAAATCAAAACAAAATGATCCGGCGACCCGTGAGGAAGCTGCGGAGCAGATGACAAAGAAGCTCAAGCGCTCTGAGAGGTCTGTAAAAGAGTACCAGTATTTTATCTTACGGCTGTTTGTGTTCCTGCTGGTGCTGTGGATCCTGTTCTTCCAGATCGTAGGGTTGACGCATATGCCCAGCGGAGATATGGCGCCACGGCTCGACGCAGGTGATCTGGTGCTGTTCTACCGCCTGGATAAAAACGTAAAGGCCCAGGACGTGGTCGTAATCGAGAAGGTCACCCCGGACAGCGACGGCAAAAAGGCCCTCTTTATCAGCCGCGTGATTGCAGTGGCCGGTGATACGGTGGAGATCACAGAGGACGGGCGGGTGCTCGTCAACGGCAATACTCTGATCGAATCCAACATTTTTTCCACTACGCAGCCCTATGAGGGCTATACCGAATATCCCTTGACCCTGGGCGAGGACGAGTGCTTTGTCCTGTCAGACGCCCGCAGAAACAGCGAAGACAGCCGATATTTCGGACCGGTTGCCCGGAAGGAGATCCAGGGAACAGTGATTACCATCGTCCGCCGCAACAATCTGTGATGAACTGAAAACTATCATTGAATCTTGGAGAAAGGAGGGAACGCGCTATGGCAGAAGTCCATCAGACAACAACGGTAGAAGAAGCTGCGAACCGGTCGACAGCGCCGACTGTCAGCACCTGGGAACGTGTGCTGTCCGGCATCGCCAGCACTGGCAACAGTGTATTGTCGCTGCTGTCAAGCCTGCTGGCTGCGTTCCTGATCCTGTACTCCGGATATGTGCTCTATGATACTTTCTATACCCAGGACCAGGCATTCACCAGCGCAGTGGAACTGGTGGAGAAATACCGCCCCGGCATTATCGAGGACATTGAGAACGATGATGTCCCCCTTGCTTCCGGCGGAGCATCTTTAAGTGCTGTCACAGATGATTATCGGGCATGGCTCACGATCTACGATTCCCGGATCGACTATCCAGTACTCCAGGGATATGACGACGTTTATTATGCCGTTCATGATACATATGGCAATACCAGTCTGACCGGGTCCATTTATATGGCCGCCGCCAGCAGTCCCGATATGTCGGATACCTATAACATCATCTATGGCCACCACATGGAAAACGGTGCCATGTTTGGCGCTCTGGACGAGTTTCGGGGAGCGGCGTATTTCAACAGCCATAAAACAGGTGTGCTGGTGTCCGACTCCGGTGTCTATGATCTGTATGTGTTTGCGGTTTTAGATACCGACGCATATGAGGGTATGGTCTATACAGTGGGTAACCGGGATATCCCCGGCATTGTCAATTACCTGCGAGGCTCAGCTGTTCAGTTTGATGAAGCTTCCGCCAGTCAGGCTACGCGGATTGTGGCGTTGAGCACCTGTGCCGATGCGACTACCGACGGCCGCCTGGTGGTCTTTGCCAGAATGGTGCCGCGCACCTATGAGATCATTGCCAATGGATATACAAATGCCTATGATGGGCAACAGCACACTTTGTCTCTGGAGTTGCGAACTTCAGACGGCCGGAATATTATGGATTCCAGTACGATCGAGTATTGGACAGAAGGAACAGGGTGGACCACCGAGAAGCCTGTCATCAAGAATGTCGGCGAGGTGGAAGTCCGGATCCGGGTGAGCAATACCGTTTACGGCGGCACACATGAGGAGACGGTCACACTGCATGTGGACCCGCTGCGAGTAACAGTGGCTGCGGTGGCGGACCAGAAGGTCTATCTCGATACCGATCCGGCTTTCGCAGTCGAGCTGATCAACGACGCCACCGGAGAGGTCATTGCCCGCGGTGTGAGCGTGGACGGCGTCGGTACACTCAGAACCCTATGGGGGGATGTGATCGCCTATACCATCAGCCGGCCGCGTGTGGGGCAGGATGAAAATGTCAACACCTATTCCGGCGCGATCATTCCCACCGGCGAACGTACGCAAGGCAACTATATCGTCAGCTATCGCCCTGCTGATTTTGAAATCACCAACGGCACGCTGGCGCTGCGGGCAGAAGGGTATACCGGCGTTTATGACGCGAACGCCCATGAAGCGACTGTGCGGCCCACGGTGAGGAACGGTACCACCATTTCCTACAGCTTGGACGGCGGCAGGACCTGGACGGTGGCCAGCACCGACGGCGGTGTGACCTGGATCAACAGGCTGCCCAGCATCACCAATGTAGGCGAACAGAGCGTCGTGATCCGGGCGACGAACCCCAACTATGCGACTGTGCAGCAGACGGTGACCTTGCGTGTGACCCCCGCTCCGGTGACCGTAACGGCCAACCCGGCCAACAGGACGGACGGGGAGGACGATCCTGTGTTCACGGCAAGGGTGACCGGCGTCATCGACGGCTTCCAGATCGTTTACACCGTGACACGCCCCAATGCGGACAATGAAACCGAGCCGGGCATTTATCCGGATTCCATCGTACCTGCCGGCGCGCAGCTGCAGGGGAATTATATCGTGACCTATGTGCCGGCGCAGTTCCAGATCACCGCTGCGGCCACTGAAGAGATTGAGGATGTCCAGCCGCCTTTGGCACAGTTTGTCAACCAGTTCCAGCCCACCGGCGGTTCCCATGGCACCCGGGCCTGGGCTCTGGTCAACCTGATCTGTGTCCTGGTGACAGCCTATCTGTTCCTTCCGCTGCTGCATCTGCGGGAGAAGCTGGGACGGCCGAAGACGATGCGCAGCTTCAATGAAGCGAAGGAAGAACTTCGTGAGCGTACAGATCTTACTGTCGAGGAAGAAGCAGAACGCAGGCGCATCGACCAGACTGCCCTGGATGAGCGCGCCCGGCGTGATGATCCCCGGCTGGGTGAGGTCACTGTAGAGGAATTCCGCGCTGCAGTTGAAAAGCTGTACTATCCGCTGCAGCACTTCCTGCGCCGTTTCCGCACAGGTCTTGGGCTGGAGCTGATCGATACGATCGCAGCGATCGTCGCCTTTATCCTGACCGAGGATATGCGTCTGCCCGTGGTCCTGATCGATCGTTGGACGCCGCTGATGCTCTTGTTGCTGGCTGTATGCTGGGTCGCCGATGTCCGGCTGCTGCGTTATCATGAGGAAGAACCGGAAGAAGAGCGGGAGACCGCCACAGTCTGATAAGAACAAGACTTACAATAAAAATGCCGCCCACCGGGCGGCATTTTTATTGTTCTTTTAGATCCTTTTCCACTTGGCGCCGTGGGGGATATCAGTTACCTCGATCCCCTCGGCCTTCAGCTCATCGCGGATCCGGTCGGCCTCGGCGTAATTCTTGGCCTTCTTGGCGTCCTGCCGGGCCTGGATCTTGGCCTCCACGGCGGGGTCGCTTTCACCGGACTCGGACACGATGGTGAACTCCCCAGCAGTGACGGTCTGCTTTTTCAGCTCCTCCCGTTTGGCATCGGCCTTGGCGATCAGACTCAGGCTCAGCACCCGGTCAAAGTCAGCCAGGACGGCCAGCTTGGTGGCGTCGTTGGTCTTGTATTTGAGTACGTCATACAGGGCGGTAACGGCCAGAGAGGTGTTCAGATCGTTATCCAGCGCGCCGGTGAACTTGGCCTTGAGAGCGTCCACAGCTTCCTGCTCGACCTCCCCGTCGCCGGGTTTGAGGGAGGCGATGCGGGCGATCAGCTTCTGGTAGCTCTGCTGGGCGTTGTCCAGGTTCTCCCAGGAGAAGACCAGGGACTTGCGGTAATGGCTCTGCAGGCAGAAGAAGCGGTAGGCCAGAGGATCATAGCCCTTCTGCTCCAGAAGATCCACGGTCAAAAACTCGCCGCTGGACTTGGACATTTTTCCGGAAGTGGTGTTCAGGTGGAGGACATGCATCCACCAATTGCACCATTTGTGCCCCAAATAGGATTCGGATTGGGCAATTTCGTTGGTGTGGTGGGGGAAGGCGTTATCAATGCCGCCGCAGTGGATATCCAGATCCTCACCCAGGTGCTTCATGGAAATGCCGGAGCATTCGATGTGCCAGCCGGGATAACCCACGCCCCAGGGGGAGTCCCATTTCAGGGCCTGATCCTCAAACTTGGACTTGGTGAACCACAGCACGAAGTCGTTGCGGTTGCGCTTGTTGGTGTCCTCTTCCACGCCCTCGCGCACGCCAACGTCCAGATCCTCGGCATTGAAGTCGTTAAAGACATAGTAGCGCTCCAGCTTGGAGGTATCAAAGTACACGTTGCCGCCGGCGAAGTAGGCATAGCCGGTGTCCATCAGCTTGCTGATGATCTTGATATACTCGTCAATGCAGTTGGTGGCAGGCTCCACCACGTCGGGCGTCTTGATGTTCAGTTTGGCGCAGTCGGAGAAAAAGGCGTCGGTATAGAACTTGGCGATCTCCATGACGGACTTGTTTTCGCGCTTGGCGCCCTTGAGCATCTTGTCCTCGCCTTCGTCGGCGTCGGAGGTCAGATGGCCCACATCGGTGATGTTCATGACGCGCTTGACATTATAGCCCACATAGCGCAGATACTTCTCCAGGATATCTTCCATGATGTAGCTGCGGAGATTGCCGATATGGGCAAAGTGATAGACGGTGGGGCCGCAGGTATACATCTTGACGATGTCGGGATGGTTGGGAACGAATTCGTCCTTGGTACGGGTTGCAGAATTATACAGCTTCATATTTTACTTGGCTCCTTTGAAGACATCGATGTTTTTCATGAAATATTCCACCCCGGAGTATACCGTGGTGATCAGGATCAGCGCATTGCAGATCCAATTGAGGGCCTTCACCTGGGGGAAAACCAGCATGGCAGCCAGACCGATCATGGTGACGGTGGTCTTGATCTTGCCGGACCAGGCGGCGGCGATGACGCGGTTTTGTTCCACGGCGATGAGGCGCAGACCGGAGACGGCAAATTCCCGGAACAGAACGATGGCTACCACCCAGCCGGGCATCTGCCCGCGCTCGATGAAGTAGCACATGGCGGCCAGCACCAGCATTTTGTCTGCCAGCGGGTCCATGAATTTGCCAAAGTCTGTGATCTGGTTGTAATGCCGGGCGATATAACCATCCAGCATATCGCTGAGACTGGCCAGGATAAAGGCGGCCAGAGCCCAGCCCAGATGGCCGGAATAGGCCAGCACCAGAAACACCGGGATCATGATGATGCGGAATATGGTGATCTTGTTAGCTGTTGTCACGCTCAGACCTCCTCCCCGTAAAGCACGCCGTCCTCGGCATAGGTGATGCGCACATCGACGATCTCGCCCTCCCGGCCGCCGTCGATAAGGACCTGCCCGTCGATCTCAGGAGAGTCGGCGTAACATCGGCCGGTCATACGCTGCAGCTCTTCGTCGTAAGCCTCGCACAACACGCGGATGGTCTTTCCCACAAAGCTCTGGCAAAAGTCGTCCATGATGGGGGCCTGCAGTTGGAGGATCAGATCCGCCCGGCGCTGTGCTTCCTCTTCGTCCACATGGGGCATGGATGCCGCCGGCGTCCCTTCCTCGGGAGAGAAGGGGAACACGCCCACGCGCTCGATCCGCGCTTCTTTTAAGAATTCACAGAGCTCCTCAAATTCCGCCTCCCCCTCGCCGGGCAATCCGGCGATCAGGCTGGTCCGCAGTACCAGACCGGGAATGCGCTCACGCAGCGTCTTGAACAGACTGCGGATCTCGTCGCCGGTACCTCTGCGGTTCATGGCTTTGAGGATCTTGTTATTGATATGCTGGATGGGGATATCCAGATATTTGACGATCTTATCGTTGCTTGCGATCTCGTCGATCAGTTCAGCGTCGAACTGGTCGGGATAGAGATAGTGGAGCCGGATCCATTCGATCCCGGGGATCTGGGCCAACTCCCGACAGAGCTGGGCCAAACATCGCCTGCCGTAAAGATCCGTGCCGTAGCGGGTGATGTCCTGGGCGATAACGATCAGTTCCTTTACCCCGTGTTCCGCCAGGTCCCGGGCCTCCGCCAGCACGTTTTCCATGCTGCGGGAGCGGTAATGGCCGCGGATATAGGGGATGGCGCAGAAGGCGCAGAAATTGTTGCAGCCCTCGGCGATCCGAAGATAGGCCCAGGCAGGACCGGTGGAGACCACACGCGGGATCTCCTCCACGGGGCCGTTCTGGTCGGCAAACAGGCGCGCCTGACGGCCTTCCATCACGGCGTCCGCCGCCTTGACGATCTCGCCGAAGCTGCCCACGCCCAGCACCGCGTCGATCTCCGGAAGCTCATCCTGAATGGAATCCCGGTATCGCTCCGAAAGACAGCCGGTGACGATCAGGCCACCCAGGCGGCCTTCTTTTTTCAATTCCGCCATCTCCAGAATGTTGTCGATGGCTTCGCTTTTGGCGGCGTCGATAAAGCCGCAGGTGTTTACGATGACCAGGTCCGCCCCGTCCGGATCGGGAACCAGCTTATAACCGGCCTCATCCATCAGATAGAGCATCTGTTCACTGTTCACAAGATTCTTGGCACAGCCAAGAGAGATCAGAGCAAAGCTTGCTTCCATCAATACTCCTCGATTTTTGCTTGGTGCCGCCGGAGGGCGGAGCGGATCTCCTCCCAGGAATAGCCCCGGCGGTAGAGCGCATTGCTGATTTTCTGGACCTGCACACGGTCCTGCGGGTCCTTCAGGCGGGAGGAGATAAACTTCTCCAGCTTGTCGTCCGGCTCGGGCATGGCTTCCATGGCCTCGTCCCACAATTCCCGGGCGATGCCCCTGCGGCTGAGTTCCGAGCGGACCCGCCCGACGCCATAGCCTTTGGCCGCATAGTGGCGGGCCACAGCGGCGGCGTAGTTTTCATCGTTGAGGAAACCATTCTCTTCCAGCCACTGGGCGCAATATTCCGCCGTATCTTCCGTCTCGCCCTTCTGCAGCAGCTTATCCCGCAGCTCTTTCCGGGACATGGCGCGGCGGGAGATCAGCTCCAGCGCCCGCTCCCGGCCCAAGGCCCGGGCGGATCGGCACCGCAGCTCCTCCAGCGCGTCTTCCTCCAGATCCCGGCCGGAATACAGCCGCAGATCGGTGATGACTCCCAGAGTGGAGCGGATCTCGCTCTCATCCTCCAGCACCACAGTGAGCCGGTCAGAGGAGGTCTGACGGATGGCGGTAATCAACATAGACGGTTATCTCCTGCGTCAGTCGCCGTCGAAGTCGGCGGCGCTGACGTCCACACCGGCCCGGCCTGCCACCTGAGCCGCCTTGCGGGACTGGGGAGACATAAGCTTGTAGGCATTGTCGCGGATCTGCTGCTCGACCTTCTCGCGAACCTCGTCGTTCTGCTGCAGGTATTCCTTCACACCGTCGCGGCCCTGAATGCGCTGGCCGTCCACAGTGAACCAGGCGCCGGCCTTGTCGATGATCTCCAGCTTCACGCCCATGTCCACGATCTCACCTACGCGGGAGATGCCTTCGCCGTACATGATGTCGAACTCCGCCTCGCGGAAGGGGGGAGCTACCTTGTTCTTGACCACCTTGGCCCGGGTGCGGTTGCCGATCATCTCGCCGTTGACCTTCAGGGTCTCGATACGGCGCACGTCGATACGCACGGAAGCATAGTACTTCAGGGCCAGACCGCCGGGCGTGGTCTCGGGGTTGCCGTACATAACACCGATCTTCTGACGCAGCTGGTTGATGAAGATGACGGTGCAGTTGTTCTTGGAGATGGCGCCGGCCAGACGACGCATGGCCTGGCTCATGAGGCGGGCCAGAGCGCCCACCACAGTATCGCCCACTTCGCCCTCCAGTTCTACCCGGGGGATCAAGGCGGCCACAGAGTCGATGACCAGCACGTCGATGGCGCCGGAGCGGACCAGAGACTCCGCAATGTCCAGGGCCTGCTCGCCGGTGTCCGGCTGGGAGATCAGGAGGCTGTCGATGTCCACACCCAGGGCGCGGGCATAAGCGGGCTCCAATGCGTGCTCCACGTCGATGTAAGCGGCCTCACCACCATTTTTCTGAGCAGAGGCCACCACATGCAGGGCGAGAGTGGTCTTACCGGAGGCCTCAGGCCCGTAGATCTCTACGATACGGCCCCGGGGGACGCCGCCGATACCCAACGCCAGGTCCAGGGACAGAGAGCCGGTGGACAGAGCTTCAACATTAACGGGAATATCATCGCCCAGACGCATGATGGTGCCCTTGCCGTAATCCTTTTCGATTTTGGCAATGGCGGTTTCCAGCGCCTTTTTCTTATCGCCGGAGGCGGGGGTGACGATCGCGGGGATTTTTTTCTTATCAGCCATGGTGTTCTCTCCTTATATCAATCAATCCGGTATTCAAAACATTTCACTGTCGTTATACGCCTTGCCGAACACGACCCGTTCGACCCCGAGGGTATCCACACGGGTATCGGCGGCGGCAAAACCAGCGGACAGGAGCATCTCCTTAACGATCTCCGCCTGCCCCTCGCCTACTTCGAACAGCAGATAGCCGCCGGGCTTGAGCAGGGACTTCCAATACTTGATGATGCTCTTATAGAATTTCAAACCGTCCTCGCCGCCGTCCAGGGCCCAGATGGGCTCATAGTCCCGCACGGAGCGGTCCAGCGCCATGATCTCGGCGCTGGCTATGTAGGGCGGATTGGACACGATCATGTCGAACTGTCCCATCCCCAGTGGCGGGGAGGAGGTGGCGTCCGCCTGCATACAGATCACCCGTCCGTTCAAGCGGTTGGCGGCCACGTTGGTTCGGCACACCTCCAGCGCCCGGGCGCTGATATCTACAGCCATCAGCTTGGTGGCGGGCAGCTCGTGCCCCAGGGCACAGGTGATGCAGCCGCTGCCGCAGCAAAGGTCCAGGATACGCGCGTTCATGTTCCGGCCGATCAGCAGAGCTTTGGCGGTGTCCACCAGCAGCTCCGTATCCATCCGGGGGATCAGCACGTCCGGTGTGACGGTCATTGGCAGACCGTAGAACTCCCAGGTGCCGGTGATGTAGGCTACCGGCTCGCCGTTCATGCGGCGCTCGAGATAGTCCATCACCCGGTCTTCCACGGCATTGGTGGTGTAGAGCTTCAGATCCCGCAGCAGGTCGGGCACAGTCTTCCCGGCAGCCTGGGCCACCAGGATGCGGGCCTCCAGATTATAAGCCTCCACGCCATGCTGGCGCAGGACGGTCCGCGCGGTCATATAAATGTCGTTATAGGTCTTCATTGTCTTCTCCCTTCTGCCGAAGCAGAGGTGTTGTCCGGGGCTTTAAGCGCCCCAAAGGTCCGTGCCCCGCTGGTCGGGGATGACCAGTTCCATGGAGCGGATGGCGCATTCGATCATGGAGTCGTCCGGCTCGTTGGTGGTGATCCGCTGCAGCCATTTGCCGGGGGCGGACAGGATCGCGGAAAGCCAGTTGTCATGGGCGCCGCACCAGCGGTTGATCTCGTAGCTGATGCCCACCACCACCGGCAGCAGCAGCAGGTGCCAGCCCACCCGGGCAAAGGTGTTGTCCACCCGGACCAGGGCATTGACCAGGATGCTCACCAGCACTACCACCAGCAGAAAGCTGGTGCCGCAGCGGGGATGGAAGCGGGATTCCGTCCGCACATTCTCCACCGTCAGGGGCTTGCCGTGCTCATAGCAGAAAATGGTCTTGTGCTCGGCCCCGTGGTAGGCAAAGAGCCGGTGGATGTCGTTCATCCGGGCGACCAGCGCCATGTACAGCAGCAGGATCGCCACTTTGAAAACGCCCTCGGAGAGGTTTCGCAGCAGATAGGTTTTTGTCAGAGGCTTGAGCAGACCCACAATGAAGGCGGGCAAAAAGACAAAGAGAAACATGGCCAGGGCGATGCCCATCACCACGGCCACGCCTATGATCAGCTTTTGGGCCTTTTCCTCGGGGAAGTGATTTTCGATCCACTGATCTACCTTGTCCGGCTCGCCCTGCTCCTCCAGGGGCACCAGGCTGGCCGAATAGGTCAGCGCCTGCATACCTTTGACCATGGATTCCAGAAAGGTGGCGCAGCCGCGGATCAGCGGCAGTTTTAAAATGGGGTAGCGGTCCCGGATGGTGGAGACGTCCTCCACCTTCTCCACAAGACCCTCTGCGGTGCGGCATACGATGGCCTGCTTTTTGGGGCCGCGCATCAGGATGCCTTCGATCAGCGCCTGACCGCCAATGGAGGTGCGGAAGGCGCAGGAAGAATTGCTTTGGGGCATATCAGACTCCTATGGGTGCTTTATTTGGTGCTCTTGGGCAGGATGATCTTCACCAGACAGCCGCCGCCGATGGCGTTTTCGATGGTCATGGTGCCCTTGTGGCGGGTGACGATCTCATCACAGACCGCAAGGCCGATGCCGGTACCGCGGTTTTTGGAACTGCCCTTGTAAAATTTCTCTTTCACGTGGGGGAGTTCCGCCTCGGGGATGCCGTGGCCGTAGTCACGCACACTGATGTGTACCCCGTCATCCTTGGACCGCAGGGACACATCCACCAGCTTGCCGTCGCCACCGTGGTTCATGGCGTTGTCCAGCAGGTTCAAAAACACCTGCTTGAGCCGCTCCGGATCGCCGGGGATCAGCGGGATCTCCGAGGGCGGGGCGGAGTAGTTGATGGTGATGCCCGCCTGGCGCATCAACTCCCCGTAGGTGAAGATGGCGTCCTCCAGCTCGGCGGCGATATCGATCAGCTCGATACGCAGATTGAAGCGGCCGTCCTGGATGCGGGTAAACTCCAACAGCTCGGTGACCAGACCGGTAAGCCGTTCGGCCTCCTTGGAAATGATGTGGATGCCCCGCAGGGAGTCCCCCTCCACTGCCGGATCGTAGGCGATGGTCTCCGCCCAGCCGGTGATGGCCGTCAGCGGTGTGCGCAGCTCATGGGAGACCTGGGAGATGAACTCGGTTCGGGATTTCTCCGCCATGGCCACCTGCTGGGACATGTTGTTGATCTCATCGGTCAGGCGACCTATTTCATTGTCGTTGTGTTTTTCAAGCTGGCTGCCGTAGCTGCCTGCGGCGATCTGGGAGGCAAAGTCCGTCAGCCGGTCGATGGGATCCGACACATTGCGCCAGAACCAGATGATCAGCAAAATGACGCACAGACATACGGCGACCATGGCGCTCATGGCCAGGATCAGCATGCCGCGGGTGACTGCCCACACGCCCAGCAGAAGCAGCGCCAGCACGGCGATCCCGGCCAGCAGCAGCTGGATCTTCAGATTTTTCAATTTCGGTCAGTCTTTCTAAACGGAATGATTGTCAGGAGACCCGCCGGAGCGGGCGGGGGATCAATAGCCCCACTTATAGCCGTAGCCCCAGACGGTGGTCAGGAATTCGGGCTCGGTGGGATCGGACTCGATCTTGATGCGCAGGCGGCGGATGTTCACGTCTACGGTCTTCAGCTCACCGGTGAAATCGCTGCCCCAGACGGCGGAGAGGATATCCTCGCGGGACATGGCGCGGCCGGGATTCTCCATGAAGAGCTTCATCAGCAGATACTCGATCTGGGTCAGCTTCAGCCGCTGGCCGTTCTTTTCCAGGGTCCGGTTGCGGGTATTGAGCAGGAAGGGGCCGCTGACGATCTCGGTGCTGGCTTTCTCATCCTCGTCGATGCCCAGGCGGCGGATCAGCGCGTCCACACGCGCGGTCAACTCGGCCGGGGAGAAGGGCTTGGTCACATAGTCGTCCGCGCCGGTCATCAGGCCGGTGACCTTATCGATCTCCTGGCTCTTGGCGGTGAGCATGATGATGCCCATCTTGGAGCCGGAGGCGCGGATCCTGCGGCAGACCTCGAAGCCGTCGATATCGGGCAGCATCACGTCCAGCAGGGCAAGACAGATATCCGGATTGACCTTCAGCATCTCCAAGGCCTGGGCGCCGGTCTCCGCCTCGATAGGCTCAAAACCGCTGCGGCGCAGATTGATGACCACAAAACTGCGGATGTTGGCCTCGTCTTCGAGAACAAGGATCTTTTTCATGGTATTTTATCCCCCTTGTGAGAGTCATATTTCGTTCAGGTTGCAATTTGACAAGTAATTATAACATAGGTTTTACAAAAATGGTAGTCAAAGTTTCAATAATTCGCAGTTTCTTTTGCGTAAAAATGACAGATGCTTATAGAAAATCCGGGAATCGGGCTTTTGCGATTGATTCTTTTTGCCCAAACTGATACAATCATTTTTATGCAAAACAGAAAAAATTCAGTGATCGGCATTCTGGCCCATGTGGACGCGGGGAAAACGACCCTCTCCGAGGCCATGCTGTATCTATCGGGAAAAATCAAAAAGCTGGGGCGGGTGGACCACCGGGACAGCTATCTGGATACCCACCGCCTGGAGCGGGAGCGAGGCATCACCATTTTCTCCAAGCAGGCTCTTTTCGAGCTGCCGCATACCATGGTGACGCTGCTGGATACGCCGGGCCACGCGGACTTCTCCGCGGAGATGGAGCGGACGCTGCAGGTATTGGACTGCGCCGTGCTGGTCATCAGCGGCACCGACGGTGTGCAGGCCCACACGGAGACCCTGTGGCGGTTGCTGCGGCGCTATCAGGTGCCCTGCTTCCTGTTTGTGACCAAAATGGATCTGCCGGGCAGCGACAAGGCGGCGCTGATGGCCCAACTGCAGAAGCGTCTGGGAGAGAACTGCGTGGACTTTTCCACACCCGGCGAGGATTTCCAGGAGCGCCTGGCTCTGTGCAGCGAGCGGGCCATGGAGCGGTATCTGGAGAGCGGCGCGCTGGACGAAGGGGAAATCGCCGGCATGATCGCCCGCCGGGAGCTATACCCCTGCTTCTTCGGCTCGGGCTTGAAGCTGGAGGGTGTGGAGCAACTGCTGGACGCGCTGGACCGTTATGCCCCAATGCAGCCGGACCGGGACGCCTTTGCCTCGAAGGTCTTCAAGATCGCACGCGACGCCCAGGGCAACCGCATGACTTACCTGAAGGTCACCGGTGGGAATCTGGCTGTGCGCACCGCCCTGCGCTATCAGGATGAGAGCGGGCAGGAGCGGGAGGAAAAATGTACCCAGCTGCGCCTCTATTCCGGGATGAAATTCGAGACGGCGGAGACGGTGGGCTGCGGCCAGGTCTGCGCTGTCCTGGGGCTGACCGATACCTGGCCCGGACAGGGCCTGGGCGCGGAGCCGGACTCGGCCCGACAGGTGTTGGAGCCGGTGCTCAGCTATCGGGTGATCCTGCCGGAGGGGGTAGACGCGGCGGTCATGCTGCCGAAGCTCCAGTTGCTGGGGGAGGAAGACCCGCAGCTGCATGTGGTCTGGAACAGCCGGAACCAGGAGATCGCTGTGCGGCTCATGGGCAAGATCCAGACGGAGATCTTCAAGAGCCTGGTCAAGGACCGCTTTGACGTGGACGTGGAGCTGGACGCCGGGCACATCCTGTACCGGGAGACTATCGCGGACACCGTGGAGGGTGTGGGGCATTTCGAGCCCCTGCGCCATTACGCGGAGGTGCATCTGCTGTTGGAGCCGCTGCCCAACGGCAGCGGGATCGTGCTGGACACGATCTGTCCCGAGGACGCCCTGGACCGGAACTGGCAGCGTCTGATCCTGACCCATCTGCAGGAAAAACAGCATCTGGGCGTGCTGACCGGCTCGCCCATCACAGACATCAAGATCACCCTGACGGCAGGCCGTGCCCACCTGAAACACACCGAGGGCGGGGATTTCCGCCAGGCCACCTACCGGGCGGTCCGGCAGGGACTGATGCAGGCCAGGTCCGTTCTGCTGGAGCCTTTCTACGCCTTTACTCTGGAGGTGCCTGCCGAACAGATCGGCCGGGCCATCAGTGATGTGCGTAGCATGAATGGTACTTTTTCCTCACCGGAGGAGTTCGATGGCATGATGCGCCTGACGGGCAGCGCCCCGGTGGCCGCCATGAACGGCTACCTGACGGAGTTGTTGGCCTATACCCGGGGCCGGGGCCGTCTCAGCCTGCGCCCGGACGGCTATAAGCCCTGCCGCAGGCAGGAGGAGATCGTGGAGAGCGTCGGCTACGATCCGGAGAACGATCCGGACAATACGCCGGATTCCGTATTTTGTGCCCACGGCGCGGGTCACACGGTCAAGTGGGACCAGGTGCGGGACTATATGCATCTGGACAGTACCCTGCGCAAGCCGGAGGAAGCGGCGCCCCTGCCGGTCCACCGCAGTCTGAGCATCGATGAGCGGGAACTGGAAGCCATCATGGAGCGGGAGTTCGGTCCTATCCGGCGGCCTATGTACCAGAGCCCGGTCCGAAAGGAGGCTCCTGCCGCCGCCACCCAGACTGAGAGCCGCAAGCAGTATATCATCGTGGACGGCTATAATTTGATCTTCGCCTGGGATGAGTTGAAGGCCCTGGCGGCGGAGCGGCTGGATCTGGCCAGAGGACGGCTGATGGACATGCTCTCCAATTACTGCGGCTATACCAGGGCTGAGCTGGTCCTGGTCTTTGACGGCTACCGTACGCCCGGCAATCCGGGGGAGCGGAGCGAGTACCACAACATCCATGTGGCCTACACCAAGGACGGGGAGACCGGCGACGCCTATATTGAGCGCATCGTGGATGAGATCGGCAAAAACTACGCGGTGCGGGTCATCACCAGCGACAATCTGATCCGCCTGTCGGCACTGCGCTCCGGTGTGCTGCGCACCTCATCCAAGGAGTTTGCGGGTGAAGTGGAATGGGTGCTGGAACAGATCGACGCCATTTTGAAAAAGAGCAATCTGGACGCGCACAAGACGAGGCTGAAAGATGGAAAACAATGAATTGCTGCGCCGCGCGGAGGATCTGAGGGAGCGCTGTGAACGTACGGGGACGGTCACCCTGACAGGCTTTCTCACCCCGGCGGAGCGTTACCAGCTGGAAAACTGGGGAAAATATCTGCCGGACTGTCAGCTGGTTTTCCACGGCGGGCAGGCGGACTGCGAGCGGACCGTGGGCTTTTTCCTGCCCGACTATATGACACTGGAGGATCTGGATGTACAGGAGTACATCCACGCCATGAAGCTGACGGCCCATTTTGGCAATCCCGGACACCGGGACTATATGGGCGCGGTGCTGGGCATGGGTGTGGGCCGGGAATGGGTCGGCGATATCCGGGTAGAAGGGGAGAACGCCTATATCTTTTGCCTGCCCAGTGTGCTGCGGCACCTGCTGAGCATCGAAAAGGTGGGGTGCTGGGGGGTCAAGGCCGAGGAAATGGCCCTTGCCGAGCTCCCGGAACCAAAGCGCCAGGTACAGGAAAAGAGCTTTTCCGTGCAGAGCCTGCGGCTGGATGCGGTGGTGGGCGGCATGTTCAACCTCTCCCGCACCGAGGCGGCCCGCCAGATCTCCGCCGGCAATGTCAGTTTAAACTATTCCGAGTCCCTTAAAACGGACAATGCTGTGCATGAGGGCGATATCGTGTCCCTGCGCGGCGCGGGAAAAGGCAAAGTGACCGGTACAGGCGGCACCTCCCGCAAGGGGAGGCTGTTCGTCTATGCCGAGATATACAAGTGAGGATGGAAGCATGAGAGCATATGAGAGATTGATCCGCTATGCGCGGATCCATACGGCCAGCGCCGAGGACAGTGAGCAGACGCCCACCACCAGGCGACAGTTTGATCTGAGCCGCCTGTTGGCGGAGGAGATGCGGCAGTTGGGCTTTGCGGAGGTCTATGAGGATGCCCACGCCTATGTGTACGGCGCATTGCCTGCGACACAGGGCTGTGAGGACAGGCCCTGCGTGGGCTTCATCGCCCATATCGACACGGTCCCGGATTTCAGTGGGGAAAACGTGCAGCCACAGCTCCATGAGCAGTATGACGGCGGCGACGTGCCGCTGGGGGACAGCGGACGGGTGCTGTCTCCGGCGCAGTTTCCCCATCTGACGGCCTGGAAAGGGCAGACGCTGATCACCACCGACGGGACCACGGTCCTGGGCGCCGACGACAAGGCCGGCGTGGCGGAAATCATGACGGCCTGCGAGCGCTTGCTGGCAGAAAAGCGTCCCCATGGCAGGATCGCCGTATGCTTTACACCGGACGAGGAAGTGGGCCACGGTGCGGCACTGCTGGACCTGGAGCGGCTGGGCGCGGCCTTCGCCTATACGGTGGACGGGGGAGAGCTGGAGGAGATCAATTATGAGACCTTCAACGCTGCCGCGGCCCATTGGGAGATCCGGGGCTTCAATATCCACCCGGGCGAAGCCAAGGATAAAATGATCAACGCAAGTCAGGTGGCTATGGAGATCAACGGTCTTCTGCCCGCCGGGGAACGGCCGGAGCACACTGAGGGCTATGAGGGCTTTTATCACTTGACGGACATGCAGGGCAACGTGGAGCGGGCGGAGCTGGATTATATCGTCCGGGACCACGACGCGGTTGCCTTTCAGGCGCGGCTGGACCGTCTGCGTCAGATCGAGAGTTCGATCAACGAGAAATACGGCGAGGGCACGGCGACACTGACGCTCCGGCAGCAGTACCGGAACATGGCGGAAAAGCTGCGGGAGCACATGGACGTAGTGGACCTGGCCCGCCGGGCGATCCGGGCAGCGGGCCTTGCGCCGGTGGATGTGCCAATCCGCGGTGGGACCGACGGCGCGCAGCTGTCATTTCGCGGTCTGCCCTGCCCCAATATCGGCACCGGCGGCGCCTGCTTCCACGGACCCTACGAGCATATCACCGTGGAGAACATGGACAAAGCAGTTGACATAATCTTGAACATTGTGGACGGGATCCCGGACTGAGAGGGGATGGCAATGGAGAACAAGCTGGGCCTCAGAAAATGGCTGACGCTGATCCTGGTAGGGCTGTTCGGACAGTTCGCCTGGACCATCGAAAACATGTATTTCAACGTGTTCCTGTATAACACCATCAGCACCGATCCGGGTTACATCGCGGCTATGGTGGGCTGGTCCGCGGCGGCGGCCACGGTGACCACTCTGCTGATGGGCGCCCTGTCCGACCGGGTGGGCAAGCGCAAGGTCTTCATTGCGGTAGGCTATATCCTCTGGGGCTTCTCCACCGCGGCCTTCGGCTACATCACGCCGGAAAACGCCGCCAAGCTGTTCCCGGGGGCCAATGCTGTGGCTGCGGCTGCCACCATGGTGGTGGTGCTGGACTGCGTGATGACCTTCTTCGGCAGCACGGCCAACGACGGCGCCTTCAACGCCTATGTGACGGATGTGACCACGGCGGATAACCGCGGCCGGGCGGAGAGCGTGCTGGCGATCCTGCCGCTGATCTCCATGCTGATCATCTTCGGCTTGTTTGACGGCCTGACCCAGCAGGGGAGATGGCGGACTTTCTTCAATATCTTCGGTATCGCTGTGACTGCGGTCGGTATCATTTCCCTGTTTTTGGTGCGGGATGAGCCGGGTTTGAAGCCCAGAAAGGACAATTACCTGCAGAACCTGCTCTATGGGCTGCGGCCCGGGGTAATGCGGGAAAACCCGGATCTGTACCTGTCTCTGGCGGCTTTCTGCCTGTTTTCCGTAGCGGTGCAGGTGTTCTTTCCCTATCTGATCATTTATATCCAGAACTATCTTGACATCACGGATTACGCCATCGTGCTGGGTGTGGTACTGATCGTGGCATCGGTGGTGAGTGTGATCTCCGGGCGCTTTATCGACCGCTTCGGCAAGCTGCGTTTTGCCGTGCCCGCCGCCGCTATCATGCTGCTGGGCCTGATCGGCATGTACTTTGTCCGCAGCAGCCTGGCGGTCATCCTGGCCGGTACGGTGATGATGAGCGGCTACATGATGCTTTCAGCGGCCCTCAGCGCCAACATCCGGGACTGGACGCCGGAAGGCAAGGTGGGGCATTTCCAGGGCATTCGCATGATCTTCGCGGTACTGTTGCCCATGATCATCGGTCCGTCCATCGGCGCCGCTGTGATCCGGGGCAGCGACAGCACCTACATCGACCTGGGCCAGGTGAAAACAGTACCCACGCCGGGGATCTATCTGGCTGCGGCGGCAGTACTGCTGCTGGTGGCCGTACCGGTGTATCTGCTCAAGAAACGGGAGTCCCGTTAAGTTTACATAATTTTTTCTGCATACTGAGAAAAACAGAAAAAGACGGAGAAGGATCTCCCTGTTGCCGAGATCCTTCTCCGTCTTTTTCTGTGAACTTAAGATGCAAGTATTTTTTGATAATTCACCGGATCGGTGTCGCCCTCGGTGCTGATCAGCAGAATGCGAGAATCCGCTTCCAGGCCTAAGCCTTCCTTGACCTCTGCCAGATCGGGATCGGTCAACAGCCTGGCGGCGACGCCGGCTGTCACAGCGCCGGACTCTCCGGATACGATGCGCGGATCGGTCCCCTCGGGCTTGCCCAGCAGCCGCATGCCGTGCTCGGCATAGGCGTCGTCACAGGAGATGAAAGCACAAGCTGTTTGCCGCAGGATCTCCCAACCCAGCGTGCAAGGCTCACCGCAGCAGAGACCGGCCATGATGCTGTTCATGGGTCCGGTCACGGCATGGAGCTTTCCGTCGTCAGCCAGGGCTGTGCGGAACAGACAGTCTGCGCGATCTGGCTCCACCAGGATGATCTTCGGGGGATCCTCCGGCCATAGGGATACAAAGTATCCGGCCAGCGCCCCGGCCAAACTGCCCACACCGGCCTGCAGGAACAGATGACTGGGCCGCTCCGTGCCCATTGCGTCCAATTGTGTACGGATCTCATCGCCCAGAGTGGTATAACCCTGCATGATGGCGGCCGGAATCTCCTCATAGCCCGGCCAGGCTGTGTCCTGCATCAGGATCCAGCCATGCTTCTCGGCCATCTGGCCCGCGTAACGAACGGCGTCATCATAGTTGAGGTCCGTGATCTCCGCCTCTGCGCCCTGGGCGCGGATGTTGTTCAGTCTGGCTTCGGCGCTTCCCCGGGGCATGTATACCACGGCACGGCAGCCTAGTTGGCGGGCGGCCCAGGCGACGCCCCGCCCGTGGTTGCCGTCCGTGGCGGTGACAAAAGTGAGCTGTTCCAGCTCCCGGCGATAGGCATCCGACGTGAGGACCTGAAAGGAATCACGCCCCAGCGTGATTCCCAGTCGCTGACAGAGCAGGCGGGCCATGGCAAAGCTGCCACCCAGGGCCTTGAAAGCGTTGAGGCCGAAGCGCTGGGACTCATCCTTTACAAGGATCTGCCGGACGTCCAGTGATTTTGCCAGATCCCGCAGATCTACCAGCGGCGTGGGTGTATATCCGGGGAGGCCGGCATGAAAGGAGGCGGCGATCCGCCCCGCCTCCGGCGATACAAAGGAAGGCAGATTGACCGGCTGCGGCGTCCGATAAACGATGGAAAATCCGGGTTTGATTTCAGGCTTTATCATGGTCGGTCCTCTTTTCAATCAGAATAAAATGCATCCCCGCGATGAGCGGGGATACATTCAGATATAGAGATAAACTCTGCTTACTTCTCCAACCAGACCTTGTCACGGGTGATGTCCTTCAGGGTCGCCGCGCCGCACATGGTCATGGTAGACTTCAGCTCGCCCACGATCTTGTTCATGTAGACGTTGAAGCCCTCTGCCCCGCCGCCGTAGATGGCGGTGAGGATGGGACGGCCGATCAGCACCGCGTCGGCGCCCAGGGCGATGGCGCGGAACACATCCACACCGGAGCGGATGCCGCCGTCCACGATGATGGTGACCCGACCCTTGACCGCAGCGGCGATGGCGGGCAGGACCTCCGCGGTAGAGGGCACGCCGCCCTGTACACGGCCGCCGTGGTTGGAGACCACGATGGCGCTGGCGCCGGCTTCCACAGCCTTGAGGGCGCCCGCGGGGGTCATGATTCCCTTGATGATAAAGGGCATGTCGGCATGGTCGATGATCTCGCGCATCTCATCCACAGACTTGCTGCCGGCGTTGGGGTTCATGGCCTTCAGGAAGGGGAGGCCCGCGCCGTCCACGTCCATGGCCACGGCAAAGGTCTTGCTGGCGTTGACCACGTCCAGCTTCTCGAACACGAATTCCTTGTTCCAGGGCTTGATGGTGGGGCAGCCCATGCCGCCCGCCTTGCCCATATCCACCACGGAGGCCTTCATGATCTCCGGGTCCACGCCGTCGCCGGTGAGGGCCATGACGCCGTATTCCGCGGCGGCCTTGATGAGGATGGCGTTGTACTGCTGGTCGTTGTATTTGTCGCCGTAGTGCATGGGCAGAGCACCCAGAGGTGCCGCGAAGATGGGAGCGGAGAAGGTGTGACCGAACATCTCAAAGGAGATATCGGGATCCACATTGGGACACAGGGTGTCCATGTTGACAAAGACTTCCTGCCATTTGTCAAAGTTCCGGGCGGCCACATTGCCGGGGACCTTGCTGCCCGGGCCGGGCATGGCGTTGCCGCAGGCGCGGCCGTTGCAGACGGGGCAGGCCTTGCAGTAGGGGCCGATGCACTCACGCGCAGCGGCGAGGATCTCATTGTAATCCATGTTCGTTATCTCCTTGTGAATGTATTTTTGAATGGATCTGATACTGCTATTATTGACGAATTATGCTTCGATGTCAAGCCCGGTATAGTCAAAATCCGGAATCATTTCCCCGGTGGCGGAGGCGGGCTCCTGCCAGTAGCCGTCGGCAATGCCGCGGCGCTGCATGTAGCTTACCAGCCGGTCGTTGGTCTCACTGTCGATGGGGGAGCACAGCTCGGGAAAACGCTCCAGCCCCGGCATGGGGGTATACTGGCTCATGAGAGAGAACAGTACGCTGCCCTGTGGGAATTCCTCCGCCGCGAAATCGATCACATCCATGGCGTTCATATCCTGCCCCGGCAAAATCAAATGCCGGATCAGGACGCCCGACTGCAGGAGCCCCTCGTCGTCCAGCACATAGGGACCCCGCTGGCGGAACATCTCGAGAATGGCCGCCGCTGCGATCTGCGGATAGTCCGCCGCAGCAGAGTAGCGCCTGGCGGGTTCGCTTTTCCAATATTTCATGTCCGGCATGTAGACCTGGACCAGTCCCTCCAGCATGCGCAGCGTCTCCACGCTCTCATAGCCGGAGCTGTTCCAAACCACCGGGATGCCCAGGTCCAGCCCGTCCAGGGCCTGGGCGATGGCCCGGACAAAGTGACTGGGGGTGACCAGGTCAATGTTGTGTACGCCCTGATCCCGCAGGCGCAGCATCAGATCCCGCAGCTCTTGAACGGTCAGGGTACGTCCGTCGCCGCCCCGGCTGATCTCCCGGTTCTGACAGAAGACGCAGCGCAGATTGCAGCCGGTGAAGAAGATGGTACCGGCGCCGCGACTGCCGCTGATACAGGGCTCCTCCCCAAGGTGAGGGGCGGCGCGGATGACCCGGGGCAGAGCGGGACTGGCACAAAACCCGCCGGCCCGGTCATCGCTTCGCACAGCGCCGCAGCGGCGGGGACAATCGTTGCAGATGTATTCCATCCCGGAAACCTCATAAAACCAGAAATTGATGAAAAAATGACATATACAAAATGACAAGAAAGGGGGCGTTTACAGGGCTGATTATAACGCAGATTTGTCTAATATGCAAGAAATCACAAAAAACGGAAAAAAGTGCATGATTTTTTTGATTTTTGTGCTAATATGTTATGGAACCGGATAAAGTAATAACAAAACCCAGTCCGGCGCAAGCGTAGATCCGGAGGTGGTTTCGTGCTGGATATCGTGTTGGTGGAGCCGGAGATCCCTCACAATACCGGGGCCATCGCCCGTACCTGTGCCGTTACCGGAGCAAGGCTCCATCTCATCAAGCCCCTGGGCTTTGACATTTCGGACAAGGCGGTCAAACGCTGTGGGCTGGACTACTGGTATCTGGTGGACCTGTCCGTGTATGAGAACCTGGACGAGTACTTTGCGAAGAACGGGGACCAAAATCTTTTCCTGGCTACCACCAAGGCGCCCCGGCCCTATCATGAGGCGGATATGAGCGGCGATGTGACGCTGATGTTCGGCAAGGAGACGGCGGGTCTGCCCCAGTGGCTGCGGGAAAAGTACCGCGACCGATGTATCCGCATCCCCATGCGCGATGAGGCGCGCAGCCTGAATCTCTCCAATTCTGTGGCGATCCTTGCCTATGAGGCACTGCGCCAGCAGGGCTTTCCGGGCCTGCTGGAAACAGGCTCCATGGCTTGATTTTGATATTGTATATTATTTTTAGGAGGATATAGCATGAACTACAACAAGAAAACCATTTATGATGTTGACGTGAAGGGCAAGAAGGTCCTGCTCCGCTGCGATTTCAACGTTCCCCAGAACAAGGAGACCGGCGAGATCACCAGCGACAAGCGTATCGTTGCCGCTATTCCCACGATCAAATACCTGCTGGAGCAGGGCGCCGCTGTGATCGCCTGCTCTCATCTGGGCAAGCCCAAGGGCGAGTGGAAGACCAAGCTGACGCTGGCCCCCGTTGCCAAGCGTCTGTCTGAGCTGCTGGGCCAGGAGGTCATCTTCGCCGCCGATATCATCGGTGAGGACGCCCAGGCCAAGGCCGCTGCGCTGCAGCCCGGCCAGATCCTGCTTCTGGAGAACCTGCGGTTCGATATCCGCGAGGAGAAGAACGGCGCTGACTTTGCCAAGGCTCTGGCCGACATGGCCGAGATCTTCGTGTCCGACGCCTTCGGCACCGTGCACCGCGCCCACGCCTCCACCGCCGGTGTTGCCGCCTACCTGCCCGCTTATTCCGGTCTGCTGGTAGATAAGGAGCTGTCCATCATGGGCAAGGCCCTGGACGATCCCAAGCGTCCCTTCGTGGCGGTCCTGGGCGGCGCCAAGGTCTCCGACAAGATCGCCGTCATCAACAACCTCCTGGAGAAGGCCGACACCATCATCATCGGCGGCGGCATGGCTTATACCTTCATCAAGGCCCAGGGCTTTGAGATCGGCAAGTCCCTGCTGGAGGCTGACCGTCTGGACTATGCCAAGGATATGATTGCCAAGGCTGCGGACAAGGGTGTGAAGTTCCTGCTGCCCATCGACCATCTCTGCGCCGCGGAGTTTGCCGCGGACGCCGAGGCTGTTCTGGCCGAGGGCAACATCCCCGAGGATCTGATGGGTATGGATATCGGCCCCAAGACCGCCGAGCTGTTTGCCGCGGCTGTGAAGGGCGCCGGTACCATCGTGTGGAACGGGCCCATGGGCGTGTTCGAGTTCGATAAGTTCGCCGGCGGCACCAAGGCCATGGCCAAGGCCCTGGCCGAGTCCGGCGCAGTCACCATCGTAGGCGGCGGCGATTCCGCCTCTGCTGTGGAAAAGCTGGGCTTTGCCGATAAGATCACCCACATCTCCACCGGCGGCGGCGCTTCCCTGGAGTTCCTGGAAGGCAAGGAGCTGCCGGGCGTGGCCTGCCTGCTGGATAAGTAACGTCAAAAGAATACTGTAAGGTCATGGAATTGTGCTCTGCACAGTTCCATTGACCGACAGCATTCTTTTTCCTCCGTCACAGCAAACCCACGTTGTTGGGCTTTGCTGTGAGAAAAAGGTAAATTAGAATTGGATTGGAGATAAAAACATGAACAGAAAGTATCGCAAGACCGTTATTGCCGGCAACTGGAAGATGAATATGCTCGCCTCCCAGATCAAGCCCTTTATGGAAGAACTGAAGGCGAACCTGCCCAAGGCGCGCAGCTGCGACGTGGTGCTCTGCGCCCCCGCCGTTATGGTCCCCGCCATGATCAAGGCCGGTAAGGACTGCAAGGTCGCCGCCGGCGCCCAGGACGTGTCCAAGTTCGACAAGGGCGCTTACACCGGTGAGATTTCCGCCGAGCAGCTGGCGGATGTGGGCGCCAAGTACTGCATCGTCGGCCACTCCGAGCGCCGCCAGTATCACGGCGAAGACGATATGCTCATCAATGCCAAGGCGAAGGCCCTGCTGGAAAAGGGCATCATCCCCATCATCTGCGTGGGCGAGAGCCTGGAGCAGCGGGAGATGGACCTGACCATGGAGTATGTGGCTTACCAGGTCAAGGCCGCCCTCAGCGGCATCAGCGCTGCGCAGCTGCGCCGCTGCATCATCGCCTATGAGCCCATCTGGGCCATCGGTACCGGCAAGACCGCTACCGCCGAGCAGGCCCAGGAGGTCTGCGAGGGCATCCGCACCGTGATCCGCAAGATCTACGGCGCCCGTCCCGCCCGTGCCGTCAGCATCCTCTACGGCGGCAGCATGAACGCCAAGAACGCGGCTGAGCTGCTGGCCCAGCCCGATATCGACGGCGGCCTCATCGGCGGCGCGTCTCTCAAGCCTGTGGACTTTGCCGCGATCGTTGCCGCTACGGCCCAGGAGTGATCCTGCATGAAAAAAGCGGTTTTTATCATTCTTGACGGCTTTGGCATTGCCCCGCCCACCGCAGGCAACGCCATCGCCCAGGCGAAAAAGCCGAATCTGGATCAGCTCTTTTCTCAGTACCCCTGCACCCAGTTGCAGGCCTCCGGCCTGGACGTGGGTCTGCCAGAGGGGCAGATGGGCAACTCCGAGGTGGGACACACCAATATCGGCGCCGGCCGGGTGGTGTTCCAGATCCTGCCCAAGATGAGCCAGGAGATCAAGAACGGCAAGTTCTTTGAAAACCCGGTCTATATCAAGGCTATGGAGGATGCCAAGGCAAACGGCAAGGCGCTGCATGTGCTGGGCCTGCTGTCCGACGGCGGCGTCCACAGCCATATCGACCACATCTTCGGCATTTTGGATATGGCCAAGATGCGGGGCGTAGAGAAGGTTTACGTCCACTGCTTCCTGGACGGGCGCGACGTGGCGCCCACCAGCGGCGCGGGCTTTGTGGCCCGGCTGCATGAGAAATGCCGGGAGCTGGGCAATGCGAAGATCGCCACCATCCAGGGGCGTTTTTACGGCATGGACCGTGATAAGCGCTGGGACCGGGTGGAAGCCGGTTACAACGCCATCGTCTGCGGCGAGGGCGTGCAGGATCCCGATCCCGTCCACGCGGTGGAGGACAGCTACGCCCAGGATGTGACCGATGAATTCGTTAAGCCTGTGGTGGTCGATCCCGAAGGCGTCATCGAGCCGGGGGACAGCGTGATCTTCATGAATTTCCGGCCTGACCGGGCCCGGGAAATGACCTGGGCGCTGAATCTGCCGGACTTTGACGGCTTCCAGCGCAAAAAGGTGGTCTGCCCGCTGTCCTATGTGTGCACCGCCCAGTATGACGAGGCGCTGCCCCTGCCTATTGCCTATCCGCCTGAGGTCATTGAGAACACGCTGGGCGACTATATCAGTGCCCATGGTCTCAAGCAGTTCCGCGTGGCCGAGACTGAGAAGTACGCCCACGTGACCTTCTTCTTCAACGGCGGCGTAGAGCGGGTCTGCGAAGGAGAAGAGCGCTGCCTGGTGCCCTCTCCCAAGGAGTACGCCACCTACGATCTGATCCCCCAGATGAGTGCGGAGAAGGTCGCCGACAAGGTGGTGGAGGCTATCGCTTCCGAGCAGTACGCGCTGATCGTCTGCAACTTTGCCAACTGCGACATGGTGGGCCACACCGGCGTCATGGAAGCCGCCGTCAAGGCGGTGGAGACCGTGGACGGTTGCATGGGCCGCATCATTGCCGAGGTGGAAAAGCATGAGGATGTGGTGCTGCTGGTCACCGCTGACCACGGCAACGCCGACTGCATGTTCGACGAGACCGGCAAGGTTAACACCGCCCACACCACCAACCCCGTTCCTTTCTGCGTGCGGGAGAGCGGGATCGAGCTCAAGCCCGGCCGTCTGGCCGACATCGCCCCCACGATTCTGAAGCTGATGGGGCTGGAGCAGCCCGCCGAAATGACCGGCGAGTGCCTGGTGAAATAAAACGATCGATCCGGCAGGTCCACGGTTTGTCTGTGGACCTGCTGTTTTTTAAGTGGGAGGAGCTTTCTATGCGAAAAGCCGTGGCGCTTCTGCTATGCGTCTGTATCCTGTTCCTGCCCGCCTGCGGCGGCAGGTCCGCCGCACCGGCACAGTACCATGTGATCGTGGCCACGGATCTGCACTATATTGCGCCGCAGCTGACCGACCATGGAGAATCGTTTACCAAATTGGTGGACGGCGGCGATGGGAAGCTGATGCGATGGATCGAGGAACTTTGCGACGCCTTTTTCGGCCAGGTCATCCAGCAGAAACCTGAGGCGCTGATCCTCACCGGGGACCTGACGTTCAATGGCGCGGTCCTCAGCCATGAGGCGCTGGCGGAGAAGCTGCGGGCAGTGGAGGCGGCCGGTATTCCGGTCCTGGTGCAGACGGGTAACCATGATCTTTACAACAGCAGTGCGGCCTCCTTTTCCGGGGATTCCTTTACCCGGGTCCCGTCGGCTACCACGGAGGTGTTTCGGGAAGTCTACGGCGAATTCGGCTATGACGAGGCCCTGAGCGTGGACAGCGATTCCCTGAGCTATATTTATCAGCTCAACGACAGCACCCGGGTCCTGCTGCTGGACGCCAACACCGCCCATGATCCCTGCGGCCTGTCCGACAGTACGCTGAAATGGGTGGAGCAGCAGCTGCGGCAGGCACGGCGGGAAGGACAGCATGTGCTGACAGGCGGACATCAGAATCTGATGCAGCAGACTATGTTCAACGCGGGCTATGTGATGAGCGGCGCGGACAGGCTCCTGAAGCTGCTGCAGCGTTATCAGGTGCCGCTGTTTCTCAGCGGGCATCTGCATGTACAGCATTATAAGACTGCGGGCACCGTCACGGAGATCGCCACTTCAGCACTGTCTGTCTCACCCTGCCAGTATGGCGTACTGCGGGCGGAGGATGGACATATCCGGTATGAGACCCGGGAAGTGGATGTTTCCGCCTGGGCGCGCCGGCAGGGGAGGACAGAGCCGGAGCTTCTGGAGTTCAAAGCCTATGCGGCGGACTATTTTGACCGGCGGACGAGGGCTCAGATCCCGGAAAGCCTGGAGGGCTTCCCGTATACTCCCGAGGAAGTGGAGTCTATGACGGATTATATCTGCGCTCTGAACCGCTGCTATTTCTCGGGAAATATGGCGGAAGCGGCGGAGCTGGACCCGGACGGCAGCCTGGCGGCTCTGTGGGGGCGCAGCGTGACTCTGTACAGCGTGTACCTCGCCTCCATTCGGGAGGATATGGGTAAAGATTTCAGAATATGGAAAAGCGGCTGAGAACGAAAATCTCAGCCGCTTTTGAGCATTCCTGCGTTTATTTTTCGATGGGGTCGGTTTCAACGATGAAGCGTACGGTACTGCTGCGGCCCGGAGCGACGCCGCCGAAGTTGTCATAGCTCTGATCGGCAAGACGCATAGCCCGGAATTGGGTCACCAGGGTCCGAAGCTGCCAGCCGCCCAAGCCATCCAGATTGGTAAGCGCCGCATCGGTAAATTGACCGATGCCTTCTGCCAGCGTTTTATTCCCCGCAGCGATGCCGGCCAGGGCTTCGTTCAGCGCGGCGCTGCTGCCATTCAAGGTGGCGGTGCCGCTTGCCAGAGCGGATGCGCTCTGCGCCAGGGCGTTGACACCGTCACAGAGCCCGACGATCTGACCGAGCATGGACTCCGCCTGCTGAAGCTGTTCGGGGGAGGAGCGGAGCGCTTCCGCCTGGGCGCGCAGATTGGAAGCGGAGGCGGACAAGCTGCCGATACTGCCGGAGAAACCGGAACCGTCCGGAACTGCGGTGTCGATGGAGACAGACCCTTTAGCCGCATCCACACGGGAATTGACAGTTTCCCACAGGGCGGCTTTCTCCTCATCCGTGAGCGCGGAAGTCTGGATCGTTTCCAACAGATCGGCAGAAAGAATGTCAAGCTGAGCCCGGGCCTGGTCGGCGGCGCTGCCGACCTGCTCGCTGACCTGTCCCGGATAGCCGGAGATGCTGTTCAACTGACCGGTAAATCCGTCCAGTGCGGCAATCAGCTGATCCAGAGCAGAGGCCACGGAATCCAACTGGGGAGCCGTATCACTGGACAGGGATCGAATGATTTCATTGGCGCCGGCCCGGGCGTTGCTGAGCTCTGCGTTCATGCCGGACAGAGCGGAGCTGAGGGCCTGCGCCCCATCGTTTATGTTCTTGACGCCGCCTGTGTACTGGGTGAGGGCGGATTGCAGCTGCTTGGAGCCGTCAGCCAATGCGTCTGCGCCGTTGGCCAGATCCGGCAGAGCGTCGGTAAAGGCGTTGAGAGAGTAGGCAAAGCTGTCCAAATCGTCCAGATCCTCTGACTCTACTTCTGTAAAAACGCTGTTGGTGAAAACGGTGGCGGTGAAATCCATCGTGAAATCCTGCACGTCCGCTTCCAACTCCGCATACTGCGGAATGTCCATCTCCTTGGTCAGCTGATAGTTCTGCAGCTTGAGGTAGTCCGGGATGCCGGGAAAGGCATAGCCGACAAAGACGCTCTGATCACCCAGGCTGAGCAGGCGGCCGTTGGTAGCTTCGGGATTGGAAAAGACATCCTCCGAGAGAAGCACAATGGACATGGCCAGAAAGGGAACACAGGTCTCAACCGCGGCCGGTTCGCCGCTGCGGACGTTGGAAACACTTGTGGCGCTCAAATTTTGATAATCAAAGCGCATCCGCAAATGTCCGCTCTGCCCGGCAAGCTTCTCCGGCTTGATGGGCTGCCCGTCCAGATAATAGCTGATGCTGACGGAGACCGGCAGATCCTGCCCGCTTTTGCCTTCATAGCGGATGCGCTCTCCATGGTCTTCCCACAGTAGAACGCCGTTGTTTTCGAGGGTGAATTCCTCGTCGCCTTCGGTGTTTTTGATCTCCCGCAGCCTGGACAGATCCTCCACCACGCCGTCCTTCCCGGCGTAATTGAGGACCGTTTCCACCGTGACGGAGCGGACCTTGCCGGAGGCGTCGGCTTTGCCGTAAACAGTCTCTTCCTTGTCATATTCCGGATCTACAGGCCGCCGGTCCATAGGCTTTGCCGTGGGCGTCGGGGTCGAGACCGGGGCTGTACTTGCCGCAGCGGCCGTGCTGTTATTCTCTGCCGTCTGGCCGCAGGCGGACAGCAGGGGCGCGGCGCACAATGCGATACAGAGAACAAGGGCCAACGCATGATATGGTGTTTTTTTGTGATTCATCCTTCGGGTCTCCTTCCGGTCAGAATCGTTATTCCACATTTTTCAGCGCTTCGTTCATGGGAACTTTGCGGATCTTTCGGTATTCCAGGATCGCCACGGCTCCGTAGGTGGCAAGGCCCATGGCCAGCATTTTGATAAAGATGCTCCGATCGATGATAAATGGGATCCATCCGGGGATGCTCTTGATCATAAAGTAGCGAAACAGCCAGTACATGACCTCGTATTCAATGGGCAGGCTGAGCAGCAGGAAGACTACCACCACGATGGAGGTGGGCAGCACATACAGGCGGCCGATCTCCCCGGTGCTGTAGCCAAGGATCTTGGTCATGGAAATGGACTGTGCGTTTTTTTCAATGATGATCTTGCTCATCAGGTAGAGCAGGATCATGAAAACCAGTATGGCAAATCCGTTGACCAGGCCCATCATACCGCCCATAGAGATATCCAGCTGGCGGGAGATCTTGGTCAGGTCCTCCAGACTGATCACGGAACCGATATATTCATCGTCGATATCGGTGATTGGCGAATCGGAGAAATAACCGCAGTAATAGTCCTCATTTTCATCCATCAGCAGATTGAGCGCGGCCCGGTCCATAAAGATGCTGATAGATCCGCCGTAGGGGTAGACGCCCGCTATAGGAAGTGTGTACGTTTTGTCGCCGTATTCTTCTTTGAGTGTGATGCTGTCACCCGGCCCCAGCAGATCTTTTTCCGCCAGCGCGGCAGAGATCCACACATCGCCGGGATCGCCTGCCAGAGAAACATAGCGGCTGTTCGGCTCCACCCCATAAAGGACCACGTTCTCGATCATGTAGGTCTCATCGGTGGTTTTCAGCGTGAAGACACTGAATTTTTCCGCATCCGGATTCTCGGTGTTCACAGCGTCGGTAAAGCGCAGCATGGCGATGGCGCTTTTGAGTTTGTGCTCCTCGTCTACGGCGTCCAGCGGGATCGTCAGCATATACTGATATTCGCTGAGCAGATTGTTTGCGATATCCTCCTGATACCGGTCCAGCACAGCGGGCAGGGACAGGCCGAAGATCAGCAGCAGATTGGCAAACAAGATCCCAATCAGCAGGATCAGGTAATTGCTCATATTCTGCAGGATCACACGGATCCGAAAACGCCCGAAAAAGGGGAGGTGTTTGTTGAGCCGCAGGGCCCGGTGCTGTTTGCGGCGGCTCAGATCCCGCCGCAGGAATTTCAGCGGGGACAGCGATAGGCGCTGCCGCAGGACTATGAAATTGACAGCAAGCATCAGCGCCAGCGGAATCACAGTGGTCATCCAAAACGCTTCAGAGTTCCACAAGGTCACATAGGTGGGCAGACTGTAGCTGCCGTAGTAGACGGAGGCGCAGAGATCTTTCACGAAGGTATAGCCCATGATGTTGCCCAGAATCGCACTGACGACAGTCACCAGCACCGGCATGGCCATATAGTGACGGATCAATTCCCCTCTGGTATAACCGGAGGCCCGGAGCGTACCGATGACGGCGGCTTCCTTGTTGATGGTGTTGCTGACCGTGATGGCAAATACAAAGGCCATGATGGTGATGATCACATACAGCAGCGTGATCATCATGGCCCGGTCACTGCCCATATCATCGCCGGTGAACATGATCGCCTGGTTCATATAGCGGGGAACGAAATCCCGCAGCTTTACCTCGGCGGCCAGTTGCTTCATCAGGTCCTCGGACACATCATGTTCTTCCTGCTCGTCGGCAGGGGGATCGTCGTATTTCCAGGCGTACACATAGCGGAGGGAAGTCTCTTCATAGGATGCGAATTCCTCCGGCGTAACGATGGAAACGCCGAATTTCATGGAATCGAACATGGAATCGCTGTTGCTGGAGAACAGGGCGCTGTAATCGGACAGCGCCACCAGCCCGGTGATCCGCCAAGTCCGGTCTGCGCTCTGCAGGCTGTCACCCACATGAAGTTTGTTGTTATCCGCATACATGCGGTCAATGGCGATCTCGCCGGGCTGTGCGGGGAATTGGCCCTCCATCAGGCACACCAGGTTTACCTCCCGGCGCTGGGCGAAGATGCGCATGGTGGAGTCGTTGGTCAGGGGAACATCCGTAAACGGCAGGTCATAGACCTTGATGCCCAGGCCGCTTACGGCTTTTCGCTGAGCCCGGTTGAGGGCTTTCGCGGTCTCAAAATGACCGTCTTCGATGTTGTAATCTGTAAAGCTGTTGTTGTAGGCGGTGATCATACTGCCGTCTGCCACCAGATAGCCGGAGATCAGACCGATGGTCAGCAGCATCAGCAGGAAGATGACCAGATATTTTCCGGCCTCGCTCCGCAGCTCCCGGAACAGACGCTTTCGCAGGGGATTCTTCATACGGTGCTCCCTTACCATTCCAGGTCTTCCGCAGGGACCTTGTTTTCGTTGAGATGGTTGTCGTATATCATACCGTCGCGCAGACGCACCACCCGGTCCGCCATATCCTGAATGGCAGCATTGTGGGTGACCATGATCACGGTATTGCCGTATTTTTGGTTAACGGTTTCAATGAGCTTTAATATTTCCTTGGAGGTTTTATAATCCAACGCTCCGGTCGGTTCGTCACATAGAAGGATGTCGGGGTTTTTCACAATGGCCCGTCCGATGGCGGTGCGCTGCTGCTGGCCGCCGGAGAGCTGATTTGGAAGCTTGCTCTCGTGTTCCTCAAGGCCCAGAGTCCGCAGCAGCTCGTCCACATTCAAGGGGGCGTCGCTCAGGTAGGCGCCGACTTCGATGTTCTCCCGTACCGTCAGATTGGGGATCAGGTTGTACATCTGGAAGATATAACCCAAATGCTTGCGGCGATAAGCGGTCAGCTGCCGTTCTTTCATATGGGTGCGGTGCTCGCCGTTGATGGTGATTTCACCGGAATCAGCACTGTCGATGCCACCGATGATGTTCAGCAGCGTGGATTTACCGGAGCCGGAGGGACCCAGGAGCACACAGAATTCGCCCTTTTCCAGGGAAATATTTATATCTTTCAGCACTTGGACGCGGTTGCTGCCCTGGCCGAAGGATTTCATAATGGAAGAGATTTCGATAAACATGGAAAAACCTCCCGGGACGCGGATCGTGGAATAGGGGATGCCATAATCTTTGGTTAGATATATCTAACCAAAGATTATATTACGAATCCCACGAGGTGTCAAGCAAATCAACAATAAGCAGGCGGCATACCTGCCGCCTGCCGTTTATTGCGCCTTCAGGCCATGCATAAAGCCGTTGAGGGCGGTGCTGTGGATGTCTCCGGCAATCAGCCGGTCCCCCTGGACATAGAGCGTCACAAGGACGGTCTGATCGGTGTTGGGGTAGTTGGTGATCTGATAGGTGTACTGGTCGCAGCGCTCGCCCAGATGGCGGCTCAGATCACAGTCCTGCTCCAGCTGCATCTTATTGTAGTCGTCCAGGGCCCCTTCCAGTTTATCCGGGATCAGCACCCGCTTGTATTCCTCGCTGTCCGGATCGATCTCCCAGCCCAGCGATGCGAGGAAGTCAGCGCGTCCCTCCGTTGTGGACAGATGGACCCGGGCTTGGGAGCAGCTGCGCAGCAGGATCAGGATCACCAGGACCAATGCCAGGATCAAGACCAGCGCCAGGGCTTTCTTTTTGGTAAAGGAATGGCTGGATTTGGCCATTTTCATCACCCCCGATACAGCTTATTCGCAGGGAGGTGCGGCTATGAGAAAAGCTGGCAAAAGATACAAAACGGTTCGAAAGGTTGCAAAATGGTTAAAAATATGGTATCCTTATAAAGCATCTTTTGCAGAGGAGGGGTCTCATTGCCGTTGGTCAGACTGGACAAAGTGCTTGCAGATATGGGACTTGCCTCCCGAAAAGAACTCAGAGCGATCATAAAAAGTGGTCGGGTGAGTGTGGATGGCCAGGTGGAAAAGCGGCCCGAACGGAAGCTGGACCCTGCACAGAGCCTTATCACGTTGGATGGGGAGACCCTGCGTTATCAGATCCATCATTACTATATGATGGATAAGCCCTCCGGTGTGGTGACCGCTACGGAGGATCGGGAGCAGAGGACTGTTATGGACCTGCTGCCGCCGGAGCTTCGCCGTTTGGGGCTGTTTCCGGTGGGGCGGCTGGACAAGGATACCAGCGGACTGTTGCTGTTGACCGACGACGGAGAATTTGCCCATCGGGTCATTTCGCCAAAATCCTGCGTCGAAAAGCTGTATTATGCAAAAGTCGAGGGAAGTCCGAATGAGGAAGACGCGGCTGTTTTTGCAGCGGGCCTGACTCTGGCGGACGGCACACACTGTCTCCCGGCCAGGTTGGAGGTCTTGGGTGAAGACAGCTGTCTGGTCACTGTGACGGAGGGGAAATATCATCAGGTCAAACGGATGCTGGCCTCCCGCGGCAAGCCGGTCAAAGAGCTGCGGCGCCTTTCGATCGGAGGACTTAAAATCGATGAGAGGCTGGGGCCCGGTGGCATCCGGGAACTGACGGAAACGGATTTGTGCAAAATGTTATGTGAACTGGACATGGGAAATTAGTCAAAAAATTAATTGGAATTCCATGCTTTTTTGAGCGCAACGAACACAAATCGAAAAAAATTAACAAAAAATCAATGCATTTTCTATTGAAAATCACATAGTTTGGAGTTATTATATGCTAAAGAGAACTGCGGATATATGGTAAATTTGCCATATCAGGTCGAAGAGCCTGACCGCGATCATAGGAGGGCGAAAGCATGTCCAGCAGAATTTTCCAGAATGTGATTATTCAATTGAAGGATGCCGTCGACAGAACGATCGGTGTGGTGGATGAACAGGGCTTTGTCGTGGCCAGCAGCGAGTTGGCGATGATCGGTTCCCGGCTGGACGACTTTCATGCCTATGAACTGGACGCGGCCGATCAGACCATCAGCACCGCAGTCAGAACATACAGCGCGCTCAATTCCGACAGCTCAAAGCTGGACTATGCGGCTTTCTCGGAAGGAACCGACCAGATGGCGAAGACCATCTGCGCCCTGGCCGCTGTGGCCTTCAACGAGGCCAAAAGCAATTATGAGGAGAAGCACAATAAGGCAGCCTTTGTAAAGAACATCATTTCCGATAACATCCTGCCCGGCGACGTGTATGTGCGCGCCAAGGAACTGCACTTCGTCACGGACGAGCCCCGCAGCGTATTGCTGGTGCGGCAGATGGAGAATTCCGATGTGGCGGCGGTGGAGGTCATTCAGCGTCTGTTCCCGGACAAGCAGAAGGACTTCGTGCTGAATATCAACGAAAATGATATTGTGGTGGTCAAGGCTCTGCCTTCCGCCAACGCCTCGGATGAGGTCTTCAAGGTGGCCCGCAGCATCGAGGCGGCGCTGCATGAAGAGTTGGGCATCAAGTGCGTCATCGGCATCAGCACCGTGGCGCGGCATCTGCGTGAGCTGGCGGACCGCTACAAGGAGGCCCAGGTGGCCATCGAGGTCGGCCGGGTGTTCGAAAGTGAAAAGACCATCATCAATTATGAGAGCCTGGGTCTGGGCCGCATCATCTACCAGCTGCCCACCACGCTTTGCGAAATGTTCCTCAACGAGGTGTTCAAGAAGAACCCCATCGAGACTCTGGATGAGGACACCCTGGAGACCATCAACAAGTTCTTTGAGAACAATCTGAACGTCTCCGAAACATCCCGTAAGCTCTATGTACACCGCAATACGCTGGTGTACCGTCTGGAAAAGATCAAGAAGATCACCGGACTTGACCTGCGTGAATTCGATCATGCCATCGTGTTCAAGGTGGCAATGATGGTGAAAATGTACCTCGATTCCCTCAACAACAAGTATTGAGGTACGGATACTATCTGGCAAGAAACCCCTGGAGGATAAACTATGGTTCGTATGAACGATGTGACCATGGTCTATGACAGCAGCGGCACTGTGGCGCTGGACAGCGTGGACCTGGCCATTGACGAAGGAGAATTTGTTTTTCTGGTAGGGCCTTCCGGCTCCGGAAAGACGACGCTCATGAAACTGATCACCGGCGAGATCTATGCCAACGCCGGGACTGTCATCGTCAACGACTTTGACATGACTACAATCAAACGGCGGAAACTGCCCAAGGTCCGTAGGACCCTGGGCGTCATATTCCAGGACTACCGTCTGATCGACAACATGACCGTATATGACAATGTGGCCTTTGCCATGCGCGTTGTTGGCGCTTCCAACCGGGAGATCCGCAAGCGCGTGCCCTATGTCCTGGAACTGGTGGGACTGGAAGGCCGCGAAAAGCGTCTGCCCAACGAACTGTCCGGCGGCGAGCAGCAGCGTGTGGCCATTGCCCGCGCGCTGGTGAACAATCCGCGTATGATCGTGGCGGACGAGCCCACGGGCAACCTGGATCCGGTTCGCAGCCTGGAGCTGATGCTCCTGTTCGAGAAGATCAACGAGATGGGGACTACCATTCTGGTTGTCACTCATGAGAAGGAACTGGTCAATGCGTTCAACAAGCGCACGATCACCATCGACGGCGGTCATGTGATCAGTGACGGAATGGATGGGTACTACAGCTATGATATTGAGTAGAGGCGGATATTTGATTCGCGAAGGCTTCCGCAGCATCAAGACACATGGCTTTATGTCCTTCGCTACGGTCACGATCACCATGGCCTGCCTGATCATCATCGGCAGCGTGGCGCTCCTTTCGGTAAACATCGACGCGCTGATCAAGGATCTGGAAAACCAGAACGAAGTCGTCGCGTTCGTGGACGAGAACATCGCCGAGGAATCGGCGGCTGAAGCACTGGGAAGCGCTCTGGCTGCCATAGACAATGTGGAGTCTGTGGAGTTTGTCTCCCGGGCGGAGGCCATGGACAATTTCATGAGCAATTACGATGAGGACCTGATGGAGGGCATCGACGAGACGGTGTTCCGCCATCGCTTCGTGATCCATCTGGGGGATATCGCCGAGATGGCCCAGACCAAGGCCGCTCTGGAGGCAGTGGATGGGATCGTCAAGGTGAAAGCCCATCTGGAATATGCGGACACCTTCGTCACCATCCGCAATGTGGTGAGCATCATCACCCTGGTGCTGACGGTGATCCTGGTCTTCGTCTCCGTGTTCATCATGTCCAATACCGTGAAGCTTGCCACCTTTGGCCGGCGGGAAGAGATCGCTATCATGAAGATGGTAGGCGCCACCAACAGCTTTATCCGGCTGCCCTTCGTGGTGGAGGGCCTGGTGCTGGGCATTCTGGGCGGCGGCCTGGCCTTCCTGGCGGAGTGGGGCCTGTACAGCGTGCTGACCGGACGACTCATGGGTACCTTGACCGGCAGCTTTATCACCATGGTCCCCTTCAAGAGCGTGATGTTCCCCGTGCTGGTGTTCTATCTGGGCACCGGTATCCTGGTGGGCGTCTTCGGCGGCGTCAACGCCATTCGGAATTATCTGAAGGTTTAATCAACTGCGGCTATAGGAGATCGTATGAAAAGGAAAAAACTGATTTCGATCATAGCCGTGGTGTTGGCGGTGCTGATGGTCCTTTCGCTGATGGCGAGCATCATCCCGACGGCGCACGCTATCAGTCAGAGCGATATCGACGCGCTGCGTGAGCAGAAAAACGCTGCGGCCGCCCGTGCGGCGGAAGCGGAGGAGCGCCTGGCAAGCCTCCAGGATCAGGAAGCCACGGTCCTGGACAAGAAAGCGGCTCTGGATGAACAGAACAGCAGCGCCAAGGAAGCTCTGGTCCTGATCGCTGAAGAGATCGCCATGTATGACAACATCATCGCCGAAAAGACCGAGGAATTGAACGCGGCGATGGCACGGGAGCAGGAGCAGCTCAACCGCTACCGGACCCGGATCCGGGCCATGGAGGAGAGCGGCGGCTACAACATCCTGGCCGTGGTGGTCAATGCGGAAAATTTCAGCGAATTGCTGTCTGGTCTCGACGATATGGGCGAGATCATGGAGAGCGACAAGGCTCTGGAGCGCCAGTACCGGGCGGCCCGCGAGGAGACGGAGCGGGTCAAGGCCGAGTATGAGGAAGTCAAGACCGAGTGTGAGGACAAGCAGGCCGGACTCCGTGAGGAGCAGGCCAGGATTCAGGCACAGGTCACCAAAGCGGAAGCGGAGCTTGCGGAATTGGCCGACGCTATCGACGCGGCCATTCAGCAGTATGAGTCTGAGCAGGCGGCGGAAGCCCAGGCGGCGGACGAACTGACCCAATTGATCGCGGCTTATGAGGAGCAAAAGCGGCAGGAAGCAGCTGCAGCGGCAGCTGCGGCGGCTGCGGCTGCGGCAGCGGCACAACAGGAGGGCGGCGGCACCGTCGTTGAAGGCGGCGCGGTTGAAGCCCCTGTGGTTTCGGTGCCCTCCGGGACTGGCATGTTCACATGGCCCGTGCCCTGCAGCAGCAGGATCAGCAGCAGCTTCGGCTATCGCGCGGATCCCTTTACCGGGCAGACCGCGGGCCATACCGGCATCGACATCGACGGTTTCGGCAACGACGGCAAGCCTGTCGTAGCGGCGGCCGGCGGTACGGTCATTACGGCCAGCACCGGCAGTTCCGGCTATGGCAACTATGTGACCATTGACCATGGCAACGGCTATCAGACGGTCTATGCCCACCTGGCGACCCTGTCTGTCAGCTACGGGCAGAGCGTGAGCGCCGGGCAGGAGATCGGGACCCTGGGTTCCACCGGCCGGTCCACCGGTACCCATTGCCACTTTGAGGTGCGTGTCAACGGTACGCCAACCGATCCCACAGCGTTTTTCTAAAGGCAAACCCGAGCGGGCGGGTGGAGACCGCCCATACCCATAAAGACTATGAGCAAAAACAGAATCATTAATTTCTTCGCGCTTGTATTGGCAGCTATGCTTCTGCTGGCGGCTGCGATGCCCGCTCAGGCCTTCGCAGTGACTCAGGAGGAAGTCAACGCGGTACGGGCGCGGCGGGATGAATTATCGGCTCAGCGTGAGGCCGCACAGGCTGTCGTGGATGAGCTGGAATCCCAGCAGGCCGGCGTCCTGGAACGGAAGCAGGCCATGGATGAGCGCAACATGTACACCCTGGAGCAGATGCAGCTCAACAGTGAAGAGATCGCCCTGTATGACGACATGATCGCCGAAAAGGCGGAGGAAGTCGCGGCGGCCAAAGCACTGGAAGAGCAGCAGCTTGCCCGTTACAGGATCCGGGTCCGTTCCATGGAGGAAAACGGCGGCTACGGCTTCTTGACCCTGGTGCTGAAGGCTTCCAATTTGGGTGAGTTTCTCACCGCACTGGACGATATGGGCCGGATCATGGCCACAGACCGGGAACTGGAGGAAGCTTATATCGCCGCCCGCGAGAACACCGAGCAGGTGAAAGCGGAGTACGAAGAGGTCCGGACAGACCTGCAGGCCAAGCAGTATGAGCTGCGCGCCCAGCAGAAAGAGCTGGAGGCAGAGATCGACGAGGCGGTAGCCCTGATCCAGGATCTCCAGGACAATATCGATACCCGCCGGGAAGAGTATGAAGAGATCCTGGCGATCGAGGAACAGGCGGACCGGGAACTGGAAGAGCTCATGGCTGAGCTGGAACGCCAGCGGCAGGAAGAACTTAGACGCCAGAGAGAGGCGGAGGAGGCCGCGGCAAGGGCTGCCGCCGAAGCTGCCAAGGCGGCTCAGCAGGCCCAGCAGCAAGCCCAGCAACAGCAGGCACAACAGCAGCAGACCCAGCAGAGCGAAAGCACGCCTGCACCGGCGGTCCCCAAGGTTACCGGTACGGGCTCCTTTACCTGGCCTGTGCCCTCCTGTACGTACATCACCAGCCGATTCGGGCTGCGGATCCATCCCATCTATAAAACAGAGAAGTATCACAGTGGGCTGGATGTGGGCGCCGGTTACGGCGCGACCATCGTGGCCGCGGATACCGGTACTGTGATCCGCGCCGGCAATACCGGTGACGGCTACGGCAACTGTGTGATCATCGATCACGGCAACGGCTATCAGACCTTGTATGGACATATGTCCTCTGTGGCAGTCAGTGAAGGGCAGTCCGTGACCAAGGGAGATACCATCGGCTATGTGGGCAGCACCGGCCTTTCCACCGGTCCGCACTGCCATTTTGAAGTCTGGTCCGGCGGCAGCCGCACCGACCCGGAGCAGTTTTTCTCCGGCTTGACCTTCTCTGCTGACGCAGGGGAATAAATGAGAAAGAAAGAGAATCAATCAGCGCAAAGCGCTGGCTGCCGGACAGCATTTTTTGTTGTCCGGCTAAGCCATGATTAGAGAATCTCAGGAGGGATCGCGTGGGTAATCTGTTCAGAAGATTCTTCCGCCGACTCTGGCGGATCATCGTCGGTTTTTTCAATATCGGCATCAGTCTGAAGGTAGTGGTTTTGCTGCTGGTCCTGTCATGCGGTGGCGTCTATTTTGTGACGCATACCAAAATGATCCGGCAGGTGGGCGGCAAGGACGATTATGACGAGGCCATGCGCTACGTGGAGATCAAGAATCTCCTGGATGAGGAATTCATAGACCCTGTGGACCGCAAGGCCATGGGTGATTCCGCGGCAGCCGCCATGGTAGCGGGCCTGGGCGATGCCTGGAGCTATTACATGACAGCGGACGAATTCCGTACCTACCAGTTGTCCTCCTCCAATGACTACGCGGATATCGGCATTTCACTTGTAAAAGACGACTCCGGCGGCTTCCAGGTGATAGCGGTCTATCCCGGGTCTCCGGCCTCCTGGGCCGGTGTGGGCGCGGGCATGGTCATCACGGCGGTGGACGGCCAGTCCCTCGACGGCATGACAGTGGATGAGGTGCGCACCCTGATCCGCACCAAGCTCAACTCCAAGTTCACCTTGACCATCAGCAATACCCAGAACATCGAGGTGGACTGCAGCAACGCCAATGCCAGCGCAGTCACGTACCGCATGGAGAAGACGGGCGCAGGCTATCTGCAGATCACCAACTTTGAGGCCGGCAGCGGCCAGGCCTGTGTGGACGCCATTGAGAATCTGATGGCGCAGGGCGCTGTGGCCTTCGTTCTGGACCTGCGCAACAATCCGGGCGGCCTGAGCACTGAGGTGGCGACCCTGTTGGATTACCTGCTGCCGGGCGGACGCCTGTTTTCCGAGGTCAGCAAGAGCGGGGAGGAGATCGTCACCGAGTCCGACGTGATGTGCATCCAGTTCCCCACGGTGGTGCTGGTCAATACCGGGACCTTCCGGGAGGCGGAGCTGTGTGCGGCGGTGCTGCAGGAGTATCAGTGGGCCACGGTCATGGGCGAGGCCACCACGGGCAACACCCGCTCCCAGGAGACGATCATCCTGTCTGACGGCAGCGCCATCCGGCTTTCCACCCACAGCTATCTGACCCCCAACGGCGTGGATATCTCCGCCAACGGAGGCGTGGTCCCGGATACCATCGTATTTAACCGGGACGAATCCGCAACGGGTACCACCCAGGGCACCACCGGCGGTGAGGACGGCACAGCCAGTATTTCAGATGACGATCAGCTGATGGCGGCGCTGAGATTTTTGAGTTGACAGCGGGGGACCATAACTTTATAATATGGTTTCAAAGTGCCGGGCAAAGCCGGCAGGCAGCAATATGAAAATGGAAAGGAGATCTGCTTTATGGCCAATGCAAGCAGATTTAAAATGAGCCAGGAGCGCCTGGAGGCGCTGAAAGAGGAGCTCTATTATCTGGAGACCGTCCGGGAAAAGGAGGTCGCTGAGCAGATCAAGGAAGCCCGCAGCTTCGGTGACCTGTCGGAAAACAGCGAATATGACGAGGCGAAGAATGAGCAGGGCAAGCTGTATTCCAAGATCGCCGAGCTCAAGGAACTGATCGATAATGCCGAGATCGTGGACAACATCGACCACGATGCTCCCAAGGATACCGTGACCCTCAGCAGCATCGTGCGCGTGCGCGATGTGGAGGATGATTTTGAGGAATCCTATGAGATCGTCGGCTCCCAGGAGGCAAACCCCAAGGCCGGACGCATCTCCGACGACTCTCCCGTGGGCCAGGGCCTGATCGGCCACCGGGCAGGGGAGACCGTTACCATCCACGCCCCCGCGGGGGATCTGGTATTTGAGATCTTGACGGTAGAAAACAAGTAAGCTTTTTGTGAGGAAGAATATGAGTGAAGTAAAGAATCAAAACGGCGAGCAGGAGCAGGAGCTTTCCGAGATCCTGCAGGTACGCCGGGATAAGCTGGCCGCACTGCAGCAGGAGGGGAGAGATCCCTTCCAGCAGACCAAGTTCGCTCGGACCGCCTGGTCGGAGGAGATCAAGGCCGATTACGAGGGCTTTGAGAACAAACAGGTCTCGGTGGCCGGACGCATCATGTCCAAGCGGGGCATGGGCAAAGCCATATTCTGCCATATCAAAGACGATAAGGGTCAGATCCAGCTGTATATCCGCGCTGACGCGGTGAGCCAGCAGGAGTTTGCGGATTTCCGCAAGTACGATATCGGCGACATCGTCGGCGCCAGCGGCTATGTCTTCAAGACCAAGACGGAGGAGATCTCCGTCCATGTGGAGAAGGTGACACTGCTGGCCAAGTCTCTGCGTCCGCTGCCGGAGAAATTCCACGGCATGACCAATACGGAGCTGAAGTATCGCCAGCGCTATGTGGACCTGATCATGAGCGACGAGAGCCGCCGCAATTTCGAGATCCGTTCCCGATTTGTCAGCTATCTGCGTCGCTTCCTGGACGGCCGCGGCTACATGGAAGTGGAGACCCCTGTGCTCAACACCATTTCCGGCGGGGCCACTGCCCGTCCCTTCATCACCCATCATAATACCCTGGATATGGATATGTACCTGCGCATCGCCACAGAGTTGAATCTGAAGCGGCTGATCGTGGGCGGCATCGAGCGGGTGTATGAGATCGGAAGACAGTTCCGCAACGAGGGCATGGACACCAAGCACAATCCGGAATTCACTACCGTGGAGCTGTACGAGTCCTATGCGGATTTCAACGACATGATGGACCTGTTCGAGGACCTGCTGTCCGGCGCCGCCGTGGAGATCCTGGGCAGCTATGACGTGACGTGGCAGGGCCACGAGGTGAGCCTGGCTCCCGGCTTCCGGCGTATGACCATGGCCGAGGCGGTCAAGGAATACCTGGGCCTGGACTTCATGGCCATCGAGGGCGACGAGGCAGCCGTGCAGGCTGCCAAGAGTATCGGTGTGGACATGGACAAGGTGGAGCCCACCTGGGGCCATGCCCTGTATGAGTGCTTCGACCAGAAGGTGGAGGAGAAGCTGATTCAGCCCACCTTTATCACCATGCACCCGGTGGACGTCTCTCCGCTGGCCAAGCGCAGCCCGAAGGACCCGCGTCTGACCGAGCGCTTTGAGCTGTTCATCTGCTCCAGTGAGATGGGCAACGCCTTCTCCGAGCTGAACGACCCCATCGACCAGAAGCAGCGCTTCCTCAAGCAGGTGGAGCTGCGGGCCAAGGGCGACGAAGAAGCGGGCATGATGGACGATGATTTTATCAACGCCTTGGAGTACGGTATGCCGCCTACCGGCGGTCTGGGCATCGGCATCGACCGCTGTGTGATGCTGCTCACCGGCTGCAACTCCATCCGCGACGTGATCCTCTTCCCGACAATGAAAAGCGTAAAAGAATAAAGCCTTGATTTTACTGGGTTTTTGAGGATTCAATATCTCAAAATTCGTATAAATCTGGCTGTATTCGTATAATAATCGTAGTAAAAAACGAGGGTTTTCGGCTACAGACTGATTTTGTAGCCGAGAACCCTCAGTTTATGTCCAGCCATTATCTGCCTTGCTCCCGATGGGAGGCACAGATGAAGCAGAATGGCAAATCGGAAAAGGCTCAGAGGCGCGCACCTACAAAGTATCCCTGCATTTACAAACAAACGGGGAAGCCGCTCTATGATGTCAGGTACAATTATAAAGAGGAAGACAAGGAGACAGGGAAAGTCCATTATAAAAACAAGTGGGTATATGGGTTAGGAAGCCTTGACCTTGCCAGAAGCACACTGCTGCAGCTGCAGATGGGTACATATGACGATGGAGAAATTACACTGCAGGAGGCATTTGAACTGTGGCAGGTGAATGCGAGAATACTGCAATACAAGGAAGTCACCATTAGAAACACTACTGGACATATGCACATGATATACACTGTGCTCCCATCTACGCTAAAGTTGAAGGATGTTGACTACGCCCTATACAGCCGCTTTATTGAGCAATGCAGGACTGAACGGAAGTATAGTGAAAAGATGGTGGCTGACCTCAACAAAACTTTTCGAAAGCTCATCACTCTTGCCTACAGGGAGAAACGGCTGAAAGAAAACCCTCTGAAGATGTTGGATGTGAGCAAGACAAAGGGACGAGACAGAACAATTACTGTCACGCCGTCAGAGTTCGAAGCTATGGACAGGTATCTTGCTGACACCCCTTTTGTACGCAATGGGATAAACTGCAGCATTAAGCGCCGTCTGGCATTGAATTATCTGTACTATACTGGAATGACTGTCGGAGAGATTCTGGCTCTTAGGTACGAAGACATGATTCCATGTTCTTCTTTTCAAAGCGGCACCACTAAATTTAGTGGGCTGATGATAAAAGTGCACGGGGCGACGGACACGGGTTTTATGGTTGGGCTTGACGGCGCAAAGAAAAGCAAAGGGAGAGTTGTTCCTATGACATCTTCTCTACAGACATTGTTCCTTTCTGCCAAACAGGAGCACATAGCTGCCGGAGGCAGCATGTGCGATATGGTTTTCTCGTTTACTCACAGCAATGTCGCCGATATGCTGAAAACCCTGACAAAAAAGCTGCATCTGAATAAGAAGATTGTATCCCAAACATTTCGTGATACTTTCGTTGAGAAGATGATTTCAGGCGGAGTTACACTCCCTCAGGTATGCACGGTTTTGGGAGAGACAGAAGGAACTATTGTTAAGCGTTATTCGTATCTTTTCCAGAATGACCCGCAGAGAATCATAGATGCGTTTTCCGAAGAAAGATTTCAAAAATGATAAGACTGACAGGTAATCAGTTCTGTCAGCCAACAAACAACTGACTGGCTAGGATATTCAAAACCGACCATAATATGCGTCTTTTGCGGGGTGCTGGGCTTGTCCAAAAGCACCCCGCAACTGGTAGTGATATCTCAATGAATTACCTCTCACAGTTATGATCTATTGGTAATGCCGGTAACTGAGAGGTAATTCATCCGTAGGAATTAGCTTGAGTTGTGCGATTTTGATTACCTGTGGTCTAAACACACGCTATATGTGGCGTCTGGCAAAAATGCTGGTTTTGTGATAGAATAAAAGAAACGTAGAAAAAGAAAAAGCCTCGGCGGCAACCAAGGCGAAAGGACAATGCTTATGTAACATCACTGAATCACTATATATATGATATAACATATTTTCTAAAAAGTCAATGTAGCCCCTATTCGTGGGATGTGTATAGATGTGTGATGTTCTGAGCGGAACATCTTTTTTTATGCTCTAACATATCACAGAAAGGAGCTTTATTATGAAAAAGAATAAGAGTAACACAACAACTGCCCCTATGCGGGCGATGGCGGAAATCGTGAGTGACACAGAGCATCTACCTGTCGAGAAAATACAGGCGGTATTGTCTGATAAGGCTGCAAGAGGAATTGTACTTCAATATGTATATTGCCTTCATGACAAAGACCAATATACAGAAGACACTGATACCCACAAGGCTGGAGAGTTTAAGAAACCGCACTATCACGTATTCATTCGGCTGAACCAAAGTAGGTCATTTGAGGATATTGCCGCATGGTTTGGCCTTGATGTGCAATTCGTTAGTGCAATCAAGGCAAGAACCTTTGATGCTGGATGCCTCTATGCCACTCATGCTAACGCACCCGAGAAGTATCAATACCCATTGAGCCACGCTGTTGCGGACTTCAATTATGCGGGTCTTGTGGAAGCGTATAAAGAGAAGGCAAAAAAGCGGGGCGGGAAGGAAAAGCAGTACGCCCGAAAGATGCAAATTGTAAAGCTGATAGACAACGGAACCATTCGCCCATATAATCTCTCGCAGTTTGTGACGGCGGAAGAAGAGGTTTTGTTTTCGAGTGCAATCAAGATAGCCCAAGACCGCGTAGTCCGCGACCTCGGAAACAAGACCTCTCGCAACATGCGCTGCATCTACATTTCTGGAGATGCTGGCGCGGGGAAGACCACATTCGCAAAGATGCTCTGTGAAAAGGAAGGGCTCTCATACACCGTCGCAGGTTCGGAGCGTGACCCGTTCCAGAGCTATGGAGGGCAGGACGCTCTGATTTTTGATGACATATCCTTCTCCGTCTTTGACTGGAAGGAACTGCTGAAAATCAGTGACAATCATACCGCATCTCTGGTAGGCTCTCGGTACAGAGATAAGGCGCTGCAGTGCAAGCTCATTATCATCACTACAACGCAAGAGCCACGCGAGCTTGCAAAGAATATGGCTGGCGCTGACGGAGAAGATAGGAAGCAACTCTACCGCCGCTACAGCACTTATTATAAGATGACCCGCGAGACGGTCATGTTGTATAAGTACAACGAAGCAGACGGAAAGTATGAATACCAAGACACATATACGAATATTGGGAGCCGCCGAAAGAGGTGTTTGAAAGCGGCGACTATTCTTATGAGCTTTTGGACGACGATACGGCTTTCATCGTGGATTACAACGGCGAGGAGACAGACATTGAGATCCCCAGTGAGCTTGACGGGCATGAAGTCGCTGAGATCGGCAAGCAGGCTTTTGCCTATTATGAGATGGCGAGCCTGGATATTCCGGATGGGATCACCGTCAGCGGCCGGGCATTTGAATACAGTGTGATCACAGACTCCATAAACCTGCCGGAGGAGATCACCATTCGGGGCCGCGCCTTTGAATATGCCGAACTCCCGCAGACCATGACGATCCCGGAAGGGGCCGTAGTGGAAGGGGATAGTTTCTCCTACTGTGAGGATTTGCGGGCGCTTTTCGTTGAGTCTCAGGCTGCCTTGAAAGGGAGCGTGTTCAGCTACAGCGAGGATCTGGAGACCATCATCTGCGCTTCCGGCTCCGAGATTACAGACAGGGCGTTTTATTCCTGTGAGCGGCTGGAGGATATCGTTCTCTGCGGGGATGTGAAGCTGGGGGAGAAGCCGTTCCCGTACTCGAAGCAGGCGAAGACCGTGGCAGCGGAGGAAGATGATTATGCTCAGGCTGTGGAAAGCGCCATGGAATTGGCTTCGGAGCCCCTTGTAAAAGCCGGGACCATCAAAGGAAATGCCTACAGCAACGATTCCCTGCAGTTGGAGTGCCGGCTGCCGAAGACCTTTACCATAACAGCGGCTGACGAACGCGCGGAGAGTACAGAGATCTTTGACGACGAGCAGGAACAGGCCAGGCAGGAACAGAGAAGCTGGACGGATATGCTGGCTAAGACAAAGTCCGGCGATTCGATCAGTGTGGTCGTGTCTCCCATTCCGGAAGAAGTGGAAGAACTCCTGGATCTCCTTATGGAGGAGGAGTTTGCAGCGGTGCAGGGGTATTCTGCGCTCGGCCTGCTGGCAGCGCAGGGCTGCAATGATATCACCTTTGCGGTAGATGAGGAATATGATGAGTTCCCCATCGAGGATGCTGTATGTGTTTTCTTCACTGCCGTGGAAGATGGAGAGCCTGTTTATATCAGACAGGTGCTGTATGTTGTGGATGAATACATGGTTACAGTAAGCGCCGTTTCCTCTGGTGAAGACAGCACCCTGGACTATCTGGGTTATTTCGGATAATAAACATTGAGAGCATCAAACAGGGCTCCGCTCAAAAAGAGCGGGGTCCTGTGCACTTTCGGACTGCGGGGCGGAGTGACCGCTATGATCGTACCAGAATACCCGGCCGCCGTTGCCGTACCGATGGAATTGTGGTAAACTACATTCAAACAGCATTCTCGGGGGGACCTTTATGGACTTGTCAAGCATTCACCATGTGGCGATCATCGTATCCGATTATTCGGTTTCCAGGGATTTCTACGTCAACAAGCTGGGGTTTCCTGTTATCCGGGAGAACTACCGGCCGGATAAGAGAGACTGGAAACTGGACCTCCGCTTGAATGCGGATACGGAATTGGAGATCTTCGCGCCGGAGCATCCGCCGAAAAGGCTGTCTTACCCGGAGGCCTGCGGGCTCAGGCATCTGGCGTTCCGAACCGAGAATATCGAAGAGACGGTGAGCCAATTGCAGAGCCTGGGAATCCCCTGTGAGCCGATCCGGGAGGACAGCTTTACCGGCAGGAAGATGACCTTCTTCGCCGATCCGGATGGATTGCCCATCGAGCTGCATGAATAGGGAAACCTGAGCGTGAAAGGCGCATAAGAACAGCAGAAGCTGCGTGGAAAGAAAGGCAACATATGCTGCCTAGGCAGATGACGCCGCTGGAGCAAGAGTACAAATGATCTGAATTTACAGGCAAAACGCCGGACTGACCGTTTGACGTTTTGCCTGTTTTGGACTTGAAAAGAGATTGCTTTTGCGGGGACAAAATGATAAGATGACTGGGAAAGCTTGGGCCGAGAGCGCTGGCTTTCGGAGCAACTGATCCAGCCAATAACGCTGGGGGACCGGCGCTGTTTTTCTGATGATACACATGGAGGTCCTATGAAGCGAGGCACCAGAAAAAGAAATACCGGGCGCGGCAGGGTCATCATTTTCGCGGTACTGGTGCTCTTGCTGGCGGCCCTATTGCTGCTGCGCATCCTGCGGACCGGACCGGGCGCAGCTATTGCGGAGGAAATGCCTGCGCCGACAGTTGCTTCGGCACAGACTGTGCCCCCGAAAACGGAAGAGACAGAGGCCTTGCCCGAGGAAGCGCCTGTGCCGGAGTCGACGGAAGCGGAGCCGACATTGTCGGATGCGGCCGAGGAAAAGCCGACACCCCAGGCGACACCGACTCCCGTGAATCCAAAGTCGCCTGTGCCCACCGGCGCGGGCGGCTACAACAAAACCACCTATGAGATCGTCAGCGATATGGTCTACACGTACCGGCAGCTGCAGTCGGAGGGGATGGATACCGTCCGCCGGGATCTGGAGAAACTGAAAGCGGCGGACCCGGCGCTGGGTACTGCCTGGGAGCGGATCATGGAGACCTGGGTCTATGTAAACAACGACCTGGAGATCTTTGATGCTATACCGGCGGGGCTGCCGGAGGATGACAGCCTGGCCATCGTGGCCTTGGGCTTTCAGCTGCTGCCGGACGGCTCTATGGACCCGGAGTTGGTCAGCCGCTGTGAGCTGGCCATGTCCTGCGCCGAGACCTATCCAAATGCCTATGTGATCGTCACCGGAGGCGGCACGGCCTTGGACAACAAGGAGATGACCGAGGCCCAGGCCATGGCCGACTGGTTCATCCAAAAGGGACTCGACCCGGATCGGCTCATTGTGGAGACCCGTGCCATGACCACCGGGCAGAACGCCCAATACAGTTGTGAGATCCTGATGGCGGAATACCCGCAAGTCAACAATCTGCTGTTGGTCACCAGCGACTACCACATGCAGATGGCTTGGCTGCTGTTTTCCGAGGAGGCCTATCTCTACGAGTGCGCTTACGGCGTGGCGCCCTATGTGCTGGCGGGCAATGCGTCGGTACACATCCCGGATGCCACAGATGAATATAACGGAACGTCAAAACAGGCCCAATATCTGTGGACCCTGGCAGATCCCCAGTATTGAGTACGCATAAAGGAGACAGACAGAAATGAGAGCTACGGTCCTGGCGGACAACATTGGCTCGCAGGGCCTGGCAGGGGAATGGGGGCTCAGCTTTTATATCCAATACGAGGGACAGAAGATCCTTTTGGATACGGGCGCCTCAAGCTTATTTGCCAGGAACGCGGCCAAGCTGGGACTGTCACTGGCGGAGATCGACTGTGCGGTACTGTCCCACGCACACTATGACCACGCCAATGGTCTAAAGACCTTCTTTCAGATTAACAGCCTGGCGAAGCTCTATGTGGGTCCCGGCTGCGGAGAGGATTGTTATTCCAAAAAGCTGCTGGGATTCAAAGAGTATATCGGACCACGGAAAGGCGTCCTGAAGGCTTATGGGGACCGCATCGTTTTCACAGACGGTCCCAGCGCCATAGGACAGGGCGTCAGGCTGCTGCCCCACAGCGGACCCATTCACCCCTATGTGGGTGCCCGGGACAATCTGTATGTGCTCAGGGACGGAAGGCTGCAGCCGGACGATTTCTCCCATGAGCAGAGCCTGGTGTTCGAGCTGCCGGAGGGGATCGCGATTTTCAACAGCTGCTGCCACGGCGGGGCGGACCGAATCATCCGGGAGGCACAGGAGGCGTATCCGGGGCGGGCTGTGCTGGCGATGATTGGCGGCTTCCACCTGTTCCAGCGGACGGACGCCGAGGTGGCGGCCATGGCCCAGCGCCTGCGGGAGACCGGCGTAAAAAAGATATACACCGGCCACTGTACCGGCGACCAGGCCTATAAGGTCCTGCGGTGGGAGCTGGGCGATATGGTACAGCAGCTGCGCGTGGGCATGGAGATCTTGTTATAACAGCTTCATAATCGGCGGCAGGAGGGCGAAACGAGCGCCCTCCTGCCGCTTTCCGGAATATGGGAACATTTTTATCGTATATGCGTCTAATCCATCGGTGCAGAGAGATCTGCGCTTTCTGAGGAGACAGCCGGGTGACAGGCCCGGAGAAAGGAATGTGATACGGACAAGGAAAGGAAGTGTTGTCTATGCCCGGACCCGGAAGAGGTTTTGGCCCTCGCGGCTTTTTGACGGACGAAGAGAAGAAGACGATGCCCAAAGTATCCAAGGAGCTTTTGCTGCGCATCCTCTCTTATCTGAAGCCTTATTGGTTCCAGTTCGTACTGGTATTTGCGGCGATCCTGCTGTCGGCTGTGCTGGGACTGCTGCCCAGCATCATCACAGGGCGCATTGTGGATCAGGCCCTGGTGGGCCGTGATCTGCGCCTGTTGGTCCAGCTGCTGCTGACCGCCTTTGTAACGTTGACGGCCTCCGAGGTCATCGGCGTGCTGGAGAGCTACATCAACGCCTGGATCTCCCAGCGCATTATCTTTGACATGAAAAACCAGATGTATGATCATCTGCAGCATATGCCCCACGCTTTCTTCACCTCGGAGAAGCAGGGGGATATCATCACCCGGATGAACACGGATATCAGCGGCGTCAGCTCTGTGATCTCCGGGACCCTGACCAGCATCGTCAGCAACATTGCTACCGTAGTCACCACCTTGGTGGCGTTGTTCACCATGAACTGGCGGCTGGCGGCAGTGGGCATCGTGGTGATCCCGCTGCTGATCCTGCCCACTCGGTCCGTGGGGCGCAACCGCTGGAAGATCCTGACGGAGAGCCAGGCCAAGAACGACGAGATGAACCAACTGGTCAACGAGACCCTGTCGGTCAGCGGCTCTTTGCTGGTGAAGCTTTTCGCCCGGGAGGAGGCGGAGTATCAGCGCTTCGTCTCCGTCAATGAGGAAGTGACCCGCCTGCAGCTCAAGGAGCAGCGCAGCGGCAAGTTCTTCCACGTGATCATGGGCATGTTTACACAGATCGGCCCGCTGCTGATCTACTTTGCCGGCGGCTATCTGATCATGGCACGGGGCGATACCGGCCTGACGGTGGGCACCATCACCGCCACCGTAGCCCTGATCAACCGGCTTTACCGGCCGGTCCAGTCCCTGCTGAACATCCATGTGGACTTTACCAGGTCTCTGGCCCTGTTCACCCGCATCTTCGATTACTTTGACATGACCAATCCCATCGTGGAGAAGGCAGACGGCGAAAAGCCGGAGATCACCGACGGGGATATCGAATATGACCACGTGGCCTTCTCCTACGATCCCGACAAGCCCCTGCTGTCGGACATCCACTTTACCGTGCCCGCCGGGCAGATGTATGCGGTGGTAGGCCCCTCCGGCGCGGGCAAATCCACGGTGGTCAATCTGCGGCCCCGGCTCTATGACGTGACAGGCGGCAGTGTGCGCGTGGCCGGTGTGGATGTGCGTGACTTCGATCTCAAGTATCTGCGGCAGAACATCGGCGTGGTCACCCAGGACACCTATCTCTTCAACGGGACCATCCGGGAAAACCTGCTCTATGCCAAGGAGGACGCCACCCAGGAGGAGATCGAGGCGGCCTGCCGCATCGCCAATCTCCACGACTTCATCGCACGCCAGCCCGACGGTTACGACACCATGGTGGGCAACCGGGGACTGAAGCTCTCCGGCGGGGAGAAGCAGCGGCTGTCCATTGCCCGTGTGATCCTGAAAGATCCCCGGATCCTGATCCTGGACGAGGCCACCTCGGCTCTGGACTCCATTTCTGAGAGCGCCATCCAGGACGCTCTGGAAAAGCTCATGGAGGGACGCACCAGCATCGTCATAGCCCACCGCCTGTCCACCATTTTGAAGGCGAACAAGATCCTGGTGGTCCGGGACGGCGTCATCGCTGAGCAGGGCAGCCACGAGGAGCTGCTGCAGCTGGGTGGCACCTACCGACAGCTGTATGAGACCCAGTTCCGCCGAGTGCTGGACTATGAGACCGAGCAGTTGGGCAAAACCGCCTGAGGCATGTCTGAATAGAAAAAATGAGGATATCCGAACACAAATCGGATATCCTCATTTTTATACTGCCTGACTAAAACAGCAGCGCGTTGGCGATACCAAAATAGACCAGCAGGGACAGGGCGTCCACAATGGTGGTGATGAAGGGGCTGGCCATGACCGCCGGGTCGAAGCCCAGCTTCTGGGCGCACATGGGCAGGCTGCAGCCGATGAGCTTGGCCACCAGCACTGTCATCGCCATGGTGAAGCAGACTACAAAAGCCGTGATCACCGTGATGTCGGTGTTGCCCATCAGCATCCGATCCACCAGCATGATTTTCCCAAAGCAAAGGACCGACAGGGCGACGCCGCAGAGGACCGCCGTCTGGATCTCCTTCCAGGCCACCTTGGGCAGGTCCGCAAACTCCAGCTCGCCCAGGGACAGGGCGCGGATGATGGAGACGGAGGCCTGGGAGCCGGAATTGCCGCCGGTGTCCATGAGCATGGGGATGAAGGCCGTCAGCACCACCTGTGCGGCCAGCGCGCTCTCAAAGCCGGTGATGATCATGCCGGTAAAGGTGGCCGAGACCATCAGCAGCGCCAGCCATGGGATCCGGTGCTTGAACAGGTCCCAGGCGTTGGAGCGCAGGTAGGTCTTGTCCGAGGGGAGCATACCGGCCATCTTTTCGATGTCCTCCGTGGTCTCCTCCTCCAGGACGTCCATGGCGTCGTCGAAGGTGATGATGCCTACCAGGAGATTGTCGTTGTCCACTACGGGAAGGGCCAGGAAATTGTACTTGGAGAGCATCTGGGCGACCTTTTCCTGATCGTCCATGGTGTTGACGGAAATCACGTTCTCGTCCATGATCTGTGTGACCGGGGCGTCGTCATCGGCGGCCAGCAGCAGATCCTTGACAGACACGGTGCCCAGGAGCTTCCGGTCCTGGGTCACATAGCAGGTGTAGATGGTCTCCTTGTCCACACCAGTTTTGCGGATGCGGGCGATGGCCTCGGTCACAGTCATGGCCGGGCGCAGGGATACGTACTCTGTGGTCATGATCGAACCGGCGGAATTCTCCGGATAGCGCAGCAGATCGTTGATCTCTCTGCGCATCTGGGGATCCGCCTGGGCCAGGATCCGTTTGACCACGTTGGCGGGCATTTCCTCCACCAGGTCCACGGCGTCGTCTACATAGAGCTCTTCGATCACATCGTGGAGCTCCGCATCGGAAAAGCCGCGAATCAGCAGCTCCTGCACCTCCGGTTCCATCTCCACAAAGGTCTCCGCCGCCAGCTCTTTGGGCAGCAGACGAAACAGCTTGGGAATGCCATCGGGATTGATCTCCTCAAAAACGGCGGCCACGTCGGCGCCGTTCATGGTGACGAGGACATCTTTCAGCGTGGAATACTTTCTTTCTTCGAGCAGTACCTTGAGGGTATGCTCCATGGTTACAAAACGTTCTGCCATCGGTTTTCCTCCTCTTGTTGATGCTTAGATTTGGAAGTCCGACACGGGCAGACCGAAGTCGCTATTTATTTGTTCCGGCGGAAACACACAGGCAGTGTAGTCCCGGCCATAATACTTCGGCCCGCTGCTGTGCCGCTGCAACTTCCACTATCCATGGTGTCTCCTCCTTTTTATCAGACTTGGGCTTTACCCACTTAATAGAATACCGGGTTTGGACCCGGCTTGTCAAGGAAAAATCGCTGTTCTTGGGTATTGCCAAACGCCATAATTGTGTGTAGAATACTATTATATTTAGAAATTTTGAAGGTTTTGTGCAGAGGCGCGATATGGAAAAGATCAGCTCCCGGAAAAATGCATATATCCGGCACTTGCGTCTGCTTGCTGCCGATGCCGCTTATCGGCGTGAGATGGGCGAATATCTGTGCGACGGACACAAGCTCCTGGAGGAGGCCCTGTCCTGCGGCGGGGCTGTTTCCTCGGTGCTGTGGAAGGAACAGGAACAGACGCTGCCTGGCCTGGAAAATGCGGCACAGTATGTGGCTCCGGCGGATCTGTTCGATTATGCCTCGCCCATGAAGAACAGCCCCGGCCCGCTGTTTACGGTGCGGATCCGCGGCTGCGGCAAGCCGGGCGCGATGCGAAATGCCATCGTACTGGAAAACGTTCAGGATCCGGGCAATGTGGGGACCGTCCTGCGGACGGCCAACGCCTTCGGGATCGACACGGTGATCCTGACCGGGGACTGCGCCGACCCCTATCACCCGAAGACTGTCCGGGCCACCATGGGCGCCATCTTCCGGCAGAAGATCATCCGGCTGGAGCTGCCCTATGTGAAGGGCCTGCTGGACGAGATGGGACTGCCCCTATACGGCGCGGCTCTGGACCCAACGGCAAAGGACATCCGCAGCCTGGAGCTGCGGCATGCAGCGGTGGCCATCGGCAGCGAGGGCAGGGGACTGAGTGCGGAACTTCTGGCGTTGTGCAGGGATAAGCTGTTGATCCCCATGCGGCCGGAAAGCGAATCTCTGAATGCGGCGGTGGCTGCTGCGGTGTGTATGTGGGAAATGAGCAGATAGGAGGACGCGCATGGCTTCTTTGGAATATTGGCTCTGGCTCTCCTCTGTGCCGGTGAGCCCCAAGGCCCGGCTGGCGCTGCTCGAACGCTATGGCGACGCCAAGGCTGCGTTCTTCGCGCCGGAGGGAGAGTTCAAGGCCCTGCCCGGCGTCTCCACCCGTGAGGCCGCGCTTTTGGAGGCGCGGGATATGAGCGGCGTCAGCGGCATTCTGAGCGCCTGCCGGGAGCAGGAGCTGCAGATCATCAGCATGCAGGACGCGGCCTACCCCAACCGGCTTCGGAATATCTACGCTCCGCCTGTGGTATTGTATGTAAAGGGCAGCCTGCCCCTGGTGGATGAAAACGCCCTGATCGCGGTGATCGGCACCCGCAAGGCCAGCCCTTACGGCGTCAAGATGGGCAAGGAGTTGGCCTGGCAGATCAGCAGGGACGGCGGCATCGTGGTCTCTCTGCTGACAAACGGCGTGGACGCCGCTGTGGCGGAGGGCGCGCTGCTGGCAGGCGGCAGCTGTGTGGGTGTACTGGGCACGCCCCATGAATGTGAGCATGGATATCTTGCAAAGCAGGTGGCGGCCCATGGCGCGCTGGTCAGCGAGTATCCGCCGGGGATGGAGCCGCTGCGCAGCTTTTTCCGGGAGCGGAACCGTGTTGCCGCGGGCCTGTCCGTAGGCGTCGTCGTGGTGGAGGCTCCGGAAAAGAGTGGTACCCGTTTGTTTGCCAATGAGGCGGCCGAGCAGGGGAAAGAGATCTTTGCCGTGCCGGGCAATGCCGATGCGGAAAACAGCGTCGGGACCCTGGCCCTTCTCAAGGAGGGTGCCAAGCTGGTGACCACCGGCTGGGAGGTATTGAACGAATTTGAGGCGCTGTATCCGGACAAGCTCCACCATGGCCAGGAGCCGTATCCGGCGGAGGAAAGGGTGGCTGAGACACCGACCGCGGCACCGACGGCAGCGAAAAAAGCCATTGACAAGCCGGAAGGCAAAGGATATATTGACTTGGCGGAACAGCTGTCCAACCTGACGGAGGACCAGCTGAAGATCGTAACGGCGATCGACCGCAGCGCCAGCCACATCGATGACATCATCGAGGCTACTGGGCTGCCCACCGCAAAGGTGCTGGCCCAGCTGACGATCCTGGAGATCAAGGGCTATATCCGCCGGGAGGCCGGCAGGCGCATCGCATTGAATATAGCAAAAAAGTGAGGAAGCAGAATGGCAAAAGCAAAGGATCTGGTCATTGTCGAATCCCCCGCAAAGGCAAAGACGATCGAAAAGTATTTGGGTGGTAATTACAGAGTGACAGCGTCCATGGGGCATCTGCGGGATCTTCCCAAGAGCAAGATGGGCGTGGATATAGAAAATGGTTTTGAGCCCCAGTATATTCCGGTTCGAGACAAGGCGGATTTGATCGCTCAGCTGAAAAAAGAGGCCAAGAGCGCCAAGACCGTCTATCTGGCAACGGACCCTGACCGGGAGGGTGAGGCCATCTCCTGGCATCTGAAGGAGCTGCTGGACTTGTCGGACGAGAAGGCCAAGCGCGTGACCTTCAACGAGATCACCAAGAAAGTGGTCACCGAGAGTATCCAGCATCCCCGCAGCATCGATCAGGATCTGGTGGATGCCCAGCAGGCCCGCCGCATCCTGGACCGGATCGTGGGTTATAAGCTCTCTCCGCTGCTGTGGCGTAAAGTGAAAACGGGCCTGTCCGCAGGCCGCGTACAGTCCGTGGCTACCCGCATGGTGGTGGACAGGGAAGAGGAGATCAAAGCCTTCGTCAGCGAGGAATACTGGCTGTTGGACGCCTATCTCTCCCGGCCCGAGGGCGGCAGCTTTACAGCCCGCTTTTACGGCCGGGGCGAAAAGAAGCAGGAACTGAAAAGCGAGGAGCAGGTCAAGGCGGTGATCGCGGCCACGCAGGACGCGCCCTTTACCGTCAGCCAGGTCAAGCGCGGCGAAAAGCAGCGCACCCCGGCGCCTCCCTTCATTACCTCCACCCTGCAGCAGGAGGCTTCGCGCCGCCTGAACATGACCCCGCGGCGCACCATGTCCATCGCCCAGCAGCTGTATGAGGGCGTGGAGATCGCCGACCGGGGCAGCATCGGTCTCATCACCTATATGCGTACCGATTCTCTCCGTCTGTCCGAGGAGGCACTGAGCTCCGCCCGGGCCTTTATCACCGAGCATTACGGGGCCACCTACTGCCCCGCGCAGCCCCGCCGCTTCAAGACCAAGGCTGGGGCCCAGGATGCCCACGAGGCCATCCGGCCCACGGACGTGAACCTGACGCCGGAGCTGGTACGCAAGAGCCTGACCCAGGAACAGTACCGTCTGTACCGGCTGATCTGGGGCCGCTTTACCGCCAGCCAGATGGCCAACGCCGTGTATGACAATGTGTCTGTGGATGTGGATTCCGCAGGCTATACCTTCCGGGCCAATTACTCCGAGCTGAAATTCCCCGGCTATACCGCGGTTTACGAGGAGGCCAGGGATGAGGAGAGCGACGAGCTGGCAAATCCGCTGCCCTCTCTCAGCGAGGGGGAGCGGCTGGTGCTGGACAAGATGGTGCCCGACCAGCAGTTCACCCAGCCCCCCGCCCGCTATACAGAGGCCACGCTGATCCGGGCCATGGAGGAAAAGGGCATCGGCCGTCCCTCCACTTATGCGCCTACCATCACCACCATCATCTCCCATGATTACGTGATCAAGGAGGGCAAGTACCTGCGGCCCACGCCCCTGGGCGAGGTGGTCACCGGGCTCATGAAGGAGCACTTTGCCGATATCGTGGACCTGAAGTTCACCAACCATATGGAGGGCGAGCTGGACGAGATCGAGAGCGGCAAGGTCCAGTGGCAGCAGGTCCTCAACGAGTTTTACGAGGATTTCGATAAGGAATATAAAGAGGCGGAGAGCGCCATGGACGGCGTGCGCATCAAGGTGCCCGATGTGCTCAGCGACGAATTCTGCGAGGTCTGCGGGCGGCAGATGGTGGTCAAGAAGGGCAAGTTCGGCCACTTCCTGGCCTGCCCGGGCTTCCCGGAATGCACCTTTACCAAGCCCATCGTGGTGGAGATGCCCGGCAAGTGCCCCAAGTGCGGCAGCCGCATCCTCAAGCGCACCTCTCGAAAGGGCTATGTGTTTTATGCCTGTGAACGGGGGACCGACTGCGGCTTCATCACCTGGGATGTGCCCACCAAGGACTTCTGCCCCGCCTGCGGCAAGACCATGTTCAAGCACAGCGGCCGCGGCCCCTTGAAGTCCTTCTGCATCAACGAGGCCTGCCCCAACTTCGTCCCCGAGGACAAGCGGGCCTATAAGAAAAAGACCCCTGCAGAGAAGGACGCTTCCGCCGCCAAAAAGACGACAGCCAAGAAGACTTCGACAAAAAAGACAACAACAAAGAAATCTGCGAAAGCAAAGGAATAAGGTATGGAAAAAGTCACAGTCCTGGGCGCAGGTCTGGCGGGCAGCGAATGCGCCTGGCAGCTGGCCAAGCGGGGGATCCCCGTCCGGCTGGTGGAGATGAAGCCGGTGAAAATGACCCCGGCCCATACATCGGAATATTTCGGAGAGCTGGTCTGTTCCAACTCTCTGCGCAGCGATGAGCTCACCAATGCGGTGGGCCTGCTGAAGGCGGAAATGCGGAAGATGGGCTCCCTGATCATGGAGAGCGCCGATTTGAATCGCGTGGCCGCCGGCGGTGCTCTGGCGGTGGACCGGGTGGGCTTCGCCCGCTACATCACCGAAAAGCTGGAAGGCTGTGAACTGGTGGAGATCGTCCGCCAGGAAGCCACCGAGATCCCGGAAGGGCAGGTGGTCGTGGCCACCGGTCCGCTCAGCAGCGACGCCATCGCGGAGAAGATCGCTGCTCTCTGCCCGGACAGCGATCTGCACTTTTATGATGCGGTGGCTCCCATCGTGACCCTGGAGAGCGTGGATATGGACAGCGCCTTTTTCGCCTCCCGCTACGACAAGGGGACGGCTGATTATGTAAACTGCCCGATGGACAAAGAAGAGTATCTGGCCTTCGTGAATGAGCTGGTGAACGCCAGAGAAGCGGAGGTCCACGGCTTTGACGACGCCGGGGTCTTTGAGGGCTGCATGCCGGTGGAGGTCATGGCCCGCCGGGGCGTGGACACCCTGCGCTACGGGCCGCTGAAGCCCGTGGGCCTAAAGGACCCGCGCACCGGGAGAGAGAATTATGCTGTGGTGCAGCTGCGGCGGGATAACGCCGACGGTACCATCTACAATATGGTGGGCTTCCAGACCCATCTGACCTGGGGCGAGCAGAAGCGGGTCTTCTCCATGATCCCCGCCCTGCGCAACGCGGAGTTCGTGCGCTACGGCGTCATGCACCGCAACACCTATCTGAACAGCCCCGGCCTGCTGGACCGGTATTACCGGCTGATCTCCCAGCCCCGTATCAGCTTTGCCGGGCAGATGACCGGCGTGGAGGGCTATGTGGAGTCCGCCGCCTCCGGCATGCTGGTGGGCATCGAGACGGCCGCCCGGGTATTGGGCTTGCCGCCGGTGGATTTCCCTCAGGAGACGGCCATCGGCGCGCTGGGCCTATATATTTCCGGCGGCAGCGTGGGCGATTTCCAGCCTATGAACATCAATTTCGGCATTATTACCCCGCTGGACCATCGGGTCAAGGGGAAGCGCAACAAGAACGCGGAGATCTCGAAGCGTTCACTGGCGATCATAGATACATTGCTGGAAAGGGAGGTATTCGACTGTGAGAATCATCGTTGACGCAATGGGCGGCGACAACGCTCCCCAGGAGATCGTAAAGGGCGCGGTGCGCGCCAAACGCGAACTGGGTGTGGATGTGACCCTGGTGGGCCGCAAGGAAGAGGTGGACGCCTGCCTGCAGGCGGAAAATTGCACGGATATCCAGGTGGTGGACGCCCGCGAGGTGATCACCATGGAGGATGACCCCAGCACCGCCACCCGCCGCAAGAAGGATTCCTCCATGGCCGTGGCCCTGTCCCTGCTGAAGGACGGCCAGGGCGACGCGGTGGTCTCCGCCGGCAGCACCGGCGCGTTGCTCACCGGCGCGACGCTGACAGTCAAGCGCATCCGCGGCATCCGCCGTGCGGCCCTGGCCCCTGTTCTGCCCGCGGGCGAGCATGGCGTGATGCTGATCGACTGCGGCGCCAATGTGGAGTGCACCGCGGAGTATCTGCTCCAGTTTGCCTTTATGGGCAGCTTTTATGCCAAGAAGATCATGGGCTGCGCCGATCCCCGGGTGGGCCTGCTGAATGTGGGCACCGAGGATACCAAGGGCGGGGACCTGCAGCATCAGACCTTCGAGCTGCTGAAAAAAGCGGACGAGGAAGGCCGAATCAACTTTGTGGGCAATGTGGAGGGCACTGGCGTGTTCTCCGGCGAGGTGGACGTGGTGGTCACCGACGGCTTTACCGGCAATGTTCTGCTCAAGGGTACCGAAGGCGTCATCAAGTACATCATGACCCGGCTTAAGGGCGTGTTCTATAAGAGCACCGTCAACAAGCTGGCGGCGGCAGTGCTGAAGGGCGACCTGGCCGCCATGAAGAAATCCATGGATGTGAACGAAGTGGGCGGCACGGCGCTGGTGGGCATCAGCAAGCCGGTCATCAAGGCCCATGGCTCCTCCAATGCGGCCAGCTTCTTCGCCGCCATGCGGCAGGCTAAGGCCTTTGCGGAGTCCGGGATCATCGGGGATATCACCGAAAACATCGATTACATGAAGCTCAAGGCCGAGTAAACCATGGGGGATCTTGAGAAAAAAATCGGATATACGTTTCGCAACCGCAGACTTCTGGAAACAGCTCTGACCCACAGCTCCTATGCCAATGAAAGGCATGGCGTGGACTGTGAAAGCTACGAGCGCCTGGAATTTCTGGGGGACTCGATCCTGGGCTTCACCACGGCGGAGTTCCTGTATGCCCATGAGCCGTCCCTGCCCGAGGGCAGCATGACTCGCCTGCGGGCGGAGCTGGTATGTGAGAGCAGCCTGCACAAGGCGGCGCTGGCCCTGGACCTGGGCCGGTATATGCGCCTGGGCAAGGGGGAGGAGCGCAGCGGCGGCCGGGAGCGGCCGTCTATCCTGGCGGATATGGTGGAGGCGATCATCGCCGCCATGTACCTGGACGCCGGTCTGGAACAGGCCAAGTCCTTTATCATGAGTCGGGTGCTCAAAGACGCGGAGATCAGCGAGGAGCACCGCAGCCAGGACTATAAAACCGTGCTGCAGGAGCTGGTGCAGCGTAAGGCGGATCAGCATATCGCCTATGAGCTCATCGGCGAGAGCGGCCCGGACCACAACAAGCGCTTCACCTTCCGGGTGAGCATCAACGGCGTCAGCGCCGGCGAAGGCACGGGACGTACCAAAAAGGAGGCCGAGCAGATGGCCGCCAAACAGGCTCTGGAGACCTTGCAGGCATGAGCGCCAGAGAGTCCATCATCCCGGTGTTCGTGCCCCATCTGGGCTGTCCTCACGCCTGTGTGTTCTGCAATCAGAACCGCATTTCCGGCGCGGAGCAGCCTGCCACAGCGGATACCGTGCGGGAAGCGATCAAACAAGCAGCCGCCTTGCCCCCTATCGGGGCAAAGCGGCAACTGGCGTTTTATGGGGGGAGTTTTACAGCCATCCCCGTAGCGGAGCAGACGGCTTTGCTTGCCGCCGCCAAGGAAGCGCTGGACAGGGGAGAGATCGATGCGATCCGCCTGTCCACCCGGCCGGACGCCATCGATGAGACTGTGCTCATGCGGCTGTGGGACTACGGTGTGGAGACCATAGAACTGGGGGCCCAGTCCATGGACGAGCAGGTGCTCCGCCTTTCCGGGCGAGGCCATACGGCGACGGATGTGGAGCGGGCGTCACGGCTCATCAAAGAAAAAGGCTTCCGCCTGATCCTGCAGATGATGACAGGCCTGCCCGGCGACGATGACGAGAAAGACATGGAGACGGCCCGGCAGCTGATCGCACTGCAGCCTGACGGGGTGCGGATCTATCCCACCGTCATCGTGCGGGACACGGCGCTGTATGCGCTGTGGAAAAGCGGACGGTATCGGGAGCACAGTGTGGAGCACGCCGTACGGGTCTGCGCCAAGCTGCTGCCCCTGTTCCAGAGGGCCGGGATCCCGGTGATCCGCCTGGGGCTCAATCCCACAGAGGAACTCTCCGGCGGCGCAGCTGTTGCCGGGGCCTATCACCCCGCTCTCGGCGAGCTGGTCAAGAGCCGGATCCTGTATGAGAAGGCAGAACTTCTTCTGCGAGCGAGCGGCGCTTCCGGCAGGGTGATCCTTGGCGTTGCGCCGGAAAACCTGTCCCAGATGGTGGGGCAGCATAAGGAGAATGTGCGAAAGCTGTGTAATGTGTTTGGACTGGAGTCTTTGAAAGTCCGACCGGCAGATATAAAAAGCGGGGAAATCTGCGTGATTTCCATTGAAAAATAACAGAAGATACGGTATAATCATTTAGTTATTGCAAAAATCCAAATTCTCAGATTGAGGTCAGTCATTTGTATTTACGTGCGTTGGAGATCCAGGGCTTCAAGTCCTTCCCGGACAAGACCCGGCTCACATTTGAAAAAGACATAACCGCCATCGTCGGCCCCAACGGTTCCGGCAAGTCCAATATATCGGACGCCATCCTTTGGGTCATGGGCGAGCAGCGCAGCAAAGCCTTGCGCGGCTCCAAGATGGAGGACGTGATCTTCGGCGGTACCGAGAAGCGAAATGCCCTCGGCTTTGCCCAGGTATCGCTGATCATTGACAACTCCGCCCATATTTTCGACTACGAGGGCAGCGAGGTCATGCTCAGCCGCCGTTATTACCGCAGCGGCGATAGCGAGTATTTCATCAACAAAGAATCCGTCCGCCTCAAGGACATCCACTCCCTCCTGATGGATACCGGCCTGGGGCGTGATGGCTATTCCATCATCGGCCAGGGCCGCATCGCGGAGATCGTCTCCAGCCGCAGCACCGACCGCCGCGAGGTTTTTGAAGAGGCGGCGGGCATCTCCCGCTTCCGCTACCGCAAGGAGGAAGCTGAGCGCAAACTGCAGCGGACCGATGAAAATCTGCTGCGTATCAACGATAAGATCGAAGAACTGGAGCTGCAGGTAGGCCCGCTGCAAAAGCAGGCGGAGACCGCCAAACGCTATCTGGTGCTGCGCGATCAACTGCGCGTGCAGGAGATCTCCGTCTGGATGGCGACGCTGGACAGGCTGCGTGCACAGGCGGACAGCGTTCAGCTGGAGTTTAGCCAGGCGCAGCAGGACCTGGAGCGGGCCAAGGCCTCTCTGGAGGCGCTGTATGCCTCCTCCGGCAGCATCACCGAGCGGATGCACCAGAAGGATGTAGAGAGTGAGCAGGCGCGGGAGCGCCTCTCCGCCACAGATGCGGCGGCCGCCGCCTGTGAGTCTGAGGCTGCGGTGCTGCGGGCCAATGTCCAGAGCAGCACAGAGCAGCTGGAGCGGCTGCGCAGAGATATCGCCGAGCGGGACCGCAGGGCGGAGGAGATCCGTGCCAGCATCGGTGAGGGCGAGAGCCGCATTGCGGAGATCGAGAAAGAGCTGGCCGCCCTCGCTCAGGAGACGGCTCAGAACAACAATGTACTTGACGGCTGCCGGATGAAGCTGAAGAACCGGGAAGCCATGGTCGAGCAGTTGAGCCAGCAGGCCACCTCGCTGGAAGTCGAGGGGCGGAGCATGGATTCCCGCATCAACATGCTCAGCGAAATGGAGAAAGATTACGAGGGATATTCCCGCGCGGTCAAGACCGTGATGCGGGAGGCCCAGCGGGGCAACCTCAAGGGAGTACACGGCCCGGTGGCGAACCTGCTTCGGGCGGATGAGGAATGTGCCCTGGCCATTGAAACGGCCCTGGGCGCCGCTGCCCAGAATATCGTGATCGATACCCAAAACGACGGCCGCCAGGCCATCGAGATGCTCAAGCGTATGGACGCCGGGCGGGCTACTTTCCTGCCGGTGGACACCATTCGCGGCAGCGTCATGAAGGATGCGCCGGAGCGCGATCCGGGTTTCGTGGGCATCGCCTATGAACTGGTCCGCTTTGATCCCAGGTATGACCAGATCTTTGCCAATCTTCTGGGGCGGACCGTCGTGGCCGAGACCCTGGGCGACGCGGTACACATGTCCAAGGCCAACGGCAACAGGCTTCGCATCGTGACTCTGGACGGGCAGATGATTAACGCCGGCGGCTCCATGACCGGCGGCAGCAGTGCCAGAAACACCGGCATCCTGTCCCGTGCCAATGAGTTGGAAAAGCTGAAGAAGCAGAGAGCACGCAGTGCCGAGCAGGAAAAGAAGTGCGCGGCCGAATTGGCTCAGGCAAGGTCCGGCGTGGCGGCTGTCCGCTATCAGTTGGATATGGCCCTGGAGGACCAGGCGGAGCTCCGCAGCCGCAGCGCCTCCTTTGAGGCGGAGTGGAAGACCACGAAGAATTCCGTGCAGCAGTTTACGCTGCTGCTGGAAAGCCTGACCGGAGACAGTGAGACCCAGCAGCGTGCCCTGGAAGCCGCCGGACGGCAGATCGAGAGCTTCAAGAGCCGCCTGGTTGAAAAAGAACAGCAGCTGACGGAGATCCGGGAAAAAAGCGCCGGGATCCGCGCGGAGATCGCGGAAATCAGCCAGAAGAAGCTGGAGCTGGAGGGCAAACGCACCCGGGCGGAGAAAGAGACGCAGGAGCGCAACGCCCAGATCCTGGAGCTGGAGCGGCAGGCTGCCCGCATCGAGCAGAAGAAGCTGGCCGCAGACCTGGAAGAAAAACAACTGCTGGACAAGCTGTGGGACAACTATGAGCTGAGCCATAGCGCCGCCGCGGCGGTGCGTCAGCCGGTGGAGAACCTGCAGAAGGCCAACAAAGAGATCCACGATCTGCGTCGCCAGATCAGCGCTCTGGGTACGCCCAATATCGGCGCTATCGAGGAATATGACCGGGTCAACACCCGCTATCAGTTCCTGTCTGAGCAGCGGGATGACGTGGAGAAGGCCAAGAAAGAACTGGAAGAGATCATCGGTGAGATCACCGGAGAGATGAAAGAAGTCTTCCTGACGCGCTTCCAGGAGATCGACAAGTGCTTCCGAGAGACATTCCTGGAGCTGTTCGGCGGCGGCCGGGCGGCCCTGGCTCTGGAGGATGAGGACAATGTGCTGGAATGCGGCATCGAGATCAAGGCCCAGCCGCCCGGCAAGGCCCTGTCCAATATCAGCCTGCTCTCCGGCGGTGAGATGGCCTTCGTGGCTATCGCCCTGTACTTTGCCATCCTGAAGGTCCGGCCCACACCTTTCTGTGTAATGGACGAGATCGAGGCTGCCCTGGACGAGGCCAATGTGACCCGCTTTGCCGAGTACATGCGCCGCATGGCGGACAAGACCCAGTTTTTGGTGATCACCCACCGGCGCGGTACCATGGAGGAGGCTGACCTGCTCTATGGAGTCACCATGCAGGAAAAGGGCGTCTCCACCGTGATCGAGCTGGATCTGGAAGAGGCGCAGAAGACGATAGAGGAGTAAGATCCATGGGATTTTTTGATAAGATCTTTACGGGCCTGAGCAAGACCCGGAACAATCTGGAGGATCTGGAAGAGCTGTTTCAGGACTATGCCCCGGACAACGAGGACTTTTATGACGAGCTGGAAGAGCTGCTGGTGCTGTCCGATGTGGGCGCCGCCACAGCGGAGCGGGTGGTCTATCTCATGCGGAAAAAGACCTGGGAGGATCGCTACCGCCACGGGGACGAGGCACGCAAGGGCTTGATCCAGGTGCTCAGCAAGCTGCTGGACGCGGGAGACACTTCCCTCAAGCTGGGCAGCAAGCCCTCCGTGATCCTGATGGTCGGCGTCAACGGGGTGGGGAAGACCACCACCATCGGCAAGCTGGCCTCCCAGCTGAAGGCCCAGGGAAAGAACGTGCTGCTGGTGGCAGGGGACACCTTCCGCGCCGCGGCGGCAGAGCAGCTTGGGATCTGGGCCCAGCGGGCTGGGACGGAGATCGTCCGCCATGAGGAGGGCAGCGACCCGGCCTCCGTGGTGTATGACGGTATCTGCGCGGCCAAGGCCAGGGGTACGGATGTGATCATCATCGATACCGCCGGACGCCTGCACAACAAGCAGAACCTGATGAACGAGCTGAGCAAGATCCGCCGCATCATTGACCGGGAGCTGCCGGAGGCGGATGTGGAGACCCTGATGGTCCTGGACGCCACCACCGGCCAGAACGGCTTGATCCAGGCCAAGCAGTTTTTGGAGACCTCCGGCCTGACCGGCATTGTGCTGACCAAGCTGGACGGCACGGCGAAGGGCGGCATCGTCTTTGCCATTGCTAATGAGCTGAAGCTGCCGGTGAAGTATGTGGGCGTGGGCGAAGGGATCGACGATCTGATCCCCTTTGAGGCGGAGACCTTTGTGACCGCGCTGTTCAAGCGATAAGGAGAGATTTATGGCAATTACGAGCAAACAACGCTCTCAGCTTCGCGGCCTGGCCGCAGCGGAGGACACCATCATCCAGGTGGGCAAGGGTGGCATCACTGACAATCTGATCGCCTCTGTCAACGCCGCGCTGAAGGCTAGAGAACTGGTCAAGGGCAAGGTACTGGAAAGCTGTGAGCTCAGCCCCAGGGAGGTGTGCGACGCCCTGTCCGAGGCCTGCGGGGCCGAACAGGTGCAGGTGATCGGCACCAAGTTCGTGCTCTTCAAGCGCAACGCCCAGGAGCCGAAGATCGCACTGGTAAAGGATAAAAAGAAAGCATGAAGATCGCAGTTTACGGCGGCAGCTTCAACCCGCCCCACCTGGGACATGCGGAAGTCGCCATGACGGTATATAAAGAGCTGTCGCCGGATATATTTCTGATCATACCGGACAACATCCCGCCCCATAAGGAGCTGGCGGAGGGAAGTCCCACCGCCCAGCAGCGCATGGAGCTGTGCGAGCTGGCCTTTCAGGATGTGCCCGGAGCGCAGATCTCGGATATGGAGCTCAAGCGCGAGGGCAGGAGCTACACGGCGGACACTGTGGATATCCTGCGTGGGCAGTATCCCGACGACGAGCTGCTGCTGGTGATGGGCACGGACATGCTCCTGAGCTTTGAGGAGTGGTATCGGTATGAGCATCTGCTGCACTGCTGCACCCTGGTGGTCCTGGCCCGGGATGAGCTGGAAGAGGATAAGCTCCGCGCACACGCGGACTATCTGACCGAGCGCTACGGCGCGAAGATCCGGCTTTTGTTCCACGAGCCGCTGCCCATGCAGTCCCGGGATATCCGGGAGCGGCTGAAGCTGCGGATGTGTGCCGATCAGCTGGATGACCGGGTCTACAGCTGCATCATCAAACACGGCTACTACGACGCCCTGCCGGAACTGGCCTGGCTGCGGGAGAAGGCCTACGCCTATCTCAGCCCCAAGCGGATCGCCCATGTGGCCGGCTGTGAGAGCGAGGCCGTGATGCTGGCCATGCACTGGGGCGAGGACCCGGAGAAGGCGGCTACTGCCGGAATTTTGCATGATATCACTAAGAAACTGGATCATCAGGAACAGTTGAACTTGTGTGAAAAATATGGTATTATATGCGACAACGCAGAACGCAGCAACCCGAAACTCCTGCACGCCAAGACAGGCGCGGCCCTGGCAAAGGACCTGTTTGGCGTCTCGGACGAGATCTGCGAGGCTATCCGCTGGCATACCACCGGAAAGCCGGATATGACCATGCTGGAAAAGATCATCTATCTGGCGGATTATATCGAGCCCACCCGGGACTTTCCCGGCGTGGAGAAGCTGCGGGAGCTCTGTTATGAGGATCTGAACGCCGCCATGGCGTTGGGGCTCAAGATGAGTCTGGAGGAGATCCGAAGCCACGGGACAGAGCCCTATAAGGACACCAGTGAGGCGTACCAATGGTACAGCCAGGAATATTAAGGAGGGTACAATATGCTTACACCCGCTGAGATCGCGGCCATTGCCGCAAGAGCGCTGGAAGAAAAGAAAGCGCGGGATGTGACCATCCTGAAAACGGCAGAGCAGACTGTCCTTGCGGATTATTTTGTCATCTGCAACGGCACCTCCTCTACCCACATCAAGGCCCTGGTGGACGAAGTGGACAAGCAGCTTTCCGAAGCAGGGGAGCCGCCCATCCGCCGTGAGGGTCTGCGCTCGGACATCTGGGTGCTGATGGACTTCGGCTGTGTCATCGTGCATGTGTTCACCGATGAGGCCCGCAAGTTCTATAATCTGGAGCGTCTGTGGAGCGACGCAGAGGTGGTGTCCCTCTCATCCCTTCCGAGCCCCTGATTACAGGGGCATTCCGGACGAACAAAAAATGATGAAAGGGATTGATACCAATGAAATATGATTTTGCTGCCATTGAGAAGAAATGGCAGGACAGATGGGAAGAAGTCAAGCCTTACGCCGCCATTACCGGAGATCCCAGACCGAAGTTTTACGGACTGATCGAGTTCCCGTATCCCAGCGCCGCCGGCCTGCATGTGGGCCATCCGCGCCCCTTTACGGCCATCGATATCGTCACGCGCAAAAAGCGCATGAACGGCTACAATGTCATTTTCCCCATCGGGTATGACGCTTTCGGTCTGCCCACGGAGAACTATGCCATCAAGAACCATATCCACCCGGCCATCGTCACCAAGGAGAACATCGCCAACTTTACCCGCCAGCTGAAGATGTTGGGCTACGGCTTTGACTGGGACCGCTGCGTGGATACCACTGATCCCAAGTACTATAAGTGGACCCAGTGGATCTTCCTGCAGATGTTCAAGAAGGGCCTGGCCTATAAGACCACCATGCCCATCAACTGGTGTACCAGCTGCAAGTGCGGCCTGGCCAACGAGGAAGTGGTCGAGGGCGTGTGCGAGCGCTGCGGCAGCGAGGTGGTACGCAAGGAGAAGAGCCAGTGGATGCTGGCCATCACCAAGTACGCCGACCGTCTGATCGATGATCTGGATGATCTGGATTATATCGAGCGCGTGAAGATCCAGCAGAAGAACTGGATCGGCCGTTCCACGGGCTGCGAGGTCACTTTCAAGACTAACACCCCCGATGAAGTCACGGTTTACACAACCCGTGCCGACACGCTGTTCGGCGTGACTTATATGGTCATTTCTCCCGAGCATCCGCTGCTGGAGAAATGGAAGGACCAGATCGAGAACTGGGATGAGATCAAGGCTTACAAGGAGGCCGCCTCCCGCAAGTCCGATTTCGAGCGCGGCGAACTGAACAAGGACAAGACCGGCGTGCAGCTCAAGGGCATCGAGGTGACCAATCCCGTCACCAAGAAGGTCGTTCCCATGTTCGTGTCTGACTACGTGCTCATGGGCTACGGCACCGGCATCGTCATGGGCGTGCCTGGCCATGACCAGCGCGACTGGGAGTTTGCCACCAAGTTCGGCCTGCCCATCGTCGAGGTGGTCAAGGGCGGCGACATCACCAAGGAGGCCTTTGTCTCCAAGGATGAAAATGCCATCATGGTAAACTCCGATTTCCTCAACGGCATGACCGTAAAGGAAGCTATCCCCGCCATGAAGAAGTACGTGGTGGAGCAGGGCTACGGTGTGGAGAAGACCAACTACAAGCTGCGCGACTGGGTCTTCACCCGTCAGCGCTATTGGGGCGAACCCATCCCCCTGGTGGACTGCCCTAAGTGCGGTTGGGTCCCCATCCCGGAGAGCGAGCTGCCCCTGCTGCTGCCCAAGGTGGAGTCCTATGAGCCCACCGACGACGGCGAATCCCCCCTGAGCAAGATGACCGACTGGGTCAACACCACCTGCCCCTGCTGCGGCGGTCCCGCCAAGCGGGAGACGGACACCATGCCCAACTGGGCCGGTTCCTGCTGGTACTACCTGCGTTATATGGATCCCCACAACGACAATGCGCCGGTCTCCAAGGAGGCCGAGGAGTACTGGGGGCCTGTGGACTGGTATAACGGCGGCATGGAGCATACCACCCTGCACCTGCTGTACAGCCGCTTCTGGCACAAGTTCCTGTACGATATCGGCGTGGTCCACACCAAGGAGCCCTATGCCAAGCGTACCTCCCACGGCATGATCCTTGGCCGTAATCCCCACTATGTGGGCTTTGCCGAGACCGAGGAAGAGAAGCAGGCCTTGATCGAGAAGTATGGCAACCAGGCGCTGCGTCCCTCTGTTAAGATGTCCAAGTCTCTGGGCAACGTGGTCAACCCCGACGATGTGATCAATGCCTACGGTGCCGACACCATGCGTGTCTACATCATGTTCATCGGCGACTTTGAGAAGACAGCCACCTGGTCTGACGAGGCGGTCAAGGGCTCCAAGCGCTTCCTGGACCGCTGCTGGAACCTGATGGATCTGGCCAAGGACGATTGGAGTATCACGCCCAAGAACGAGGCCACCATCCACAAGACCATCAAGAAGGTCGGCGAGGATATCGACAACCTGAAGATGAACACCGCCATCGCCGCGCTGATGACCATGGTCAATGAGTTCTATGCCAACGGCCTGACCAAGGGTGATCTGGAAAATCTGATCCTGCTGCTGAGCCCCTTCGCCCCCCATATTGCCGAGGAAATGTGGGAGCAGACCGGTTTTGCCGCCAAGTATGGCAAGATGGCCATGCAGATGGACTGGCCGGAATATGACGAGGCCAAGACCGTGGACGCGGTCCGCGAGATGGCGGTCCAGGTCAACGGCAAGCTCCGTGCCACCATCACCGTACCCAACGACGCGGACGATGAGACCGTTATCCAGACTGCCTGCGCCGAGGATAAGATCAAGCGGCAGATGGAAGGCATGCAGCTGATCAAGACCATCGTGGTCAAGAACAAGCTGGTCAATTTGATCCTGAAACCCGCAAAGTGATTGTTGACAAGCGGCGCTGAAACCGTTATAATATGACTGTTAAACAGCCAATTCATTGGCCCTTGAGGCACCGCAAGGCGCATTTGGAGGGAGGGAAATAAATGTCTGAAATCTACGTCAAGGAAAACGAGTCTCTGGACAACGCTCTTAAGAGATTTAAGCGCAGCTGCGCGAAGTCCGGCGTCCTGGCGGATCTGAGAAAGAAAGAGTATTATCAGAGCCCCAGCGTGAAGCGTCGTAAGAAATCCGAGGCAGCCCGTAAGAACAAGAACAAGCGCTACTATTAATGAAACACAAGGCAGCACCGCAAGGTGCTGCCTTTGTCGTTGTTGTGAGTCCATGGGAAATGGCCGCGGATGGATCATCCGCGGCCATAGTCTTTCTTACTTCTTTTTCGGTACCTTCGGCGCTTTCTGTGCCTTCTGCGGCTTGGAGCCCTTGTTCATCTTCCCGCGCTTGATGAGCACGTAAGCGATGAGCACAAGCAAGACGACAGAGGCGACCAGGATGCTGATCCAGAGGCCCATATGACGGTTATCGCCGGTCTTGGGCTGGCTGGAATCGTTCTTGGTGGTGCTGCCGGCGGTAATGGTCAGCTTGCCGTCGATCTTGGTGATGGCGTAGTTGGAGGTCACATCCTTGCTGCCTTCCTTGATGGTCACGGTGGTGATGCGCTTGGTGTAGGTGCCCACATTGACCGCGCCGTTTTTGATCACATTGCCGTCGCTGTTGGTGATCTCATACTCTACACTCAGCACATGGTCCTTGCTGGCGAGGGCGGTTGCCCGGACGTTCCGGTTGACCAGGGCCTTGCCGTCATAGGTCTTGCTGGCGGATTCGGCGGTCAGGGTCAGCGGCTTCTTGGTCACTTCCAGGGTGCCGGAGACGGTGGTGATCTTGTACTGATCGGTCACATCCTTGCCGCTGGCGTCCTTCACCTTTACATCGCTCAGACTCACAGAAACCTTCTGAACGTCGGTGATGCTGGTGGTGGGGCCAAAGCTGGCCTCCAGTGTGTAGTTGGAGGGAAGGGTACCCTGGGTCACCTTGATGTTGCTGTTGCTGACGGTAAGGGGCGTGGCGTCGTAGACCTTGCTGGCGGAGACGGTCACAGTGATCGGGGTCTGGGAGCTGTCCTTGGCCACGATTCGGATCTTGCCGGCCACGGTCTTGATATCATAGTTTGCGGTCACGTCAGTGGTGCCGTCAAGGATCTTTACCTTGGAGGTGTCGATATCGGTGACAAATTCGCCTTCCTTGCCGCTGCCGGTGACGAAGTCGCCCTGGAGCTTGTGGCCTTCCAGCAGACCCTCCGCTTTGTAGCCGCTGGTATAGCCGTTGCCGCTGTAGTTTTTGCCATAGACAGTCTCGCCGGTGGCCGGGACCGGCCCGCTGATAGCGGTAATGGTGACGGAACGCTTGGTAATGGTCAGCTTGCCGTCAACGGTGCTGATATCATAGCAGTCGGTCACATTATTATCTTTATCAATGCTCACGGTGATCTCATCGGGCTTGTCGATGCTGGTGGTATATTCGTTGGCTTCTTTGCCTTCACCGTTTACCGTGATGAGGCTGAGTGTCTGACCGGAGACCAGGCCGTCACCGCTCAGACTGTAGCCATCGGTGAAGCCTTCCTTTGTCAGCTCGCTGGCCTTGATGGTCTGGCCGTTGTATTCCTTGGAGTCGCTGATGGCGGTGATGACGAGACTGCGCTTGTTGATGGTCAGCTTGCCGTCGGTGGTTTTGACAGAGAAATGCGAGGTGACGTCAGTACCGGCACTGTCGGTGATCTTGATGTTGCTGGCATCCACGTGGGTGGTACCGGCATCGCCGGGTTTCGTGGCCTCGCCGGTGACAGTCAGGCCGCTAACGGTATAGCCTTCCAGACCGGGGATCTTATAACCGTTGGTGTAACCGTTTTCATTGTACTCAGGTGCCTTGAGCGGTGTGCCGTCATAGGTTTTCTGGGCGGTCACGGCTTCAATGGTCAGTTCCGTGGGCGTCAGGGTTTGTTCTTCCGTCCATTTGGCGTAGAGCGTGACGGGGGCGGTAATGGGCGTATCAAAGTTAAAGGCAGTGGTACACTCGGCTTCGGTGTACCAGCCTCCGAAGGTGTAGCCTTCCGCATAGGGGGCGGTAGGGGCCGAGGCTTTGCTGCCGTTGGCTACAGACTGAGATTCGGGGGCGGTCCCGTGACCGTTGGCGTCAAAGGTTACGGTATGGCTGCTTACCGGGATCTCCTCAAAAATCGCCTTAACCGTTACGTTCTCGGAACCTATGGTGAACTTGTTATCCGTGATCGCCACGCTGTCGGGCTCGACCTGCCATTCCTTGAGGTGGTAGCCGTCATTGGGAGTGGCGGTGAGAGCGACTTCGGTGCCTGAAATGCCGGAAGTGGGGGAAGCGGAGGCGGTGCCGCTGCCTTCAACGGTCACTGTGACGCTGTAGGTTGCGGGCGGGATCTCCTCAAAGATCGCCGTGACCGTCACATTCTCGTCGCCAATGGTGAACTTATTGTTTGTGATCGTCACACTGTCGGGCTCGACCTGCCATTCCTTGAGGCGGTAGCCGTCGTTGGGGGTGGCGGTGAGGGTGACTTCGGTGCCGGTGACACCGGATACAGGTTCTGCGGAGGCGGTACCATTCTCGTCATTGTTTACTGTGACGTCATGGACTTCGGTTTCTGTCCCGCGATCGTTGCTTTGCGGGCTTGCACCGACCGTGAGGGGAGCTTGGTCCGTCCACTTGGCTGTCAAGATGCAGCTTGCATAGGGCCGGATCTCGGCGCCCTCAGTTACAAGGGTATGGGTACCATTGGCGTAGCGGAGTTCCCAGCCGTCAAAAACCTTGCCGTTGTTCTGCGCTTCAGCTTTCTGATCCTCTGTGACATGCGGTACGGAGAAAGTGCTGCCGTATTCGGCGGTCTCAGCGTCAAAACTGCCGGAGACTCCGTTCAGATTGTAGCGGACCGTGATGCTTGCGTCCTTATCAATGGGTGTAAAGACGATGTCTAGCACAAAACGGGGTGCGTCATAGGCGGAGAACGCGGAGAAAAGATCTTCCGCATAGTCGCCGTCCTCATCCAGGAGACACTTTTCGTTCACCGCGACAGCGGGAGTGGAAGCGGAGGCCTCAGCCGCAACATCCACTGAAGGGCTGCCCGTCTCGTTCGTGCGAAGGCGGAGGAAGTCGACATAGTAGTCCGCAGGCGGCGTGATGCGTAGTCCCTCGCTGACAAGCGCCTGCAGCTGCATTTCGCTGCTGGTGGAGACTTCGGCTTCTCCCAGCTTAACAGAGAAGCGCTCGTCACCCAGAAGCTCCTGGAGGTTGTCGTCGGTGATCAGCTCGACCGCGTAAGGATCGTCATCGGACGGAGCCGAAACATAGGCATAATAGATCAGTTTTTCCTCTCCAGTGACGGACGAGGTGTTGTCCGCCCATGCAGCGCCCCCTGTCAGCTGGAGCATCAGAACCAGCACACACAAAAGGCTCATAAAGGCTTTTCCTGTTTTCTTCATAAGGTATCACCTCAAATTGAATATCGCGTCGTTTCATTGCGGGCAGCTGCCGGAATCGGACATGCCGCCCTTCTGTCTGCCTATACTATACTCCGCTTTGCCCGATCTGTCATCTTAAGCTTTCTTAAGTTTGAATCAATTAAAGCCGCAAGCACCAAAAAAATCAGGTGTTTGCGGCTTTTTGTACGGGTTTGGCAACAATTTCCGGCTTGATGCTGTCAGCCGATGGGGACGAGCTTGCCCTGCACCACATAGCGGGCATCAAAGTATTCATAGGAACAGGTGGACAAGGTGACGATCCGGTCATCGCTGCTGAGCTCCACCGGCGAATCAAAATCCGATTGGGCCTTCATGGCTGCCAGATAGCGCAGGTAATCACCCTCGTCTGAAAATCCCAGAATGTAGGAATCGGACTCCGCATCGGTCACATACCCGGCAAAGACCTCGATCTTGTAGTTTTGCGTGGGGGTATTCAAATAGAGAACAGGGTGCTCCTCATAGTAGCCCTCAGTGCGGTATTTGCTCAGAGAGGCAAACATGGAGCCGTCGTTCATGTGGTGCCCATAAATGACCGTATTCTGCCCGGCAAAGTCTTTTTCGCACATACAGTCCACAAAGGGAGTGCCGGTGCCGGTATAGGTCCCGTCAATGAAATTATAAAGGTAGTAGTCGTTGTCTTGTCCCTGGGCGACCGGGTAGTTGATCACAGTATCCGGCCCATAGATCCAGCCGACCACCTCGCTGTTCTCCTCCTGCAGCAGATCGAAATTGACCTGAATGGGGGAGCGCTCGAGCTGGACCTGGGCATCTCCCTGACTCGAAGAAGAAGCAGGATCGGCAGACGCGGCAGGTGCAGCGTTGGAGACATACTGACCGCTGAGATCGTTATACATGTTCTCAGAGACTTTATAGGTGTGCAGGATATCATATAGCCGGTAGGCGCTGTAAGCGAGCAGGCCGGTAAAGATGATACACAAGAATATGAGTAATATTCGAATGGACTTACGCATGTGCATCCTCCTTCCTCGGCGGGTATTATACTGCACGCTTAGACAAAAGAAAAGAGATTAAATCTTAATTTTCCATAAACCCGTGCTGCCAAAATATGCCCGCGGCTTCAGCCGCGGGCACGGTACTTATGTTTGGTTTCCCTTTCGGCTGGGGAGATTGAGAATCACCACAGCGCTCAAAATCAGCAGGATCCCCAGAAAAGCGCTCAGGGTAAGCGCCTCGTTGAAGGCCAGGATCCCCAGTACGGTGGCTACCAGCGGCTCTATGGTGGCCAGGATGGCGGCCTTGCTGGCCTCCACCGTCTGCAGGCCCAGCGTGTAAGAGAGGAAGGGGACCACCGCGGTGACCAGCGCCGTCAAAATGAAGAAAAAGAACAGACCGACAGGCGACGGCGCAGCGCTGAGCTTGGACAGGATGTCCATAGGGTGGCTGATGAACCAGGAGCCCACAGCGGCAATGATAAACGTATAGGCCGTGACGGTGAACGGAGAATAGCGCCGCAGGGCGATCGTGCCCAGAATGCTGTATAGCCCGTATCCAAGGCCGGCGCCGAGGCCGATCAATAGCCCCTTCGCACTTAAACCGCCGCCGGAAATGCCGGAGACGAACACACAGCCGCCGAAAGCCAGGACCAGGGCCAGAAGTTTCCGCCCGCTGAGCTTCTCTTTGAACACCAGAATGGACATAAGCATGACCCAAATAGGGGAGGTGTAGAGCAGGATGGCTGCGGTGGACAGCGGCATCATATCAATGGCTGTAAAATAGCAGACGGTAAAGAAAAGGACACTGATGATCCCGAGCCCAAGAAACAGGGGGATATCTTTCGAACGGATCTGAAAGCCTTTCGGGTCTTTCCAGAGCAGAAAAAGGGAGAAGAAGACCGCGGCGATCGTCAGACGCACGGAGGTGATCTGGATGGAGCTGAACCCATACCGGCCCAGGGTACGGACGAAGAGCCCCATGCTGCCCCAGAAAATACCGGCAAGGATGATGAGACCGGGCCCGAATGCTTTGGATTGTTTGTTCATAGAGATACCTCATACGATACAGGGCGGATATCCTAAAAAAGACACGCAGAGCGTGTCTTTTCTGGAGGCGCCACCCGGACTTGAACCGGGGAATCGCGGATTTGCAGTCCGCTGCCTTACCACTTGGCTATGGCGCCATATAATATTTGCGGGCTTTGCCCGCAAATATTTTTTTGGAGCGGGCAACGAGGCTCGAACTCGCTACCTCCACCTTGGCAAGGTGGCGCTCTACCGGATGAGCTATGCCCGCGAATACCCCGCAAAAGCGGGGTGGTGCCTCCGGTCGGAGTTGAACCAACGACACGCGGATTTTCAGTCCGCTGCTCTACCTACTGAGCTACAGAGGCGTATAAAACTGAATGGTGGGAACAACTGGACTCGAACCAGTGACCCCCTGCTTGTAAGGCAGGTGCTCTAACCAGCTGAGCTATGCTCCCGCATGACAGCTTTGTAATAATACTAAATTATTTGGAAATTGTCAATAACCATTTTTAATTTTTTTCCAAGTTCTGCTTATGCTCCAGAAGCGCTCTCAGATCCTCCGGGGTGAAGCTGTAGTCTGTGTCACAGAACTGACAGTTGACATGGATGGGCTTGGCCTCGCCGATCATTTCCAACAGTTCCCGATCGTCGATACAGCTGAGCGCTTCCTCCACACGCTCACGGCTGCAGTAGCAGCGGTAACCCACTTCCGCTTCACCCACAAGATGATAATCAAAGCCCTTAAGGACTTGCTGAAACAGGGCGTCGGTCCCGTCCTCACTGAGAATGGTGGTCAACTGGTCCATCAGGAAAATGTTTTCCTCCAGCCGGTCGATCATTTCTTCCGGAGCACCGGGCATCAGCTGCACGATGAAGCCACCGGCCGCCTTGATGGAACGGTTGGTATCCACCAACACGCCCAGGGCGCAGGCGGAAGGCACCTGCTCGCTCTCCAGCAGATAGGCGGTCAGATCCTCGGCAATCTCTCCGCTGACCAGTTCCGTGGAACCGATATAGGGCTCCCGCAGTCCCAGGTCGCGGCTGACGGTCAGCATACCGTCCCGGCCCACGGCGCCGCCCACATCCAGTTTCCCGTCGCTGCGCAGAGGCAGCTGCACGCCGGGGTTTTCCACATAACCGCGTACATAGCCGGAGGAATCTGAGACAGCCACGACGCTGCCGATAGGGCCGCCGCCGTTGATGCGGATGGTCAGCGTGGCGTTTTCTTCTTTCAGACTTTCCCCCAGCAAGGAAGCGCCGCAGAGAGTGCGGCCCAAGGCGGCGGCTGCGGTGGGGGAGCAGCTGTGGATCTCCCGGGCACGCTGCACGGTATCTCTGGCAGTGATGACGGCCATTTTGATATTGCCATCGCCTGCGGTAGCGCGAATGATTTTATCCATGTTAATTCTCCTGTCTGACAGCAATGATAAACAAGCGGCCCGCGTCGCCTTGGGGACAGCGGGATTGCAGCTGCACCTGGCCGAAGCCCTGCCCCTCCAGAAGCGCTTTCAGAGAACCCGGTTCATGGGCATACTCCACATGCTCCTCGCCGCTGCGCCGCCAGAGACGCCCTTGCCGCTCAAAGAGGTCCATCCCGTAGCGAACGGCGCCAAGGGTCTCGTCGTACTCTGCCCGCCAGAGGCAGAGCAGATCCGAACGCTCATCCACGAAAACTTCTCCGTCCAGAGAACGGAACCATTCCGGCAAACGTACGTCAAATATTACGAGGCCATCGGGACGGACGAAGAGATGGAGTCGGTGAAAGACCTCCGGCAGATCCTCCGGCGGGATATAGTTCATCCCGTCCAGGGAGCAGTAGGCGGCGTCCACCGTGCCGTAAAGATCCAGCTCAGCCGCCTCTTGGCAGAGAAACAGCGGAGGCCGCTCCAGCGCGGCGCACTTGTCCCGCGCCTGCATGAGCATATCGATCGAGGCGTCCACCCCGATCAGCTCATAGCCGCGCCGGGTCATTTCCGCCGTCAGCGTTCCGGTACCGCAGCACAGGTCCAGAAGAAGACGGAATTCACCGCCGCAGCGTGCGAACTCCGCCTCGTAATAATCTGCAAATTGTTCGTAGGGCACATCACCCGTCAGTTGATCATACCAGGAGGCGAGAGCCTCGTAACTGCTCATTCGGTTTTCTCCTTGAGCCGGGAGAATACGATCTCGTAACCGCCGCGGCCATACTGCAGGGAACGGTTGACCCGGCTGATGGTGGCGCTGGAAGCGCCGGTTTCCGCCAGGATATCGTTGTAGATCATACCGTCGTCAAGGCAGGAGGCCACCTGATAGCGCTGCTCCATGGCCATAAGTTCGGTTACGGTACAGAGATCATCGAAAAACTTCATGCACTCATCCAGCGTCTCCAGCGAGAGGATCGCCTTGTACATAGTCTCATTTCGTGGTTTCTTAGGAAGCTTATTCATGCCGCCCTCCTGAATACAGTGGTTTTCAGTACAAGCTTATGTTACATCAGCAATTCAAAAATGTAAAGAGCTAAAGTGTGAAAAATTACGCATTTTATTTTCGGGCAAAAGCCCTTGCGAAATAATTGTCATCATTATATAATGTGGGTCGGAGATACTAAGAGAGAAAGGAGTTCCACATGACCTATATAGACGGTGTTTTTGTCAATATGCCCGTACTGTGGCTGATCGCCATGGTGGCACTTCTGATCGTGGAAGCGATCGTGCCGGGCCTGGTTTCCATCTGGTTTGCGCTGGGCGCACTGGCCGCGCTGATCTCGGCCCTGCTGGGGGCGCCGCTCTGGCTGCAGGTCCTGTGGTTCCTGTTGGTCTCCCTGGCCGCGCTGATCCTGACCAGACCGCTTGCGAGGAAGTACATCAACGCCAGGGTAGTTCCCACCAATGCCGATATGATCGTGGGCAAGGAGTGTATCGTCAAAGAGAAGATCGACAACATCGCCGGAACCGGCGCTGTGGCGGTGGAAGGAAAAGTGTGGACTGCCCGTATGGCGGAGGACAGTTTGAAAGCAGACGTGGGTGACGTGGTATCCGTCAGACGGATCGAAGGCGTAAAGCTGATCGTGACCCCGCTTGAAAAGAGTCATTGACAGGAATCTAAATCTTTGTAAAGGAGAATCATTATGCCGATTGTCATCATTATTCTGATCCTTCTGGTGGCCTTTATCCTGATCCGGAACATCCGCATCGTGCAGCAGGCCAAGGCTTATGTGATCGAGCGTCTGGGCGCTTATAAGGAGACCTGGGGCGTGGGCTTCCACATCAAGGTACCCTTCTTTGAGCGGGTCGCCAAGATCGTCTCCCTGAAGGAGCAGGTGGCGGACTTCCCGCCCCAGCCCGTGATCACCAAGGATAACGTTACCATGCAGATCGACACGGTGGTCTACTTCCAGATCACCGACCCTAAGCTGTACACCTACGGCATCGAGCAGCCCATGGTGGCCATTGAGAATCTGGCGGCCACCACGCTGCGTAACATCATCGGCGATCTGGAGCTGGACCAGTGCCTGACCAGCCGTGACATCATCAACACCAAGATGCGGGCCATCCTGGATGAGGCCACCGACCCCTGGGGCATCAAGGTCAACCGTGTGGAGCTGAAGAACATTCTGCCTCCCAAGGAGATCCAGAACGCCATGGAGAAGCAGATGAAGGCCGAGCGTGAACGCCGTGAAGCCATCCTCCGCGCCGAGGGCGAGAAGCGTGCCGCCATTCTGGAGGCCGAAGGCGAGAAGGAATCCGCCATCCTGCGGGCCGACGCCAAGAAGCAGCAGCAGATCCTGGAGGCCGAGGGCCAGGCGGAAGCCATCCTGAAGGTTCAGACCGCCACAGCGGAAGGTATTCGACTGATCAATGCCGCAGCCCCCACAGACGCGGTCATCCGCATCAAGGCGCTGGAGTCCTTTGCCTCCGCCGCCAACGGCCGTGCAACGAAGATCATCATCCCCAGCGAGATCCAGGGGCTTGCCGGTCTGGCTGCCGGTATCGTGGAGGCGTCCAAAGACGAGAGCGCGGCCACGGAAGGGAAATAAGGAAAGAAATCGAATACAGCAGGCGGCATGCACCGCCTGCTGTTTCTGACGGGAGTACGATATGAGCGTCACAAAAGCCAGAGCCTTTTTGGAAAAATACGGCATGGAGCTGGAACAGATCATCCCTGCCCGGGATGCGGCTGCCATGTGTGAAGAAATGGAGCGGGGCCTTGCGGGGCTCGGCGGCTCCCTGCAGATGATCCCCACCTATTTGAGTGGGCAGGGACATATCCCGCAAAACGAGCCGGTGGCCGTCATCGACGCGGGCGGGACCAATTACCGTCGGGCCCTGGTCACCTTTGAAGAGGGTACATATCGGGAAGAATATGTCCGAAAGTGGAAGATGCCCGGTATAGAGCGCCCGGTGACTTGGGAAGAGTTCGTCTCCTTCGCGGCGGACAGCTTGATGGATATCATCGACAAGACGGACCGGATCGGCTTTTGCTTTTCCTACTCTGCGGAGATCACGCCCGAGATGGACGGCAGGGTGATCGCCATCGACAAAGAGGTCGTCGTCACCGGCTGTGAAGGAAAGCTCCTGGGCGCTTCTTTGAAAGCGGAGCTGGAGAGACGCGGCTTTGGCGGGAAAAAGATCGTGATCCTCAACGACACGGTGGCAGTCCTGCTGGGCGGCTCCTCGGTTTTGGACCGGAATGCCTACGATGGCTTTGTGGGGCAGGTCAGCGGCACCGGGACCAATACCTGCTGTTCGCTGCCGGCCAAACGGATCGGAAAGCTCCACACGGACAGTGAGCGGAGCATGATCATCAATCTGGAATCCGGGATGTATGACGGTATGAAAAAAGGCCGCTTTGACAGGCTGCTGGATGAAGACAGTCACAGCCCCGGACAAAAGGCCTTTGAGAAGATGACCGCCGGAGTGTATCTGGGTGAACTGGTGCACCTGATGCTGAAGGCTGCCGCGGAGGAGGGACTGCTCTCCGGGCTTGCCGTCGAGAAGGTCAAGGATCTGGAGCGGATGGATTCCGCGGTGATCGACGCCTGGGCCTGCGGCGAGCATTTGGATCAGGTCTGCGGCGACGCGGAGGATGAGACCTTTGTACAGGAGCTGTGCAGGGCGGCTTTTGAGCGATCTGCACGCTGCATGTGCACGAACCTGGCGGCGATCCTGCTGCTGACCGGAGAGGGGAAAGATCCTCAGCGACCGTCCTGCATCTGTGCGGAAGGATCCCTGGTGCAGAAAGGGCGGGTATACAGGCCCCTGCTGCAGCAGTTGATCCAGGAAGAGATCCAGGAAGGCTTGGGCCGCTACACAGTGCTGAAGGTCGGACAGGAGACCACGCTCCCCGGCTCTGCCGCAGCCGCCTTGCTGAACCTGTAAAGCATGAATGGAATAAGCGTCTGCCGGATTTTGCTGTGATCCGGCAGACGCTTATTTTTTGTTCTTGTCATTGGGCCGAAAAACCAGCGATACCACCAGGCCGAAGAACATGGCGGCGCAGATGCCGCCGGCCGCGGAGCTGAAGCCGCCGGTGAAGGCGCCCAGCAGCCCCTGATCGGCCACCGCCTGCTTGACGCCCATGGCCAGATTGTTTCCAAAGCCGGTCAATGGTACCGTGGCTCCCGCGCCGGCCCATTCCGCCAGGGGCTGATAGAGACCCAGCGCACCCAGTACCACCCCGGCTACCACATATGCAGTCAGGATCCGCGCAGGGGTCAGACGGGTATAGTCGATCAGAAGCTGCCCCAGAGCGCAGAGCAGACCGCCCACCGCGAAGGCTTTCAGATAGGTGAAGAACAGGTCCATACCTCAATCCTCCCGTTCGATCACAAGGGCGTGGCAGATGCCCGGAATGCTGCTGCCCTGTTGGGCGCTGGTCGCGGAGAGCAGAGCGCCGGTGGCGGAAAACAGGACCCGCTTCCAAAGTCCCCGCTCCATGGCGGGCAGGATGTGGCTCGTCAATACTGAGGCGCAGCAGCCGCAGCCTGAGCCGCCGGCGTTTACGTCCTGGAGGCCCGCGTCATAGATCAGCACGCCGCAGTCCATATAGTGCGGTCCCAGTTCGATACCGTCTGCACGAAAGAGGTCTTCCAGAATATCATGTCCCAGCGCGCCCAAGTCGCCGGTAAAGATGGCGTCGTAGTCCGCGGGAGCGCGCCTGGCGTCATCGAAATGGGCGCGGAGCGTGTCGTAGGCGGCAGGGGCCATGGCGCTGCCCATACTGTTGGTGTCGTCGATCCCGGCGTCTACAATCTTTCCTGCGGTGAGCTGCGTGATGCGCAGGCCGCTGCCGCCGCTTTTTCCCAAGATAACGGTTCCTGCGCCCGTAACGGTCCACTGGGCCGTAGGCGGACGCTGGCCGCCATATTCCAGAGGGAAGCGGTACTGCCGTTCGGCCGAGCAGAAATGGGAGCCGGTGATGGCGCAGGCGGTGTTGGCGTAGCCGCCGTCAATGAGCATGGCGGCCAGAGACAGGGACTCTGCCATGGTGGAGCAGGCACCGTAGAGACCCAGATAAGGGGCGTTGCTGTCTTTCATGGCGAAGGAAGAACTGACACATTGGTTCAGCAGATCTCCGGCCAAAATGAAATCCAGCGAGGAGGGCGAAAGCCCTGCCTTATCGCAGGCGATGGAAAAGCAGCGCTGAAGCATGTGGCTCTCCGCCTTCTCCCAGGTCTGTTCTCCAAAATAAGAATCTTCCGAGATGAAATCAAATTCATTTTTTAACGGCCCTTCGCCTTCTTTCTTCCCGGCCACACCGGCGCAGGAGAGGATGCGGGGCGCGTTTTCCAATACGATCGTTTGTTTTCCGAGGCGTTTGACCATGTCACTTGACCCCTTTGCATTGTTTCCATTAGCATGCCCGGAAAGCAATAAAATAACCGCCGCAGCGTGCACTGCGGCGGTCGTCGTTTCAAATCATCAGCTGATCTTCAGCTCTTCCCAGAGGGTGTTTACATAGTCCAGGGTCTCGGCGTCCAGATTGCGGTAGGCGTATTCGTTATACAGAGCGCCGAAATCCTCGATGCCGGGATACAGGATCTCCATGGCCTCTTCACCCAGTTCGTCGGCGTAATCCGCATCGTCATACACAAGAGAGTTGGGGGAGGCGTAGTAGATATACTCGGCATTGGCGATGGCGGGTTCGGCAGAGAGCATGTAGTTGATGAAGATCTCGGCCAGCTCCTTGTTCTGGGCGGCCTTGGGGATGCACATGGCGTCAACGAAATAGTTGGTGGGCTCGGGATAATAGAACTGCAGATCGATGTTGTCCGCCTCGGCGTCCAGCATGATGAAGTAGTCGCCCGCATAGTAGGCGCCCACAGCGGCCTCGCCGGACTCCATCATGTTGTAGATCTCATCCATCACGTAGCTCTTTACCAGGGGAGCCTGGGTCTTGAGCTCTGCCAAAGCGGCATCCCAGTTGGCTTTTGTGCTGTCATTCACGTCGAGGCCCAGCTTGTACTGGGCGGTGCCAAAGGCGTCGCGGGAGTTGTTGAACTGGAGGATGTTCCCGGCGTATTTGCTGTTCCACATCAGGTCCCAGCCGCCCACGTCGCTCTCATCCACCACATTGGCATTGTAGATGATGCCCACGATGCCATAGGTGTAGGGGACGGTGTACTGATTGTCCGGGTCATAGTACAGACCACGGAAGCTCTCATCAATATACTGATAATTGGGGATGTTGTCAAAATTCAGAGGCAGGAGCATATCCTCGGCGATCATGCGTGCGATCATATAGTCGGAGGGGATGATCACATCGTAGCTGACGGCGCCGCTGGAGATCTTGCTGTACATATCCTCGTTGCTGGCGTAGGTGTCATAGTTGACCTTCAGCTTCTGGCCGTAGTTGGCCTCGTACCATTTCTCAAATTCCTGGATGGTGTCGAAGGAATCCTCGGCGCCGTCGGAAATATACTCGCCCCAGTTATACACGTTCAGGGTGAGAGTCTTGGACGAGCCGCAGCCGCTGAGCAGGAGCGCACAGGCCAGTGCGGCAAGGACTAAGAGAGAAACGAACTTTTTCATGTGGATACAACCTCCTTTGATTTTGCTTTTTTGCGTTTCGCTTTCTTTACGGTCTCGGCGCTGTCACTGTCAGACAGGTTGGAAATCAGCAGCAGGGCCAGGATCACGAAGAAGATGATGGTTGCCAGGGCGTACATTTTGGGCGTGACCGTCTTCTTGGTCATGTTGTAGATGCGGATGGGGAGGGTCTGGAAGCCGTTGCCGGCGGTAAAGTAACTGATGACGAAGTCATCCAGAGAAAGGGTAAAGGCCATGATCAGGCCCGTGATGACGCCGGGCAGGATCTCCGGGATCTCCACCTTGAAGAAGGCCCGAAGAGGTGTGCAGCCCAGGTCCATGGCGGCTTCCGGCAGGGATTTGTCCATCTGTTGGAGCTTGGGAAGCACTTGCAGGATCACATAGGGCAGGCAGAAGGTCACATGGGCGATCAGCATGGTGGCAAAGTTCAGGCTGGTGGCCGCACCGAACAGCCGGCCCACGAACACGAACATCAGCATCAGGGAGATGCCGGTGATGATGTCGGGGTTGATCATGGGGATGTTGGTGACCGTGTCCATCACGGTTCGCAGGTACTTGCTGCGCAGCTTGTTGATGCCCACGGCGGCGGCGGTGCCCATAACGGTGGAGATCAGCGCCGCGCTGACGGCCAGCACCAGGGTGTTTCGCACCGCACCCAGGGTCTCCGAATCCCGAAACAGCTCCCGGTACCAATACAGGGAGAAATGGGAGAACACGGAGAGGCTCTTGGCCGAGTTGAAGGAGAAGACCAAGAGGATGGCGATGGGTGCGAAGAGGAAGATCATGATCAGGGCCGTGTAGACCTTGGAAATGGGTTTCATATTCCGTCCCCTCCCTTCAGACCGCGGCCCGCCGGTTGGCACCGCGCTGCATCACAGCCATGCATACCAGCAGGATGACCATGAGGATAAAGGCGATGGCGGCGGCAAAGTGCAGATTGTTGGCCACATACTGGCCCTCAATGGCGTCGCCGATCAGGTAGAACTTGCCGTTGCCCAGCTTCTGGGAGATATAGAAGGTGCTGATCGAGGGGATGAGCACCATGGTGATCCCGGAGAAAACACCCGGCAGGCTCAGCGGCCAGATCACCCGGCGCAGCACGCCAAAGCTGTTGCAGCCCAGGTCCCGGGCCGCCTCCAGGAGCTTGACGTCCATCTTGGCCATGACGGAGTAGATGGGCAGGATCATGTAGGGGAAGTAGTCATAGACCATGCCGATGACCACGGCGCCCTCGGTGCCGATGATGTGGATAGGCTTTAAGCCCAGCAGCCCCAGCATACCGTTGAAGATACCGGTGTCCTGTAGGATGGTCATCCAGGCGTAGGTGCGGATCAGGAAGTTCATCCACATGGGGATCATGATCAGGGTGATCATGATCTTCTGGGTCCGGGCTGAGGCGGTGGAGATGATGTACGCAGCCGGATAGCCCATAATCAGACAGATCACCGTGGAGATGACTGCCAGCTTCAGCGAACGCATGAAGATCAGCAGGTAGGTGTGGACCTCCCGGATACCGGCCTCATCGGTCACGTTGGAGGTGGCGGTGAAAAAGCGCCGCACATTGTCCAGCGTGAAGCTGAAGTTGTTGTCGGTAAAGGCATAGTAGGCCACGAAGATCAGCGGTACCACGATAAAGAGCGCCGCCCACACGGAGTAGGGTGCCAGGCAAAGCCGCTGGATCAGACTGCCGCGCTGGGCGGCTACGTTCTTATTCCGCATGCTCCACCTCAGCTTCTTCCAGCACCTCTTCCATGACTTCCTCTTCCAGCACGCCGATCTCATCCATCTCCATGGAGAAGGATGAATAGTCGCCGTACATGCCCGAATACTCGGATTTTCGCATAATATGGATCGCATCGGGTTCGATATACAGGCCGATGTGCTCGTCCACATCCACAAAGTCCGTGGTCTGGATCATCCACTTGAAGCCGTTGATATCCACGATGATCTCGTAGTGGACGCCCAGGAAGGTGACCGAAGTGACCACACCCTTCAGCATGCCCTTTTCCTCGGACACGATATCCACGTCCTCCGGGCGGATGACCACGTCCACCGGCTGGCGCTTTTCAAAGCCGGCGTCCACGCAGTCGAACACATGGCCGGAGAAGCTGACCTTCCGGTCTGCCAGCATGATGCCGTCCAGGATGTTGCTCTCGCCGATGAAATCCGCCACAAAAGCGTTTTCCGGCTCATTGTAAATATCCACCGGCGTGCCGATCTGCTGGATACGGCCCTCGGACATGACCACCACGGTGTCGGACATGGAGAGCGCCTCCTCCTGATCGTGGGTGACGAACACGAAGGTGATGCCCGTGGCCTTCTGGATCTTTTTCAGTTCCGACTGCATATCCTTGCGCAGCTTCAGGTCCAGAGCCGCCAGCGGCTCGTCCAGCAGGAGGACCCGGGGACTGCTGACCAGGGCACGGGCGATGGCCACGCGCTGCTGCTGGCCGCCGGAAAGACTGGTCACGCTGCGCTTTTCAAAGCCGTTGAGGGCCACCAGGGTCAGCATCTCGTTTACCCGCGTTTCGATCTCTGCTTTGGGGACGCGCTTTTCCCGCAGGGGAAAGGCCACGTTTTCAAACACGTTCAGATGGGGGAACAGGGCATAGCGCTGAAAGACGGTGTTGACGTTGCGCTTGTACGGGGGAACGTTATTGATGTTCTCTCCAAGGAAGATGATGTCTCCCACGTCCGGGCTTTCAAAGCCCGCGATCAGACGCAGGGTCGTGGTCTTGCCACAGCCGGAGGGACCCAGAAGCGTCAGAAACTCATTGTCGTAAATGTCCAGATTGATGTTATCCAGGACGACCTGCCCATCAAAGGACTTGGTGATGTTCTTGAGTTCGATGATCTTCTTCATGCCCGTACCCTCCGAAAAACAAAAATGACGTATGCAAAAGCATACGTCACCTGGAAAATTCTGCAAAGCGGCCCGCGTCAGAAGGCTGCTTTTCTCCCAATGGGTTTAGAGTCTATATAGCAAAGATTACTTTTACTACTCTTATTGACCATTTTACAAGTTCGTATGCATTTAAGCACTGGTTTATAGTAACCAACTAGCAAAACTTGAGCTTTTAACTCAATCAATAAGGCAACAGAAGTTGCCACCGCACCTGCGGTTTTCGGCATTCGACCCGGCTGTCCGTGTGGCCTTGGCCGCTCAAAAAAGCGGCGGTCGCTATCTTGCTTCGGATAAACTCTATCCAATTGAGACGACTTATTTTAACAGTATTCTCCAACCCTGTCAATAGAAAAACTACTTGTAAGCAATTTAATTTTCGCCCTCATAATACACGTCCCAAAGCGTGAGCCCATGGGCTGGGGCGGTAGGCCCGGCAAGGGCGCGGTCCCGGCTTTCCAGGACGTTCAGGACGCTCTCCGCTGTGCGTTGGTGAAGTCCCACTTCCAGCAGCGTTCCGGTCAGGATCCGCACCATGTTGTATAGGAAACCGTCGCCGGTAAAGACCAGTTGGACCTCCTCACCATCTTGGACGACGCGAAGCTCACGAAGTTCCCGGACCGGGGATTTTTTCATCTTTTTCAGAGAACAATAGGCGGAGAAATCATGCCTGCCAAGCAGAAGCCGAGCGGCCCTCTCCATAGACCCCAGATCCAGCTCGTCGGGAAGCTGCAGCATATAGCGCCGCCGGAACACATTGGGTGCGGCGCTGTTCCAGATCCGGTACACGTAGGTCTTGCCCGTGCAGCTGAGGCGGGCGTGAAAACGGGTCGGAGCGGGCTCCAGCGATACGGCGCCGATATCCTCCGGCAGATGCGTGCGCAGCTCCTGCAAAAGCGCCTCGCAGCTTCTGCCCGTGTCCGCCCGGAAAGAGCAGATCTGCCGCCGGGCGTGTACGCCCGCATCGGTCCGGCCACTTCCGGCAAGCTCGATCTCCTGGGAAAGAAGCCGGGAGAGGATGGCTTCCAGCCGTCCCTGTATGGTGTTGTCGGTATTGCCCTGTTTCTGCCAGCCCCGGTACCGGGTACCGTCGTAGCAGAGCACGAGTTTGAAGTTCTGCATGACACGCGCCTCCCGGGGACCATTGTACCCCGGCGGTGGGACAAATGCAAGCACATGCGGATCGGGCCGCCCCTTAGATTGTGTATTCTATACAGTTTTCACCCAAAAGCGGGAGCTTTCCCCCTGTATTTCCGTCTATTTTGTTCGTTGATGATTCTGCACAAAAATGCTAAAATAATACGCGTGATATTAGATTCGGACAGAGAGGTTGCGACTATGTTTATCGACTCTTTTTTTAATCGTTTTGTACTGCCCGAGGACTTGAAAGAGTCTCTGGGCAAGAGCAGCTGGCGCTGTTACCCGGAAACCAAGGAGCAGCTGCTGGAGCTCTGCTTTGGACCCACCCATAGCTCCCGCTATGATGTGAGTTACTCCATCCCCGGAATCGGCATCGTCAAGGAGGCGGAGGTAGTCCGCTGCAAGAACGGGCCTGTCGTCAACTTCATGGAGGACTATATGCGCCGCCGCGACCCGGACTGCATGCGCATCGGCGACGATCTGCCCACCGACAAGCCTCGTTTTAAGGACGTCTACGGCTATGAGTTTTCCAAGCTGCGGGCCGAGACTATGCAGTGGTTCGAGTCCCAGGGCGTGATCATGCTGCCCTTCCACGCGGGTGGAAAATATTATGGCTATGACGCGCTGATGATCTGCCCGGCCAACGCGGCATTCTTCGCCCTGTCCCTGGCCAATATGCAGGGCTTTGTGAGCATTCACGACGTGCCCCGCGGCTATACGCCCCGGGCCATCATCTATGTGGCGCCGCCCTTCCGCATGACCCATTTTGCAGGCAAGCAGGTGGTGGTGCACCAGCGCAGCGAGAACCTGCACGAGGTGTTCGCCTACAACCTGTATCCCGGCCCCTCCGCCAAGAAGGGCGTGTTCTCCATGCTGCTGGATATCGGCGAGAACGAAGGCTGGGTGACCAACCACGCCTCCGCGGCCATTCTTGAGACGCCTTATGAAAACGAAGTGGTCTTCATGCACGAGGGCGCTTCCGGCGGCGGCAAGAGCGAGATGCTGGAGGAGATCCACAAGGAAGAGGACGGCAAGATCCTCCTGGGCACCCACCTGGTCAGCGGCGAAGATTATTTCCTGACCATGCGTGAGACCTGCAAGATCCACCCCATTGCGGACGATATGATCATGAGCCACAAGAGCTTCCAGAACGGCTCCGGGCACCTGGTCATCGCCGACGCGGAAGACGGCTGGTTTTTGCGCATGGACGGCGACAACTACTACGGCAACAGCCCCATGTATGAGCGCATCAGCATCCATCCGCCCGAGCCCCTGGAGTTTTTCAACATGGACGGCACCCCCGGCGCCACCTGTCTGATCTGGGAGCATGTGCTGGAATCCACCGGAAAGCCCTGCACCAATCCCCGTGTGATCATTCCCCGGGACATGATCGAGAACATCGTGCCCGGCAACCAGCCTGTGGAAGTGGACGTCCGCTCCTTCGGCGTGCGCATGCCGCCCAGCACCGTCATGGAACCTAACTACGGCGTGATGGGCATGGTCCAGTTTGTGCCCACCTCCATCGCCTGGCTGTGGCGTCTGGTCTCTCCCCGCGGCTTCAAGAACCCCTCCATCGCCGACTCCGGTGCCGGCAGCGGTCTGAAGGCCGAGGGCGTGGGCTCCTATTGGCCCTTCTGCACCGGCAAGAAGGTCACCCAGGCAAATCTCCTGCTTCGGCAGATGCTGGATACGCCCAACACCCTGAACATCCTGATCCCCAACCAGCACATCGGCGCCTACCGCGTTGGCTTCATGGGCGAATGGCTGACCCGCGAGTACCTGGCCCGCCGCAACGGCACCGTGCGTATGAAGCATCTGGTCAAGGCTCGCTGCCCGCTGTTCGGCTACTCCCTGGATGAGATGAAGATCGACGGCCAGTATGTGCGCCGCACCTTCCTGCGTCCGGAGCTCCAGTCCAAGCTGGGTTATGAGGGCTATGACGCCGGTGTGAAGATCCTCACCGACTTTATGAAGAACCAACTGATGGAGTTCGTCACCGATGAGCTGGATCCGGTCGGCCGGCAGATCATTAATCTCTGCCTGCACGACGCCCCGCTGGAGGAGTATCTGGCCATCACCCCCATGAACATCAAGTAAACCTGACCATGAAAGGCCGCGCAGCCACGCGGCCTTTTCGTCATAATTCGGTCTTGTACGAATAAGGTATTGATGGTATCTTATGAAAGTGGATTTGAGTTTAAAGCAGACAGGAGAGGCAGTATGAAGATCGTTGTTTTGGGCGGCGGCATCAGCACGGAGCGGCACGTGGCTTTGGTCACGGCTACTTCCGTGTGTAAGGCGCTGCGCAGCCTGGGCCATAAGGCCATTTTTGTGGATATGTTTCTGGGCCTGGAGGACTATTCCGGCCCTTTGGAAGACGCCTTTGAGGCGCCGGACGGCCTCTGCGGCCAGGTGGCCATCGAGAAGCAGATGCCGGATCTGGCGGCGGTCATTGCCTCCCGCAAGCTGAAAAGCCCCAGCCGCCTTGGAAAAAACGTGCTGGAGATCTGCCAGCTGGCGGACTGCGTGTTTCTGGGCCTCCACGGCGCAGACGGGGAGGACGGCAAGATCCAGGCGACGCTGGATCTGTTGGGCGTGCCCTATACCGGCTCCGGTCCCCTGGGCAGCGCCATGGCCATGGATAAGGCCGTTGGCAAGCGGATCATGGAGAGCGCCGGCGTATTGACGCCCGCCTGGCAGGAGCTGGTTTACAGCGAGGCGGATATCCCGACGCTGACCGAGACGCTGCCGGTGCCCTGCGCGGTGAAGGTGGTGGACGGCGGCTCGTCTCTGGGCGTGGCCCTGCCGGACACCCGGGAGGAGCTGGAGCAGGCTCTGCATGAGCTGCTGCGCTATGGCAACCGCGTGGTGGTGGAGGAGAAGATCCGCGGCCGGGAGCTGACGGTCCCGGTGTTGGACGGCCGGGCGCTGAGCGCCATCGAGATCATCCCGCCGGAGGGCACTAGCTTCGACTATGTGGCTAAGTACCAGAGCGGTGCCGAGGGTGCCCGGGAGATCTGCCCGGCGAACATTACCCCTGAAGAACAGCAGCTGCTGGGAGACGCTGCGCTGCGCTTTCATAACGCTCTGGGACTGTCCGTCTATTCCCGCACGGATTTCATCCTGGACGAAGCGGGAAGGGCCTGGTGCCTGGAGGTGAACACCCTGCCCGGCATGACGCCCAACAGCCTGATTCCCCGGGCTGCGGCCGTGGAGGGAATGAGCTATGCCCAGCTGTGCGAGAAAATCGTCCTGTTATCTCTGGAGAAATACAAGTCTTGACGATATGTTAACAATTTCTTGATGTTTTGCTTTGCGAATGTGTTAGAATGTTACCTTAGAAAATCATGCGGCAAGGTGAGGACATGAGAGAGCGTTTTGCAAGGTTTATGGCCGGCAGAAACGGCAACGATCAACTGAATATTTTCCTGCTGGTGATCACAGTGGTCCTGCTGGTTTTGGGGAGCATCTTTACAAAACGGCTGGGCGCGGTGCTCTATCCGCTGATGTTCGTGCTGCTGGGTCTCGTGTATTTCAGGATGCTTTCCCGCAATGTCTACAAGCGGCAGGAGGAGAACGGGAAATATCTGCGCTGGCGGATGAAGCAGACTGGAAAGCTGAGACTGGCGAAAGAGCGCTGGCAGCAGCGGAAGGACTACAAATTCTTTACCTGCCCCTCTTGCAAGACGGTCCTGCGGGTGCCCAAGGGCAAGGGTAAGATCAAGCTGGTCTGCCGCAAATGCGGCACCTCCTTCATGGGGAAATCCTGAGATATGTTCGGTTACCTTGTGGCGGCGCCCGGCGACCTGACGGAGGCAGAGTATGCCCGTTACCGTGCCTGCTACTGTGGGCTGTGCCGGAGTATCAAGGAGCGCCACGGGCAGCTGGCCCGGATGAGCCTGACCTATGACATGACTTTTCTGGTGCTGCTTTTGGGTTCCCTCTACGAGCCGGAGGAGAACAGCGGGGAGGAGACCTGCCTGCCCCATCCCATCGAGGCGAGGGCCTGGTGGTGCAGCGAGATCAGCGCCTATGCGGCGGATATGAACGTGGCCATGGCCTATTTAAAATGCCTGGACGACTGGGAGGATGACGGCAATGTGGGCGCCCTGGCGGAGGCAAAGCTGCTGCAGAAGCCATATGAGCAGATCCAGACCGCCTATCCCCGGCAATGCGCGGTCATCCGGGAGAGCATGGATGCCCTGCATGCCTTGGAGCAGGCCCGCTGTGAGGACCCTGATGCCGCGGCGGACAGCTTCGGCCGCCTGATGGCGGAGCTTCTGATTTACCGGGAGGACCGGTGGAGCGAAGCCCTGCGTGCTTTGGGCTATTCCCTGGGCCGCTTTATCTATGTGATGGACGCCTGTATGGATCTGGACAGCGATACGATCCGCAACCGCTACAATCCCTTCCGGCGCTATTACGGACTGGATGATAACGAGCAGCGCTTCCGGGACATTTTGAAGATGATCCTGGGGGAGGGGCTCATGGCATTTGACCGCCTGCCTCTGGTACAGGATGCGGGCATTTTGAAGAATATCCTATGCGCCGGTTTGTGGGCGCAGTTTGATCAGAAATACAGCAACAAGAAGGGACAGGCAGATGGTACAGGATCCGTATAAAGTGCTTGGCGTCTCTCCGGGTGCCTCCGATGAAGAGATCAAAAAAGCCTATCGGGAACTTACAAAGAAATATCATCCGGACCTGAACCCCGGAGATTCCAGCGCCGCGCAGAAGATGAACGACATCAACGCGGCCTATGATCAGATCAAAAACGGCGGCGCCCAGCAGCAGGCATACGGGCCTTCGGCGGGGGCCCAGCAGCAATACGGCTGGTACGGATGGGACGGCTGGAGCGGCTGGCAGGGCCAGCAGACCCAGCAGCAGACAGAGCGCAGCGAGTATACCGCGGCGAAGAATTATATCCGCAACGGGATGTATAAAGAGGCGCTCAACGCCCTGTCGGGCGTGCCTGTCCAGGAGCGTGACGGCAAGTGGTATTATCTCCACGCGGGCGCCAACATGTATCAGGGCAACAAGATCGCCGCTTTGGAATCTGCCAAGCGGGCGGTAGAGATCGACCCGGGCAATGAGGAGTACCGGATGCTGCTCCAGCAGCTGCAGAGCGGCGGGGACTTCTATAACAATTACACCGTGCGGTATAGCAGGGGACTCAGTCCCGATCGGCTGTGCATGGCCATGTGCGCCGCCAACATGTGCCTCGGCCCCATGTGCGGCTACCGCTTTTTCTGCTGCTGAGACATAGTGAATAAACGACATCAGCCTCCGGCTTCGGCCGGAGGCTGTTTTGTCAGCGGAAGAGCTCCGTAAGCAGGCGGTCCGTATAGGCTGTGAGGGCTGAGAAATCCATATACCGTTTGTAGATCGCCTCCATCTCGTCATGGAGGGCCTTAGCCCGCCGCAGCTTGTCGAAGGCAAGCGCCAGACAGCGGTCCCTCAGCTGCCTGGTTTCGGCTTCTGCTGCGAGCACCGGCGCGGCCGGAACGAAGGAACGCCAGACCGGCAGCTGCCAACCTTCGTCCACAAAGGCCAGGGAGCGCTCCGGAAGCAGGACCGCCTCCAGCGTTTCCGGATCCAGCGGGGAAGGGCACAGGATCGCCATTTCCCTGCAGCTGCGGCTGATGGTTGCGAGTACCGCCTGCCCGCTGACCTGAACAATTTGTTTACATAACTTTTGAACTTCTCCATTGAGACGCACATCTCCCTGGCAACTGAGAGCGTGGAGGAAGCGGCGGCTCCGCGTGCCGCCTTTGCCGGGCGGCTGGAGCAGGGAATCGATTTCCGCAAGCACGGCAGGCTCAGGCGATGCAATCGGTTTCCCGGCTTTTTCTAGATCAGCCGCTGCGGCAAGGTAGCTGTAGGCATCTCTATAGAGTGCTTTGTAAGAGCGGCTGATGTGCGTTATTTTTTCCGCATCCGCAGCGGTAAAAGGGAGCCTGCAGAAGCGTCCTAAGTTTACATAATCCGAGTCCGCACCAAATTGGCGCGGCTCAGCCGCATGGGGCGCTGTCCCGTCGACCCAAGCGGCGCGCAGGGCGGGGAGGTAGACGCCGTCGAGAGAGTCGGGATCGCCGGAGCAGAGTACGTAATGGACGTCCATGCCGCGCTCCTGGGCCGCCTGGCCGATCCGGCGCATGAAGCTGGATTTTCCGGTGCCGGGTCCGCCCTTGATGATATGGAGAAACACGCCTTCATCCGGCGGAAAGCCATCGTAAAGCGAGGCAAAGCCGTCTTCGGAATTTGCCCCGAGAAAATAGGTCTGTGTCATACTGTGCCTCCTAGATCTGCTTCAACATCAGGATATGCACAGTTTGCCCAAGTTGACAATGTTTCAGACGGCGGGTATAATCTGCTAAAAGGGGGCGGAACCTTGTACAAGACCATTTTATTTGACTTTGACGGCACGGTATTTGACACCATTGAGGGTATCACCAAGTCCCTGCAGTACGCTCTGCGCAAGCATGGGATCGAGGCGGAACCCGCGGAGCTGCGCTGCTTTGCCGGACCGCCGCTGGTGGATATGTTTATGGAACGCTATCCCTTTTCCCGCGAGGAGGCGCTGCAGGCCACAGAGGATTTCCGGGAGCGCTATCAACCTATCGGCCTGTATGAGTGCCGCGTGTTCCCCGGGATCGGAGAGCTGCTGGAGCATTTGCGCGCGGCCGGAAAAAAGCTGGGACTTGCCACTTCCAAACCGGAGCATCTGGCCAGACACCTGCTGGAGCGGGAGGGGCTACTGGACCATTTTGATGTGATCTGCGGCACCCTGGGCGACGGAAATGACGCCAAGTGGCAGGTGGTGGAGCGGGCCATGGAAATCCTGGGCTCCGCGCGGGAAAGCACCGTGTTGATCGGCGATACCAAATGGGACGTGGCCGGCGCCCATCGCTGCGGCATCCCCTGTATCGGCGTGGGCTATGGCTATGCCGCGCCCGGCGAGCTGGAGGCTGCGGGCGTGGACGGTCAGGCCGCGGACATGCAGGCACTGGAACAAATGCTTTTAAAAAGCGAATAAAACAAAAGACCCCGGGAGCTCCCGGGGTCTTGTGCTGTCCTGCACTTACGACATGAACTTGTCTATGGCCTCATTGAGGGCCTGAAGGTCCGGATTATCCGCCCCCGCGTCCGAGACACAATGTTCCAGATGATCCTTCAGGATCACCTTGGCGGTGCTGTTCAGAGCAGAGCGGACCGCTGCCAGCTGGACCAGGACCTCTGTGCAATCCCGACCGTCCTCCACCATGCGCTTGACGGATTCCAGATGCCCGATCGCCCGGGAGAGACGGTTGATGACCGCTTTGGTTTGGGTATGGGTATGACCGTGGTCGTGACTGTGGGGGTGCTCATGTTCCACCGGATGGCTGTGCACGTGCCCGTCGCCGTGGTCGTGATAATAGACTTCCTGTTCGTTGGCCATAAAGATCCCTGCCTTTGCGTGTTTCGCTTAGTATACAGTATTTTACAGTTTTTCACAAGCCCCCCGGGGGGATATCAGAGCCGGACCTCCACGGGAGCGCAGACACGAAGACTGTCCGGTGTGACCGCGCAGTCCAGCGCCAGGATGCGTACACCCGCCTCCCTGGCTTCACAGAGCGCCTGGGCAAATTCCGGGTGGGTGGCTCGGTTGGGCTCGAAGTACCGCACATCCCGCATCTGTACGATAAAGACGACCCAGGCCTCCAGTCCCTCGTGGACGCAGTCGATCAGGCCGTGGAGATGCTTGACGCCCCGTTGGGTGGGCGCGTCGGGAAAACGGACCACGCCGTCTTCCTCCAGGGTGACGCCTTTGACCTCAGCAAAACAGATATGACCTTCCCGCCCAAAGGAGAAATCGAAACGGGAATCGCCGTGCCGCTGCTCAGCTTTGATCCAGGAGGGGACGAAGCCCAGACCGCCGGCGGCCAGATATTCTCCAAAGACCACATTGGGCGCCGCGGCATCCATGTTGATGAGCCGACCGTTTTTCTCCACAGCGATCAGATCGTAAGCGGTTTTTCGGGCGGAGGAGTCGCTGTGCTGCACATATACGGTCGCACCGGGGACCAGAAGCTCCCGGCAGCGGCCGGTATTTTTCACATGGCAGATGGTTTCCGCTCCGTCCAGCAGCACGCGGGCGATAAAGCGGTTGGGCCGGGCGAGGAAGGTCGCCGGGCGGATCTGTTCATATTGCATGGTCAGACTGCGTACTGCTCGACCCAGGCCTTTACTGCCGCTGCAGCGTCGGCGTCGTCGGGCGACCTCATTTCCAGCACCAGCGTGTCCGCATCGTCGGCCAGGGCCTGGTGCAGGCGGTCACAGTGAAGGGTAAAGCGCTCTCCGATCCCCAGATACTGCCGGAACAGCTCGGCCTCTTCCTTGGTCTTCAAAGCGCCCAGGATGGGCACGTCCGTGTTCAGCAGGTCCTCCAGGGCCTGCCGAAATTGTGGGATGATCAGCTCAAAACCGCCGATCTCATCCAGTACGGCAAAGGGATAGTAGGCGGCCTCGTTCAGCAGCCTGACGCCGTAATTGCGGTACACCTCATTGTCAGTTTTGGGGCCCTGATCCAGAAAATACAGGAAACGCTGGACCTCCAGTCCTTCGTAACCTGCCAGGGCCGCAGGGGGAAGAAGATCATAGCCCAGCATGGCGCCGTCGTCAGAGAGGGCCTGCCGGGTCACGAGCCCCCCGGCGTAACTCATTTGATCTCCCAGTTCCTTCCGGATCAGGCTGGATTTGCCGCTTCCCGTGGGGCCTGTCAGAAAAAGCCGCTTTTGCATCGTTATACTCCCATACATGTTTTTCCACATTATAAACGGCTGTCCGATCTCCGTCAAGCGCACTGGGGTCTGGCAATCCACAGACTTCTGTGATATGCTGTGTCCAGAAAAAACGGAAAAGGAGAACAGCCCATGGAGATCTACACCAAGGCAAGCCGCTCCGATGCGGTGAGCGAGCGGGAAAAGAAGAACCGCCAGGTGGCCTATCAGGCGGCGTTGGAAGGAGTCGTTCTGCTGAAGAACGAGGGGGCGCTGCCTTTCAAAACCAAGAGGATAGCCCTGTACGGCGCGGGCGCGGCCAAGACCGTCAAGGGCGGTACCGGCTCCGGCGAAGTGAACGAGCGCTACAGTGTCAGTGTCCTGGAGGGGCTGAAGGACCGGGGCTTTCAGGTGACTACCGACCGCTGGCTGCGGGATTACGAGGAAGAATACGCCCGGCAACTGGCGGCGTATGAGAAGGAACGCAGGCAGTTTTATAAACGGATCGGCGAAAAATCGATCATCGATCTGATGATGACCAGCTTTCAGCTGCCGGGCGGCAGAGCCGTTTCCCGGCAGGACGTGGAGGAGAGCGGTACGGACAGCTGCGTCTATGTGGTCAGCCGCCAGGCGGGCGAGGGCGGAGACCGCCGCGCCGAGGCCGGGGACTATTATCTGACCGAAACGGAGCTGACCAGTATCCGCGTCTGCGCTGCCAACTACAGCCATTTTGTGCTGGCAATCAACTGCGGTTCCGGCATGGATATGGCCTTTCTGGACCAGATCGAGGGGATCGACGCGGTGGTCTACCTCTGCCAGTTGGGGACCGAGGGCGGCCATGCCTTTGCCGATCTGCTGTCTGGCTCGGCCACGCCCTCCGGCAAGCTGTCGGATACCTGGGCCAGGACCTATACAGACATCCCCTATGCCATGGAATACAGTTACCTCAACGGCAATTTGAAGGATGAGTTCTACCGGGAAGGCATTTATGTGGGCTACCGCTACTTTGACAGCTTCGGCAAAGAGCCCTTGTATCCCTTCGGCTTTGGCTTGAGTTATACGGATTTCTCTGTAGAGACAGATTCCGTTCAGGTCAGCGGAAAGCGAGTTTCTGTTTTTGCAAAGGTGCAGAATATCGGCGAGCGGTTCAGCGGAAAGGAAACCGTGCAGCTCTATGTCAGCGCGCCCAACGGGCGACTGTACAAAGAGTATCAGAGCCTGGCTGCCTTTGCCAAGACCAAACTGCTCTCGCCAGGGGAAACGGAAATGCTGACTCTGAGCTTCTCTATGGAGGATCTTGCCAGCTATGAAGAGGTCGACAGCCGCTATGTGCTGGAGGCGGGGGACTATATCCTGCGACTGGGGAACTCGTCCCGAGCGGCGAAACCCGTCGCGGTTTTGCGCCTGGATCGGGAAGTCACCGTCTCTGAGCATGAGGCCGTTTGCCCCCTGAACCGTCCCATGACGGAGATGAAGGTGGCCGCCTTTGCCTTTGATAGTACAGGGGATCTGCCGCGCTATGAGCTGAAGGCCAAGGACTTTGAGACGGCGCGCTATCGCTATGAGACGCCGGAGGTCAACAGAGAGCCCCGGGTGCGCGCTCTCCTGGAAAGCCTCAGCCTGGAGGAGATGGCGGACATCGTTGTAGGCGCAGGCATGTTCGGCAAAAGCCGTTTCGATCTGCCGGGTTCGGTGGGCAATACCACCTCACGCTTTTGGGATCGGGGGCTCGCTAATGTGGCGCTGTGCGACGGGCCGGCGGGGCTTCGGATCCAGAGCCGTTCCGCATTGGATAAAAAAGGCCGCATCAAGCCTCTGCAGATGTCCCTCTCCGTTTTGGAGATGCTGCCCGAGATCGTGAAGAAGCCCATGCTGGGCGACCCGGAAAAGGACACGCCCCTTTACCAGTACAGCACTGCGTTCCCGGTGGCCACGGCCCTGGCCCAGACCTGGAATGCGCCGCTGCTCCGGGAGATCGGGCAGGCAGTCTATGAGGAGATGAAGGAATACGGATGCACCTTCTGGCTGGCTCCCGCCATGAACATCCACCGCAATCCGTTATGCGGCCGGAACTTCGAGTATTTCTCCGAGGACCCGTATCTGGCAGGACAGATGGCGGCGGCTCTGTGCCGGGGCGTTCAGCAGGAGGAGGGCTATTATGCCACCATCAAGCATTTTGCCTGCAACAACCAGGAGGAGAACCGAAACGCCGTATCCAGCAATGTGAGCGAGCGGGCGCTGCGGGAGATCTATTTGAGGGGCTTCTCCATTGCGGTGCGGGAAGGTGGAGCCAAGGCAGTAATGACCTCCTATAACCGCCTCAACGGCGTCTATACCCCCAACAGCTATGACCTGTGCACCAAGGTGCTGCGCAACGAGTGGGGCTTTGAGGGCGTGGTGATGACAGACTGGTTTTCCACCATGAAAGGGCAGGGGGATACGGCCCTGGCCATGGCGGCGGGGAACGATCTGATCATGCCCGGCGGCAAGTCTTACAAGAGTGCGATCCTTTTGGCCGTACAACAGGGGCGGATCGGTATGGCGGACGTGGCCCGTTGCTGCGGCAATGTGCTGCGGGCGATCCTGAACAGCCAGACCCAGCGGGAATACATCGGCTGATTTGAAGAACTGAATCACCCCTGGAGCGGGACCAAATCGGCCCCAATCCCGGGGTGATTTTTATGTCAATATAAACAAACTGTTAAAATTTTAAAAGTATTTGCGGCTTTGAAATTGATTTTGTAAAATCATTAGAGTATAATATCCTCTCGTGCGACAGACGAAGCGTGTCGCGGAATGCCGAAGGAAAGGATAGACGGCAGCATGTGGAAAGCAGGCCTGGACATTGGCTCCACCACCATCAAATGCGTTGTGCTGGATGAAGAGGATCAGCTGATCTACACCAGCTATGAACGCCATTACAGTCATATCGTGGAGAAAGCCGAAGAGCTTCTGCGCAAGATGGATTCGGACTTTCTGCATGGCAGGCAGGTGTTGCTGTCCATCTCCGGTTCCGCGGGCATGGGCCTTGCCAAAAGCTGCGGCGTACCCTTCGTGCAGGAGGTGTTTGCCACCCGCGTGGCGGTGAACCGGCTGCAGCCGGGGACCGACTGCGTCATCGAGCTGGGCGGCGAGGACGCCAAGATCCTGTTTTTGACCAATGGCCTGGAGGTCCGCATGAACGGCAGCTGCGCCGGCGGCACCGGCGCCTTTATCGATCAGATGGCGACGCTGCTGAAGATGGGCGCGGATGAAATGAACGAGGCCGCCCGCGGCGCTACCAGGATCTACACCATCGCCAGCCGCTGCGGTGTGTTTGCCAAGAGCGACGTACAGCCCCTTATCAACCAGGGCGGTCAGATTGGCGATATTGCCGCCAGCATCTACAAAGCGGTGGTGAACCAGACCATTGCGGGCCTGGCCCAGGGCCGCCCCATCCGGGGCAAGGTGTTGTATCTGGGCGGACCGCTGACCTTTTCCGACGTGCTGCGCAAGAGCTTTGACGAATCGCTGGGCGTTACGGGCCTCTGCCCGGAAAACAGCCTTTACTATGTGGGTATGGGCGCGGCCTTTTATTCCGATACGGCTTTCGATCCACTGGAAGTGGCGGAGCGGCTGAAGAACTACAGCGCCACGGCCACCTATGCCAGTGAGCCGCCGCTGTTTGAAAACGAGGAAGAGCTTGCGGCGTTTCGGGCACGGCATGCCAGGGCAAGCGTACCCACAGTGCCGTTTGAAGATGATTGCGGTCCGGTACATATCGGCATCGACTCCGGCTCCACCACGGTGAAATTGGTGGTCATCGACGGGGATGGCCGGATCGTATACACCAACTACCAGCCCAATCTGGGCAATCCTCTGCCGCTGATCCGGGAACAGCTGATGAAGCTGTACCGGGAGCACCCGGGTCTGCGCATCGCCAGCGCCACCACCACCGGATATGGCGAGGAATTGGTGAAAAACGCTTTCCACACGGACTACGGCCTGGTGGAGACGGTGGCCCATTTTACTGCGGCCAAGACCTTCCTGCCCCAGGTGGATTTCATCATCGACATCGGCGGCCAGGATATGAAATGCTTCAAGATCGAGGATGGGGCCATCAGCAATATCTTTCTCAATGAGGCCTGTTCCTCCGGCTGCGGGAGCTTTCTGCAGACCTTTGCCCAGGCGCTGGGCTATGGTGTGAAGGATTTTACGGCCCTTGGGCTTTTTGCCGACCGGCCTGTGGATCTGGGCAGCCGCTGCACGGTGTTTATGAATTCCAGCGTCAAACAGGCCCAGAAGGATGGCGCCTCTGTGGAGAACATCTCCGCGGGCCTGTCCATCAGCGTGGTCAAAAACGCGCTGTATAAGGTCATCCGTGCGTCCAGCCCCGAGGAACTGGGGCGGAACATCGTGGTGCAGGGCGGTACCTTCTATAACGAAGCGGTGCTGCGTGCTTTTGAAAAAGAGATGGGTGTGGAGGTCATCCGCCCGGATATCGCAGGGCTGATGGGTGCCTATGGCGCGGCCTTGCACGGGGCAAAGCTTACATCCCAGGAACATACCAGCAGCATCCTTGATCTGCAGGCCTTGGAGGGCTTTACCCAGAAGGTGCGCAGTATGCAGTGCGGCGGCTGTACCAATCACTGCCAGTTGACGGTCAACACCTTTGCCGATGGGGCGCGCTTCGTGTCCGGAAACCGCTGTGAACGCCCCGTCACCGGTAAGGCCACCGACGAGAGCATGAATCTGTATGCCTATAAGCGTGAACTGCTGGCGGCCTACACCCCGGTCGAGGGGAAGCGGGGGCGCATCGGCATCCCCCTGTGCCTCAACATGTATGAGCTGCTGCCCTTCTGGCATCGCTTCTTTACGGAGCTGGGCTTCTCTGTTGTGACCAGCCCGGTCTCCTCCCGAAAGCTGTACCTTGACGGGCAGGCGACCATCCCCAGCGACACCGCCTGCTTCCCGGCAAAGCTGGCCCACGGCCATATCAAGGCCCTGAGCGAGATGGGCCTGGACGCCATTTTCTACCCCTGCCTGACCTATAACATGGACGAACAGCTGGGGGACAACCATTATAACTGCCCGGTGGTGGCCTATTATCCTGAGGTCCTGGCGGGCAACTGCCCGGAGCTGGAGCAGACCAAATTCATCTATGATTATGTGGGGATCCACCGCCCGGCGGATTTCGTGCGGCATATGACGAAGATCCTGGAGAAGTATTTCCCGGGGATTGCCAGAGCGGAAGTGAGCCGCGCCGCGGATGCGGCCTATGCCGAGTACGAGAGACATATGCAGCAGCTGCGGCAGCGGGGTCGGGAAATCATCGAGCGGGCCCGCGCAGAGGGCCGGCGCATCATCATCCTGGCCGGGCGGCCCTACCATGTAGACCCGGAGATCAACCACGGGATCGATTCCCTGGTGGCGCGCTACGGTGCCGCCGTGGTCAGTGAGGACAGTGTCAGCTGGATGGAGCACAAGTTCCCCACTTCAGTCCTCAACCAGTGGACCTACCATTCCCGGCTTTACGCTGCGGCCCGGCTCTGCACCGAGCAGAGGGACCTGGACCTGGTGCAGCTGGTCAGCTTCGGCTGCGGCCTGGACGCCATCACCACCGACGAGACCCGGGAGATCCTGCAGCGGGGCAACAAGCTCTATACCCAGATCAAGATCGACGAGATCACGAATCTGGGCGCGGTGAACATCCGGCTGCGCAGCCTGTTGGCCGCACTGGATGAGCAGGACCGGCTCAAGAGCGCCGGTGAACAAAAGGAGTTGGCCTATGCCTGATTTTGATCCGGGACAGTATCCCCGGTTTACCAAGGAAATGAAGCAGACCCACACCATCCTGATCCCCAATATGGCGGTGATCCATTTCCGCTTGATGAAGATCGTTCTGGAGCAGGCCGGGTACCATGTGGAGGTGTTGGGCAACTGCGGCAGTCAGGTGGCGCAGCTGGGGCTGAAATATGTCCACAATGACACCTGCTATCCCGCGCTGCTGGTGATCGGGCAGTTTCTGGACGCGCTGAGCACCGGCCGGTATGATCTGGATCACACGGCCCTGCTGATCACCCAGACAGGCGGCGGCTGCCGCGCCTCCAATTATATCCACCTGCTGCGGAAAGCCCTGGTGAAAGCGGGCTATCCCCAGATCCCGGTGGCCTCGCTGAACTTTTCCGGACTGGAGAAGGACAGCGGCTTCCAGCTGACGCTGCCGCTCATCCGGCGGTTGCTGGCTGCAATCTTTTACGGGGATCTGCTGATGACCCTGCGCAACCAGACAGCGCCCTATGAGGACACGCCGGGCCAGGCGGACGCGCTGACGGACCGCTGGATCCAGGAACTGGGCAGCCGCTTCGCCCGGGGCCGCGGCATTTCCGCCAGAGAGATGAAGCGGGCCTTTCCCGGGATCGTACAGGAGTTTGCCGCCATCCCCATTACCCGTGTGCCCAAGGTGAAGGTAGGCGTGGTGGGGGAGATCTACGTGAAGTATTCCCCCCTGGGCAACAACAGCCTGGAGGAGTTTCTGGCAAGCGAAGGCTGCGAGGTCAATGTGCCCGGACTCATGGGCTTTTGTCAGTACTGCATCTTCAACATGTCTGAGACCAAGCGGCTGTATGGCGGAAAGGTCTGGGAGGAGTTTGCCCCCGAGCTTCTGCTCAGTTATCTGGACGGCATTGAGATGGCCATGGGCGAGGCTCTTAGAGCGGGCGGTTTTCACGCACCGGCACGCTTCAAGGAATTGATCGAACTGCCGGATGGGATCATCAGCCTGGGCGCCAAAATGGGCGAAGGCTGGCTGCTGACCGCGGAGATGATCGAACTGGTCCAGAGCGGCTATGAGAACATCGTCTGCGCGCAGCCCTTCGGCTGCCTGCCCAACCACATTGTAGGCAAGGGCATGGTCAGCAAGATCCGAGCAGAATATCCTACGGCCAACATCACCCCCATCGATTACGATCCCAGCGCCACCAAGGTCAACCAGGAAAACCGCATCAAGTTGATGCTGGCTGTAGCCAAGGAACGGCTGGATGCCAAAGCACAGTGAAGGAAAAGCACAGACGACGGCTCGTCTGTGCTTTTCATACTTATGGGTTTTCTGAGCCGGGATCTTCACCGGACGCATCCGGTTCCGTGCTGGGTTCAGCTGAGGGTTCGGCAGATGGTTCCGTGCTGGGTTCAGCTGAGGGTTCGGCAGATGGTTCCGTACTGGGTTCTGCCGATGGTTCTGTGGGCGGCTCGACAGAGGGCTCTGCGCTGGGCTCCGGCCCTGCGCTTGGTTCGGCCGAGGGCTCCGCTGACGGCTCGGAAGAAGGCTCTATGGAAGGCTCCGCACTTGCTTCCGGGGAAGGCGACGGCTCCTCCGGCGTCGGATCCGGCTCAAGCAATTCCGAGGGCTCCGGCGAAGGATCGGGAGTCAGAGTAGCCTCCGGCGTTGGTGTTGGTGCCGGACTTGGGGTAGGGCTTGGCGAAGGGGAAGGCGAAGGTGTCGGAGAGGGTGTCGGCTCAGGTGTGGGTGTCGGCTTCGGCGTGGGCGTCGGCTCATGGTTCCAGGGATTGGCGGGGTCCGGATCGCTGGGATCCCAACCGCGGCAGCGTGTGTTGCCGGAGATCTTGGGCGCGGAGGGCTTCCCCATTGGGCCGGGATCAGAAGAACTGTAAAACTCCACGGCAGCGATGCTGTCCCGGTTGTCATAGACCCATTGGGCGTCCTTTACCTGTAGCCGCACACAGCCTGCCGAGCAGCTGGTACCCAGCTTGTCAAACTCCCAGTATTCCAAGGAACTCTTGTCACCGAACACGGTATAGGGGACGGAGTGAAAGAGGATATTCCCGGTGATCTGGGTCACATATTGTCCGTAGACCTCGCCGAAAAGCGTCTGCCAGGTCTGCCGCCAGCCCAGCGCATAGATCCCGGAGCCGGGCGTGGCGGAGCCTGTGGAACAGATCATGGCCCGGACGGGAACCGTATACTCATTGTTGTCATCACACATATAGACGGTGACGGTGTTGGCTTGGACATTTACTTTCAGATAGTAGCCGCCCGGCCAGATCACCGGAGCGGATTCCGCGGCCTGAACAGGCGCGGTCGTTTCTTCGGCAACATCCGCGGCCACTTCTGCAGGCGGCGGCGTGGCGGTGACTGCAGGAATGTGAGATGGGCGCGGGGATGGTTTCGGCGTCGGTGTCGGCGCCGGTGTGGGACTTTCGATCACCGCCGTGTTCTCGGGCAGAACGACCGTTTCCGCCTGCGAGACGGTCGCCTGATGGAGCAGGACGAGACAAAATACGATAATGCCCAGAAATACGGCGCTCAGGAACAGGAGCAGCCAATCCCGGAACGAGAACTTTGCCTGCTTGGCAGGAGAAACAGAAGAAGGCTCTTCCTCTGCCGCAGCGGGATCTGGAGCATCGTCGGCCTGGTCGGCGGCCTGCGGCAACGCCGGTTCCTCCGGGCTTTCTTCTCCTTTGGCCAGATGCAGGAGCGTATCCAGAATTGTTGACTCCTGCGTCAGCAGGAAGGCGTCGATCTCAGCCTGCCCAGTGCCCTTGGGTACCGTGACCGTCAGGGAACCGTCGGCAGCTATATCAAGTTCCGGCGTATCTACTTGGGCACGTTTCAGGCGGTATCGGATCTGACGACCGTTGAATTCGATCTTTCGATTCACGAGTTTCTCCTGTTCCAGCTGTTTCTTTCTTTTTCAGTATTATACGAAGTTTCCCACACAGCGTCAATACGGGAACGCTGACGAAACCGCGCGAATTTGGACCGGCGGTAGGCGCATAGGATGACATGAGGTGATCCTATGCTGGAAACTGCATTTTTCCTATTGATCAACAGCCTGTTGTTCATGCTCCGCATCGCGCCGGGGGATTCCTTTCCCAAGCCCTTGAGCCGCCAGGAGGAGAGCGACTGTCTTGCGCGCTGGACGGAGGGCGATATCGAAGCGCGCAATACCCTGGTGGAGCACAATCTGCGTCTTGTGGCCCATATCGTGAAAAAGTATTACGCGCAGGCCGATGACGTGGATGATCTGATCTCCATCGGGACAGTGGGACTGATCAAGGGCATCAATACGTATAAGCCCGACCGTGGCGTGCGCCTGGCCACCTATGTGTCCCGCTGCATCGAAAACGAGATCCTGATGCATTTTCGTAGCCAGCGCAAGAACGCCGGTGATCTGAGTCTGTCAGAGGCCCTGGACACCGACGGAGACGGCAGCGGCCTGTCGGTTATGGATGTGATCGCCCAGGAGGACGATATGGCCGAGCGGCTGGGCAGCGCAGAGATCTGCGGCCGGCTGCGTGAGTGTATCGACACGGTACTAAACCCGCGGGAGGCGCGGATCGTCCGGCTGCGATATGGCCTGGATGGGCTGCCGCCCAGGACCCAGCGGGACACGGCGGCGCTATGCGGCATCAGCCGCTCCTATGTATCACGGATCGAGAAGCGGGCGCTGGAAAAGCTGCGCGCGGCCCTGGGAGAAGACGCGAATCCTGGATGATCAACAAAAAAGACCGGGTATTGAACTGAAAAACAGTTCGTGATATAATGACACAACATCTCGTGAGAAAGGCAGGTGAGAGCAAAGTGCAAAGAAGGCGTGTGTTATGGCTGTTGTGCATGGCAGGGCTGTGCCTGGTGCTGTATACCATCGTGATCTCTCGTGTGGAAAACCGCACAGACGTGATTTTCGGCGGCGCTGACGGCGCGTATATCCGCAGTGACAGCGTTTCCTTCCTGGATCCCAACACGGTGGAGACGCCGGAGCCCACGGAGGATATCTGGCCGCAGATCGACATTACCCTCACCCAGTATTCCATGGTCAACGAGGACAATTTGCTCTCACCCCGTTATACCCCGGACGTAGACACGATCAGCGTTACCAATTATCAGTTGTTCAGTACGGCGGCCATGCCCTATCTGGACGCGCTGATCGAGGATATGCAGGACCACGGCTTTAATGTGTATGTGGCGGGCGCCTACCGCTCCTACTCTTATCAGGAGAAGCTCTTCAACGGCAAGGCCAGCCAGATCGCCGCCGGCATGGGCGTCACGGATTATATGGATCCCCGCTATCAGGAAGCGGTGGAGGAGGCGAAGACCATCACTGCCTTCCCAGGCGGCAGCGAGCACCAGCTGGGACTGGCGGTGGATCTGATGGACCGGCCCTATAACAAGCTGATTTATGAGAACATGAACCATTCCTTCTTCGAGTATCTGGACAGCATTTGCTTCAAATATGGGTTTATCAAGCGCTATCCCACCCGCAAGCTGCTGCTGACCGGCTGGGATGAGCCCTGGCATTACCGCTACGTGGGGGTGGAGGCCGCCACCTTCATCATGGAAAACGGCCTGTGCTACGAGGAGTTCTACGCACATTATGTGCCGGACTTCCGCTATTGAATCGTTTTTTGCGGCGGCGTGTACAACGTCGCCGCAAAATGCGCTTTTCCCTTATAAAAAATGCTTGCAAACTACAAAGGATAGTGTTATAGTAACAAAGTGAGGATCAAGGTTTAGTCAGAGTGGGTTGCGGCCCACTCTTTTTTCGGGGCTTTTGGTCCTGCAAGCCGCTTCTCTGCGGCTGGGAAAACTACAGGAAGTGAACATCATGAGTAAAGTCACGGATCAGATCTTCACGATGGCAAAGCCGGTTGTGGAGGAAGAAGGCTGTTCCCTCTGGAATGTGGAATATGTGCGTGAGGCCGGTACCTGGTATCTGCGCGTGTTCATCGACAAAGAGGGCGGCGTCGGCATCGACGATTGTGAGCGTATCAGTCGCCGGCTGGATCCCATGCTGGATGAGGCCGATCCCATCGCGGGCAGCTATGTGTTTGAAGTGGGCTCCGCTGGAGCGGAGCGGGAGCTGAAGCGCCCCTCGGACTTTGAACAGTTCCTGGGCAGTGAGGTGGAAGTGAAGCTCTATCAGCCCATGGATGGCCGGAAAGCCTTTGTGGGGACGCTGCAGAGCTATGCTGGCGGCGCGGTCGTCATTCTGGACGGCAAGCAGGAGCGCCGTTTCGCCCCGGGCCAGTACGCGCAGGTCCGGCTGCATGTGAGTATATAACAACGATTTCATCTGATAGAATGGAGAAGGGCAATGAACGCAGAATTTTTTGACGCCATCGAAATGATCGAGAAGGAAAAGGGCATCCCCAGGGGATATATGTACGACAAGATTAAGCAGGCCATGCTGACGGCTTTCCGCAAAGATTATCCCGAGTGTGAGGACAATGTGGAGATCGTTCTGGACGAAGAGAAAAAGCGGATCGAGATGCACATCAACAAGACCGTCGTGGACCAGGTGGAGGATCCCAGTCATGAGATCATTCTGGAGGCGGCCAAGAAGATCAGCCGCCGGGCCAAGCTGGGGGAGACCCTGGCCGTCCCCGTAGACACCACCAAGTTCGGCCGTATCGCCGCCCAGTCGGCAAAGCAGGTCATCATCCAGGGCATCCGCGAGGCTGAGCGCGGCATCATCTATGAGGAGTTTACCTCCAAGGAGCATGAGATCCTGACCGGTGTGGTTTCCCATGTGGAGCCCCGCAATGGCAGTGTTTCCATCCGCATCTCCTCCAACAGCGAATTTACCGAGGCCATGTTGGCTCCCAACGAGCGCATCAAGACCGAGGAACTGGTGGAGGGCGACCGGATCAAGGTCTATGTGGTAGAAGTCCGCAATTCCACCCGCGGCCCCCAGGTGCTCATCAGCCGCACTCATCCCGGCCTGGTCAAGCGCCTGTTCGAGCTGGAAGTGCCCGAGATCTTCGACGGCACGGTGGAAATCAAGTCCATCGCCCGCGAGGCGGGCAGCCGCACCAAGATGGCCGTCTGGTCCTCGGATCCGAATGTGGATCCCATCGGCGCCTGCGTAGGTCCCCGGGGCGGCCGTGTAGCCAGCATCGTAAACGAGCTGGGCGGCGAGAAGATCGACATCGTCAATTACAGCGATTATCCCGAGGAATATATCGCTGCGGCTCTCTCTCCCTCTGAGGTGATCAGCGTCACCATGCTGGAGGACGGCAAGAGCTGCCGCGTGATCGTGCCGGATTCCCAGTTGTCCCTGGCCATCGGCAAGGAGGGCCAGAACGCCCGCCTGGCGGCGAAGCTGACCGGCTACAAGATCGACATCAAGCCTGAGAGCGAGGCTTAATTCCATCCGAAAGAAGGTGGCCAAAGTGCAGAAAAAGATTCCCATGCGGCAGTGCCTTGGCTGCCGTGAGATGAAACCCAAGCGGGAACTGATCCGGGTGGTCCGCTCTCCGGAAGGGGAGATCAGCCTGGACTTCAAGGGCAAGGCCAACGGCCGGGGGGCTTATCTGTGTCCCAATGCCGAGTGCCTGAAAAAGGCGGTAAAGGCCAGGGCCCTGGAGCGGGCCTTCTCCGCCCAGATCCCGGATGCGGTATATGAAAAGCTCAATCAGGAAATGGAGGCCGGCGAGTGAGAGAGAAAACGCTCAATTTGCTTGGCCTGATGCGAAGGGCGAACGCCATCGCTCTGGGGGAGGACAACACCGGCGCCGCTGCCCAAAGCGGGAAAACACGGCTGCTGCTGCTGGCGGCGGATGCCTCCGACAATGCCCGCAAACGGGCGGAGGTTTTTTCCCACGGGCACAGCTTCCCGGTGGTGGAACTGCCCTTCAGTAAGGAAGAACTATCAGCCCATACGGGTGTGGGCGGCTGCTCCATGGCGGCTGTCACGGATATGGGCTTTGCGGATGCGCTGATGCGTCTGCTCGCCGAACAGTGGCCGGAGACTTATGGGGAGACGGCCCAAGAGACGGCGGCGCGCCTGGCCAGAATGAAGCGGCGCAAGCGCGGAGCAGACAGCAAAAGCAAGAGGATCGGAAAAAGGAGGACTAACGTATGAGCATGATCAAATACAGAGTGCACGAGGTGGCAAAGGATTTCAATGTGACGAGCAAGGTGATATCCCAGATACTCACCGATTATATCGCTCCGCCCAAGAACCACATGCAGGTGCTGGAGAATCATGAGCTGGACGTTATCTTCGAGTATATGACCCAGCACAATCAGGCGGAGAGTCTGGAGGCGATCTTTAAGAACGCCCCCGCGCCCCAGCCTGCCAAGAAACAGCCGGAGGCCAAGGCGGAGACCAAGGCTCCTACCCAGCAGAGTGCGCCGGCCAAGGGCACCCAGCAGCCTGTTCAGAAGCAGGCGGCGCCTGCGGAGCAGCCCAAGGCGGAAAAGAAGGATAAGCCCTTCGTGCCCCGCAAGGTGGCGGAGAAGCGCGTGGTGGATACCCGCGGCGGTGCGGCGGTCAACATCGAGAAATACAACGAGAAGTTTGAAAACCTGGCCGGTACCAAGGCCAACAACAGCAACATGCGCCGCAGCAACAAGGAGAAGATCACCAGCAAGGCCAAGCAGCGCGGCCAGCAGAGCCCCTCTGCCAAGCGCCGCCAGGAGGAGCGGGACAAGATGAACCGCCTGCAGCTGGAGATCGCCCGCAAGCAGCAGGTGAAGGTGGAGATCCCGGACGAGATCAGCGTGGGCGAACTTGCCTCCCGCATGAAGAAGAGTGCCAGCGAGGTCATCAAACAGCTGTTCAAGATGGGCGTGTTTGCCTCCGTGTCCGAGATCATCGACTACGACACCGCCGCGCTGGTCGCCATGGAACTGGGCTGCAAGGTGGAGAAGGAAGTCATCGTCACGGTGGAAGAGCGTCTGATCGACGACCATGAGGACAAGGAAGAGGATCTTCTGCCTCGCGCCCCGGTGGTCGTGGTCATGGGCCACGTGGACCACGGCAAGACCTCCTTGCTGGACTACATCCGCCATGCCAATGTGGTCTCCGGCGAGGCCGGCGGCATCACGCAGCATATCGGTGCTTATACCGTTGAGATCAACGGCAGCCCCATTACCTTCCTGGATACCCCGGGCCACGAGGCTTTCACATCCATGCGCGCCCGCGGCGCCATGGTCACCGATATCGCCATCCTGGTGGTGGCGGCGGACGACGGCATCATGCCCCAGACCATTGAGAGCATCAACCACGCCAAAGCGGCCAACATCCCCGTGGTGGTGGCCATCAACAAGATGGATACCGTCGGCGCCAACCCCGAGCGCATCAAGCAGCAGCTGACCGAGTACGACCTGGTCGCTGAGGAATGGGGCGGCGAGACCATCGTCTGCCCGATCTCCGCCAAGACCGGCATGGGCATCGAGAGCCTGCTGGAGAACCTGGTCCTGCTTGCCGAAGTACAGGAGCTGAAGGCCAATCCCAACCGTGCGGCCAAGGGTACCGTCATTGAGGCGCGCCTGGACAAGGGCCGCGGTCCCATCATGACCGTCCTGGTACAAAACGGCACTCTGAAGCTGGGGGATATCATCATTGCCGGTACCGCCGTGGGCCGTGTGCGCACCATGATCAACGACAAGGGCCAGCGGGTCACCGAAGCCGGTCCCTCCACGCCTGTGGAGATTTCGGGCTTGTCCGAAGTGCCCAGCGCGGGCGACGTGTTCAACGCCGTCGCCGATGAGCGTATGGCCAGAGAGCTGGCGGAGGAGCGCCGCATCCAGCAGGCCAGCAACGCCATGCCCGGCACCAAGAAGGTCAGCCTGGAGGATCTGTTCAACCAGATCCAGGCAGGCGAAATGAAGACCCTGAACCTGATCGTCAAAGCCGATGTGCAGGGCTCCGCCGAGGCGGTGAAGACCTCCCTGGAGAAGATCTCCAACGACGAGGTCCGTGTAAAGGTCATCCACAGCGCGGTGGGCGCCATCAACGAGTCCGACGTGATGCTGGCCGCCACCTCCGGCGCCATCATCGTGGGCTTCAATGTCCGCCCGGACAACGCCGCCCGGGACAGCGCCGCCCGCAGCAATGTGGATATGCGCATGTACCGCGTCATCTACGACTGCATCAATGAGATCGAAGCCGCCATGAAGGGCATGCTGGCGCCCAAGTTCCGCGAGGCTGTCATCGGCCATGCGGAGGTCCGCGAGACCTACAAGGTCTCCAAGGTTGGTACCGTCTGCGGCTGCTACTGCACCGACGGCAAGATCCAGCGCGGCTGCGAGGTCCGTGTCCTGCGGGACAATATCGTGATCCACGAGGGCAGCCTGGCCTCCCTGCGCCGCTTCAAGGACGACGTGAAAGAAGTGGCCAGCGGCTATGAGTGCGGTATGCAGGTGGAGAAGTTCAACGACATCAAGGTGGGCGACATCATCGAGTGCTTCGTGATGGAGCAGATCACAGAGTAAAAAAACTACAATACAACATGCGGGCGCTCCCTCCGGGCGGTGCCCGCATCGTTTCGAGCGAAAAACGAGGTGAATGACATGCCTTCCAACAAACTGGCAAGGACCAATGACGATATCCAGCGTGTGCTGTCGGCACACCTGCGCAACATCAAGGATCCCCGCGTACAGCAGGGGATGATCAGCGTGACCCGGGTGGAGACCACCGGGGATCTGCGCTATGCCAAGGTCTGGCTTTCCGTGCTGGGCCTGGAGAATGAGAAAGAGTTCAAAAAAGGCCTTAAGTCCGCCTCCGGTTGGCTGCGGCGGGAGCTGGGCCGCTCGCTGGAGCTGCGCTACACGCCGGAGCTGGTGTTCGAGCTGGATCACAGCATCGAGTACGGCGCGCACATCAACGAGGTCATCAATTCTCTGAATATCGACAGCGGCGAGAGCATCGAGGAGTGATCGTATGAATTACCGGGAATGCGCCAATCTGCTGAAAAAGCACGACGCCTTTCTGCTTGTGACCCATAAGAATCCGGACGGCGACACGGTATGCAGTGCCGCCGCGCTGTGCAGCGCGCTGCGCCGGGCGGGGAAGACCGCCTATCTCTACCCCAATCCCCAGATCATCGAGAAGATGCAGCCCTTTGCCGCACCCTATTACGCGCCGGGTGGCTATGAACCGTCCTTTATCGTGGCGGTTGATGTAGCCACGGAGGAGCTGTTTCCCCGGGGCTTTGCGGGGCAGGTGGACCTTTGCGTCGACCACCATCCCACTAACTCCCACTATGCCGGGGAAGAACTGATCCGGGCGGAAAAATCCTCCTGTGGGGAGATCATTCTGGACCTGATCAAATCCCTGTGCGGGGATGTGACCAGGGATGAGGCCACCATGCTGTATGTGGCCGTTACCACGGACACCGGTTGCTTCCAGTACGCCAACACCTCTTACCAGACCCTGGGGGCCGGGGCGGAGCTGCTGCGGCTGGGGGCTGACGGCTACACCGTGACCCAGAGCTTTTTCCGCAAGGTGTCCATCGCCCGGATGAAGCTGGAGGGGATGATCTACTCCAACATGAGCTTCCACCGGGACGGCAAGGTGGTGATCGCCCTGGTCACCCTGGACATGATGGACCGTGCCGGCGCTACCGAGGACGACTGTGACGATCTGGCCGGCCTCTCCGGCCGGGCCGAGGGCTGTGATATCAACGTGACCATCCGGGAACTGCAGGACGGCAGCAGTAAGATCTCTGTCCGTTCGGTGCCCGGCGTCAGCAGCACCGAGATCTGTGCCGCTTTCGGCGGCGGCGGTCATGAGATGGCCGCGGGCTGCACCATCCCCTGCGCCCCTGAAAAGGCGAAGGAGATGCTGTTGGCCGTGATCGACGAGGTTTATAAATGACGGGCATCCTGCTGATCGACAAGCCCCAGGGCTGGACCAGCAGCGACGTGGTGGCCAAGCTCCGGGGCATTTTGCATGAGCGGCGCATCGGCCATTCCGGCACCCTGGACCCCCTGGCCACGGGCCTGCTGGTGGTCTTTGTGGGCCGGGCCACCCGCGCGGTCGCCTTTGCCGAAGGGCATGACAAGCGCTACATGGCGGGGCTGCGCCTGGGAGTCGAGACCGACACCCAGGATGTAACCGGCACCCGGACCGGCGGCGAGCCGCGCCCGGTGACGGAGGCGGAACTGGAGGCTGCCCTTGCGCAGTTTCAAGGCCCGATCCAACAGATCCCACCCATGTATTCTGCCATCAAGGTGGGCGGCAAGAAGCTCTATGAGATCGCCCGCCGGGGCGGGGAAGTGGAGCGCAAGCCCCGACCCGTCACGATCCGAGAGCTACGGCTTGCTGGGCGCGAGGGAGAGGACTGGCTTCTGGACGTGGTCTGTTCCAAGGGCACCTATGTGCGCACCCTATGCCATGACCTGGGGCGGAGCCTGGGCTGCGGCGGTTGTATGAGTTCCCTGCGGCGTGTGCAGGCGGGGGACTTTTCTGTTGCGCAGGCTTACACCCTGGACCAGGTCCAGGCGGCGGCGGACCGGGGCGAGGCGGAGTCATTGCTTTTGCCGGTGGACAGCCTGTTCGCCGGGTACCCGGCGCTGACGGTATCGGCCGCCCGGGAGAAGAAGCTCCGCACCGGTGCGATCCTCCCCACGGACGAAGCCCGCAGCGGCCCGTACCGCGTGTATGGGACGGACGGCGCTTTCCTGGCCCTGTGTGAAGCCAAGGCCGGGCAACTGAAAACGATAAAAAGCTTTTTCGAGGTAGACAGAGAATGACAGAGATCAAGAGAGCGATCGCGCTGGGCTTTTTTGACGGACTGCACCTGGGCCACGCGGCTCTGCTGAACCGGACCAAGGAACGGGCGGAGCAGGAGGGGGCGACCCCTTCCGTGATGACCTTTGATGTGCACCCGGACACCTTGGTGTTTGGCAAAGAAGTGCCGCTGATCAACAGCGCCTTGGGGCGGGAGGATATCATCCGCAGGGAGTTCGGCATCGACAACGTATTTTTCCTGCACTTCAATCAGCACCTGATGCGCATGCCCTGGCGGGATTTTCTGGACTCCATCCTGGCGGAGCTGAACATCTGCTGGATCGTGGTGGGTCATGACTTCTGCTTCGGCTACCGGGGCGAGGGCACGCCGGAAAAGCTGCGGGAGTACTGCGAGGAGCACGGCATCGGCTGCGATGTGATCCCCGCCGTGAAGCTGGACGGGCGGATCGTCAGCTCCACCTACATCCGCGATCTGCTCCTGAACGGAGATGTAGAGCAGGCCAACCGCTATCTGGGCCATCCCCATACCCTGGCGGACACAGTGCGCTCAGGCTATCACCTGGGCACCAAGCTGGGCACGCCTACCATCAACATGGTGTTCCCCGAGGGGGTGCTGGTCCCCAAGCACGGCGTCTACGCCACCAAGGTGTACCTGGAGGACGGCAGCAGCTATGTGGCCGTGACCAATGTGGGTGTGCGGCCCACGGTCAGCGAACAGAACAAAGTCAGCGTGGAGAGCCATCTGCTGGACTATTCCGGCAATCTCTATGGCCGCCAGGCCCGTGTGGACTTCTATCACTTCCTGCGGGAGGAGGTCCGCTTTGAGAGCTTTGAGGCTCTGTCCCAACAGATCAAAAAGGATGCCGACGAGGCCCGGGCTTACTTCGCCGGGCGCGAGGGATAAGGAAGTCGGGACGACCTGAAACAATGGTTTTGATAAGTGGATGAACAAGCCAATAGAAAAGCACACAAGGGCGGGAGCAGAAGCTCCCGCCCTTGCGCGCGTGAGAGAGGATTCATTGAAGGTATGGATTCAGACAAAGCAGTATGTAGCGATGTATTCCGTTCCGGCTTCCGTGGGCAGCTGCGGGGCCTCCAGCTCAAAGCGGAGGGGAAGACCCCTCTCCTCCGCAGCCAGGGCAAAGTGCGCCAGAGCGATGCCCATATCGATTTTCTGCATGTCACCGTTGGCCTCGCTGACAAAACCCTTGCTGGTTTTCTTGTAGAAGTGGGCGGCTGAGTCGGTCACGACGACGCGCCAGGGCTGTCTGTTTACCGCTGAAGGAGCCAGCCGTACGGCCTCCAGCACCTCAGCCAGGGGGCCGGCCTTCTCCGGTGTCAGCGGCGTATCAAAACTGCCGTCGAAGAACACTTCGCCAAAGGACAGGCGGGTGTCGGCCTTTACGCCTTTACGCATCATGATCTCCCGCACGGCCATCTTCTCCGCAGGGTAGCCAATGGGGCTCATGCACAGCATCCGTTCCTCCGCCATCAGGTCCATGGCCTTTTCAAAGGCGGCACGGTCCATGGTCCCGCCGACCCAGACGGTGCCGATCCCCAGGGACTGAGCGCAGAGCACCACCTGCTCCAGCGAATAGCCGAAGGCTTCCTCCGCGTGGGGGACAAGCCTTACCTTGGCGCCGAGAAACTGTTCGGTCCCGGTGACGACGGGGCATTTCAGCGGCTGCTCCCTGGCGTCCAGCAGCCGGAAGCTGACCGGGATGCCGTAGGGGTTTCGCGCGTCCGCCATGCAGGCGCTGAGCTTTTCCAGATCTGAATCGCTGAGCCGCTGACCGTTGAAGGTCCTGACGCTGCGCCGCTGCCGGGCAAGCTGCAAAATGTTATCCATAAGCACCTCCACGCTTTCTAATTTTGTTTGATTATATAGCATGCAATCGATCATGTCAAGTACAATGCCCGGCCGAATCGGCCGGGCATTGTGATATGGTCGGGGCGGTTCAGGAATCGTAAAACTCCTGCCCATCCTCCAGCTTCAGCTTTTCCGCTTTGGGGTATTCGAAAATGCGGCTCTTGTCGGCGTTCTCGAGATAATCCACATATCTCTCAGCCTCCCACTTGGCCATGGGCAGGTCGTGCATCAGATAGGTGCCGCAGTTTACTGGCGTCGCGCCGGGCACCTCGCCCTCATAATCGCGCACGTACCGGAAGGATTCCAGCATGATGGGATACAGTTCAGAGGCGGCAGGGCGGCCTTTCACGATGATATAGCAGCCGGTGAGGCAGCCCATGGGGCCCCAGTAGATGAGCTTGTCCTTCCACTCGGGGTGGTTGCGCAGATAGGTGGCAATCACATGCTCAATGGTGTGCATGGCGGCGGGGGAGATTGCCGGCTCCACATTCGGGGTTTTGATTCTGACGTCAAAGGTGGTGACCAGTTCCTCACCCAGGACGTCCACCCGGCTTTCATATATGCCCGGGATGATTTTCGTATGATCGATGGAAAAACTGGGGATCAGTTCCACAGCGTGTCCCTCCCTTTATGAGAATAATAATTGGTGGATAAAAGGGGAGCTTTTACGAACACCTGGTGTTCGCTTGGCTCCCCACATGGTTGAGCATAGGAGACCTTATACGAACTCCCATGCCCTACCGATTCGGAGCCCAGCGTGAGCGGGTCCGAATCGGAAAGGAAGAAGGACACAGCGGATATGCAGTTTTCGCGGCTCTTACGCAAACCGCGGAAACGGAATGGAGCTGCGTTCTTCTGACGTGGTGGAGATGGGGGGAGTTGAACCCCCGTCCGAAAGCACTTTAACAGGAACTTCTCCGGGCGCAGACGGTCATTTCCATTCCCTCGTCCCGGCGCGGACCGTCACGCTCGAGGACTTGGTAGCTTCATGATGCATGGTATGCGCAAAGCTTAGCATACGCACGTTCACCACTAATCGACGCCCCATCCCAGGCCGTGGTACTCCCGGGTGGAACGCTCGCTAATTAAGCAGCGAGAAGAACAGTGTTATCGTTGTTCTTTAATTTATAAAGGTTGCCCATTTTAAGGATGGTAGGCGCATCCGCCCGCTATTCCTGCCTCCACACCCCCGTCGAAACCGTTACATCCCCGTGAGGCGGACGCGTAATAACGCGTCCGCAGAGCTTTTGCAGTTAAGACGCTTGGTCAGGCAAAAGGTTTCAGCACTTCTCCGGCTCGGGATATGCTACGCCGAAGGTCTCCACAGTGACCTTTTTCATCACCTGGGGGATGCGGGGCTTGTCGTTGTAGTCGGTGCGCACAGCACAGACATGGTCCACCGCCTCAATACCCTCGATGACTTTGCCGAAGGCTGCATACTGGCCGTCCAGATGGGGCGCGTTCTCGTGCATGATGAAGAACTGACTGCCGGCGGAGTTGGGGTCCATGGCCCGGGCCATGGAGAGCACGCCGCGGTCATGCTTCAGGTCGTTGGGGAAGCGGTTGGCGGCAAACTCGCCCTTGATGGAGTAGCCGGGGCCGCCGATGCCGATGCCCTTGGGGTCGCCGCCCTGGATCATAAAGCCGGGGATGACCCGGTGGAAGATCAGACCGTCATAGAAGCCCGTGCTGACCAGGGAAATAAAGTTGTTCACGGTGTTGGGCGCGATCTCGGGATAGAGTTCCGCCTTGATCACATCGCCGTTTTCCATTTCAAAGGTTACGATAGGATTGCTCATTGGTAATTCTTCTCCTTCATGATTCTGTCTATGTCGCGTTTGGACTGACGGTCTGCCTCGCTGCTGCGCTTGTCGTACAGCTTTTTGCCCTTGCACAGACCCAGCTCCACCTTGACCCGGCTGTCCTTGAAGTACAGGGACAAGGGGATCAGTGCGACGCCGTCCTGCATGATGCGCGCGTTCAGCTTCAGGATCTCCCGCTTGTGCATCAGCAGACGCCGGGGCCGGACAGGGTCTTTATTGAAGATGTTTCCGTGCTCATAGGGGCTGATGTGCATGCCGCGGACAAACAGCTCGCCGTCCTTAACGGTGCAGAAGGAATCCTTCAGATTGACCTGGCCGGCCCGGATGGATTTGACCTCCGTGCCCGCAAGCTCGATCCCGGCCTCGAAGCGGTCCAGCACAAAGTATTCATGAAATGCCTTGCGGTTGTCGGCGATTTTCTTCACGCCCTGCTGCTTCGGCGCCACGTCTCTCACATCCTTCCACATGCGGAAAAATTATAGCACAGTGCAAATAAAAATAAAAGAAGAAAATATGAATAAGCGGAGGACGGCCAGAAAACTGTAACCGGATTGTTTCTGAAAAGATAAGAAAAGTAATCAAAATGATGGATTAATGTTTTAATATGACGGTTTTTCACGAAAAAAATTTGATTTTTCATGGAAAAAGGATGGAAATCATCAGCAAGCTGTGCTATACTCAGTAATGCAATTATGTAAATCATTTTCGTTATGCGACAGGTACTGCGGACGCGCCGTTGTCTCTCGCGGGAAGGAGCACGCTTGGATTATTTTGAAAAGCGCCTGGATGGCGAGGAGAAGTACAGGGGCGTGATCGTCAATGTGCGTTTGGACCGGGCGGAGCTGGTCAACGGTGCCGTGGTCCGGCGGGAGGTGGTGGAGCACCCCGGAGGTGTGACCATTTTACCGGTGGATGAAAACGGCGATTGCTATATGGTTCGTCAGTTCCGTTACCCCTTCGGCCGCATGATGTTGGAGGCCCCGGCCGGGAAGCTGGACGGAAAAGAAGATCCGGACCTGGCCGCCGTGCGAGAGCTGTCCGAAGAGACGGGCTTTACTGCGGATGAAATGGTCTACATGGGCAGCTGCTGTACATCGCCCGGGTTTTCCACAGAGCTGCTGCATATCTATCTGGCCCTTGGCCTGCATGCGGGGAAGAGCCACCCGGATGAAAACGAATTCCTCAATGTGGAGAAGATCAGTCTGAAGGAATTGAGCCGCATGGTCATGGCCAATGAGATCGACGATGGTAAGACCATCGTGGCGATCCTGAAGGCGGAGAAGTATCTGCAAAACCGCTGAACCTGTCCCAAAGCGCGGGCAAACAGGAAAATGCTTGCCTAATCCCCCTATATATGGTACAATCATCAATCGGCGCCACACAATGCGCGGCGTCGTGAGTATTGGAAGGTGCAAACTTTGGATAAATATGTCATCAACGGCGGCACTGCGCTGCATGGAGAAGTGGAGATCAGCGGGGCGAAAAACGCTGCGGTCGCCATCATTCCTGCGGCTCTCCTGGTAGAAGGCGTCTGCCGGATTGAAAATATACCCCAGATCAGCGATACCGATATGCTGCTCACCATCCTGGCGGAGCTGGGGGCGAAGGTCAGCTTTATCAATCGCTCCACCATCGAGATCGACTGCACGGACGCCCGGTATCAGGACGCCCCCTATGATCTTATGCGCAAGATCCGCGCGTCCTATTATCTGATCGGCTCCATGCTGGGCCGCTTCGGCAGTGCCAAGACCACCATGCCCGGCGGCTGCAATTTCGGTGTGCGTCCCATCGATCAGCATATCAAGGGTATGACGGCTCTGGGCGCGGAAGTGAATGTCAAGAATGGCTTCGTGTATGCCGACGCTCTGGACGGGCGTCTGCATGGCGCGCGTATCTATCTGGACAAGGTGTCCGTCGGCGCGACCATGAACATCATGATCGCCGCGGTCCTGGCTTCCGGACGCACCATCATCGAAAATGCGGCCCGTGAGCCTCATATCGTGGATCTGGCCAACTTCCTCAACTCCATGGGCGCCGATGTGCGCGGCGCCGGCACCGACACCATCAAAGTCAACGGCGTGGACAAGCTCCACGGCGGCACCTATACCATCATCCCGGACCAGATCGAAGCGGGTACCTATATGGTCGCCGCGGCCGCTACCGGCGGCGAGGTCCTGGTGAAGAACGTGATCCCCAAGCATCTGGAGTGCATCAGCGCGAAGCTGCGTGAGACCGGCACCATCGTGCAGGAGTATGAGGATTCCGTTCTGGTCAAGGGTGCCAGCACCCTGCGCCGTGCCAATGTGAAGACCATGCCTTATCCCGGCTTCCCCACGGATATGCAGCCCCAGATGGGCGTGCTCATGTGCCTGGCCAACGGCACCTCCGTGATCACCGAGGGCATCTATGACAACCGCTTTAAGTATGTCAATGAGCTGCGCAAGATGGGCGCGGAGATCCAGGTGGACGGCCGCATCGCGGTGATCGAGGGTGGACGGCGTCTGACGGGCGCTCTGGTACAGGCTTGTGACCTGCGCGCGGGCGCGGCGATGGTCATCGCCGGTATGTGCGCCGCGGGCCGGACCGAGGTGGAGGATATCCATTATATCGAGCGCGGGTATGAAAATTTTGTAGGCAAGCTCAAGTCCTTGGGCGCGGACATCGAAGTGCTCAGCGAAGCGGAAAATGCTGAGCGCAGTGAAAAAATCATTTCCATCGGTTGATGAAGGTATACGTATTCGCAAGCGGTTCCAGCGGGAATTGTCTCTTGTTGTCCAGCGGAGACACCAATATTTTGATCGACGCCGGAATTTCCATGCGCCGGATAGAGGCATCTCTGGCGCAGACAGGACGTACAATGCGAGATATCGGCGGAGTGCTCATTACACATGAGCACTCCGATCATATTTCCGGGCTGAAGATGCTGGTCAAATACCACAGAGTGCCGATATACGCGCCGCGGACAGTGGCCTCCAGACTCCGCGGCATGCTGCCGGAGATCGAGGGCTGCCTCCGGGTGATCCCGGTGGGGGAGCGCTTCCTCCTGGGACGGCTGTTCGTCAAGGCTTTCCACACGCCCCATGATACAGATGAGAGCGTGGGGTATCGCGTGGAAGGGGACGGGGTGTTCGCTCTGGCTACGGATATGGGCTGCGTGACCGATGAGGTCATGGAAGGGCTCCGGGGGGCCGAAACGGTACTGATCGAGGCAAATCACGACGAGGAAATGCTCCGGTACGGTCCGTATCCGGTGTACTTAAAGCGGCGCATCCTGTCCGAGCACGGTCATCTGTCCAACGACAACTGCGCTCTGCTGGCCAGAGAGCTTGCGCTGGACGGCACGAGACAGATCATCCTCGGTCACCTGAGTCGGGAGAACAACACGCCCATGCGGGCGATGGATACGGTGCGCGGGGCATTGCTCGACTGCCCGGCGGCGCTGTACTGTGCGCCGGTTTCCGGCTGCCTGGAGCTGCAAGTGGGAGAAGAACTATGCTTTCGGTGACATTTATCTGCGTTGGCAAAATGCGGGAGCGTTTTTACACGGATGCTTTTGCCGAATATGCCAAGCGTCTGGGCGCTTATTGCCGATTTACGTGCGTGGAACCGGCCGAAATCAAGTTGCCTGAGAAACCTTCTCAGGCAGAAATGCAAGCAGCACTTGCAAAAGAGGCGGTTGATATAGTAAAATATATCCCGCAGGACGCCTATGTGGTCGCCATGTGTGTGGAAGGCAGGCAGATGCCCAGCGAGGGTATGGCACGGCTGATCCAGGAACGGGAGAATTCCGGGAAGCCCAAGCTTTGTTTTCTGATCGGCGGCTCCTATGGTCTCGCGGATTCCGTGAAGGACCGGGCGGACCTGAAACTGAGCATGTCGGAGATGACCTTTCCCCACCATCTGGCGCGTGTGATCCTGGCTGAGCAGCTGTATCGCGGCTTTAAGATCCGGGAAGGCTCCCGATACCACAAGTAGAAATGAGGATGAACATGGGAGAGCGTTTTGAACTTTCCTGGGGAAAGGGCCGCGCCGGCGAGCTGTTGGAAAACTGGCCCCGGAGCGAGGACGGAGAGCCGGAGGAACCGGCGCTGCTGTGCCATTGTGAATGTCTGGACATGTCCGACCAACTGCGGATGAACATGCTCAAGGCCTACGGGATCCCCTGTCTCAGCGTCGATCACGGAGATGGGAATTTCGGAAGACTGATCCTGGGTATGAGCGGTGAGGGTGTGGACATTTTTGTACCCAAAAGCCTATTGGAAGACGCCCTGGCATTATGTGAGGAGGAAAACAATGAGGAACTTTAAGGAAGAGTACCAGCGCTGGCTGGACAGCCCCGCCCTCAGTGAGCAGGAGTGGGAAGAACTCAACGGGATCGCCAATGACGAGAAGGAGATCGAGAGCCGTTTCTTCGCTCCCCTTGAATTCGGTACGGCCGGTCTTCGCGGGACCATGAAAGTGGGCCTGCATCACATGAATGTCCATGTGATCCGCTGGGCCACCCAGGCCTTTGCCAACGTGATCGTTGCGGAAGGCCAGGAGGCGATGGACAAGGGCATCGTTATTGCCCACGATTGCCGTCTCAACGGTGTGGAGTTTTCCCAGGAAGCCGCCTGCGTCATGGCGGCAAACGGCATCAAGGTGCGGATCTTCGACGCGCTGCGTCCCACGCCCGAACTGAGCTTTGCGGTGCGCTATTACGGCACCACCGCCGGCCTGAACATCACTGCCAGCCACAACCCCAAGGAGTACAACGGCTATAAAGTATACTGGTCCGACGGTGCGCAGCTTCCGCCCCAGCATGCGGAGGCCATTGCCGCCCAGATGGACGCCATCGACATCTTTACCGGCTTCAAGACCTGCGATTATGAGCAAGCCGTCAAGGACGGCAAGATCCAGGTGATCGGTGACGAGACCGACGAGGCCTTCCTGAAGGAGGTCATGGCCCAGGCCATCGACCTGGACGCCGTCAAGGCGGCCGCGGACGATCTGAAGATCGTCTACACGCCTTTCCACGGCTGCGGCTATAAGCTGGTCCCTGAGGCCCTGCGCCGCCTGGGCATCAAGCATCTGTATCCTGTGCCGGAGCAGATGGTCATCGACGGCAACTTCCCCACGGTGGAAAGCCCCAACCCGGAGAACCCCGAGGGCTTCTATCTGGCGGTGGATCTGGCCAAGGAAGTGGGCAGCGATCTGATCATCGGCACTGACCCCGACTCTGACCGCATCGGCACCATGGTCCGTGACGGCGACAATTATGTGACCATCACCGGCAACCAGATGGGCGTGCTGCTGCTGGACTATATCATCAAGGCCAGAAAGAGCACCGGCACTATGCCGGCGAATCCCGGCGCGGTGTCCAGCATCGTCTCCACCTCCATGGCACGCACCGTGGCCGAGGCCAACGGCGTGCATTTTGAGGACACCTTTACCGGCTTTAAGTTCATGGCCGAGCGGATCGCCTCCTGGGAGGCCGCCGGCAGCTATTCCTATATCTTCGCCTTTGAAGAGAGCTATGGCTATATGCTGGGCGACTATGTGCGCGACAAGGACGCGGTCACGGCTTCCATGCTGGTGGCCGAGATGGCCGCCCATTATCAGCAGAAGGGCATGACCCTGCTGGATGCCATCAACGCCCTGTATGAGCAGTACGGCTGGTTCCAGGAGAAGACCGTGAACCTGGTCATGCCTGGCCTGGACGGCCTGCAGAAGATGAAAGCGCTGATGGACAGCCTGCGCTCCGATCCTCCCGAGGAGATCGGCGGCGTGGAGGTCATCCGTCTGCGGGATTATCTGGACGGCAGCATCGCGGTCAAGGGCCTGGGCAAGGTGGACAAGACGCCCTTCGCCGGCTCCAATGTGCTCTATTTTGAGCTGGCCGATGGAAGCAGCTACATCGTGCGCCCCTCCGGCACCGAGCCGAAGATCAAGGTCTATCTGCTGGTCCGCGGCAAGAGCAGGGAAGACTGCCAGGCCAAGGCGGACAAGTACAGGGAATTCACCGAGGCGCTCGGTAAATGAAAAAGCTGCTGCAGCTTTTTGTCGCCTTCGCCAGGGTCGGCGTCATGACCTTTGGCGGAGGCTACGCCATGATCCCCATGCTGGAGCGGGAGATCGTGGATAAGCGCAAATGGGCCAGCAGCGAGGAGATCATGGACTATTACGCGGTTGGACAGTGTACGCCGGGGGTCATAGCCGTCAACACGGCAACCTTTGTGGGCTACAGCCGGGCTGGCGTTCCGGGCGGGATCTTTGCCACCCTGGGGGTCATCTTCCCCTCTCTTGTCATCATCTGCGTCATAGCCGGCATCCTGAGCAATTTCGCGGATATCCCCGCTGTGAAAAGCGCCTTTGCCGGGATTCGTGTCTGTGTATGCGTGCTGATTTTCAATGCGGTCACGAAGCTCTGGAAGGGCGCGATCAAGGACAAAGCGGCGCTGCTGCTGTGTCTTGCGGTGTTTGTTCTGTCGGTTTTCTTTGATATTTCTCCTGTGGTTTTCGTCATTTGCTGCGCAGCCGCAGGCATCCTCTTTACACAATTGGGGGTGCGCGGGAAATGATGCTGTATCTTCGGCTGTTTTTTGAGTTTTTCAAAACCGGACTGTTTGCTGTCGGCGGGGGTATGGCAACGCTGCCGTTTCTCTATGATATCTCCACCAAAACCGGCTGGTTCACCGAAGCACAGCTGGCGGATATGATCGCAGTCTCCGAGTCCACACCGGGGCCCATCGGCGTGAATATGGCCACCTATGTGGGCTTTACCACAGCGGGGATCCCCGGGGCGCTTATCGCCACCTTGGGGCTTGTAACGCCCTCTGTGATCGTGATATTGATCGTTGCCCGTGTGTTGCAGGCTTTCCGGCAGAACCGCTATGTGGATGCGGCATTCTACGGTTTGCGTCCCTGCTCGGTGGGGTTGATCGCGGCCGCCGGGATTCTGGTGGTCAGGATCGCCATGTTCCGAACGGAGCTCTATGCCCAGACCGGTGAGATCGCAGACCTGTTCAATGGAAAGGCTTTGCTTCTGGCGGCAGCCCTGGTGCTGATGACGCGCTATGTCAAACAGACCAAGGGATTGCATCCCATCGTGTTTATCTTCGCGTCCGCCGCTGTGGGGGTCCTGTTTCATTTTTAAAACCAAATCGTACCTGCCGCGAGGCCAAGTACCGCGGCGATGCAAGCGCTGATCAGGCGCCCTGCGAAATGCAGGGCGCCTTTTATCTTACTTTCCGAGAGGACGGAAAGAGTTTGGAGATGGACGGATAGTCCGCCCCAGCTGAGCAGACTGGCGGCCAGCGCCAGATTGCGAGCGCTGAGCGACAGCCCGCGCATGGTCCCGGCACCGCTGCCCAACTCCAGAAGGCCGCAGAGCAGTGACCGACACCAGTGCAGTTCCATGCCTGTGGCGGAGGCAAGATGTCCGGCGAGCAGGGAGAAGAAACCGTTGGTATCCAGCAGCCCTGTGAAGACGGTAAAGCAGACAACAAAGCCGCACACGCTGAGCACAGAGATCACCGCCTGCTGTACCGCTTCCGGCAGTGCCCGGGAAAGCGGGAGGACGAGAGGCGTTTCGCATGGACGTTTGATTTCGGCAGGCCCGCTGCGGCGAAAAAGCAGCCCCGTGCAGGCGGCTGCACAGATGTGGATCAGATAAAGCATCAGACCCGCTTTGGCAGAGCCGAATACACCGATGCCCACCGCGCCGATGATGAAGGCGGGACCGGAGTTGTTGCAGAAAGCCAGGAGACGTTCCGCTTCCTCCTTGGAAACGGCACCCGATTTTTCCATATCTGCGATATATGCGGCCCCCAGGGGATAACCGCCGGTCAAGCCGATCAGAAAGGCGGAGGCGCCTTCACCGGAGATGCGGAACAGTCTGGCGGCGGCAGGGGCGAGCAGGCGGCCGAGCATCAGCGGAAAGCCAAGCCGCGAAAGCAGGATAGACACGACAAAAAAGGGAAACAGAGAGGGCAGGATCAATTCCACACACAACTGCAGCCCGTAGCGGCAGCTGCTGATCACCTGAGACGATGCGCCGATCATGGCCGCCATGGCGCACAGGGCGGCGCAGATCGCAAGCTTGTTTTTCATAGACACCTCCGGTTTCCACATCTTGTCCGTGTATCAAACTATGAGCACTTTCATAGATTTATACGGACGGGAGGTGGCCGCGCTGAAAAAAGGAAAAGGGCTGGCAGCGGATCTGAGCGAGCGGCTCCAGCTGCCGGAGGAAGCGCTGCTGGGGGCGGCAAAACTGTCGGTGACTGCAGGCCGCCGGATCTTGATCGAAAACCACTGCGGGATCATGGCGTACGGCAGGGAGTTCATTGCCGTGCGAATAAAAGGCGGGCAGATCGGCATCCGTGGCGACGAGCTGCGGCTGCTGGCCATAAGCGGAAAAGAGCTGCTGATCGGCGGAAGTGTCCAGAACATAGAGTGGAGTTGAAGCATGCGGATCGTTGACAGAGTGCGGGGAAATGTGCGGGTAGAGATCCGCGGCGTTTTCCCGGAGAAAATATTGAACGCCTGCGCCATGCGGGCAGTGGCGCTGTGGGACCTGGAATCTTTGGACTCCTATACGTTTCGGGCCACGGCTGAGGAGCGGCAGCTGGCAGAGCTGACGGCCATTGCCGGGCAGGCAATGTGTGATCTGGTTGTGCTGAGAAGGCAGGGGGGCGGCAGCACCCTCCGCTTTTTCAGACGCAGACTCCTTCTGCTGACAGCGGCGGCGCTGATACTCGGGCTGCTGCTCTATTCCTCTCTGTTCATCTGGGAGATCCGTGTGCAGGGCTGTGAGCGGCTGACTCAGGGGCAGGTACTCCGGGCGTTGGCTGATTGCGGCGTAGAGCAAGGGACCTACTGGCCCGGTCTGTCCATGGATCTGCTGCGCAGCAGGATGCTTACGGAGATGCCGGAGCTGGCGTGGATGACCGTAAACATCAGCGGCTCCAGGGCGACGGTTCTCATCATGGAGCGTCAGGAGAAGCCGGAGATCTATCGGGAAGATACGGCAACGGATCTGATCGCAGGCAAAACAGGGATCATTACCCGGATGTCCGTATTGAACGGAAGAGCTCTGGTGCAGACCGGGCAGACGGTGTTGGAAGGAGATACCCTGGTAAGCGGGACATTGGAAAGCCTGAGCAATCCGCCCCGGCAGATTCGGGCGCAGGGGCGCGTCATGGCGGATACCTGGTACGAACTGACGGCGGTCCGCCCGTTGGATGTGGGGCAAAAAGGAGAGATTAGGAGCAGGAGAAGCTGCTTCGCTTTGAAAATCGGCAAAAGGCGGATAAATTTTTACGGTCACGGCAAAATGACGCTTGACGGATATGATACAATTGTGCATGAATATAACATGGGGATTGAAGGGCTGTTTGCTCTTCCAATCACTTTGATCCGGGAAGAGCGGATCCGCTATCGGGAATCCTCCGAGGCACCGAAGCCGGAGCAGGAGATGGGCGCCGACTTGCGCAGCGCGCTCCAGGAGCGCATCGACGGGGAGATCGTTTCTTCTGAGATCAGCATCGACCGGAGCGAAGAGCTTGTTTATGTGACGCTTTTTGCCCAGTGCAATGAAAACATCGCCGTATCAATCGAAACACAGGGGGCACCCTCGCCTCCGTGAAAGGACTGCCAATGATAGAGAAAACCATCGAAGTGGAAAGAATGGAACACGTGATCAGCGTGTTTGGTTCCTTTGACCAGAACCTGCGGATCATTGAAAGCGAGCTGGGCGTCAAGGTCCTGGACCGGGACGACCAGATCCATATCTGCGGCGAGGCCGAGGCGGTCATGCTGGCGGAGAAGGCCATCAACGGTCTGTTGACCCTGGCGGCCAAGGGGGAGAGCATCGACGCACAAAATGTGCGCTACATCCTCAAGCTGGTGTCCGAGGGCAAGGAGACCAAGATCCAGGAGCTTGCAGGAGACGTGATCTGCATCACGGCCAAGGGCAAGCCCATCAAGCCCAAGACCCTGGGCCAGAAGCAGTACTGCGACGCCATTGCGGAAAACACCATCACTCTGGGGATCGGCCCTGCCGGTACCGGCAAGACCTATCTCGCAGTGGCTGCGGCGGTGGCGGCCTTCCGGGCGGAGGAGGTCAACCGCATCATCCTGACCCGGCCTGCGGTGGAAGCGGGAGAGCGGCTCGGGTTTCTGCCAGGCGATCTGCAGAGCAAGGTGGATCCCTACCTGCGCCCCCTCTATGACGCGCTGTTCGACATGCTGGGCGCGGACACCTATCAGAAGTATCTGGAGCGGGGCAACATCGAGGTGGCGCCTCTGGCCTACATGCGCGGCCGCACTCTGGACGACAGCTTCATCATCCTGGACGAGGCTCAGAACACCTCCCGGGAGCAGATGAAGATGTTCCTGACCCGCCTTGGCTTCGGCTCCAAAGTGGTCATCACCGGCGATATCACCCAGATCGACCTGCCGGAGGACAAGACCAGCGGCCTGAAGGTGGCCATGAAGGTATTGGACGGCATCGACGATATCGCCATCTGTACCCTGACCGGCGCGGATGTGGTGCGCCACCGGCTGGTACAGAAGATCATCGAGGCCTATGAGGACTTCGATCAGAAGCACCCGGCGGAGCCTGTAAAAAAACAGCCGCCGAAGCGCTATAAGAGAGGATAATGCATGGAGCATGAGATCTATGTGAGCCGTGAGGTGAAAAATCTGGGGCACCGGAACGCCGCGGCGCTGATAAAAAAGGCCGCCAAGATGGCTCTGGACGCTGAAGGGATCCAGATCCCCTGTATCCTCAGCGTGATGTTGACCGACGAGGAGGGGATCCGCGCGGTCAACAGGGAATTCCGGAATGTGGACAGCGCCACCGATGTGCTGTCTTTCCCCCTCAACGAACTGACGCCCGGCAACTTTGACCCGGACGACTGTGAACGGGACTTGGATTCCGGCGCAATACTACTGGGGGATATGATGATCTCACTGTCCCGCTGTGAAAAGCAGGGAGAGGAATACGGCCACGGCTTCGAGCGGGAGATCATGTATCTGACGGTCCATTCCGTGCTGCATCTGCTGGGGTATGACCATGTGGATGAGGGTGAAATGAAGCGGCAGATGCGCCTGAGAGAAAAAACGATCATGGGAGATATGATATGACAAAAGCGGCGATGATAACTGTATGCGGACGGCCCAACGTAGGCAAGTCCACGCTGACCAATGCTCTCGTGGGGGAAAAGGTGGCTATTGTCTCCAATAAGCCCCAGACCACCCGCAACCGGATCACAGCCATCGTGAGCCGGGGCGACACCCAGTTCGTGCTGATGGACACGCCGGGCTTCCACAAGCCCCGTACCCGGTTGGGGGACTATATGGTGAACGTGGTGAAGGAGAGCGTGACAGACGTGGACTGCGTGCTGCTGCTGGTGGAGCCCATTGCGTCCATCGGCCCTCAGGAGGAGGCGCTGATCGAGCGGCTGAAGCAGACCGGCGCCCCGGCGATCCTGGTGATCAACAAGATCGATACGGTGGACAAGACCCGGCTGCTGGAGGTCATGGCGGTATATTCCGCCGCCTATGCCTTTGACGCGATCCTGCCCATTTCCGCCCGGACCGGCGACGGACTGGACGAGCTGCTGGACGAGCTGGAAAAATACGCCGAGGAGGGGCCGCATCTCTTCCCGGAGGATATGATCACCGACCAGCCGGAGCGGCAGATCTGCGCTGAACTGGTGCGGGAAAAGCTGCTCAAATGTCTGGATAAGGAGATCCCGCACGGCACAGCCGTAGAGGTGACCCGTTTCCATGAACGCGACGATGGGATCATCGATCTGGAGGTCACCATCTACTGCGAAAAGGACAGCCATAAGGGCATCATCATCGGCAAAAAAGGCGCGATGCTCAAAAAGATCGGGGAGCTTGCCCGGACAGATATCGAGGAATTCATGGGCGCCAAGGTCTATCTGCAGACTTGGGTCAAGGTCAAGGAGAACTGGCGGGATTCCGCGGCACAGCTTCGCAATTTCGGCTTTACGGACCCATAAAATATCCGTACAAAAACTGCCAACATTTTGCCCCAGCAAACGGCAAATACTACTGCTGAGGTGAAATGGATGGAAAACAATCCTCTGTGGCAAGCATTTGCGGAAACCGGAGATCCGATCTGTTACATGCTGTACAAGGCAGCACAGAAGTATAAAGTGTGGTCAGGACCAGTGTCCTGATCACTGCACAAGGTTTACATAATATGTTTAAGACCACAAAAGCCCTGGTGCTGCGCCAGGTGCGTTATAAGGAAGCCGACCGCATTCTGACCCTGTTCAGCTCTACCGACGGGAAGATCACCGCCAAGGCCCGGGGGGCGCTGCGGAAAAACAGCAAGATCGCGGCGGCCACCCAGCAGCTGTGTTATGCGGAGATGACGCTGTTTGGCAACCGGGGAAAATGGACCGTCAACGAAGCGGTGATCATCGAACCCTTCACCGCGCTGCAGACGGATCTGGAGCGCTTTGCTCTGGGCTGTTATTTTGCTGAGTGTCTGGAAGCCCTCAGTGTTGAGGATCAGCCGGATGCGGAGCTGCTGCAGTTGGGGCTCAACAGTCTTTATGCCCTTGGCAGCGGAAAATATGATCCGCGCCTGGTGAAGGCCGCCTTTGAATTTCGGCTCATGTGCCTGGCGGGATACGCCCCCAGTGTACAGGCCTGCGCGGTCTGTGGCAAAGAGACGTTGAACGAGCCCTGCCTGAGCGTGGACAACGGCTGCGTATTCTGCCGCGGTTGCCGGAATGCATCCCTGGGCTTTTCCTTGCCTCTTTGCGAGGATTCTTTGGCGGCCCTGCGTTATATCGTGGCTGCCCCGGCCAAGCAGCTCTTTTCCTTCCAGATCGGCGAGGAGGCTCTGCGGCGCCTGGGAGATGCGGCGGAGCGATATCTGCTCTCCCATGCAGAGCGGCGGTTTTCCACATTGGATTACTGGAAAAGTATCCGCACCACGGCATGACGGACTTGGAGCAGCCGGAAAGAAAAGAACGATCATTGGGGGAAGAAAATGGATTATTTTGAAAAATCCCTCCATACTTTGGAACTGCCGTCTGTGCTGGATATGCTGGCGCAGCAGGCGGTGGGGGAGACGGCCAAGGAGCGCGCTCTGGCGCTGACACCCTCCCCGGATGCGGCCGAGGTACGCCGCCGTCTGCAGGAGACCACGGCGGCCAAGACCATGATGACGGTGCGCGGCAGCCCGTCCTTTGCCGGGGTGAAGGATGTGCGGCCCTCCCTGTCCCGCGCGGATCTGGGCGGCGCGCTGAATACCCGGGAGCTGCTGGATATTGCCAGGGTCCTGCAATGCGCCAGATTGGTGCGCTCTTATATCGCCGACGACAGCGTGGGCAAGACGAGCATCGATTATCTGTTCCACGGGCTGCATGCCAACAAGTTCCTGGAGGAGAAGATCAGCACCTCCATCGTGGGGGAGGATGAGATCGCCGACGGCGCCTCATCGGATCTGGCCACGATCCGCCGCCAGATGCGGGCGGCGGCAGCCAGGGCAAGGGAAGCGCTGCAGAAGATCATCTCTTCGCCTTCCTATGCCAAGGCCCTGCAGGAGCCGATCATCACCATGCGCTCGGACCGCTATGTGGTGCCGGTCAAGGCGGACCATAAGGGCGCGGTGCCCGGCCTGGTGCATGATATCTCCGCTTCCGGCATGACGCTTTTCGTGGAGCCCATGGCGGCGGTGAAGGCCAACAACGAACTGCGGGAACTGGCCGCCAAGGAAAAACTGGAGATCGAGCGCATCCTGGCGGAGCTGTCTGCAGACTGTGCCGAGCATAAAGAGGACATTGCCACCAGCTTTGAGCTCTTGGTGCGGCTGGACCTGATCTTTGCCAAGGCCAAGCTCTCCTATAAGCTGGACTGCCAGGAGGCATCCATGGAGGGCAAAGGCATCGTGCTGCGGCGGGCCAGACATCCGCTGCTGGATCAGGCCACGGCGGTGCCTATCGATCTGGAGTTGGGGGAGAACTACGACACCCTGGTCATCACCGGTCCCAACACCGGCGGCAAGACAGTATCGCTTAAGACAATAGGTCTGCTGTCGGTGATGCACCAGTGCGGCCTGCATATCCCGGCGGCGGACGGCAGCAATCTGCCGGTGTTCCGCAATATCCTGGCGGACATCGGCGACGAGCAGAGCATCGAACAGAGCCTGTCCACCTTCTCCGCCCACATGACCAACATCGTGAGCATCCTGGCCGACTGCGACGAGCGGTCCCTGCTGCTGTTCGATGAGTTGGGCGCGGGCACCGATCCCACCGAGGGTGCGGCATTGGCCATTGCCGTCATCGAATACGCCCGCCGTCAGGGCGCCATGATCGCCGCCACCACCCACTATGCGGAGCTGAAGGTCTACGCCACCAACGAGGCGCGGGTACAGAACGCCTCTTGTGAGTTCGATGTGGAGACCCTGCGGCCCACTTACCGGCTGCTGGTGGGCATCCCCGGTAAATCCAATGCCTTTGCCATCTCCAAGCGCCTTGGGCTGAGCGACGAGATCATAGAGGACGCAAAGGGACGCGTCAGCTCTGACAGCGCCAGCTTTGAGTCTACCATCGAGAAGCTGGAGCAGACCCGGTTGCTGTTGGAGAAGGACAGAAACGAAGTAGCCATAAAGCTGCGCCAGGCGGAGGAAAACGCCAAAAAGTCCGCCTTCCTGAAAGCGGAATTGGAGGTACGCCTGGAAAAGGCGGATCTGAAATCCCGACGGGAGGCGGAGCGGATCATCGCCGAGGCCAGAGAGACGGCCGAGCAGGTGTTCCGGGAACTGGACGAGATGAAAAAGCATCTCAACGAGGAGGAGAACACCCAGCGCATCAACGAGGCGCGCAGCGAACTGCGGCGGCGGCTGAACCAATCGGAGGACAATTTGCGCCGGGATGTGCCGGAGCTGGAGGTGCAGCAGACCTCTTCCAGACCGATCCGTCCGGGAGATACGGTGCAGATCAAATCCATGGGTATGAAGGCTGAGGTCATTTCCGTTTCGCCCGACAGGGTCTTGAACCTTCGGGCGGGGATCATGAACGTGACCGCCAAAGAGGACGAGGTGCTGCTTTTGGAGGGTGTGGCTGCGCAGACCAAGAAGAATGTCAGCGCCCGCAGCGCCGCCCAATTGCGCAGTATGAGCATTGAGCCGCAGATCGATCTCAGGGGCATGGAGGCCCTGGAGGCTGTGTTGGCCGCGGAGCGGTATCTGGACAGCGCCGTCATGGCGAAGCTCAAAACGGTCACCATCATCCACGGAAAAGGGACCGGCGCCCTGCGTACGGCGATCCAGCAGATGCTCAGGAAAAACAAAGCTGTAAAATCCTTCCGCCTGGGCAGATATGGCGAGGGAGAAAGCGGTGTGACCGTTGTCGAACTGAAATAAAATCCGCCCGGGGAAAACGCAATAAATGTTGAAAACAACGAAACATTTGAAAGCGGTTGACGATTGGGCGGAAATTTGATAAAGTAAATGCGTATCATATCTTATTCAATTCGTAATAATTAAGGAGTGGCGAGTATGATAACCAAAGAAGTAGTCATCAACAATCAGGTAGGCCTCCATGCCAGACCCGCAACTTTTTTCATTCAGAAAGCCAACGAGTTCAAGAGCAGCATCTGGGTTGAGAAGGAAGAGCGGCGTGTAAACGCCAAGAGCCTTCTGGGCGTGCTTTCTCTTGGCATCGTTAAGGGAACTGCGATCACCATTATCGCGGATGGAGCCGATGAGGATGCGGCCATTGCCACCTTGTCCGAACTGATCGATTCTGACTTCTCCGAATAAGATTCTTATAGAGTATGGATAAACACGGGCTGTGCTTTTGGGGCACAGCCCTGTTTTCAAATTCGCGTATTTCCGAGGTGCCTATGAAAAAGGAAAATCTCGCCGTGATCGAGATGCTCGTCTGCGCGGCGCTGTGGAGCATCGCCGGCATCTTCATGAAGCTCATTCCATGGAACGGCTTCGCCGTGGCCGGGATGCGCAGCCTGATCGCCGGGATCACCATCGTGTTGTATATGATCCTCAAGCACTACCGCTTTGTTTTCAATCGGCAGACCTTTGTCTCCGGTGTGTTCGCGGGGCTCACCTATACCTGCTTTACCGTTGCCAACAAGCTCACTACGGCGGCCAACGCCATCGTGCTGCAGTTTACATCCCCGGTGTTCATCGTGGTCTTTTCGGCTCTGTTCCTGAAGACCAGGATTCGGAAAGCCGACCTGGCGGTGGTGCTGCTGACTCTGGCGGGCATCACGCTGTTTTTCTTCGACCAGCTTAAGCCCGGCTATGTGGCGGGCAACTTTGTAGCCATCGGGGCAGGCATGTTCATGGCGGGGATGTATATGACCATCGGCGAGGTAGAGGGGCATGAGCGTTTCAGCGCCATCACCATCGCACAGTTTTTGACCTTTCTGATCGGGCTGCCCTTTATTTTGACCACACACCCGGTCTTCAACGGCACGACCGTAAGCTGCATCCTTATCCTCGGCGTATTCCAGCTGGGGATCTCGTACATCCTGTATGTGAAGGCGAGCCGCTATTGCCCGCCTCTGGCCTGCTGCCTGCTGGGCGCGGTGGAGCCCCTGCTTAACCCTGTCTGGGTATTGATTTTTGACGGGGAGCGACCCGGCCTGTTTGCGCTGATCGGCGCGGTGATCGTGGTGGTCTCCATCACGGTCTGGTGCATCTTTGGCCAGGAAAAAGAAACCATGGAGAAAGCGGATGCTTGAGACTTTACGGGAAAAAGCGAATAATCTCCCGCTGCTGCCGGGCGTATACATCATGCTGGACGAGCATGGGGAAGTCATTTACGTTGGCAAGGCGAAGAAGCTGAAAAACCGCGTCAGCAGCTATTTCCACGGGGAGCACCTGCCTAAGGTGGCGGCCATGGTGGAAAAGGTGGCGGACTTCAATGTGATCGTGGCAGGCAGCGAGTTTGAAGCGCTGGTGCTGGAAAATTCACTGATCAAGCGGCATAAGCCCCACTACAACATTTTGCTCAAAGACGATAAGGGCTATCCCTTCATCCGGGTGGATGTCAAGAGCGAATACCCCGCCATGAGCATTGCCAGCCGTGCGGGAAAGGACGGTGCCCGTTACTTTGGGCCCTATGGCGGACGTAGCCAGACCAGGGACATCATCAACACCATCAGCAAAGCACTGCTGCTGCCGGATTGTGCCCGGAAGTTTCCCCGGGATATCGGCAAAGAGCGGCCTTGTCTGAACTACCACATGGGCACCTGCGCGGGCTGGTGTCTCAAGGACAGCAGCGCTGAGGACTACCGCAGCCGTATGCAGCAGGCTCTGCTGATCCTGGAAGGAAAAAGCGCTGAACTCATAGAGGACCTGCATACCCAGATGGAGCAGGCGGCAGAAGAACTGCGCTTTGAGCGGGCTGCGGAGATCCGGGACCGGCTTCGCGCCATCGAGGGATTGACCCACAAGCAGCGGGTCATCTCCACCGCTTTCGCGGACACCGACGCAGTGGGCTTCTGCCGGGGTGCCAAGAGCTGTTTCACGGTCCTCCACTTTGTGGACGGCGACCTGGCGGGCAAGGATGTGGAGATGATGGAGGAGCCTCTGGAAGAGGACAGCGAGGCCATCTCCGATCTGGTGCGCCAGTATTATACTGGTCAGCGGAGCACCTGGCCCAAGACCATCCTGCTGCCCTGTGAGATCGAGGATCGGGAGGAGTTGGAGCAGCTGCTGAGTGAGCAAGCCGGACGCAGGGTCCACATTGAAAACCCCAAGCGGGGAGAACGCCTGCGCCTGATCGAGAGCGCGGCGCTGAACGCTCGGGAGGAGATCCAGCGGCGTACCACGGCGGCCCAGCGCCGTTCCAAGACCCTGGAGTGGCTGCAGAAGGCTCTGGAGCTGGAGCATTTTCCCAGCCGCATCGAGGCCTTTGATATCTCCAATTTGGGCGATACGGGTATCGTTGCGGCCATGACGGTCCATGTGGACGGGAAACCTCTGAAACGGGACTATCGGAAATTCCGCATCCGGGATCTGGAGATCCGGGACGATTACGCCAGCATGTACCAGGCGGTGTACCGCCGCTTCAAGCACTATGTGGACGGGGACGAGAAATTCACGCCCCTGCCGGACCTGCTGCTCATCGACGGTGGGGATACTCATGCGGCCACCGCAGAACGAGCGGCCAGAGATCTGGGTGTCTCCGTACCGATCTTCGGTATGGTCAAGGACGACCGGCACCGCACCCGCGCGCTCATCACGGCGGATGGACGGGAGATCGGTATCAACAACAACCAGGCGGTCTTCGCCCTGATCGGCAACATTCAGGAGGAGACCCACCGCAGCGCCATCGGTTACCAGCGCCTGCTGCGCAGGGAGAGCTACGGTTCTACCCTGGATAAGATCGAGGGTGTGGGCCCCAAGCGGCGGGATCAGCTGCTGCGTGCTTTCAAATCGGTCAAGGCCATTCGTGAGGCCAATGTAGATCAGTTGCGGCAGGTGGTGCCCGTCAGTACCGCCCGGGCCGTCTATGATTACTTCCATCAGGAGGATGCAGAATGCGCGTCATCACAGGCTCAGCCAGAGGAAGAAAACTGAAAACGCCGGCCAACTATGACATCCGCCCCACCACCGATAATGTGAAGGAAGCGGTTTTCAACATCATTCAGTTCGATATCGAGGGCCGGCGGGTGTTGGATCTGTTCGCGGGCACGGGGCAGCTGGGGATCGAATGTCTCAGCCGCGGCGCCGCGGAGGCGGTCTTTATCGACCAGAGCCGGGATGCGGTCAGGATCATCAAGGACAACCTGAAAAGCTGCGGCGTGCAGGGGACGGTCCTGCAGACGGACGCGCTCCAATACCTGTGGCACGCGGGGAAATTTGATTTGATATTTGTGGACCCACCCTATGACGCGAATCTCTATGATGAGGTGTTAAAAACCATCAATTTGGTTGACATATTGTCGGATGGTGGTATAATCATTTGTGAAGCACGCCGTGAAAAGACTCTCCCCGATATGGAAGGGCCCTATCGGAAAGGGAAAGAGTATCGCTACGGCAAGGTCAAAATTTGTATCTATAAGAAGGAAAGCAACACAGATGAGAACCGCTATCTGTCCGGGCAGCTTTGACCCGATCACGCTGGGCCACCTGAATATCATCCGCCGCGCCTCCCAGATTTTTGACCAGGTCGTGGTCTGCATCATGCAAAATTCCACCAAGAAGACTCCCATGTTTACCGTTGAGGAGAAAATGGATATGGCCAGGCGTGCGGTGGCAAAGTATCCCAACGTCATTGTGGATGCTTCCGATATCCTGGTCGCGGAATACGCCAAGAAATATGAAGGTGCTGTTCTGGTCAAGGGCCTGCGTGTGGCGTCGGACTTTGAGTATGAATTCCAGATGGATCTGATCAACAAGAACATCAATCCCGCACTGGAGACCATGTTCCTGACCTCGGGCGCCAGATATACGTTTTTGAGTTCCTCCGTAGTAAGGGAGCTTGCCATGTATGGGGCCGACCTCACCGGCCTGGTACCGGACGAGCTGATCGATGAGATAGAGAAGAAGGCTGCACAATGGAGGCTGAGCAATGGATAACCATGACGTGATCGCGCTGCTGGACACCCTGTATAACATGGTGACCGAAGCCTGGGGCGTTCCGCTGGGAAACGATAAGTGCATTATCGAACGGGAACGTGCCATCGATATCATCAACGAGATCAAGGCGAATTTGCCCTCCGCCATCGCCGAGGCCAAGCGGCTGGTGGCCGCCAGAGACGAATTTATCGGCAACGCCAAGCGGGAGGCTGAGGCTCTGCGCAAGAGCGCAGAGGACAAAGCAAGCACCATGGTCTCCGAGCAGGAGATCGTACGCGTGGCCAAGGCCAGAAGCGCGGAAATGATCGCCTCCGCCGAGGCCAAGTCCAAGGAGCTGCGCCGCGTTGCCAGTGAATATGTGGACGATATCATGCGTCAGGCTGAGGAGAGTATGAGCAACGCCCTGCAGACAGTGCAGTCGGCACATAATGCCTTCAGCAACGTGGAATCTTCCTCCAAGCGCGCCAGCGTCAATAAGGAAAAGGACGAGTAAATCCATATTGTTTTTCAAAAATGCCCGGTCATCGCGACGTGATGACCGGGCATTTTTTCGCCCTTGGAGCAGGGGAAGGACCCCTGCGAATGATGCAAGAAAAAAGACGAAAAACGACAAAAAGTTTCACTTGCTTTTTGCTGTATGCTCCCCTATAATGGTAGTGAAAAGTGGTTTGAAGTGGTGGAAAATGGAGTGATTTTCCACATGGCGATATAGGGGGAGCGTTTCCGTGACAGGCGAATATCAACACTCTCTTGACAACAAGGGACGTCTTTTTATACCTGCTAAACTCCGTGATGAGTTGGGCGAGGTTTTTTTCATCACCATCTCAATGGATCGCTGCCTATGTGCGTACAGCAGCGAGAACTGGAAGGTGTTTTCCGAAAAGGTCAATTCCATGCCGTATATCAAGCAGCGGAAGATGCGCCCGCTGTTTGCTCATGCCGCCCGCTGTGAGCTGGATAACCAGGGCCGTGCGCTGATCCCGCAGAATCTGCGGGAATATGCCGGCTTTACCAAGAATGTCACTGTCGTGGGATGCAATAACCATGCGGAATTCTGGGACAGCGAAGCCTGGAGCTCGGTGTTCGAGGCGGAGACCACACCGGAAAATATCGCGGCAGTGATGGAGGAGCTGGAATTTTGACAGAGCAGCCGAAACATGTGTCTGTGCTCCTGCAGGAGTGCCTGGAATACCTGAATATCAAACCGGATGGGATCTATCTGGATGGCACTTTGGGCCTCGGCGGGCATTCCTTTGAGATCGCTTCCCGCCTGACCACCGGGCGCCTGATCGGGATCGACCGGGACGAGACCGCGATCGACCGGGCAGGAAAACGTCTTGCTCCGTTTGCGGATAAAATTACACTGGTACATGGCAATTTCTGTGATGCCGCCGCGATCCTGGATAATCTGGGGATCGGGGGCGTAGACGGCATGCTGTTTGACCTCGGTGTGTCTTCGCCCCAATTGGACGAGGCACAGCGGGGTTTTTCTTATCAGCAGGATGCGCCGCTGGATATGCGGATGGATGGCACAGCTGCGCTGACGGCCTGGGATGTGGTAAACACCTGGGACGAAAACCGACTCAACCGCATCCTCTGGGATTACGGCGAGGAACGCTATGCCCGGCGTATCACCGGGGCCATCCTGAAGCGGCGGGAGCAAAAGCCTATCGAAAGCACCCTGGAACTGGTGGATGTGATCAAAAGCGCCATGCCTGCAGCGGCGCTGCGGGAAAAGCAGCATCCCGCCAAGCGCAGTTTCCAGGCGATCCGCATCGCGGTCAATGACGAGCTGGGCGCCATCGCCTCCATGCTCGAGACTGCGCCGGACAAGCTGAATATTGGCGGCCGGCTCTGCGTGATCAGCTTTCATTCTCTGGAGGACCGCATCGTCAAAAGCGGCATCCATGCCCGGGAAGACGGCTGTACCTGCCCGAGGGAAGCGCCGGTGTGTACCTGCGGCTTCCACCAGACGCTCAAAAGCGTCAAGCGCAAGCCGATCCTCCCAAGCGAAGAGGAGATCCGCGACAATCCGCGCGCCCGCAGTGCAAAGCTCCGTGTGGCGGAGAGGGTATAAGGGATTGAAAAGACCATCCGAGATTATCTTCTGCGTGGTATGCTTTTGTTTTTCCGCTGTTCTGCTGGTACTGTCTCTGCTGGGCGCTGTCCATCTGGCGGCACTCGGGGATGAGAACGCCGTTTTGGAGCGGGAGCTTGAGACGCTGAAAAACGAAAATCAGATTTTGCGCGTAACATATGAGTCGATGCTGCGGCTGGATGAGATCGAAAGATATGCCGTTGAGGAACTGGGGCTTCAGCATTGCTCGCCCGGGCAGATCGTTTATCTGGATCTGGCCGAGGCAGAGAAATAGAAGGCGTGGCTTAATTGGATAAGCTTCTGAATATAGATAGAGTATATCTGTTTTCAGGAGTGGATCATGAAAGAGAACCAAACAATGGGGACTGTGACCCAGTCACCGCCCAACCGGCAGATGCTTCGCCGAGCTCTGTTTTTAATGGCCTTGTTCGGAATCGCGGCCTTCCTTGTGCTTCTCGCACGCCTGTATCAGCTGCAGATCCTGGAACATGACCGATATGAGCAGCTTGCCGTCGAACAGCAGCTGCGTCAGGCGCCATCTTCCACCGCAAGGGGGATCATATACGATACCAATATGAACGCGCTGGCAATCAGCGCTTCGGTGGATAACGTGTATCTGAGCCCGGCGGAGATCGAGCTCTATGGAGAGGACAAGGCGTTGATCGCCCGGGAGCTGGCAAAGATCCTGGATCTGGATGAAGCGGAGCTTTTGCAGAAAGCTTCCCAGACGGGCTCCTGGTATGTGACGGTGGCCCGTAAGGTCGAGCGGGAGCAGGCCGACCAGGTGCGGCAGTTGAAGAACCGCTACGGCCTGCGAGGCGTCCGTCTTGAGACGGATACCAAACGTTATTATCCCAATTCCACTTTGGCCTGTCATCTGATCGGCTTTGTGGGCACGGACAATTATGGCCTCGAGGGGATCGAGGCTCGCTATGACTCTTACCTCTCAGGAACCGCGGGCAGAACAGTCCGGGCAACAAACGCCTTTGGAACAGATCTGCTGTTCGCCCAGTTCGAGGAGTATCAGCCCGGGCAGGATGGTTACGATATCGTGACCACTATCGACTCCACCATTCAATACTATGTGGAAAAACACCTGAAGCAGGCGGTCCAGGACTACGATATCCAAAACGGCGCAGGCGCCATCGCTATGGATGTGAATACCGGTGCGGTATTGGCCATGGCTTCTCTGGACAACTATGACCTGAATCATTTTCTTGACGTGAGCGATGAGGCACGAGAGGCCATTGACACCGCTGAGGATGCGGATCAGGCCCAGGCCCTGCTCAGCGCGGCGCAGACCCGCCAGTGGCGGAACAAAGCCCTTTCGGACACCTATGAGCCGGGTTCAACTTTTAAGATCATCACCCTGTCTATGGCGCTGGAAGAAGGCGCGGTAGATCTGAACAGCAGCTTCTACTGCGGCGGGAATGTGAGCGTCAAGGGCAGGACCAGCCCGATCCGCTGCTGGAAAGACGGGGGACACGGTTCCCAGGATCTGACCCAGGCGGTGCAGCATTCCTGCAATGTGGCATTTGTCAATATCGGCCAGCGCATCGGCGCAGAGGCTTTTTACCGTTATTGCGAGGCATTTGGCTTCCTGGAACTGAGCCAGGACCCGGATGTGAATCTGACCGCGACGACCGGGATCGACCTGGCTGGGGAGAGCGGAAGCATCTGGTGGAGCCAGAATACTTTCTGTTCGCAGAAAAACCTGTCACAGCTTGCGGCGGCCTCCTTCGGACAGACCTTTACCATCACCCCGCTGCAGCTGATCACGGCGGTCAGCGCCTGTGTCAATGGCGGCTATCTGATGCAGCCCTACGTGGTGCGGGAGATGCTGAACCCGGATGGGACGCTTGCCTATGAGCGAAAGCCAACGCTTCGACGGCAGGTGATCAGCGAGGAAACCAGCGCTGTGGTGCGCGGCATCCTGGAGCAGGTGGTTGGCGACCCCAACGACGGCACCGGCCGGAACGCGGCGGTAGCCGGGTACCGCATAGGCGGAAAGACAGGCACCAGCGAGAAGGTCAGTCTGGAGGCCCAGACGGGCGTTAAGGAATACATCGTCTCCTTCATCGGCTTTGCGCCGGCGGACGATCCGAAGATCGCGGTGTTGATCTTTCTGGATACCCCGTCCAACGCTTCGGGCGTCTATGTGAGCGGTGGCCAGATGGCGGCGCCTGTGGTGGGCAGAATGATGGCGGATATCCTGCCGTATCTGGGTGTGGAACCGGATTTGAGTCAGGAAGAAGCGGCAAACATGGATGTGAACATGCCGTCTCTCAGCGGCCTCAGCCTCCACGAGGCGGTGGATCGACTAAACGATTCGGGCCTGAGATACCGCACCATCGGGGCGGGAGACGTCGTTACCGGACAGCTGCCCCGAGCGGGTGTGAATATCGCCGGCGGGACTCAGGTGATCCTGTATCTGGACGCACAGGCGTCAGCCGATCTGGAAACTGTGCCGGAATTGAGCGGAATGACTTACCGGGAGGCACGCGACGCGCTGTCATACTATGGGCTGTATATCCAGACAGCGAGCCCTGTGACCGATGCGGAGGACCAGCTGGTGAGCAGTCAAAGCATCCCGGCGGGAACGGCCCTGGAGCACGGAGCCGTGATCAGCGTATCTCTAATCAGCGGTGACGAGTCCATGTTAGGCAAATATTAGGAAGGAAACAAGCATGAAACTGAGAGAACTCCTTCAAGACATAAAGATACTGAACATGAACGCGGACCCGGAAATGGAGATTTCCGGTGTCTGCTATGATTCTCGTGAAGCAAAGCCTGGCGACTTGTTCGTCGCTGTGCGGGGCTTTGAAGCGGATGGTCATCGCTTTATCCCCGGCGCAGTTAAAAAAGGAGCAGCTGCTGTGCTGTGCGAGACGCCCCCGGAGATAGATGTCCCGTGGGTTCAGACAGATGACTGCCGCCTGGGGCTTGCGCTGGCGAGCAGGGCCTGGTTCGGAAATCCGGCCGGAGAGATGAAAATCATCGGCTTTACGGGTACAAGCGGGAAGACCAGTTCCACCTATATCCTCAAGCATTTGCTGGAGAGCGCCCTGGGAGCCAAGGTGGGTCTCATCGGTACGAACGGCAATATGATCGGTGAAAAGCAGTTTCACACAGAGCGTACCACTCCGGAAAGCTATGAGCTCCACAAGCTTTTCCGTCAGATGGCGGATGAAGGATGCAGCCATGTGGTCATGGAGGTCTCCTCACATTCACTTGCACTTGAAAGAGTCGCAGGCATCACCTTTGATGTGGCTGTGTTTACCAATCTTTCGCAGGACCACTTGGATCTGCACGGCACGATGGCGGAATACGCTGCAGCCAAGAAAAAGATCTTTTCCCAGTGCCGGATCGGCTGCATCAATGCTGATGATGAACAGGCCGGCTTTATGGCACAGGGGGAACGCTGCCCGATTTTTACGTACTCCGCGAAGTCCAATGACGCGGATCTGATCGCAAAAGACATTCGATTGAATGCTGCGGGCGTACGGTTTGCCGCAGTTAGGGGAGAAGAGCTTGCGCTGACAAGGTTTGCCGTACCCGGAGTGTTTTCCGTATATAACGCACTGAGCGTGATGGCAGCGGGCCTGTGCCTGGGGATAAGCCTTTCTGCCTGTGCTGAAGGGATCAGCACGGCAAAAGGGGTCAAGGGCCGAATGGAATCCGTCCCGACCGATGGAGATTACAGTGTGATCATCGATTATTCCCATAAACCGGACGCATTGGAAAAGGCTTTGAAAACGCTGCGCCCGGTGACCCGTGGGCGCCTGATCGTGCTTTTCGGCTGCGGCGGGGACCGGGATAAGGGGAAACGACCTATCATGGGACGGATTGCAGAGCAGAATGCGGATTTCTGCATCGTGACCAGCGATAACCCCAGAACAGAAGACCCTATGGCGATCATCGATGAGATCCTGGCGGGTATGAAGAACAGCCGCTCCCAAGTGAAGATGATCTGTGACCGCGTGGAGGCGATCCGCTGGGCTATTGACAACGCGGCGGCCGGTGATGTAATATTGCTTGCCGGAAAAGGGCACGAGGACTATCAGGAAGTGGGGCATGAGAAGCACCACATGGATGAGCGGGAAATCGTTGCTGCCTTCCTGGAAGAGAGAAAAAACGCGCGCTGAGGCGTGCTGAGAATACTGGAGTACACCATGTTGATAAAGCTGATCTGCGCGTTTGTGCTGGCCTTCCTGTTTGCGACGGCCTTCGGAAAGTTTTATATCCCCTGGCTGAGAAAACAGAAAGCCGGGCAGGAGATCCGTGAGGACGGACCTACCTGGCATCTGTCCAAGAGCGGCACCCCCACCATGGGCGGTGTGATCTTCATCGGCGGCGTAACGCTGGTCTGCCTGACCGTGGGCTTTGAGGGGATGCTGCATGGAGAATTCGTACACATCTTCGTTCTGCTTTTTGCCCTTGTATATGGTGTGATCGGGTTCCTGGACGACTGGGAGAAGATCAAGAAAAAGCAGAATCTGGGCCTGACCGCTAAAATGAAGTTTCTGCTTCAGCTGGTCGCTGCGCTGGTCTTCGTGCTGCTGATGCGGCAGATCGGATATCTGCGGCCCAATCTCTATGTACCCTTTTTCCATACCACCATCCACATGCCGGAGTGGCTGTATTTCCTGTTCGCGGCCTTCGTCATCGTTGGCACAGTCAACGCTGTGAACATCACCGACGGTGTGGACGGCCTTGCCACCGGTACCTCCATCCCGGTGTTCCTGTTCTTCGTGGTCATCAGCATGGCCTGGGGCAGGGAATACCTGCAGCTGGGCGTCTTCGCCTCCGCTATGGTGGGCGGCCTGCTGGGCTTCTTGGTTTATAATTTCAATCCAGCCAAGGTGTTCATGGGCGATACCGGTTCGCTTTTCCTGGGCGGCGCGGTGGCAGCGCTGGCTTTTGCCTACGATATGCCGCTGATCCTCATTACCCTGGGCATCATCTATATCATCGAGACGCTGTCTGATATCATCCAGGTGGGCTACTTCAAGCTCACCCACGGCAAGCGCGTTTTCCGCATGGCGCCTTTCCATCATCACCTGGAAATGGGCGGATGGACAGGAAAAAAGTGGAGCGAGAAAGAACTTTTTGTTCTCTTTACAGGCATATCTCTGGTCTTTGCCATCATATCCTTTATAGGGGTGTATCAGCGCTACCTGTAAGGAATGCACAGAAAGCCGGGGAGGTGGATGTATGCGCTATGAAAGCGCCCGCCTCACCGGCTTTCAAGCTGATCCCGCAGCGGAGCGGCGAGGCGGGTTTGACAGCAGCTTCTTTCTGTTGGTCATGCTGCTGCTGGTGATGGGCGTTGTGATGGTCTTATCTTCCAGCTATGCCAGGGCTTATTATGATCCCGGAAACATCACCGGCGGCAATGCGGCGTATTATTTTGTCCGGCAGCTGATCTACGCGGTGCTGGGCACGGCGGTAATGCTGTTGGCATCCCGGCTGCCGATGCCTTTTTACCGTCGCTACGCGTTTCCGTTCCTGCTGCTTACGCTGCTGCTGCTTTTGCTGGTGCCGTTCGTCGGGGTAAAGGCCAACGGTTCCCGTCGCTGGCTGGGTGTTGGCGGCTTGACGCTGCAGCCCTCGGAGCTGGCAAAGCTGGCGGTCATCCTGTCCTTCTCCGTTTTGATCTGCCGCTTCCGTGACCGGATGCGCAGCTTCCGTTTCGGGATAATGCCATTTATAGGCATCCTGGCAGTGATCGTAGGCCTTTTGGTGTTGGAGCCCCACTTCTCCGCATCCATCATCATTATCGCCCTGGGCGGCGTCATGATGTTTCTGGGCGGCGTGGGACTTGGCTGGTTCCTGGCGGCCATCGGTGCTGCCGGTGGGGCCTTGGCGGTGCTGCTGACCTTCTTCCCTTATGCATCCTCCCGGATCAACACCTGGCGGGATCCCTTTTCCAGCTCTTCGGACGAAGGGTATCAGATCGTTCAGTCTCTGTACTCCATCGGCTCCGGCGGTCTCAGCGGTCTGGGACTGGGCGGCAGCAGGCAGAAGTTTCTGTATCTGCCGGAGGAGCACAACGATTTTATTTTTTCGGTGATCTGTGAGGAACTGGGACTGATCGGCGCGGTGCTGATCCTCAGCCTGTTCGCGCTGCTGATCCTGCGGGGATATTGGATCGCTCTGCATTGCCGCAGCCGCTTTGCCTTCCTGGTCTGCGCCGGGATCAGCACACTGCTGGCGATCCAGGTGTTTCTGAATGTGGCGGTGGTCACGAATCTGGTACCTTGTACAGGCATCTCGCTCCCGTTTTTCAGCTACGGCGGTACGGCGCTGCTGATCCAGATGGGAGAGATGGGCATTCTGCTCAGTGCATCCAGAGATATATTGGTACAGCGATAGGCTTGTCCTGTCGGAAAGGAACATAGAGAAATGAAATTTATCCTTACCTGCGGCGGAACCGCCGGACATATCAATCCAGCCCTGGCTGTGGCCGGGCGCTTGAGGGAATTGCTGCCTGATTGTGAGATCCTGTTCTTGGGGGCGGAAGGCAAAATGGAAATGGAGCTTGTGCCCCGGGAGGGGTATGAGATCAAGCCGCTTCGCATCACCAACATCAGCCGAGGGAAAAGCCTTGAAGCGATCAAGCACAATCTGGCCACGCTGAAAAATGTGGTTGCCGCCGAGAAGGAGGCCAAGCAGATCATCCGTGCTTTCCAGCCGGATGCCGTGATCGGTACAGGCGGCTATGTGTGCTATCCGGTGCTGATGGCGGCCTCGAAGCTGGGGATCCCCACAGCGGTGCATGAAAGCAACGCGGTGCCCGGTCTCACCACAAAAATGCTCGCCAAGCATGTGAACTGCGTAATGGTGGGTTTTGAGGACAGCCGCCAGTACTATCCCGACGCAGAGAGCGTCACGGTGACCGGAACGCCTGTGCGGGGAGAATTTGCCTGCCATACCAAGGAATCGGCCAAGCAGGAGCTGGGGATCCCGGCAGATATGCCGCTGGTGGTCTCCGTGTGGGGGTCCCTGGGCGCCCGGCACATGAATGGGATCGTTACGGATATGCTGCCTTTTATGCAGGGACAGCAGGAATTTCGTATGATCCACTCCATCGGGACTCAATACCAGCAGGAGGTGGCGGAAAAGCTCAACCAACTGCAGATCGATCCCGCCGCCTGCGGCGCGGAGCTGCGCGCTTACATCTATGACATGCCGCGAGTGATGGCCGCGGCAGATCTGATCCTCTGCCGGGCGGGGGCCTCGACTCTGGCGGAGCTGTCCTATATGGGAAAGCCCGTCATCATCGTGCCTTCTCCCAATGTGACCAACAACCATCAGGAGAAGAACGCCCGGGTCCTGGAAGCGGCCGGCGGCGCCAAGGTCCTGCTGGAAGGTGAATTTGACGCCTATGCCCTCTTGCGTCTGGTGCGTGAGCTGCTGGCAGACCCGGAGGCTCTGGAAAAGATGTCGGGGGCCATGGAGGCGCTTTCCGTGCCGGACGCCACCGATAAGATCTGCGATCGGATCCTGGAGATCTGCAGAAGCTGAAAACCGACAACTGAACAAAAATTCCCCCTGTGGCATAGGATGGCTTGATTTGAATGCACAGGGGGAATTTTTATGGAACTATGGCATATCCGAGGCGAACGGCAGCTGGAGGGCAGCTGCTTTGTGCAGGGGTCCAAAAACGCGTCGCTTCCTATTATAGCCGCCTCCATCCTGTGCCCTTTGCGATGTGAGTTGCTGCATGTACCGCAGCTGCGGGACGTGGACGCGGCGCTGCGGATCCTGCGGCATCTGGGCTGCAAAGCGGAGCAGCGTGCCGGAGATGTGTACATAGATTCCACGCAGCTCTCCTGCAGCGCCATACCCCACGAACTCATGGTGGAGATGCGCTCCTCAGTGATCTTTATGGGAGCCTTGATCGCCCGCTGCGGAGAGGCCCGTCTTTCACTGCCCGGCGGTTGCCAATTGGGCAAGCGTCCCATTGACCTGCATCTGTCTGCTCTGCGGCAGATGGGTGCAGATATTGAGGAAAACGGGGACGAGATCAACTGCCGCGCATCTCGTCTGCATGGAGCGGAGATCCTGTTTCCATTCCCCAGTGTGGGGGCGACAGAAAACGCAATGCTGGCGGCTTGTACGGCCAGAGGAAAGACGGTGATCCATGGCGCGGCGCGGGAGCCGGAGATCGTAGCGCTGCAGATGTTTCTCCGCTCCATGGGTGTGGAGGTCGGCGGCGCGGGCACGGATACCATCAGCATTACGGGTTTTCAGCCGAAAAGGCAAACAGCATGTCGGATCATTCCGGATCGGATCGTGGGTGCGACGATCGCCTGCGCCGCTGCGGCAAGCGGTGGAGATGTGGAATTAAAGGGCGTAGATCCCAAACATTTTTCTACCGTTCTCTACTTCCTAAATCAGGCAGGCTGTGATATAATAAGCAGCACCCGCAGTGTGAGAGTCCGTTCCACAGGGAAGCTGCGTGGGATCGGGGCCCTGGAAACGGCGCCGTATCCTGGCTTCCCCACAGACGCGCAGCCTGTTTTGATGGCCGCTCTTTTGAAGGCCAAGGGGCAGACGGTGACCACGGAGAATATTTTTGAAAACCGTTACCGCCAGGTGCCGGAGCTTCGGCGTTTGGGCGCGGATATCGCGCTTGACGGCAGAGAGGCGACGATCCGGGGTGTGGACCGTCTGAGGGGCTCCGCTTTGACGGCTACAGATCTGCGGGGCGGTGCCGCCATGATCGTTGCGGGACTTGCCGCGGAAGGGGAAACGGTCATTTGTGACGACGGCCACATCACCCGCGGGTATGAGTGCTTTGATCGTTGCCTGCGTTCCCTGGGTGCGGATGTTTATTTGGAATATTAATGAGCTTTGAGGATATCGATATGCCGGAGAGTTTACACAGCAGAGAGTCCGAAACCAAACGGACCGGATATATGAAGCCCCGTCGCCGCAGCAGCTTCAGCGGACCGCTGATGTTTGTGATCGTGGTGGTGGCGGTGATCTTCGTGATGAGCGTTTTCTTCCGGGTCTCCGACATCCGGGTGGAGGGCAATACGCATTACACCGACGAGGAGATCATACGCGCGGTGGATATCGAGGAAGGGGATAACCTGTTCTTCTTCGACCGTTTTGCGGCTATCGGCCGCGCCTTCTCCAAGCTCCCTTATATCGAGCAGGTCTCTGTGGAACGCAGCCTCCCCAACCGGGTGGTCATCACCGTGGAGGAAAGTACGGCTATGGCTTATCTGGAGCTGGGCGAAGAGCAGTGGACCCTGGACCACACCTGCAAGGTGCTGGGCAAGGCAGCCGAGGGTGAGACGGCGTCCCTAATCCCCGTGGTCGGCATCCGCCCCGGCACGCTGCTGATCGGGGAGCAGATGCATACCGAGGGTGAGGAGCAGGAGCCGGTGGATTATCTGGCGGAAATACTGTATCAGATCCAGGAACGCGGCCTTGCCCCCCAGGTGACCCGCATCGATTTCTCCAATTACAACAGTCCCGAGTTTTCTTATGGCGGGAAATATACTGTAGTTCTGGGGAATTATCGGAATGTTGAGCATAAGTTCGGTATGTTTGTGACCGTACTGGACATGCTGAAAGAGGGCGATGTGGGCATCATTGATGTCTCTGACGGACGCACCGCACATTTCAGTCCGAATTAATTTAGGTGACAAACTCTTTACAAAAGTTTTCGCAAAATTGAAAAAACCTATTGACCATTACCGAAAAATGTAATAATATATGTGATACTGAAACTTGTTGTTAAACACGTGCAGTGCTGTAATCATAGACAGGAGGCAATAGTATGGATTTCAAGGCCGAAACTGGTCCGGAAAATGTAGTAACGATCAAAGTCGTTGGTGTCGGCGGCGCCGGCAACAACGTTGTAAACAGAATGGTGAAGGCCGGCACCCAGGGTGTTGAGTTTATCGCCATCAATACGGACAAGCAGGCACTGGCGGTCTCCAATGCGGATCAGAAGATCCAGATCGGGGAGAAGATGACCCATGGTCAGGGTGCCGGTTCCGATCCCGAGATCGGCAAGCGCTCTGCGGAAGAGAGCCGCAATAACATTGCCAAGGCCATTGAAGATGCGGATATGGTCTTTATTACCGCCGGTATGGGCGGCGGCACCGGTACCGGAGCTGCTCCCACTGTGGCTGAGATCGCCCGGGAAGCCGGGATCCTCACCGTTGGTGTTGTGACCAAGCCCTTCAAATTTGAGGGCAAGCGCCGTATGGATCAGGCCAATGTGGGCGTGAAGGATCTGCTGGGCCGGGTGGACTCCCTGCTCATCATCCCCAATGACCGTCTGAAATTTGCTACCGACCAGAAGGTCACGCTGGCTAACGCCTTTGAGATCGCGGACGATGTGCTGCGTCAGGCTGTGACCAGCATTTCCGATCTGATCAAAAACACAGGCTTTATCAATCTGGACTTCGCCGATGTGACCTGCATCATGAAGAATGCCGGCTTTGCCCACATGGGCGTCGGCCATGCCGCCGGCAAGGGCAAGGCGGAAGACGCTGCCCGTATGGCGGTTGCCAGCCCTCTGATGGAGACCTCCATCAACGGAGCCCGCGGCGTGCTCATCAACATCACCGGTTCCGAGGATATGGGTCTGGAAGATGTGGAGGCTGCTGCTAACCTGGTGCAGGAGGCTGCTCATCCCGAAGCCAACATCATCTTCGGCGCTACCTTCGACGACTCCATGCAGGATGAGATCCGCGTGACCGTCATTGCCACCGGCTTTGAAGAAAGCCCTGCTGCGGCAGAGAAGGCCGCGGCGCAGCAGCCGGTCCGTCCGGTGGCTGCAAAGCCTCAGGGCCTGTTCACCGGCGCAGCGGAGAAGGCCGCCGCTGCTTCCGCAGTCCCGCCTCCCATCGCCGAGGAGCCTGAGACTCCCGCACCCGCCCCTGAGGCACCTGCGGAGGATCCCTTCGACAGCATCTTCAAGATCTTCAACACCAAGTAAAAGAGTGAATCACGAGAGCTCCCCGGATTCGGGGAGCTCTTTTTGTGCACAGAAAAGCACTTGCATATGGCATTTTAGCGTATTCCGTGGTATAATGCGTCAATCTTTCAATACACTATTAGAGAGTAACTTGTAATACGGAGTCAAGCATGGGGACCTTTGTACGCATTATGCGCGCAATCATAGATCAATATACGAAGAGGCGGATCCCGAAGGCGTCCGCCGCTTTGTCATACTATCTGACGATGACCCTGTTTCCGGTGATCATCTGTCTTTATGCGCTTTTGGGGGAAAACTACGACCGCACCATGCAGATCCTGGATTTCGTGGAGCAGTTTCTCAGCGCGGACACCACTATGCTGATCCGGCGTTTCATTGTCCATGTGGCGGCCAGCAACAGCACCGCTCTGTTGATCGCCGCCTTGACAGTCCTTGTGACTTCGGCTTCCGCCGCAGTGCGCACATTGCAGAGCACCATTGGAGAGATGCAGGGGGGACAGCGCTTCCAAGGGCTGATGGATCTGTTGTTCAGCGTGATTTTTTCCCTGGCTTTCCTGGCTGCCATGTATTTTGCCATTCTGGTCATGTTTACAGGCCGCGACTTCCTGGAATGGATCAACGGGTATCTGCCCTTCGTCGATGTGCGAAGCTCCTGGCGCTGGCTGCGTTTTCTCCTGCTGGGCGGGATCGAGCTGGTGATCTTCTGGGGCGTTTATGAAGTCTCCAAACGCCGCTGTGACAATTATTCCACGCTGCCCGGGGCGATCCTTTCGACCCTGGCGATCGTCGCCATGAGCTCGGTTTTCTCCGTTTTCATTGCGGCCTCCGCCCGCTATCCGCTGGTATACGGCTCTCTGGCCTCCCTGGTTTTGCTGATGTTCTGGCTGTATTTAAGCTGTCAGATCATCTTTTTGGGAGCCGCGCTGAATGTGGTGCTTCGGGATGTCTTTCCGCCGAAAGCAGAGAATACGGAAGAAACATGAGCCGCTGCGTTTTGACAGCGGCTCATATGTCTATTAGGACCACGGTACATTCCTGGCGCTGAGCATACAGGATGGTGCTCATTGTTCCGCCCGGGCGGCCGTCATAGCAGGCCAGCAGCAGGGAAGAACGATCCACCATGTAGCGATTCCGCCGCAGCATACAGTCCGGCGTGTAGTTGATCTGCAAGACGTTCACCCAGTCACAGCTGTCCAGAAGTCGATTGTATCGCTGGCGCTGCTGGATCTTCCATTTGTCCGGCTGTGTGCCGCAAGGGATAGCGGCCTCCAGACTCACGTCCGCATACCGCTGGCGCAGAGAGAGTACCGCCTCCGCAAAATACATGTCGCAGCCCTCGGCCATGCCGCAGATGAAATGCCGATAGCCCGCCTCATAGATCCCCTCCAGGCGGGAGGTCAATTCCTCCTTCAGGGCAAGGCAGCGCGGGTCGTTTTCATTTGTTCCCCAGGGCAGCTTCGCAGGTCTGTGCCCGGTAAAGCAGCAGGTGGTTTCACACGTCTCCATGGCGGCCTCCGTACCGTTTCTTCGGCTCCAGTATACCCTGAAAAAGGGGGCTTGTCAAAACAAGCCTGGGGTGCTATAATAATGCCATCTTCAGGGCAGGGTGCAATTCCCGACCGGCGGTATAAGAGATGGTGATAGCGCATCTCTTGAGTCCGCGAGCCGTAAGGCATGATCCGGTGAGATCCCGGGACCGACAGTATAGTCTGGATGGAAGAAGATGAGGAAACCCATATTTGTGCATGCAGCCGTATGCACGCGCTTCCGATTTGTTATTCCTGTTGTCCTGTACATTCTCGTGCCTGAAGATGATGATCTTCAGGCAACTTTTTTTGGAGGTATGTCATGGAAAACCTAAAATTCGTCGCAGTTTGCCTGCTCATTTTCGCCGGGCTGTTTCTGGTCGCCTGGCTGCTGGAAAAGAAATTGAGCAAGAATCGGAAAACCCTTTCCGATACCCATTACATCACATATGTCGCGATCTTTTCGTGCATGGCCGGTGTGCTGATGCTTGTGGAGATCCCGCTGTTCTTCGCACCCGGTTTCTATAAAATGGATCTGAGCGAGCTGCCGATCCTGATTTGCACCTTTTACCTGGGGCCTGTGGCCGGTGTGATCTCGGAGCTCGTCAAGGTCATGATCAAGCTTCTGCTGAAGGGGACGACGACCGCTTTTGTCGGTGATTTTGCCAATTTCGCCGTGGGCTGCTCTTTTGTCCTTCCGGCCAGTGTGGTCTACCACGCCAACCCCAGCAAGAAGTCGGCGCTGACTGGCATGATCGTGGGGACCCTGGTGATGACGGTCTTCGGCAGCGCCTTCAACGCGATCTATCTGCTGCCCAAGTTTGCACAGCTGTTTGGAATGCCCCTGGATGTGATCGTAGGCATGGGTACGGCCGTGAACAGCGCGATCACCAGCGTCTCTACTCTGGTCCTTTTCGCTGTGGTGCCTTTCAATCTGCTCAAGGGGATCGTGGTGTCGCTGCTGACCTTCCTGCTTTACAAGCGCATCTCACCCATCCTGCACAAGAACGACGAGCGCCGCCAAGGCAAGACGGCTACCGCTTGATCGAACATAACGCTATCCGACCATGGCGCTGCCTTTCAGGCAGCGCCATAACCGTTTCAGGCTCAGGGCAAAGTTGAAGATCTCGGTGCTGTAGATCACGAAGATGTATGCGGGAAGCCCGTGGCGGGGCAGCAGCCAGAGCACCAGCAGCAGACCCAGCAAGGCGTCCAGGATATTAATGCCCATGCTCCACACCTGCTGACCCAATCCTTTCAAACAGCCGTCCACCATCATGTCCGTGTACATGAAGGGGATCAGCGGCGCCAGGATGCGGATATAGTGTCCGGCGTCGCTGCTGTGATAGATCAAAAGCCCCAGCTTGTCGGCAAAGAGCAGGAGAAAGACGGAGACCAACAGAGAAAATCCCAGGCTCAGCCGCAGCAGTTCCCAGGCGGTCCTGTGGATGGCCTGCCTGTTATCCTGCACCTGCGCCTCTGTAAGTTCGGGGACGATCAACTCTGCCGCGGCGGACAGGAGGCAGGAGGGAAAGAAGATCACAGGCAGCGCCATGCCCTGGATGGTTCCGTAACCGGAGAGGGCGCCGTCGGTGGAATACCCGGCGGTCCGAAGACCCCGAGGGACCAGCAGATGCTGCAGTGTGCTCAGGGCGCTGCGTGCATAGGCTGAGATGGCCAAAGGCACGGCGATCCGCAGCATCCTCGCAGTGATCCGTTCACCGCCGGAGACACGTCCGTAATGCCTGATCCTGTCCTGCCAATAGAACAGCAGCATCAGCAGAAGGGAGAGCACATCAGCGGCCAAACGCCCCGCTGTAACAGCGGCGCAGCTTTTCTCGATATCCCCGGCAGGAGTCTGCTGCAGAAAGAGTGCCACCAATGCGATACCGGCTAACTGTTCGATCAGGTGGACCAATGTAGGCTTCCAAACGCGTCCGCAGGCGGTAAAGTAGCCGGACATGGCGGAGCACAGAGAAATGCATGGCATGGACAGAGCTGCGATTTTCAGGGACAACACCGTCCGGGCATCCCGCACCCAGAGAAAGCCCAGGGGCCGGGCCAGGTTCCATAGGATCACGGCGGAAGCTGAACCAAAGAGCAGGGCATAGGTCAGACAGCGCTTGATGGCGCCCTGGATCCCTGCGGGATTTTCATAGCCCAGTTCTTCGGAGACCAGGCGTGTGGATGCAAAACGGATGCCTGAGATGGCAAAGGTAGCGCTCAGATTGGTCACGGAGATCGTCAACTGATACAGACCGATCCCGGCCGATCCGATCCGGCCCACCAGCCAAACCTGAAAGGCCATGCCGATACAGCTCATCAGCAGGGACGAGCCAGTAAGCAGCGCGGTGTTGTACACAAGCTTTCGTTGAAGCATTCTTCGGCCTCCTCACAGGATATCCATATGGACAGTCTATGCGGGCAGAGCCAAAGCCTGACCAACCGAAAGCAGCTTATTTTCGTATTTCACTTGCAAAGCAGGCTGGTATGGTGATATGATGTTTTTCGTTAGAAACAACGGAAGGGGACTGACAAATGATCGTAACTATCGGAAGAGAGCATGGCAGCAACGGCCATGATATCGCACTGGCCCTGGCGGAACAGCTGCACTACCAGTGTTATGATAAAGAGATCGTAGACAAGGCAGCGGAGACCTCCAACTTCAGCAAAGAGGTTTTGCAGTCTTATGATGAGAAGCGGGTCGCCCCCTACATTGTTACTATGCCCCACTTTGTAGGACTGAACGAGGGCTTTCGGCTGAATATGCAGTTGGCGTCAGCCCAATTCCAGGCCATTCGAGACTTGGCAGATGAGGGCAACTGCATCTTTGTGGGCCGCTGTGCCGACTATGTGCTGCGCGATCGTGAGGATCTGTTGCGAGTATTTATCATGGCGGATGAAGGTTTTCGCGTCAAAACCATGATGGAGCGCAAGGATCTCACGGAGGAGCAGGCACATAAGCTGATCAAGCAGGTGGACAAGGATCGGGGCAGTTATTATAAGTATTATACCGACCAGGTGTGGGGTGAAAAGGAAAACTTTGACCTGTGTATCAACAGCGGGAAAACCGGTGTACAGGGAGCAGTCCAGATCATCAAGGCGTATATCGATGCCGTGTCCGGAGGCAGTGAACAATGATTGAAACCACAATGTCAGAGCTGTGCGGCTTGCAGGAGGGGCAGAATTCCTTCAACGATTATATCGGGCTTCGGGATGTGCGCATCGATGATGACGGCGGCTACTATCTGATCTTGACTGTGACGGAGAACATGCTCAACCCTTATGGAAAGATCCACGGTGCGGTGCTTTTTGCTTTGTGTGACAGCGCGGCAGGCAGTTATCTGAAAAGCCGAAACATCTCTTGTGTGACGCTGAGCAGCGAGATCAGTTTTTACCGGACTGCCCAGAAGGGGGATGTGCTGACTGCACATGTGCGGGAGAGAAAGATGGGACGCACTGTCAATGTGTTGGCGGTGGAAGTCCTTAACCAGGATAACCAGATGATCGCAGACAGCCTCTGTCATATGTACCGTATAGACAAAGAAGATCCCGGCAGCGAATAAGCTGCCGGGATCTTCTATATGACTCGAATTCAGAGGTCCTCTTCTTCCTCCTCCGCTTCCAGGGACTCCTGACGTTTTTTCACATAACGCCCGGTGAGCATCAGGCCGATGAAGCAGGCTACGATCACGATCACACCGGAGATCGCGGCACCGGCGAGGGAGCCGGAAAGCATCCCGTAACGGGAATAAGTGAAGCTGAATTGAAAAAGGAAGAAAACAAAGCCAGCCAGCAGGGAGAGCAGCAGACTGCTTTTCCATCCGATCTGGATATGCCGGTCATAGATCCCGGCCTGTGCCGTGGCGATCCCCACGTAAAGGCAAAGCGCCATAAACATGATCCATTCTCCGGCAATATAGCGAAACTCCTGGCCAATCAGCAAGATCTGTACTGCCATTGCCACCAGTAGGCCCCAGAAGGCCAGCCAGAAACCGTTATGCTCGATTTTCAGAAGCTTCAGCTCCTGCATTTCATCCAATTGATTCTCTCTCTTAAACATGGTTTTCATCCTCCCAGAATAAATCATTCAAAGTAACATCCAGGGCTTTGCAGATGGCGATGCAGAGCTTGATCGAGGGATTAAAGTCCCCGGATTCAATGAGCCCGATCGTTTGCCGGGTGACCCCGGCTTTCTGCGCCAGCTCGGTTTGAGACATGTTCAATTCGATCCTTCGAAATTTCATTTTCAGATTGCGCAATGATCATCACCTCTTGACGATGTTAAGTATAGTTTACATCCGCAAAAATGTCAAGTATATTTTGCAAACAAAATTTATATTTTTTATTTGCAACTAAAAATCGCCCATATTACACAAGGTAATATGGGCGAAAATATAAATGCTCAATTGCAAAGCGAAGTTCCAGTTTGCAAGAGAAAGTTCCAGAACAGTATATGTCTTGCAAGAGTAAGTTCCGGGAAATAGAGGAAACCGGAAATAAGTCTTGCGAAGTAAGGGTGTAGTAGAAATTCGGATTGCGAA
>JAFUES010000024.1 GCA_017470325.1 Oscillospiraceae bacterium
CATCATGCAAGCCAGTCCCTGGGGGGATTCGGGTATAGAGGATAGCAAAGCAGTTTTTCAAGCTGCGGGAAACGCCCTCCGCATCATACCAGAAGGCTGGGACAACCAGCAGAACCTTGTGGACTGGCGGGATGTGGATTACATTTGGGACATGAAAGCCACGCGGCCCTTTACAAGAGCGCTTCACAAGCTGTTTGCCACAGACGATGAAAAAACCGCTTTTGAGACGCTGAGCAAAGCGATTGGAGGCCGTTTCGCGTTTATATCCTACTTCTTCTTCCTGAAGAACCCGGAGCGATACGCAGTCATGCGGCCGCAATGGTTTGCAAAGCAGCTGCTCAAGCTCGGTGCGCCGACATCCTGTACCGACCGGTGTACTTGGGAAAACTATCAGCTGTACATGGCGATACTGCGGGAAGTCCGGGATTTCCTGCAGGAAAGAATCTCTGAGACGATTACCTTGATCGACGCGCACTCGTTTGTCTTTTCATTGTACCTCGTAGACGAATACAAGATCGCCGTTAGGGAAGAGGGCGACGTCGAGACGAACGATCTGGAAACCCGCGTTATTGTGGCTGGTACAGAAGGAAAACGCATCGCTTATTACACAACCAAATACGAGCGCAAGCCGCAATACCGAAAGGAAGCCATTCGCATTCATGGCTGCAGGTGTGCCGTCTGTGGCTTTGACTTTGAAAAGACATATGGCGACCTTGGCAAGGGCTTCATAGAGGTACATCATATCGTGCCTCTGTACAGTCTGGAAGAAGAGACTGTGCCAAATCCAGCGACTGATATGGTATGTCTGTGCCCGAATTGCCACAGGATGATTCATCGAAAGAAAGATGGAATCATGACCGTTGAAGAATTGAAGCGTGTTGTTGAAAGCAGGAACCATTGATGCGCCACTATCTTTGTGAATGTATGGCATGCCATACCCGGCAACAATACGCCTTTGATGAACCGTATCCAGACATCGGCGAATCGTTCCTCCGGCAATGTAATCAATGCGGCGGGATAACACCGCACACACGCGTTCTCACCAGAAAAGCAATGGCAGAACTGCGGGCAGCGGAAGAGGAAGCCACCCTGCGTCAAGAAATTGTCGAAAAGTGTGAACGGATGGGTTTTGCGTGTCGTTTCGTTTACGAGTCTGTGGTCGTCTCAACGCCTGTTTCATCCTGGCAGTTTGATTACCACAGGCGTTTGAAAACCCTTCGCCATGAGAGTACCGTCAAGGTGAATTTCAAAACGGGCGATCCTGCCTTCACCCATGAGCAATTCCGCGACAGGAAAATGAGCAACGATGAGGTGATTGATTACATCGCCGCGCACGATGCTTGGAGGGCAAAACAGTGAAGCACCCATTTAACCGCATGACGGAAGAAGAGAAGCTCTCCGCCTTCCGGGTAATGCTCCGAAACGCCGCCTCCGCAGTTTTCCTCGGCGGGGCGGGTGTCTCCACGGAGAGCGGCATCCCGGACTTTCGCAGCAAGGATGGACTGTATCATAAAACAGAAAAGCGTTTCGCCCGCTATCAGCCGGAATACCTTTTGAGCTACGAATGCCTGCGCAACGAGCCAGACGTGTTCTTTGACTACTACCGCAGTCATCTGGACGCACGCTCCGTGGAGCCAAACGCAGCCCATCGCGTCCTGGCACAGTGGGAGAAGGACGGCAAACTGGCCGGTGTGATCACACAGAACATCGACGGACTTCACCAGAAGGCCGGAAGCGTCAACGTCCAGGAGATTCACGGGACGACGTGGCGCAACCACTGTACCATCTGCAACGCTGCTTATGGCGTGGACTTCATCTTTGACAGCACCGGCAAGCCCCGCTGCCCGAAGTGCGGCGGCATGGTGCGGCCGGACGTGACCCTCTACGGTGAATTCCTTCCGAAGGAAGCGCATGACAAGGCACGGAAGATGATCCGCGACGCCGACCTGTTGATCATCGGAGGGACGTCCCTTCAGGTCGGCTCAGCGGCGGGGCTGGCAAGGCAGTTCGGCGGCGATCGCCTTGTGATCATCAATAAGAGCAAAACGCTCATGGACGGCGAGGCCGACCTCGTCTTCCATGACAGCATCGGAAAAGTGTTGACGGAAGCTGATGGAGGCAAAATCCATGAATCAAACTGACTTTTATGCGCGCCTCGACGCCTTAATGGATTCGGAAACCACCTTTGACCTGATTCCACCACTGGTTGTTCAGGCTCGCGCTGATGGCTTATCCATCCTCATCGCTTTCGAGACGAACGAGAAAGGTGAATCGGTCGCGGCGTATGGCATGCTTCAGGGCAAGATGTTTCTCCTCTGCGCTCCGAAGTGGGACGCAATAGGATACGAAGCCTACACACTGGCGGAAACGGAAATGGATCACCTCTTTCGCGACCTAAAAGCAGACGGATATGGCGGCATCGCTTTCCAAAGGAACGGAACCGTCTATGGAATCGAATGGAGCGATTTTGAGCAGCCGAAGCCAGGACCCAACGACCCCTGCCCGTGCGGCAGCGGAAAGAAATACAAGAAGTGCTGTGGGAGGTAATATATATGTCCGAATCCTTCAATCCTCGTCTTCAAAAGCTGATCTTTGAGGTTGTCGAAAATCAGATCAGAGACAACAATCCTCCTGAGACAAAAACAACCTGGGATCGACTCAAAGCCGCAGGGTACGCCGATCTTCAGATAAAAAAGAAGATTGGCGGTGTGGTTGCCGAACATCTATATTACGTTATGAAGGACAAGGTTCCAATGGATATGGAAAAATATATACGGGATCTGAAAGGATTGAGGTAACCCCCAGAGCAACACCCGCGTAAATCGGGATAAAAAGCACTCATGACACAAATCATGACACAGGCATTATAAAATGGCCTATTTGCAAGGGGTTTGTGCTCTACCGAATACGGTTCAAGTCCTGTTTCCCGCACCATCAGCACTGACAACAGGTGCTGCAAGCGAGCTCATCAGAAATGATGGGTTCGCTTTTCTTTATGCAAAACCCGGCCCTTTGCCGCCCTTATCCCCCGTATTCCGCAGGAATACACGGTTGGGCCTGCATCATGGGCCGGGTTCGTTTGTAAATTGTACGGATCAGCCACGCCGGGATTTCAATTCCCGTGGATTTTTCCGGATTTGCCGTGTACCGCGTGTACGGCGTGTAATCCGTGTAATTCGTGTACTAATAGCAGAATATAGAAGTTTTTCTATTTTTCCTATTGACAAAAGCTCAGCCACTACATATAATATAGACACATAGAATAAATTCTATTGATCGGAGGTGGAATCATGGAGCAGGTTTACACCGATACTGCAAAGGTGCTTAAGGCCATTTCCGACCCTAAGCGGCTCAAAATTGTGGATATGCTATCCTGTGGCGAACTGTGTGCCTGCAAGATCCTTGAAGCCTTTCATATCACACAGCCGACACTTTCCCATGATATGCGGGTATTGATCGAAGCCGGGGTTGTCATTGATCGGCGGGATGGGAAGAATATATACTATTCACTGAACGCCGACAGGTTGTCCGCATTCCATGAGACCCTTAAACATATCTTTGAAGAAAAAGCAGACTGCATCTGCTATCGCAAGGAGTAAAGATCGACTCGGAGGAATCACACCGATGTTGACGGCATCGGTTTTTCTCAGGACAACATATCGAATAATTGCAATATATCAATATTATGGAGGCGTCAAATGAGTATTGGGACTATTATTCAGGATGAAGTATTGGGCATGAAATGGCTGAACAGGCTGATCGGGACGCTGCTCTCTTTCCTGGGGTTGAATGCGGACAGTCGAATCGGAGCGAGTGTTCAATTCTTTCTCTACGATACCATCAAGATCATGGTGCTGCTGGGATTCCTGATCCTTGTGATCTCTTACATCCAGAGCTACTTTCCCCCGGAGCGCAGCCGAAGGATTCTTGGACGTTTCCACGGCATCGGCGCAAATATCGTCGGCGCGCTGCTGGGTACGGTAACGCCATTTTGCTCCTGCTCGTCCATTCCGCTGTTCATTGGGTTTACCAGCGCGGGACTTCCGCTGGGCGTGACGTTCTCCTTCCTGATCTCCTCCCCGATGGTCGATCTCGGCTCGCTGGTGCTGCTCATGAGCATCTTCGGGTGGAAGGTCGCCGTGGTGTATGTGGTGCTGGGATTGATTGTCGCGGTGATCGGCGGCAGCCTGATCGAACGCCTGCACCTTGAAGATCAGGTGGAGGACTACATTCGCAACGGCCATGCGCTGGATGTGCCGCAGAATGAATTGCTGTTCAAAGATCGTCTGAAATACGCCTGGGAGCAGGTCGTGTCCACCGCAAGGAAGGTCTTTCCGTATGTGCTGGCTGGCGTGGGAATCGGTGCGGTCATTCACAACTGGATTCCCGAAGCATGGGTTGTTGCGGCGCTGGGCGGCAATAATCCGTTCGGTGTCCTGATTGCCACCATTGTCGGCGTGCCAATGTACGCAGACATCTTCGGCACGATTCCCATTGCCGAGGCGCTGCTGGCCAAGGGCGCGTTGCTGGGCGTTGTGCTATCCTTCATGATGGCGGTCACGACGCTCTCGCTGCCCAGCCTGATCATGTTGCGCAAAGCCGTGAAACCGAAGCTGCTGGGTATTTTTATAGCCATATGCGCTGCTGGAATCGTTATCGTGGGCTATATGTTCAATATCATTCAGCGTTGGATCATCTGACGCAGGAATATAAAGGAGGCAATCATCATGTTCGGAATTGGTAAGAAGAAGGAAGAAACCCAGGCAACCAACTGCTGCTGCAATCAGCCTGATAAAGGCAATGCACAGTGCGGCTGCAACATGGCAGATCAGGCAGATTGCGGGTGCGCTGCAAATGTCGGGAACACCGTGAAGATACTGGGTTCCGGCTGCAAGAACTGTCACACCCTGCTGGAGAATACACAGGCAGCGGTAAAGGCAATGGGCAAATCCGATTCAATCAGGATCGAGTATATCACAGACATGCCCACTGTCATGAGCTATGGCGTCATGAGTATGCCCGCTCTTGTCCTGAACGAGAAGGTCGTATCGATGGGTAAGGTTTTAAAGCCTTCCGAGGTACAGAGAATTCTGGAAAACTCAGGGTGCTAAAAAGCAAGGCCATATATTAACCCGGTCCGTTGCCGCCCTTATCCCCCGTTTTCCGCAGGAATACACGGTTGGGCCTGCAACATGGGCCGGGTTCGTTTGTAAATCTTTCGGATCAGCCACGCCGGGATTCGATTCCCGTGGATTTTTTCGGATTTATCGTGTACGGCGTGTAATCCATGTACAGATAGGACTGTCAGCCAGTATAGGCATTTTTCGCCGAATTGGAAAAGTCCTGCTTTGCCAGCCATTCCCTTTCCTCATCATTCTCCGGAATGTCAATGCGCTCGATCTTGAAGATGACCGGCCTCGTCCCATCATTGCAGCAAGCGATCATGATCCGGTCGTCATTTGTCCAACCCTTCATGATCGATCCGCCTTGCAGGGCAGTGTAGACATAGCGGCTGACGGCGTCCCATGCCTCACCGCAGAATTTGCCATCCATCAGGTGGTAAAAATCATCCTGCTGCGGTGTGCGCTTCAATATGAATTCGTCACCCACGTTGAAGAAGGGACAGGGGCCGGACTTGGGATCGGCCAGATACTTCTCCTGATAATCGGTAAAACACTTCTTTTCCAGAACGGTGATCTTACATTCGTGCTGCATAACGGTACCTCCTCCATCGATCTATTCGTATGAATCATAAGGACATTCCTGTGGTAGCCCGGTTATTGACTCAACACCTCCTGCAATACCTCCTCATCGTGGATCGTAATGACCGTTGACGAATAGGTAATAATTCCCTGTTGCTCCAGGCGCTTCAATTCTCTGTGAAGTGATGGCCGGGATACATTCATCAGCATGGCCCATTTGGATACTGATTCGGGAATAGGAATCGCGTTGTTCCCTGTCTGGCGCATTTGCGTCAAAAGCCAGAAAGCCGCCTTTTGTGCGATCCCACTGTAGGACAACAATTCAAGCCGCTGCTGCAGCATATATGTGGCCGAGGCGATCTCTGTCGTGAAATTCTCCAGAATACGGATATTCTTGTACATCAGCGAGAGCAGATCTTCTTTTTGGAACATCAGAACCGTCACCGGCTCCAGCGCGACGACATCACAGGGGTATTTTTGTGAGCTCGAAAATGATGCCGCCGGGCCGATCATCGTTCCCGGCCCGCGAACGGATACATTGGCCTGGCTCCCGTTCGGGAATGATTTCTGCGCCTCCACGCGCCCTTCCAGTATAATACCGATCCTGGATGCCTGATCCATCAGATGAAAAATGATCTCCCCTTTTTCGTAGCATTGGATGTGGTGTGTCGAAGATGCCAGGACGGCTCGGAGCTCGCTGGCAGGTATTCCATGAAACAATTTGCTTTTTTCAAGAACGGAGTAATCCATAATCCTCCCCCTTTTCCCGTTTCACAATTCTATTATACCATGATTGTCGCCGTTCTCCCTATGGGAGCCCGGCGACCCGGCCAACCGCGCTTCGCGCCGGTTGCCTAATCATTATAGCACAAAAAATCCAAAATCATGTATCCCCAGATACAGACAGCTGAGAAAATCCTGAGTATACTGATACCAGTGAGGCAAGGGAGGCGAGCTTGATGATTCGGAAAATCATCCACATAGACGAGAATAAATGCAACGGTTGCGGCCTGTGCGCCGAGGCCTGCCATGAAGGGGCCATTGATATTGTCGATGGCAAGGCGAAGCTCATGCGGGAAAATTTCTGCGACAGTTTCGGCGATTGTCTGCCGAACTGCCCAACAGGAGCGATCACATTTGAAGAGCGCGAGGCACCGGCCTATGATGAAGCGGCGGTCAAGAAAGCGCAGGAGGTCAAGAAAATGGATGGAATGAAGAAAGTTCAGCATGAGGGTGGATGCCCTGGATCGAGAATGATGCGGTTTGCACATGAGGAAACGGAGAATACAGCAGTCGGCACGGCAAAACCGGTTTCCCGCCTGGGGCAATGGCCCTGCCAGATCAAGCTGGTTCCGACGCAGGCACCCTTCTTTGACGGTGCGAAGCTGCTGATTGCCGCCGACTGTACGGCTTATGCCTACGCCAATATGCATGAGGATTTCATGCGGGGAAAGATCACGATCATCGGCTGTCCGAAGCTGGACGCCGTGGATTACACGGACAAGCTGACCGAGATCATCCGCGACAATGATATCAAGAGCGTGACGATCGTCCGCATGGAGGTGCCCTGCTGCGGTGGCCTGCAGAGAGCGGCGGAAAACGCGCTTCGGAACAGCGGAAAATTCATCCCGTGGCAGGTCGTGACGATCTCCCGGGACGGCAACATTCTGGACTGAGGAGGGTTCATCATGGAGTGGAAAGATAAGATCGGTTCCTTCAAGCAGATCGACGTAAGAGGCATACAGGGCAATTTCTTTCCCGGTCTGAAAAAGCAGGCTATGCAACTTCCTGTCGGCAGCGGCCTGGAGATCATCCAGTCGTTTGACCCAATCCCCCTGTATGAAGTGATGGAAGACCTGGGATTTGAGCACTTCACCGAACAGAAGGGCGACGCCGAATACCATGCCTTCTTCTATCGCTCCGAGGTCAGGCAGGAAGAAAAGGACATTCCGATGCGTCCGGCGACGCTGACCAATATGCCGCTGATCGACGAAAAGCTGGGAAACATCGCGGTCAACTTCTGGGATCTGACCTGGAACGATGAACACCGGCATCTGCCCTATGAGATCCGCTTACTGCTTTCCCTCACCAACGCGGTCGGCGCGGGCCGGATGAGGCAGGCAACGCGGGAACTGGTAAAGGCCTATATCCACGGCCTCGACAGCGCGGCCCTGGACGATGTGTTCGAGCTGCTGGCCTGGAACCAGGGCATCGGCTATTTCAGCAGCGAGATCGGCCCCTCCACGCTGTTTGCCGCGTATAAGACCATCAAGCATATGGAGAAGCAGGGCAAGGAACGCGGCGAGATCTGCGAAACGCTCAAGGAAAAGTTTGGCGAGAAAAATCCGGATGTGAAGGTGCAGTAGAGGCAGTTCGATATGAAAGAAGCGGTTGGAAGGGTTTTCTCTATCGCCAGGGATAATAGGCCCGTTCCGGGCTGCACCGTATCAAAGACCATATGCGACGGGGAGAACGGCGTTTCAGTCTTTTCCCTCGCCAAGCAGACGGACATCAGTGCGGAAATCTATCCTTATCGCAAGTTGCTGATCGTTGCGGATGGCCGCCTGGAAGTCTATCAATCGGACGGCAATTCCCAGGGACTCAGAAAAGGAGAATCCCTGGTGACGGAAACGGACATTCCCGTGGGAATGCGGACGGATACAGGCGTAGTATATACAGAAATTGAGATCAGGAGGACAGATGTCATGAATAACGCGATCAAAACGGGTGAAATCTTTAAGCTGTCAGAGCTTGTGCCCTATCAGGAGGGCAAAATCGTGAACATGGACGTGGTGCACAACGACAAGATGAAATTTGTCGTGATGACCTTCGATGCCGGAACGGGCCTCTCCGAACACGCTGCTCCCGGCGAGGCACTGATCTTCGCCCTGGACGGCGAAGCGGTGATTGGCTATGAGGGCAAGGAGCATCCGATCAAGGCCGGGGAGAACTTCCATTTTGCCAAGGGTGGCCTGCACTCTGTCAAGGCGAATGGCCGGTTCAAGATGGCGCTGCTCCTGACGCTGGAATAAATTGACCTCAAGGGGTGAGATCATGATTAAAGTTGCTTTGTTTGACGCAAAGGCCTATGACAGGCCGTCCTTTGAACACTATGGCAGTCTTCGGGATGTGGAATTCCGATTTCTGGAGACCAAGCTGAATGAGGATACCGTAGAGCTGGCCCGGGGCTGCGACGCCGTTTGCGTATTCGTCAACGACACCGTCAATGCGGCGGTCATCGACAAGCTGTACGCGTATGGGGTCAAGCTGATTGCCCTGCGCTCGGCAGGCTACAACAATGTGGATGTGAAGGCCGCCTTCGGCAAGGTGCATGTGGTGCATGTGCCCGCCTATTCGCCCTACGCGGTGGCAGAGCATGCCATGGCGTTGCTGCTGACCTCCGTGCGCCGGATTCACAAAGCGTACAACCGGACGCGGGACTTCAACTTCTCGTTGAATGGGCTCACCGGCTTCGATCTCCACGGAAAGACTGTGGGCGTGATCGGCACCGGCAGGATCGGACGAATCTTCATCGACATCTGCCGGGGCTTCGGCATGAACGTCATTGCTTATGACCACTTTCCGGCAAAGGACAGCGGCATCCATTATGATGCGCTGGACGAATTATTCAAGCAAAGCGACATCATCTCACTGCACTGCCCCCTGACCGATGAGACTCGACACATGATTGACGCCTCAGCCATCGAAAAGATGAAAAAGAGCGTTGTGATCCTCAACACCTCCCGGGGCGGACTGATCGACGCCGAGGCGCTGCTGGAGGGCATTAAGGCAAGGAAGATCGGCGCGGCCTGCCTGGACGTGTACGAGGAGGAGGCGGACATCTTCTTCGAGGATCGCTCCGGCCACATCCTGAACGATGAGCTGCTTTCCCGCCTGATCTCCATGCCCAATGTCATCGTCACGTCCCACCAGGCCTTCCTGACTGAGGAGGCGCTGAACAATATCGCCGATACGACAGTGAACAACATCCGCTCCTGTTTTGACAACGATGGCGTCTGCGACAACGAGCTGTGCTATCGCTGCGGCAATATTGAGCAGTGCAAAAAGGAACGAAAGGAAAAATGTTTTTAGGAGGAAGGCAGCATGAGAAAGCACGTCAAGGGAAATGTCAGCTGGGTCGGCTATATCGACTGAGAGCTGGAGAGCTTCCACGGGGACGATTATTCCATCATGAACGGCTCCAGCCAGAACGCCTACCTGATCGAGGAAGAAAAGACCGTCCTGATCGACACGGTGTGGACGCCCCATCGCTTTGATTTCGTGGAGAACCTGAAAAGGGAGATCGACCTCAAGAAGATCGACTTCATCGTGGCCAATCATGGCGAATGCGACCACTCCGGCTCTCTGACCGCGCTGATGGACGAGATTCCGGACACGCCCATCTACTGCACAGCCCAAGCGGTCAAGAGCATTGAAGGACAGTATGGCAAGCGGGGCTGGAACTTCCAAGTGGTCAAGACCGGCGACAGCGTGGACATCGGCAATGGCAAGCAGCTGGTGTTCGTGGAGATGAAGATGCTGCACTGGCCGGATTCCATGGCGACATACATGACCGGCGATAACATCCTGTTCTCCAACGATGCCTTCGGCCAACACTACGCCGTCGAGGAACTGTTCAACGACAAGGCCAATCCCTGCCTGCTGAACAAGGAGGCCATGAAGTATTTTGCGAACATACTGAACCCCTTCGCCGCGATCCTGACAAAGAAACTGGATGAGATCGGCAAGCTGAACCTGCCCATCGAGATGATCGCTCCTTCCCACGGCGCGATCTGGCGCGACAATCCTTTGCAGATCGTGGAAAAGTACGCGGCGTGGGCGGCGTCTTACCAGGAGGATCAGGTCACCATCGCCTATGATACCATGTGGGAAGGCACGACGAAGATTGCTCACAGGATTGCGGAGGAGATTCATCGCCAGAGCCCGGATACCGTGGTGAAGGTATTCAATATTGCCAAGGCGGACAAGAACGAGATCATGACCGAGGTGTTCAAGTCCCGCGCCATCGCCGTGGGTTCCCCGACAGTCAGTAACAGCTACCTGTCCTCCGTGGCCGGATGGCTGGAATTCCTGAAGCAGCTCAAGTTCAAAAACAAGAAGGCCGCTGCGTTCGGCTGCTACGGATGGAGCGGCGAAAGCGTGAAGCTGCTGCAAGCAAAGCTGGCGGAAGCGGGCTTTGAGGTCATTGAGGAGAACGTGCGCAGCATGTGGAACCCAGAAGAAAGTGATTTCGAGGGTATTCCGGCTCTGGTAAAATCTCTGATCGGCTAAATGGAATGGACAACCACACCCGGCATCGTGCCGGGATCGTGGTTGTCCTTTTTACTTGGTGCGGTATCCGTCCTGATCCAGCGTCAGCATCAGCTGGGAATTGCGCGGGCCGGTCAATACATTGCAAACCTCTTTCACCAAATCTCCGTCATTTTGTCACCAGTCCAAAGCCCTGTCGTGATATAATGGTAGTCACCATTTTCAAGGGGAGGCGCCGGTATGATTTCATATTTCCGTTTATGGCGACTCCTTGAACGGCGTGGGTACTCCAGAAAGGATATCACCTGGCTGGCTGGAATCAGCGACAGCACCTATAGAAAACTGCTGAACAGCGACTCTGTTCGCATGGATGTTCTTGAGAGAATCTGTAATGCGTTAAACGTGGATATCGGCGACATTTGCAGTTTCAGACACTACAATCCAAATGTATAACCTGGTTTATAAATATTCATATTATTTCAAATTCAGACAAATGAACCGCCTGCTCTGATGGGTTTATTCGTAGGAGCCTAAGAACTGTCTATATACAGCTTCTTAGGCTCCTTCGCTTAACCCTTCAATAAACCCTTTTGGTCCAATAAGCCCATATTTAACCCCTATAAAATGGGTTAAACGAGGTCAAATCAAGACAAATCCAGACAGCGTCAAAAATGAGAAAAACCCCGAAAACCGTTGCGGCATCGGGGTTTTGAAACAGGTTAGCGCTTGGAGAACTGGGGCGCGCGACGGGCGGCCTTCAGGCCGTACTTCTTGCGCTCCTTCATGCGCGGGTCACGGGTCAGGTAGCCGGCCTTCTTGATGGCGGGCTTCAGATCCGCGTCAGCCTTGACCAGCGCGCGGGCGATGCCGTGACGGATCGCGCCGGCCTGGCCGGTAAAGCCACCACCCTTGCAGTTGACGACCACGTCAAACTTGCCAAGGGTCTCGGTGAGCACCAGGGGCTGGCGCACCACGGTCTTCAGGGTCTCATAGCCGAAATACTCTTCCAGATTGCGCTTGTTGACGGTGATGTTGCCCTCACCGGGAATCAGACGAACGCGGGCGATCGCCTTTTTCCTTCTGCCGACAGCATGGAAACAAACATTACTCATTTCTTCGTCCTCCTCCCTATTACAGCTTCAGCGCTTCGGGCTTCTGGGCCTGCTGGTTGTGCTCGGGGCCGCCGTACACAAACAGCTTCTTGGCCATCGCATAACCCAAGGGGCCCTTGGGCAGCATGCGGCGAACCGCCTCGCGGAAGGCGAACTCGCTCTTGTTGGCCATCAGCTTGCGGTAGGAAACCTCCTTCAATCCGCCCGGATAGCCGGTATGATAGCGATAAACCTTGTCGTCCATCTTCTTGCCGGTCAGCACCAGCTTATCGGTATTCACAACGATGATATAGTCGCCACAATCACAGTGAGGCGTGAAGGTGGGCTTGTGCTTGCCGCGCAGCATGGCGGCAACCTGGGATGCCAAACGGCCCAGAACCATGCCCTCAGCGTCAATCACGTACCACTTGCGCTCGACGTTCTGGGGATTCGCCATAAAAGTACTCACGAGTGTTTCCCTCCAAATTTTGATCGCCGGTATTGGCCGGCCGCGAGAGAGCCAGGGGCGCCCTCGCCTATCCTAAAGCTCTTTGCACGGTTTGCAAAGGTGTGGTCAGTACCTTCGCGCATGTCATGGCCCGGGGCTAATGAGCGTATTGACACAAGTTGTATTATATCCAATTCCATTCCCTGAGTCAACGGTTTTATGGCGATAATTTGAACATTTAACATCAGCTTCCGGCGTAGATAAAATATCGGGATAGCGTGCGCTTTCACAACCTTCGTGTTGTCAAAAGGTTTGCGATATGATACAATATATGCAGTGATTTACAGATGGAAAGCGGCGCGGAGGTGTATGCTGTTGACGGAGGAGAGCCTTTACCTGTCCTTTTCCGGCATCCGAGTCCATTTTCGCGTCGTCCGACCGGATACGCCCATCCGAAGCCGCATACTGCTGTTGACTTCACCGATGATCTGCGCCTTCCACTGGCGCAAGCTGCTGCCCGAGCTGTCAGAGCTGGGCAGCCTTGCCGTATTGGTCGACCTGCCCGGCTTCGGTCATAGCGATCCTAACGCTCCCCAGGATGTCGATACCCGTGCCAGCATGATCTGGGGGGTATTGGACGAAGTGGACCGGAGCATGGGCGCGCCGCTGTCCCTGTGGCACCTGGCCGGCCACGGCAGCGCCTGCGGCACCGTATTGTGCATGGGCGCGCAGTATCCCGACAGCGTCAAATCGCAGATCCACATCGCGCCGGTATTCTCCGTGGAAAAGGCCTTCCGAAAGGCAGAGAACCGGGAGCGCTTCTATGCGGACAAAATTCTGCGACCGGGAAGCTTCAGACGCCTGATCGAAAGCTGGGCAGGTTATCCCATGGACGATTACATCGTGGATCGAATGCGGGCCCCTCTGCTGCGACCCGGCATGCGAAGGACCTTCGATCACATGCTGGGCTGTGCCCTCGCCCCGCCCCGCGAAGCTCTGGGCTTTTGTCCCGCGATGGCGCTGCTCGGCGGACGGGACCCACTGATGGATGAAACACGGCTGACACAGGTCCAAACGCTGCTGGGCGGCGCGGAAACCCATCGCCTTCCCTCCGCCGGACACTTTCCGATGGAAACCCACAGCAAGGCCCTTCGCGATTACCTGAGAGGGTGGCTGCGATACAACGATTAGATTGGAAGGTATGCCCTATGCCAAAGCTTGAACCCTATTCCCGCAAGCTGGATTACAGCTACCAGTTGGGCGTGTTTCCGGCGCTGATGCTGCTGGAAGCGAAACCCGATTGCGCGTCTCGGCTGCTGCTCAATTCCCAGGGGCTTGAAAACGAGGGCGTCGTCAAGCTGCGCGAACGCTGCGCGGCGCTGGGCGTGCGCGAGGAGTTGGCCGACCGGGTGCTGCGACGTGAATCGAAGAAGGACAACTGCTTTGCCGGACTGGTATTCAAAAAGTACGAATCCGACCTCTCTGATTCAGATAACCATGCCGTGCTGTGCCAGATCACAGACAATGGCAACGCGGGCACGGCCATGCGCTCCTTACTGGGCTTCGGCATCCGGGATGTCGCCTTCGTGCGCCCCTGTGTCGACGTATTCGATCCCCACGTTTTGCGCGCTTCCATGGGCGCTTTTTTCAAGCTGCGCGTCAGGACCTATGACAGCTTTGACGACTATCGCGCCGATTTCCCGGGCAGGCCGCTCTATCCCTTCATGCTGAACGGCGCCCGGCCGCTCGATTCGGTGGCTTCCGGCGCCCAGCCACCCTTCTCGCTGGTGTTCGGTAACGAGCAGACCGGCCTGCCGCCAGCTTTCGCTGAATTGGGTCAGAGCGTGCTGATTCCACAGAGCGATGAGATCGATTCTTTGAATCTCGCTGTAGCGGTTTCGGTGGGGGCATACGTTTTTACAAGGCCAAGGTGATTTCAAGGCGCTGCCGCTGCACTCCCAAAATCCCAACCACGTGCGCGATCTTCTACGGAGGGTGATATCGTGTTTTTCCGCGGCTACAACATATTGAACAGCATGGCACGCCCGGAGTCGCTGCCCTCGCCGCTGGCCACCGGTCCGGCCAGGGAATGGGCCTGTGCAGGCGCACACCTGGCCATGAGCCGCGACCTGCCTGCCATGAACCTTTCTCAGAGGCTTTCCGACCCGGAGGCCTACCTGCGCCTGCAAAGGGGGCGGCGCCAGGCACTGGAGGCGCTGATGGCAGTGGAGCCTGACGAGCATCGGCTGGAGCGCGTCATCGACCTGATCTGCATGATCGTGGAGGAATCCAGCTGGGCTGAAAACCCAAAGGGAGCGCCCTTCGACGACGACCAGCACCCGCGCATCGACTTTCAATGCGCAGAGACGCTGATGCTGTTGGCATGGGTCCAGCGCGCCATGGGCGAGCGTTTGGGCGCCCGGGTATCCGCAAAGCTGCAATACGAGGCCCGAAGGCGGGTCTTTTCCCCCTTCCTCGCCCATTCCGACTATCCCTTCATGCGGTACATGGGACCGGTGAGCGCCCGGTCAAATCGCCCGCTGTGCATACTCAGCGACCTGCTGCTCGCATCGGTTTTGCTGGAAACGGATGCAGGGCGCAGGGCCGCGATAATGAAGCAGTCGCTTCGGCTGATCGACCAGGCCGTGCAGGCCCGGGACCGGCGCGTGCAGCCACTCACAGACGCCCTCGCCGAGACCGCTGCGGTGACCGACCTCTGCACACTGCTTCGCAAGCTGACGCGCGGCCAGCTGGACCTTACTGAAGTATACCCCACTTCGGACTGGCTGGACGGGCTGCTGATTCCCTGGATCGACGGCGATTGCTTCGTCGATCCCGCCACCGGAAACATGATGCCCGCCCTTTCCGGGCAGGCGCTGTTTCGCGTAGGCCTGGCCAGCGGCGACGAGGCGCTGAGCGCGCTCGGGGCGGCGCTTCACCGTCAGCGGCATGTGCCTTCCGCCACGGTAACAGGACGTATGCTGGACCTGTCCTGCGCGGGCATGCTGTCGGCACAGATAGAAAAGCCGCCAAAGCTCAAACACGCCGCTACGGCCCAAAACCGTTTGATGATCTCGCGCTTCAGCGGCTTGACCTGCGCGCTGCATGCCGGCGGCGACCGGGCCAACGCGGGAAGCATCGTGCTGTTTGCGGACGGAACGCCCATACTTGTGGAAACGCCGACCCGAACGTCCCTGCCCGTGATCGACGGGCTCACCCAGCTGACCGCTCCCGGTGAGAACGCCCCGGAAGCGGCTTTTGGCGCGGACGTCTGCCCCTCCGATTTCCAAACCCGTCCCGACCGGGACCTGTTGAGCGTGGACCTGACCAACGCCTGGCCTGCGCGCCTTGGCGCGCGCGCCATCCAGCGCACAGCCATGATGCTGCGTCAGGAAAACATCCTCCAGCTGGTGGACGCCTTCGATCTGGAGAAGCCCGCGAAGGTCACCTTCCGATTCATCACCCCGCAATCCCCCGAAATGATAAGGCCCGACGGCGCTACGACCGAAGCCGTGCGTCTCGGGCCTGTGACATTGAGCTGGGAGGGCGAAATGCGCTGCGAAATCACCGCGCTTAACGAACGGTTTCCCATCGGCGAAGGAAACGGAGAACTGCTGCGCTGTGTCAGCCTGACGCCGGTCAATCCCGTCGGGAGGGGCTTCTTCCCGTTCTGTTTCGCGCGAACCGGCATGTAGGGGCATCAGTTCACTTTCTTTAAAAACTCAAACCCGTTGAAGGTGTCGTACACCCGCACCCCGCTCATGCCACCGATGGAGCGGCTGGACAGCACGGTGCCCGTCCTGAACAGCAGGCCCAATATGGGCAGTCGGTTGACCACAGTCATCTGGATATCGCTGTAGATCTTTTGCAGAAGCGCCTCGTCGGAGGCCGAATACACCCGCTCCAGCAACTGGTCCATGTCGTCGCTGCTGTAATGGTTCAGGTTCAGCGATCCCCTGCTTCCCAGCAGACTCGACAGGTAGGGCACCTCGCTCAGGTTCACGCCCACCAGGGCAAGATCGAACTCCCCGTCCTTGACCAGCTGGCGCGTGCGCTCCTTGGAATAGACGGTCACCGTCACATTGAAGCCCACAGTCCGCAGGTAATCCGCGATCAGGTTCGCCGCATTTTCGCGGATGCTGTTGCTGCTTTCGTTATAGGTGATGATCGACAGCGTCGGCTCCTGTACCATCACACCCACATGCTTGTTCAGCGTGCCGTCGCCAGTCAGGTCGTACCAGCCCAGGTTGTGCATCAGCTGTAGCGCCCGCTCCGGGCTGTAGTAATAGATGGCGCTCTGGCTCTCATACAGCCAGGATGAAGGCGGCACGGGCACCTCGCACTGCACCGCCATGTCCAGATAGCCGTTGGAGGCGATCACGGAGCGATCGATGGCGTACATGATGGCCTGCCGCACGCTGGCATCGGCGGTAAGGCTGCCATCGGACAGGTTCGGCACCAGCATCTCATAGGTCAGCGTAGGATAGTCGATGCTCGTCAGGCCCGCCAGCTTTCGGCTGAGGGAGGCCTTCGTGCTCTTGGTGGACAGCATGTCGATCTCATGGGTGCGTATGGCCTCGATGGCGTCGCCGATGTTATAGTACCGCTTGAGCAGTATGCTCTTGATCTCCGGCTGCCGCTTCCACCAGAGCGGATTGGCCTCCAGACGAACGGAGCCCTCGGGATTGGCCTGTATGTACCAGTAAGGCCCGGTGCCACGGGGCAGGTCATCGTAGAGGGTATCGTACTGCATCACCGGGAACACCATGGCGTAGAGCGTCATCAGGCTGGTGTTCTTCGCGGTGACCGTCAGCCCATAGATGTCAGTAGGCGAGGCGTCCATGTTTTCGATCACCTGGAGGCGCTCATAGTAGGGGTTTTCCTCTCCTGCCTGCATCAGCGTCTGATAGCTGCGCACCACGTCGTAGGCGGTCAACTCGTAGCCGTTGTGAAACTGTATGCCGCTGCGCAGGTTGAATATCCAGTTCTTGCCGTCCTGGACCCAGTTGTTGGCCAGCATAGGCACCGGCTTCTGATTCTCGTCCAGGTCCACCACGCTTTCGAACACCAGCTGGTTGACGCTGATCATGCTCCATATTCGCGTGGCGACGGGGCTGTACGTCATGTAACCGGGCTCCACGTAGCCGATGGTGACATCCGCATTGGTCATGTCCACCTGGGGCAGCGCCTCCTGCTGCTGAATGTAGGGGTCGGTCGCCTGAAAGCCCCCGCCCAGGTCTGAGGCGATACCGCCGGACGGATCAGCGGCCTGATAGTCGCCGCCCAGGTCGGAAGCCACGTCCGCCCTTGCGCAAGGCGACAGCAGCAGGCACAACGCCAGTGCCAGCGCGCTAAGCCGCCGACGGCGTGTACAGTTCCTTGTATTTCTCATAATACTTCAGTACCCTCTTGACATAGGTATCCGTGGCGCTGGACGGTATGGATTGCAGCGTTGTTCCGTTCGGACTGTATTCAGGGTTCGCCAGCCAGTCGTCCACCGTGCCCTGTCCGGCATGGTAGGCCGCGATGGCACAGGTCAGGTTGCCGTTAAAGCGGCGGATCAGGTAGCCCAGATACCAGCAGCCGTATTTGATGTTGGTATCCGGCTCAAACAGGCTCCCTTCCCGATAGGCCTCGTCGAATTTGCCCGCTACCCACTCGGCGGTAGAGGGCAGCAGCTGCATAAGGCCCTGGGCATTGGCCTCGGAAACCGCTTCCGGCATATAGCTGGATTCCGCCAGGATCACCGCCGCGGGCAGGGCCGGATCGAGGCCGTTGGAAGCGGCGTTCGCGCGAATCCGGTCCTCGTAGGCCATCGGGTACAGCTGCACTGTGGTCTCGGGACGCTGCATAAAGATCAGCCAAAGGCCCATGCCGGCCAGTGCCAACGCCAACACCACTGCGGTCACGACGGCGGTTAGCCGCCGCTTTCGCCGCGCTCTGGTCCTGCGCCGGTTGGCATAGCCTGTCGCCGAACTGCCCTTTCCCTTGAGAGACCTGGTTCCTTCGTTGTTATCCATACGGCCTACCCGTTTTTCTCCGCCCGCCTCTGGGCTACCCGGTACAGCTGTTCCAGCTCAGCCTGGGTGCGCTCTATGGGGCGGTCGGTGTTGATGACATAGGTGGCCCGGGCATTCCGCTCCTCCAGGGACATCTGACTTTCGATGCGTGCCACGGCGTCCTCGGGGCTGAGGCCATCCCTGGCGACGATGCGGGTGACCTGACGCTCCAGGGGAACGGTCAGCGCCCAGGTCTCGTCGCACAGGGCGTCCATACCGGTCTCGAACAGCAGCGGTACATCCAGTATCACCACGCTTGCCCCCGCCTGGGCCGCCGCATCCATCGCCGAAAGCATGTCCCTTTGTACCAGCGGGTGCATGATCCCCTCAAGTGCGCGGCGGGCCGGCTCGTTGGCAAACACCAGCTTTCCCAGCTTCGTCCGATCCAGCGTACCGTCGTCCCGAAAGACAGCGTCCCCAAACACCCGTCGAATGTCATCCAGCGCCTCGCCGTTTTCAGCGGTCAATGCGCGGGATGCCTCATCCGCGTCCAGGTGGGCGGCCCCGAGGGATTCCAGGTATCGCGCAGCCTCAGACTTCCCGCAGCCGATGCCCCCCGTCAAGCCGATCACATAGGGTTTATTTGCAAGCACGCCAATCCCCTCCAATGGTTATATCGGTGCGCAGCGGCACGGACAACGCCATGACGCCCTCCATGCAGCGCCGCAGCAGGTCGCGAACCGCCCCGGCCTCGGCCTCGGGGGCTTCCACGATCAACTCGTCGTGCACCTGCAATATCAGCTTCGCCTCGAAGCCGCCCGCCTTCAGCGCCTCGTCCACGGCGATCATCGCCAGCTTGATGATGTCCGCGGCAGTGCCCTGGATGGGGCTGTTCATCGCGCAGCGCTCGCCAAAGGCGCGCACGGCGTAGTTGGAGCTGGTCAGCTCCGGCAGGTAGCGGCGACGGTTCATCAGCGTGGTGACGTAGCCCTGGGCGTGCCCCTTCTTCACCGCTTCGTCCATATAGGCCTTCACGCCGGGATAGCGGTCGAAGTAGCGGTCGATGAAGGCCTTGGCCTCGAAGCGGCTGGCGCCGATGTTCTTCGCCAATGTGAATTCCGAAATGCCGTAGACGATGCCGAAGTTCACCGCCTTCGACGCGGAGCGCATCTGGCCGGTCACCTGATCCAGGGGCACGCCGTAGACCTCGGAGGCCGTGCGGGCATGGATGTCCTGATCCATCAGGAAGGCGTTGATCATCGTGGCGTCGCCGGACATATGGGCCAGTACCCGCAATTCGATCTGGGAGTAGTCCGCGTCGACCAGCAGCCAGCCGGGACGGGCCACGAAGGCCCCCCGTATGGCCTTGCCCAGCTCGGTGCGAACGGGTATATTCTGCAGGTTCGGCTCGGCGGAGCTGATGCGCCCTGTGGCGGTGCCCACCTGGTCAAATCGGGTATGGATCCGGCCGTTTTCGTCCCGCATCGGGATCAATGCGTCGATATAGGTGGATTCCAGCTTCTGGTATTTTCGATATTCCAGTACCTTTGCGCAGATCGGATAGTCCTCCGACAGCTGCTCCAGCACCTCGGCGTTGGTGGAAATCTTCTTCTTCGGCGAGGGGATGCCCAGCTTGCCGAACAGCAATTCACCCAGCTGCTTTGGGGAATTGAGGTTGATCCGCGCCCCTGCCATTTCAGCGATTTCGTCGGTCAGGCGCTGGATCTGCGCCCTGAACGTGACGCCCAGCTCCCGGAGTACGTCCGCGTCCACCAGGAAGCCCTCGTCCTGCATGCCCCGCAGCACGTAGGCCAGCGGAAGCTCGATCCGGCTGTAGATCTGTTCAAGATCGTTTTCCTTTAGCTGCTCCCGCTGTGCCAGCGCCAGCCTGCGCACCGCCGTGGCGGGATGATCCTGCCAGCCCTCGATGCCCTCCTGGATGCACAGCGATTGCGCGTCGAAGCCTGGACGCTGTGGATTCAGCGCGTAGGCCGCCAGCATCACGTCGGTGATACCGCCCTTGATCCGCTCAAGGTCGATGGGCAGCGATTTGAGGTCCCACAGCGCCACAGGGCAGTCGGCCTCAAGCAGCGGCAGCGCCGCCGCCCAGGCTTCTTCATCGGTGATGCCGGGCGAGAGCAGGTCTCCGCCCATGGCCATGGACAGGCGCGCTTCATCGGTGGCCACCGTGAAGCGTTCGCCCAGGTGGAACGCCGCCCACTTCGCCGTAGCAGCCAGTTCCATAATACGCCCGGCCAGCGCGTCCCGTGCGTTGAAGGTCTCGATGTCCGGCAGCGCCTCCGCCTCGACGGGCGATGCTACAGGCGTTTCGAGGCCTTGAGGCGCGACGGCGCTCGCCACGTCCCTCAGCCTTCTCAGCGCGGCGTTCATGCGCAGCTCCCTCAGGCGGGGCAGCGCCCCGGCGATGTTGCCCAGCTTCCAGGCCCCGAGATCGACGTCCACAGGCGCGTTTCTGTCGATCTTCGCCAGGGCGTAGCTCATCTCCGCCAGCGCCCGGCCCTCGATCAACCGCTCACGCAGCTTGCCCTTCTGCTCCGTGGGCGCGGTATCCAGCACGGCCGACAGACTGCCGTACTGCTGCACCAGCTTCAAAGCCGTCTTCTCCCCAACCCCCGGAACGCCGGGGATGTTGTCGGAGGCGTCGCCCATCAGGCTCTTTACGTCGATCAGCTGGACCGGCTCGATGCCATAGGTCTCGCGAATGTATTCCGGGGTCACCCGCACGGTTTCGGTGATGCCCTTTTTGGTATAGAGTATCGTCGTCCGCGGTCCTGAAAGCTGGAAGGAATCCCTGTCGCCGGTGACCAGCAGCGCCTCCAGTCCCTCGCGCTCGCAATATTTGGAAACGGTTCCCAATATGTCGTCCGCCTCGTAGCCCTCGACCTCGAGGATCGGCACGCCCATCTCGCCGATCAGCTCGCGGATCACCGGGTCCTGGGCCCGCAGCTCGTCCGGCATGGGCTTGCGCGTGGCCTTGTAGCCGTCGTACAGCTTCGCCCTGAAGGTCGGGGCGTGCATGTCGAAGGCCACCGCCAGGCTGTCCGGGCGTTCGTCCTCGATCACCTTCAGCATCATCATCACAAACCCATGCACCGCGTTGGTGGGCGTGCCGTCCGGCGCGGTCATAGGGGTCTGCAGCGCGTGAAACGCCCGGTACATCAGGCTGTATCCATCCAGTATGACGATCTTCTCAGCCATGCAGCGCTCTCTCCTTTGCATCCTTTCACGGGGCAGGATGCACATGATCTATCCTGTTCAGTCCGATCAAACGCACCGTCTGTAGCGGCGGCCCCCGGGCCGCCACTGTGGCGGCGCAGGCGCCGCCGCTACACTTCTCTCTGCCCGGACTGAACAGTTACTCGCATTATAACATATCCACCGGAAAAAAACAAATCCCTGTTACCTGCCCATCGCCTTCTCCAGATCGCCGTTCATGCAGGAAACCATCACGTCTCCCCGGCGGGCCACGGTCCTGTCCCCGCCGGTGGGCGACAGCGGATCCGGCACCCGCTCATAGCGGGCCGTGCCCTGCAGCAGGGATTCCAGGCAGCATACCAGGTCGGGCAGCACATTGGGTGCGAGAGGCTTTCCCACCGGCCTGAAATCGTGGTGGAAGTTGAACACCTTTTCAGGATCATACCCATCTCCCTGCATGGCCGCGATGCGCTGAAGGGCTTCCAGCGCCACCTGAGCGCAGCCTCGCAGGTTGGGCGCCAGCGTGCCGTTCAGCAGCCAGTTGCAGTTGCAGGCGTCCCCGCACAGCAGTGCCTTTGTCTTATCGTCCACCAGCACCAGCTCCCCGGGGGTATGCCCCGGGCAGTGATATGCCGTGACCGTGCGTCCGCCCAGCTCGAACCGCTGGCCGTCCGCTGCGGCGCGAAAGGCCGGCTCCTTCGGCCAGGGGCGGATATCCGTGTTGGGATCGTATTCGTAGGCCTTTCCCTCGCGCCTGCGTATCAGCGCGGCGTAATCCCTGCGGAATTCCAGGGTCGGCTCGGTATGGTCCCCCTTCCAGTTCGCGTCTGCCGGATGGATCCAGATGTCGTCAAACCATCCCGCGCCACCGATGTGGTCACCGTGGTTGTGGGTGGCCACAACCTCATAGGGCTTGTCCGTCAGTCTGTTTTCCACCAGCCATTTCAGATCGCCGATCCCGACGCCGGTGTCGATCAGCAGCGCCTTTTCTTCGCCGACGACGAGAAAGCAGCTGGCGCAGTCGAATTCGTCGATTTCATATAGGCCCGGAGCACACTCGTACCACCGCATCGTCATACAGGCATCCGGAGTTCCCGCAATTCTCTTTTTCATAACGATTTCTCCTAATCAATTAATTGTCCGGGGAGGGCTTCAGGTATTTCCCGAACCAGTTGAAGATCTCCTCCAGCCTTCTTATTCTGTGGCGTGGCTTGCCGGAACGGGACAGGGAGTGGTTCTCCCCCTCGAACAGCACCATGCGCGCGGGCACGCCGAAGCGCTTCATGGCGGTGAACATCTCAACGCCCTGGTCCACGGTGCAGTTGTAGTCCTGAAGGGCGTGAATGAACAGTATCGGCGTCTTCGCCCGGTCCGCGTACTTCAGCGGCGACTGGTTCCACATCGCCTCATGGCTTGACCAGGGATCGCCGCCCAGCTCGTTGACGTCGAAGGTGACGCCGATCTCGCTGGAGCCGTAGTCCGACACCCAGTTTGAGATCGACCTCTGGGACGCCAGCGCCGCAAAGCGGTCGGTGTGGCCCTCGATCCAGTTGCACATGAAGCCGCCGTAGGAACCGCCGCAGGCCGCCAGCCGCGTCGCGTCCAGCTGGGGCACGGCCGCAAGCACGTGGTCGGTGAAGGCCATCAGGTCTTTATAGTCGATATCGCCGTATTTGCCCCGCAGGTCCGCGAAGGCCTCGCCGTAGCCCTCGCTGCCCCGGGGATTGCAGAAGAACACCACGTAGCCCGCGCCGCAAAGCGCCTGCATCTCGTGCACGAGGGGCGTGCCATAAGCGCCCCTGGGACCGCCGTGGATCTCCAGCACTCCGGGATATTTCTTTTCGGGATCGAAGTCCGTCGGCTTCAATACCCAGCCGTCGATGGAAAGGCCCTCGGCGTTGGCGAAGGGAATGTATTCGACCTGCGCCACGTCGTGGCTGTTCAGGAAGGGGTCGTTGTGCTCCGTGCGCTTTGCGATTTCGCCTTCCCTGGCGGTATACAGCTCGGTCAGCCCGTTGGGCGCGCAGGCGGTAAACAGCACGCGCTCTCCGTCCGTATCCAGCCACAGCGCGGTGCCCTCGAAGGGCGCCACCGTTTCCACGGTGTCGTCGGCATTCAGCCGGCACACCTCTGCGCGATAGCCCCACTGGGCGATGAACCAGACGCAGCCCTTTGCCGTCACGGCGGATTTCCCGCTGCCGCCCGCGATGTCCGTCACCCCGGCGCAGCCGATGCAGCGGTCCATGGCCGCCGCCATCGTGAGTTTGCCGGTGGCGGTGTCGCAGCGGTACCAGTCGTGGTTCTGGCCCCTGCCCCAGGGTTCGAGGGTGCTCATCGAAAGCACCGCCCCGCCATCGGTCAGCAGCGCTTCGCCCACGCGATACACCCCCGGCGCCACCAGTACGCAGTCCTCGCCGGTCCCCAGGTCATAGAGTCGAACCTCGCTGAAGGATGAGATCACATCCCGGTACTCGCAGCCCGCATAAAGGATCTTTCCATCCCTCACATCGAAGGTTTCGACGTTGAAGAAGTCGTTGGTCAGCTTCTTTTGCGCGCCGTCGCCGGGATCAAAAAGGAACAGCGAAGCGCGCAGCCGGGAGACAAAGCCCCTGCCATTGGCCCACAGGGGAACCTCTTCGATGACGTGGTAGTCCTCCCAGTCCTCCCGCAGGGTCCCGTCCAGGTCCTCGGGCGGCGCGTTCAGATCCACCTCGGCGAGGACGACATAGCGTCCGTCGCCCAGGGGACGCACATCGCCCACGTCCATCGACAGCTCAAAGGCGCGGCGCGCTTCGCCCCCATCCACGTCCAGTCGGTAAAATACCGTCTTCTTCCGGTGCTTCTCCGGCTTGTCGTCCGCGCCCCGCTGGGTGGAGAACAACAGGGTATGCCCGTCCTCCCATACGGGATCGGAAGCCTTGCCGTCGTATGTCAGCTGACGGGATACGCCGCTTTCGCAATCCAGCAGGTGGATACAGGCGTCATATCGATTCTTCTTATAATCTTGCCGCTTTACCACATAGGCGGCCCTCTTGCCGTCCGGGCTCAATACAGGGCCGGATACAAAGGCGATGTCCATCAGGTCCCGGATCGTGATCGGTTTCATGCGCGTCTCTCCTGAAATACCAAATCAGGGAGCGAAAGCCCACTCCCCGATGGTTCTGTTTGTTATGAACAATCTATCTCCGCCTGTCGATTCCAGTTCTTGCGTAGTACGCGGCCTTCGCCGCGTACATGCGCTCGTCGGAGATTCGAATGAGCTGGTCGATGTTACCGGACGGGAACTCCCGGCTCGAGGCGCTGCCGCAGGAGATGGACAGGTGCTTGACCTGTTGGCCGCTCCAGCGCTCCGTCGTCCTGTCGAGCCGGTCCATGGCGTCCTTCAACCCGGCATCGGACAGGCGCAGCATGGCCGCGAATTCGTCACCGCCGATGCGGTAGACGTCGCCGTATTTGCCGAAGCATTCCTTCAGGCAGTCCGCCGCGCCCTTGATCAGCTCATCCCCCGCCGTATGGCCGAGGTTGTCGTTCACCCGCTTCAGGCCGTTCAGATCTGCGGTGACGTAGACAAAATCCTCCTTCAGCCCCGCCTGCGCCAGCTCCGCCTTCTTTTCCTCAAACGCCCTGCGGTTGAGCAGCTGTGTGGACTGGTCTATGAACGACGCGCTGGTCAGGGCCCGGGTACGCGCGAGGATGATGCGCACCGCGAGCAGCATGATCACCAGCACGATCACGCACAGCACGATGTTCAAAAGCAGTACGTTGATCAGCTCGCCGCGCTCATTGGAGCCGTCGCTCTCGATGACAAGATACCAGCCGAGCCTGTCGATGTACTTGGTCACCACGGCCCGCTCCGCGCCGATCTTCTGGTAAACGAAATCCTTGCTGCCAATGACCTGTATGCCGGTCATATAATCGGATTCGATCCTGCTCTCGTCGGTGTCCACGTGGATCAGGCCGTCCGCGTCGATCAGGCTGATGTGGACCTTGTACTCCTTTTCCAGGGTGACGAACAGGTCCTGGCTGCCCGTCATCCGCGCGCCCACGCCGCAGACGCCCAGAAGGTTTCCGTCCGCGTCCTCGATCCGGGTATCCACGAACACCGTCCATCGATCCTGGCTCAGCTCGTCGCGGTCCACATCCAGCTCGTATTCCTTGCCGGTGGCGATAAACTGGGTATACCACTGATCCCGGTCGTTGCGGGTCAGGTCCATCTGCTTGTTGATCCCGCCATAGGAATAGTAGCACTTCGAGGCATCAGAAACCAGAAAGGCGGCTTCATAGCCAAAGGCTTCCTTTTGGGCGCTCAGGTATCCGGCCAGCGTTTCGGCGGTCTGATCCATCCCGTTTGACGCCTCTTTATTCAGCGCATCGATCAGAAAGGTGTCTCTGGCCATGGAGCGCGATACGATGATCGGCTCTGACAGCTCGGTGCTGATGGAATCGTAGATCAGCGAAGCCAGGGATTTGCTCAGCTCCTGCATATTCCGCTTCGCCATGAGCCGAAGCGACCACAGCGATACGAAGGTTGAAAGCACGAAGCTCAGTATGACAATGGCAATCGCCAGCCACGTGATATTTTTCCTGTCCATTGTCTCAACACCTTTTCCGATCCGCCGGTTCCTGCCTTCGCACCTGTTCAAAAAACACGTGTGTGGCTATGCGCCCATGTGGCTGTTCATCACGACGCGAACCTCGTCCGAGGCATGCATGAACGCCTCCGCGATCCTGGGATCAAAGTGGCTGCCGGAGCCCTCCTGGATGATCGCCATGGCCTTTTCGAACGGGAAGCCGTCCTTGTAGCTGCGCCTGGAAACGAGGGCGTCAAAAACGTCGGCCACGGCCATGATGCGCGCGGACAGCGGAATCTCCTCTCCCTTCAGGCCGCAGGGATAGCCCGCGCCGTTCCACTTCTCGTGGTGGTAGTGGGCCAGGTTCATCGCTTCCTTCAGGTAGCCGGAATTTTCCTCGGAGACCGTGTTCATGGCGTGGGCGATCACCTCCGCGCCGGCGGTGGTATGGGTCTTCATGATTTCGAATTCCTCATCCGTCAGCTTGCCGGGCTTGTTCAGGATCGCGTCGGAGACCTGTATCTTGCCGATATCATGCAGCGGGGCCGAGTTGACCACATCGTAGATGAATTCGTCCGTCAGCTGGTCGCTGTAGACGCCTTCCTTTCTCAGTTGGCGCATGATGATGTCCGTATAGGCGGCGGTCTTGCGCACATGATCGCCGGTGCACTTGTCGCGGCTTTCCACCATGTCCGCCAGCACCATGATCAGGCCGTTTTGCAGCCTTGTGATGACCTCGCTCTGGTGCTCCAGGCTCTCGATGGTGATCACCATGTCCTCTGTGGTCCGGGTCACAGAGTGATACAGGTTTTCGATCTCATCTCCGGTGCGTATATCCAGCTCACGTATGCACTGCAGGGTATCCGCCCGGGATTCCTCTGTGGCATAGGAGGAATTGCCCGTGGCGATATCCAGGGCATTGATGGGCAATATGATATTGTACTCCGCGAACCAGATGGCGACGGTCAGCAGCAGCAGGAAGAAGCCTAAGAACAGCGACACCACGCGGGCGAGGAATTCGTAGCCGTTCCGGATGATATGGGTCATGCTGACATCCACGCCCACATAGCACTGGCAGGCGCCCTGGCTGTCGTATACCGGCTTGTAGACCGTCAGCAGCCAGCCGAACTGACCGTTTGCGATGATGGGTTCGATCTCCTTTCCGGCCAGCAGGTCGGGAAGCTGCTGTTTGAAATCCTCGTCGAATTCAACGACATCTCCCGCCTCCCCGCCGGGTGTATCGGGTGTGTCGGCGTCGAAGACCACGTGGCAGCCGTCCTCGCGGATCTGATAGGCGTAGACATACTGTATGCTCTCGGTGCTTCTGGCCAGGTCGTTGAAGCGCTTGTCGACGCGGACATAGCCGTCGGCCGCTTCGCCCCGGGCCAGGAAATCAGGCACACGATCCCCGTCGATGGCGTCAGACGCCACGTTGGCCACGCCCCAGGCCAGCGCCTTCTGGTCTTCGATGGCCGCCGTGCGGAAATGAACAAAGCTGATGGCCGTGACGATGGCGGCAATGACCAGCATGGCCGACGTCACCAGCATGACGATCTTGGAGCGCAGGGACAGAAAGCGCGATCGCTTCTCCCCGGCGACCCTGGAAAGAGGGGTCTGCTGCCAGCCCGTGAAATAGAATCGGTCCTTCAGGGTCTCCGGTATCGCGTTTACGATGATGGCGACGACCAGCACCGTGATGGCCTTGTCAACCAGATCGATCAGCATATCCGCGGAGAACTGGGACCAGAACTCGCTCAAACCGGTACTGGCATGGATGCGCAGCGCCAGCGGCGCGGAAATGCCGGAGCCGAACTGAAAGCCGTACAGTATCCAGGTGAGCACCGACCCGAGCCCGCCCCCGATCAGCGCGAAGGTGCCGATGATGGCCAGCAGCCGCCACGGCTTTTTGAAGCTGTAGTAATCCTTGCTGGAATACCACGCGGAAACAATGGCGATCAGGACCGTCAGCGACCCATAGTAGGTGGTGGTGTAATCCCCGATGCCGTTGATCAAATTGGTGAAAAAGCCGACGATGATGCCGGGTATATATCCGCCCAGGGCCGCCGCCATGGCGCTGCCGATGTTGTCGAGGTAGAGCGGCAGCTTCAGGCTCGTCGCCAAATGCGCGAGAAGGTAATTGATGGCCAGGCCGATCAGGCTCAGTATGAGCGTGTACTTTCGGCGCGCCCGGTTTTGTTGGTGCATGCTGTTTTGATCCTGCATGTTTGGAAGCCTCCAAGCATATCCGCCGATCGAAAGGACGCGTTCTTCGCATCGTCCATCCGGGCTGGCAGTCAATCTTCGTACCTCTACATTATACTCCATCGCCGTTTAGTTGTCTACAAAAAAAGCCCGGACATTGAAAAAACGGTTGAATTAACGTTATTTCTTTGGTATAATGAATGGGTACATCAATGTCGCGAGGTGGAAAAATGACTGGATTTACGGATCCCAGGCTCTATCTGTGTATCGATAACTGCTTTGCCTACAAGCGGTGGGTCAAGCCCCTGGACTGGATGCTTCTGATTCGGGACATGGGCCTGAACCGGGTCGAACAGAGCGCCGACACGGAATGCGACCCCCTGTACATGGGCGAGGCCTACATGAAGGATTGGATCCAATGGGTGCGGCGGGACAGCGAAAAAACCGGCGTCAGGGTCGTGAACGTGTATTCCGGGCATGGCACCTATACCACCTGCGGCATGACCCACTGGCACGAAGGGGTGCGCCGCCGCTTCCTGGATGGCTGGATGAAGGCGCAGGTCGACACCGCGGCCGGGCTCGGCGCGGGCTTCGGCTTCTTTGCCCACGGCATCGAGCACAGCGCGCTGCAAAGCCCCTCTGCATACCGCGCACGCCTCGGGATGCTCTATGACGACCTGGCGGAGCTGGCGGCCTACGCCGATGCGCAAAAGCTGCCCGGCATATGCATCGAGCAGATGTATACGCCACACATGCCCCCGTGGACCATAGACGGCGCCGAAACGCTGATGCGGGAGGTGTTCGCACGGGGTGGCGCGCCCATGTACATCACCATCGACCTGGGCCACATGAACGGCCAGCAGTTTTTCCTGCGGCCTGAGCGTGCCGCCATCCTCGAAAGCATCCGCGCTCGACGGGCGCAGCCCGATGCCTTCAGGCCGTGGCTGGGCTCTGAACGCGCCCATGACCTGCACCGCAGGGCGGTACAGGGCGAAACGGATCCGGATGAGGCGACCGACGCCATCCTCGAGGACATCGAGGGCAATCCCCACCTGTTTGCCCGACCGGATGACGGCAGCATCTGGCGTTGGGTGGAGGCGCTTGGGCAGTACGGCAACATCATCCATCTCCAGCAGACCGACGGAAGGTCCTCGCCCCACTGGCCCTTTATCGATAAATACAACCGCATGGGCATCGCCGACGGCGAGCATCTGATCAAAAGTCTGGCAAAGGCCTTCGCAGCGCCGCCCGTTCCCGGTCTGCCCGCACCGACGCAGGCTATCTCCCTGACGCTGGAGCCCTTTATGGGAACCATGGCAAACCCGTACACCGCCGTGGAGGAGATCGCCGCCTCCGTGGAATACTGGCGGCGCTTCATCCCCAGGGACGGCATGCTTCTCAGCGAAGCCCTCGCGCTGCTGGAGGCAGATTGCCGGTAAACGGCGATATCGGCAAAGTAATCCGCTTCAGCCTATAAAGTACAAACGGATATTATCCAATCTCGACGCAAAGGAAGTAACCAGAATGGCGGGCACGATTGCGCGATTCTCAAAGAAATACCCGGAATTCCCCATTGTGAAATTCCTCGACCATTCCGCGTTTGACGAGCTCATATCAATTGATCTCGAACAGGATACCTACCGGTTCATATTCAACGTGGAGCATAAATACTGGTCTCCTTCCATGGAAGGCGCGTACGGCGCCTTTATCGATTACGTGGGCACCCGCATGGTGCACCCCGATGACCAGCCGCTCTACCTGGACATGATGAATCCCGAGCGGCTGCCGATCCATCTGGAGGCGGCGGACGGCTGCTTTCCCGATTCGTATCGCGCACGGTGCTTTTCCTCATCGCCCGTGAGGACAAATACATGTTCGAGGTGGTCGCCCACGGCCTTGAGAAGGTCATGGGACTGAACCGCAAAGACATGGAGGACGAACTGAATTCAGGGCGCTTCTACAAGCGCCTGATCCCGAAGAACGAGAGCGTGCTGTGGAAGATCGCCCTGAAGTGTGTCGACAGCCGGCAGAACGCCAGCAGGGAATTCAGAATGGTCGGGGCCGGCGGAGAAGCGCTCCACCTTGTCGTTGACGCCGATTACGTGGACGATCCCATGAGCGACGTCAAGTGCATCCTTTCGATGCGCAGGGAAAACGGCAATTGATCCATAGGAAATACCGCACAATACGGCGGCACATCTGGCGGTGCCTTTTCCGACATCTGCTGCTTGCAGATTTCTCGATTTACCGCCAGTAAACCTTCGAAATCTGCAATTGCATCTGTCGAAAAATTCACTCGCCAGCTGACCA
>JAFUES010000001.1 GCA_017470325.1 Oscillospiraceae bacterium
GCCTTGGTGTAGATACCGCCGCCCACACGGGCAAACAGCGCGATGGAGGAAGCACCCAGGGAGAAGCCGAACAGAATATTGTAGTTGCCGGTGATGATGTAGATCAGGCTGCAGCCCAGCAGGCCCAGACCCACAACGCACATGCCCATGACGGAGCCGCCGGAAAAAGCGATGGACAGGGCCCTGTTCATGCCGGATTCCAGAGCGGCGTTGGCGGTACGCACATTGGCCTTGGTAGCCACGCGCATACCGAAGAAGCCGGCCAGGATGGAGCAGAGCGCGCCCAGCAGGAAGCAGACTGCGGTGCCCCAGTTGATAAACAGACCGATCAACACAAAGAGCACAACAATGAAAATAGCCAGAATCTTATATTCTGACTTCAGAAATGCGTCCGCGCCTTCCGCGATCGCAGAGGCGATCTCCTGCATACGGGCGTTGCCGGGCGCCGCCTTGGCCACATAGCTTGCTTTGTAGGCGGCAAAAAGCAGAGCGCACACCGCAAGTATGGGAGTGATCCAGATAATGCTGTTCATAAAACATACACTCCTTTTATGTATAGGTTCTTTGTGTATTTTACACGATAAAGCCGTTTTTCACAAGGCCAAAAAGCAAGGATTTGTGGCAAAATGCCTAAGTTTATGGAAAGTGACGAATTCGACTTCCTCACGGGGGCCTTTATAGGCAAAATACCCAAAGCGCAGGGAGGGCCTGCCGCTGTGTGGATGCGACACTATCGGAGAATCTGTAAAAAAGCCCGGTAGGTTAAATGTATAACAGGCGGATTCACGAAAAAATGCACTGGCTTGGGTGCAATCGAATTTGACATTTTCCACAAAAAAGCGTCTGTATGCAGGGCAGCGCACTGCGGTCAAAGGGGAGAGGCGGCTGATAGAAATCGAGCAAATAATACTTGGAATTGACAGGCAAAGGCGGTATAATGAAAAGCAGAAAGAGAAAAGGAGATATGCCCCATGGATGCACAGCATTTGAAACATATCCCCCGGGATGATATTTATCTGTTCAATACCGGCAACGCGCGGAAGGCCTGGCTCTGCTTTGGCTGCCGCTATGTGCCGGAGCTGGAGGCCCACCGTTTCCTGGTCTGGGCGCCCAACGCCAGGGCTGTCAGCCTGGTGGGCGACTTCAACGGATGGGACTGGGGCGCAACGCCCATGGAAAAACTGGAAGGCGGCGTCTGGGCCGTGTTCCTGGAGGGCCTGCAGGACGGCCAGCGCTATAAATACTGCGTGACCGGCGCCGACGGCAGAGAGGTGCTGAAGGCGGACCCCTTTGCAGCCTATTCCCAGTGCGGCATGGAGACGGCCTCCATGGTCTGGACGGAGCGGGGCTATCCCTGGACCGACGGGACATATATGAAAAAACGCGCCCAGCGTAATTTCATGAGCAGTCCCATGAGCATCTACGAACTGCATCCGGGCTCCTGGCAGATCCCCGAGGGCGGGGTCAACTATCGCTGGCTGGCCGACAGCCTGGCGGAGTACTGCGTGGACATGGGCTATACCCATGTGGAACTGATGCCGGTCACCGAGTATCCTTATGACGGTTCCTGGGGGTATCAGGTCACGGGCTATTATGCCCCCACCTCCCGCTATGGCTCGCCTGACGACTTCCGCTATTTTGTGGACAAGCTGCACAGTGTGGGACTGGGCGTGATCATGGATTGGGTCCCGGCCCATTTTCCCAAGGACGAGCACGGTCTTGCCATGTTTGACGGCACGCCGTTGTTCGAGTGCAAGGAGCGCCGCATGGCCGAGCATCCGGAGTGGGGCACACTGATTTTTGACTATGCCAGCGATCAGGTGCAGAGCTTCCTGGTCTCCTCCGCCTGCAAATTTTTTGAGGAATTCCATATCGACGGCATCCGCGTGGACGCTGTCAGTTCCATGCTGTACTTAAACTACGCCCGGCGGGACGGGGAGTTCACTCCCAATGAGGAGGGCGGCGTGACCAATCTGCACGCTTTGGACTTCCTGCGGAAGATGAATTCCGCGGTGCTGTCCAACTATCCCGGCGCGGTCACCGTGGCGGAGGAGTCCACCGCCTTCCCGCTGATCACAGCGCCTCCCGACGTGGGCGGCGTGGGCTTCTGCCTGAAGTGGGACATGGGCTTTATGCACGACACCATCGACTACATGGAGCTGGACCCCTATTTCCGCAGCTTCAACCACAACAAGCTGACCTTCTCCATGATGTACGCCTTCTCGGAGAACTATGTGCTGGCCTACTCCCACGATGAGGTGGTACACGGGAAGCGGTCTATGATCAACAAGATGAGCGGGGACTACGATCAGAAGTTCGCCTCTCTGCGCGCCCTGTATGGCTATCAGTTCGGGCATCCGGGCAAGAAGCTGACCTTCATGGGCAGCGAGTTCGGACAGTTCATCGAATGGAACTGGAAGCAGGGTCTGGACTGGCTGCTGCTGGACTATCCCCGGCATGAGGAGCTGCGCCGTTATATGCGTGCGCTCAACAAGCTGTATACCTCCATGCCCGCCCTCTATGCGGTGGACCGGTCTTGGGACGGCTTCAAGTGGCTGAATGTGGACGACGCGGGCAGGAGTTCTGTGGCTTTCCTGCGCTCGGCGGAGAAGGAAAACAGCTATGTGGTCTGCGTCTGCAACTTCACGCCGGTGTCCTATGAGGATTTTGTGATCGGCCTGCCCCAGGCCGGCACTTTGAAAGAGATCCTCAACAGCGATGACTTCCAGTACGGCGGGAAAGGCGAGGGCAATCCCAAGCTGATCCGCAGCAGGAAAGAGGCCTTTTTGGATATGCAGTATTCGGCTGCGCTGACGCTGCCGGCCATGTCGACGCTGTTCTTCCGCTATACGCCGAAGAAAGAGACTGCGGGTAAAGATGCACACCCTAAGGCGAGAAAGAAAAAATAAAGCTGGTCTGCCCGTCTTGCCGCGGGGCGGACGGAAAAACAGAAAAGCCGCGGCAGAATGGAGAAGTCAATGAAAAAAGAGTTTCGTGATCTGCTGAAGGAAAAGGGGAGAGATAAGCTGCCCGCCGTGCTGTTGGCGGCGGCAGAGTGTGCCCCCTTGTCCAAAACCGGCGGCCTGGCCGACGTAGTGGGGACTCTGCCCAAGTCCCTGGCCGCCCTGGGCATCGACGCCCGGGTCATTACCCCCTATCACCGGGTGATCAAGGAGAAGTACGCCGATCAGGTGGAGCACATGTTCTATTTCTATGTGCAGCTGGGTTGGCGCCGGGAGTACGCGGGCATCGAAAAGCTGGTGCTGGACGGCGTGACCATCTACCTGGTGGACAATGAACACTATTTCGGCGACCGGATCTACTGGGGCGGCGAAGCGGAAGGGGAGCAGTACGCCTTCTTCACCCGCGCCGTGTTAGACGCCCTGCCCAATTTGGACTTTCAGCCGGAAGTCGTCCACTGCAATGACTGGCATACGGCCATGATCCCCATGTTGGGGCGTACCCAGTATCCCGGCGGCATGCAGGAGAATCTGCGCTATCTGCTGACCATCCACAACATCGCTTTCCAGGGCATTTACAGCTTCGACTATGTAAAGGACCTGCTGGGGGTAGAGGACAAGTATCTGACCTCCGAGTTCATGGAACTCAACGGCTGCGCCAATTACATGAAGGGCGGCCTGGTGTTCTCCCACAAGATCAACACCGTCAGCCCCAGCTATGCCCAGGAGATCATGATGCCCTACTATGCCGAGGGCCTGGAGGGCATCCTCAACGCGCGCCATGATGACGTCAGCGGCATCATCAACGGCATCGACAAGGTGACCTTCAATCCCCATACCGATCCGTTGCTGCCTGCCCATTTCGACCGTGGCCACCGCAAGGGCAAGGCCGCCTGCAAGGCGGCGCTGCAGGAGCGGATGGGCTTGGAGCAGCGACCGGGCGTGCCGCTGTTCGCCATGGTCACCCGCATGACCGAGCAGAAGGGCTTCGATCTGGTGGCCTGCGTGCTGGACGATATGATGAGCCGGGAGGACATGCAGTTCATGCTGCTGGGCACCGGCGACTCCCGATTTGAAAACTTCATGCGCCAGGCGGAGGAGCGCTATAAGGGCCGGCTCTGCGCCTACATCGGTTACAGCGAGGAACTGAGCCATCTGGTTTACGCGGGCAGTGACTTCTTCCTGATGCCCTCCCGCTTTGAGCCCTGCGGCCTGAGCCAGATGATCGCCATGCGTTACGGGTCTTTGCCCATCGTGCGGGAGACCGGTGGCCTGCGGGATACGGTCCAGCCTTACAATCAGTATACCGGCGAGGGGGACGGCTTCTCCTTTGCCAATTTCGACGCCTGGGAGATGCGCGACACCATCCACAAGGCCATCGAAGCCTATTATAAGAAAGACGTCATGGAGGGGCTGATCACCAGCGCCATGAAGGCGGACTTCGGTTTTGAACTGTCTGCGATGGAGTATGCGAGGCTCTATCTATGCATGCTGTGAGGCCCACAGCATCCTGCACCCTGACAGAGGGTGCATATCCGAAAGAATTGGAGATCCCCTTCGGCGGCAGTTATCGGGAATGCTGGTCGGAGGAATATACCCTGTCCATCCAGTATGAGGGACGGCAGTATGTGCGCGCGGCCTGGACCGACGGGGCCTGGCAGGCAGTGGGCGGCGATCCTGTGCTAACGGGACAGCTGCGCACGGGGAATTGCCCGGCACTGACCATGCAGTATTTCCAGGCGGCTGCCGAAGTGGCCGCTGCGGTGGAGCGCTGCGAGGGAAATGGCCTGCGCCTTGAACAGATCCAGGAATGTGCTTGCTTTTCGCCGAACCCCTTGACCGGGCCGGAATTGCTGCGCCTGCTGATGGATGACCGGGGCTTTCCCCTGAACAATGCCTACCAGGTGGTGGCAAGCTGCTGCGAAGATCTGATGGCGGCGGGCGTGGACGTGGAAGCGGTCTACCCGCTCCAGCCCCGCACAGCCCATGTGATCAGCATCCTGCGCCGCTGCAGCCAGAATGTGCTGGCTCTGCAGCACAATAGCACAGACCCGGCGTTTCGTGATCCAGTCGGCGCTGTTCCGGAGGGGACGGAGCTCTGCCTGGCGGTCCGCATCCTGTCCGGCGATGTGGAACAGGCCTATCTCCATCTGTATGGAGACTCTTTTGAAAATGAGATCCCCATGAAGCGGGAAGGGGACCTGTACCGCTGTGATTTCCGGGTGCCGGATACGGCGGAGGCGCTGTGGTACAGTTTCCGGGTGGAGACCGGGACCAGTTCCCACTGGCTCTGTCCCGATGAGACCGGCTACCGGGGCCGTCTGTACGGTTATCAGGCGCCGGGCTTCCGGCTGACGGTCTATCGCAAAGACTTTGAAACACCCGCCTGGTTCCGGCGCAGTGTGATGTATCAGATCTTTCCGGATCGTTTTGCCATTTCGGCGGACGATGTTGCCCGGCAGGGCATTGCCTATCATCAGGGACTGGGCCAGACGCCGGAGCTGCATGAACACGTGGAGGAGCCGGTGCGCTGGCAGCCCCGGCCCTTTGAAGACGATTACAGCCCGGATGATTTCTACGGCGGCACGCTCAACGGGATCCGGGAGAAGCTGCCTTATTTGAAGGACCTGGGCGTCAACTGCCTGTACCTCAATCCCATCGTCGAGGCGCGTTCCAATCACCGTTATGATACCTCGGACTATATGCAGGTGGATCCGATCCTGGGCAGCAATGAGGACTTTGAACGCCTCTGTGCCGAGGCGGCAGCCCAGGGGATTCGCATCATTCTGGACGGCGTCTACTCCCACACGGGAGCGGACAGCGTGTATTTCAACCGCTGGGGGCACTACCCGGACAAGGGCGCCTGCCAGGGGCCGGATTCGCCGTACTACGGCTGGTACGATTTCCGCAGCTATCCGGATGATTACCGCTGCTGGTGGGGCTTCCGGGATCTGCCGGAAGTGGACGAGGAGAACCCGGCGTGGCAGCAATTCGTGATTCGGGGCGAGAATAGCGTGGTCAAGACCTGGCTACGTCGGGGCGCCTCCGGCTGGCGGCTGGATGTGGCGGACGAGCTGCCGGACGATGTGCTGGCCTTGATCCGCAAGGCGTCCAAGGAGGAGAAACCGGACGCGCTTGTGCTGGGCGAGGTCTGGGAGGACGCGGTCATCAAGGAGAGCTACGGGGGACGGCGCAACTACGCCCTGGGCTACTCCTTGGACACAGTAATGAATTATCCCCTGCGTACCGCGGTGCTGAACTTCATGCACCGCAACATCAGCGCCTATGCTCTGCGCGACTTCCTGATCGGCCAGCAGATGAATTATCCCGAGCCCATGTACTATTCGCTGATGAATCTGATGGGCTCGCACGATGTGGAACGACTGCGCACAGCTCTCGCCGCGAACATCAACTTCGAGGCCCTGAGCCGGGAAGCGCAGATGCACCTGTATTTCTCGCCGGAGGACCTGGGTCATGCTTCCCAGTTGGAAATGCTGTGTGCGGCGATCCAGTTCGCGCTGCCCGGTGTGCCAAGCATTTATTACGGGGACGAACAGGGAATGTGCGGAGTACGGGACCCCTTTAACCGGATGCCCTTCAAGGAGGGACACAGACAGCTACACGAGTATTATGCGGCGCTGGCCAAGATGCGCCGCAGCGCGGACGCTTTGTCTACCGGCAAGGCCCGCTTTCTGGCGGCCAGCGGGGACGTACTATTGATCCTGCGGTACATCACCGACGGAATAGATGTGTTCGGTCAGAGCGCGGAGAACGGTGTGTTCCTGGCAGTGATCAACCGGGGTGACACGGAAGCGGCGTTTTCGGTGGACTGCAGCGAGGCCGGCCAGGGCCAGATCAAGGGGAAGATCGATGCCTGCTCGGCGGAGATCCTGGTATTATAAGGAGCGTTTTCATGGAGAAAAGGGAACTGTCGGTTCTGGAGCGGCTGTTTGCATGGCTGGCAGAACAGATGCGCGAAAACAGAATACCGCTGCTCTGCGGCCTGGCGGCAGGGCTCCTGGCACATATGTTCGCTTTTACCAACAAGCTGGTCAATGCGGACGAGGTCTGGTCCCTGTTTGAGCGGGGGGCGACCATCACCTCCGGCCGGTGGGGACTGGAGCTTTCCAAGTGGATCTTTCCCAGCGTTTCCATGCCGTGGATCTATGGCGTGATCAGCGTCATCCTGCTGACCGTGACGGCCTGTATCACCATCCGCCTGTTCCAAATCCACAGCAAGTGCCTGCAGGCCCTGCTGGCGGCGGTATTCGTGAGTTTCCCTTCGGAGACAGGCTTGTTCTGCTTCATGTTTACCAGCGCGCCTTATGCCCTGGCTTTCCTGCTGGCAGTCATCGCGGTTGCTCTGACGGAGCGCGGCGGGAAAGCGAACTGGCTTGTCAGCTTCCTGCTGCTGGTGCTGGCGATCGGTACGTATCAGGCCTATGTGGCCGTCGCGGCCAGCTTCTTTGTGATCCGCATGATCCAGCGGTTGCTGCGCGATGAAGGGTCTGCGAAGGAGGTCCTGCTCTACGGTGTCTTTCGGCTGGGGCTGCTGCTGGTCAGCCTGGTAGTATATTACCTGATCAGCCTGGCGGCTGCGCGGATCTCCGGTCTGGGCTTTGCCGATTACGGTGTGTCCCGCTGGACCAGCATTTTCTATAAGATCGCATTGGCGTACAGTGCTTTTCTGCACACCTTTACCCGGGGCTATTTCGCCTTTGTCCGGTCGCCGTTGGCGATGATCCTGCATTTTCTGCTGGCTCTGGTCGCCGCGGTGTTGCTGATTCGTTGGCTGCTCAACTGCAAAGACCGGGCAAAGGGCTTGCTGCTGCTTGTTTGCCTGCTGCTGTTTCCCTTGAGCGTGTACTGCATTTATCTGATTGCCGAGGTCGACATCATCCACTCGCTGGTGTTGGTCAGCTTCCTTTCAGTCTATGTGCTGGCGGCGGTGGTGTGCGAAACAGCGGATGGAAAAGCCGGGCGATGGAGCCGGGACGCGGTGCTTTTTGTTCTGCTTCTGGTGATGGCGGGAAATGTGTTTTTTGCCAACAAGGTGTATCTGAAGATGCACTTCCAGTATGAGCAGGCTTATTCCATCTACACCAGTATCGTCACACAGATCGAGAGCACAGCGGGCTTTGATGCGGATAAGAAAGTCGCTGTGATCGGGAACGGAGATCAGCAGGGCTTGGAGATGGAGGAGCTTGACGCCGAGGGGCTCATGGGACCCAGCAGAAATCTGATCGATATCTATACGAGAGATCTGTTCATGCAGCGGTATCTGGGCTTTGATGTGAGCTTTGCAACATCGGCTGAGCGCAGGGTGCTGCAGAAAGATGAGCGGGTACAGGCTATGCCGTGCTATCCCTATTATGGTTCCGTCCAGGTGATCGACGACTATATCGTCGTCCGGCTGGACTAAGGTACACAACAGTCGCAAAGGGCCGCAATTGTCGGCCCTTTGAGCTTAAAGATTTTCCTCTTTACAAATCCAAATTTCGTGTTATAATAACAAAGCGTTCAAACAGAAAGACTGTTTGAAAAGCGTATATGGGCTTGTAGCTCAGCTGGGAGAGCGCACGGTTCGCATCCGTGAGGTTCGAGGGTTCGATCCCCTTCAAGTCCACCAAAGAAGACAGCCACCCATCGGGTGGCTGTCTTCTTTGGCATAGCTTCCGGGGGATCGAACCCAAGGGCACTTGGCAACATGCCGGTGGCATGTTGCAACCCGAGGCGGCCTGCGCCGCAGCGCAGGTCGATCCCCTTCAAGTCCACCACAAGGAACACCCCTGCCGTTGGCAGGGGTGTTCCTTGTGATTGACGGAGGATGATCGAATCAAAATCGTGCGTACACTGGTCGGTACCTTTATCGGCAGAGCCGATGCAAGCGATCCACTTTAAGTCCGTCGGTATAATCCGCTTTATTTCAGTACGCTGCCGCAGTACTCACAGCAGCCTTTGCTGTCGGGAATGGTGGTTGCGCCGCAGTAGGGACAGGTAACGGCGGCTTTGGGCGTGTTCTGGGCAATCACCGCATCGCGAGTATCCTGCCGCATCTGCAGAACGGTATCCTTGATCTCATTGCCCAGATTGAGAAACTCATAATACTCATTCATGCGCAGGTTATTGATGGCGCCGGGCCGGTTGACCCGCCAGCCGCCTGGGGCGCTGCCCATGGGCTGCTCACCGGTCTTGACGTAGCCGTTGCTGAGGGAGTAGCGGATATCGTCAAAGTAAGGGTGGTTCACATTGATGGTCACATGGAAGTCATAGGAGTACTCATAGCGGGGCGGATTGTAACTGACCTGCTTGCCATCCTTGTCGGTGCGTTTCAATTCGTGGCGGCTCTCGTCAATATCTAGATCGCAGCCGGTGACCTGGGAATAGTCCAGTACGTCGGGATTGGCCTGCTCCAGATTGCTGGCGCTGGTGACCACGAATTGGCGTCGGTCCTCATCCAGGAGCAGCTTGGTATACTTGCCGATGCTGCGCGTTGTGTGGAACGCGGCCACGGCTTTTTTGTTTTCTTCCCGGTAGGCAAGCTGGGCGTTGATCTCGTCCTTGGTGCTGTGCCGCCGCTCACTGAACCAGGGGGAGAGCTTGGAGGCGCAGTCCTTGCACATGTTTCCGTCTTCCAGTTTTCTGTTGCCCAGAAGCCCGATTTTGTTGCCGCAAAAATCGCAGTATTTTTTATCGAAAAGACCCATGGTGATGCTCCTTTCAGCTTTTCTTGTGTTCAGTATATACGGTTTTCTATAAAAAAGCAAACAGTATCATGCATATTTCCCGGGGAAAACGGCATGCTAAACAGGAATGCTGAGAAAGGGGATAGCACATGATCGAACAGGATACCATCAAACTGCTCCGGGAATGTGACGCGGGTGTAAAAATGGGCGTCAGCGCCATTGAGGATGTTTTGGGCTATGTGCATGACGGCGAGCTGGAGCAGAAGCTGCAGACCAGCCGACGGGAGCATGTTGCGCTGGCCGGACAGATCGAAGCGGAACTCAACCGCTTCCGGGACGTGGGGAAGGACCTCAATCCCATCGCGGAAAAGATGAGCTGGATCAAGACCAATGCGGAGCTGATGATGAACGGCACAGACCAGACCGTGGCGTCTCTGATGACCGACGGCTGCAATATGGGGGTCAAGTCCCTCAATCGTTATCTGAACGAATACAAGGCGGCGGACGAGCAGGCCAAGGACATTGCCAAGCGGCTGATCCACCTGGAAGAACAACTGACCGGGGATATGCGCGCTTATCTCTAAAAGAAGAACTCGGCCATGCGGCCGAGTTCTTCTTGCATATTGGAATCGTGTCAGGCGGCGTTTGCCAGTGCACCATTCTCCGCATAAGCGGCGGCGCTGGTACCGGCGATACGGCCGAAGATGGTGAAGTCCGCAACGGCGTTGCCGCCCAGGCGGTTGCCGCCGTGGACGCCGCCGGTAACCTCGCCCGCGGCGAAGAGACCGGGGATCACATCACCCTGGGTATCGATGACCTGGGCGTCGCTGTCGATCTTGACACCGCCCATGGTGTGGTGGATACCGGCCGTCACATGGATGGCATAATAGGGACCCACATCCAGCGGCTGAGCAAAGCTGGTACGCCCGAAGTCGGGATCGTTCTTGTCTTCTACATAGGTGTTCCAGGTGTTCATGGTGTCGGCAAACACGTCGGCGGGCACGCCCATGGCCTCGGCCAGTTCCTCATAGGTCTCGCCCTTGACCATGAAGCCGCTCTTGTCATAACCCTGGATCACGCTGGAGGCGTCATACATTTTGGAATCCACCACCAGCCAGCTGGCAGAACCGGTCTGGGCGATCTCGGCTGCGGAGACCTTGTCACGGGTGGAGACCTCGTCGTAGAAACGCAGGCCTTCCTGGTTGACGAGGATTGCGCCGTCACCGCGGAGACCCTCGGTGATCAGGGAAGCGGTGTTGGCTTCCACCGTGGGATGGATCTGGATCTGCTCCAGGTCCACGGTGTCCGCACCGGCGGCCACGGCCATATCAATGCCCTGACCCTGAATGCCGGGAGCATTGGTGGTCATGAAGCCTTCCAACTCGGGCTTGTAGGACACGACCTTCTCCAGGTTCGCGCCGAAGCCGCCTGTGGTCAGGACCACGGAACCGGCGTTCACAGTGATGGTGTTGCCGGTCTTGCCGGTAGCGATGACGCCTACAGCCTCACCGTTATCCATGATAATTTCGGTGGCGGTGGTGTTGAGCAGCAGCTCAATGCCCCGCTCGGTCAGGTTGCGCTCCAGGATGGGGACGATGTAGGTACCCACGGAGACGACCTTGCCCTCATCGTTGACCGGGCGGTGGATACGCTTGACAGATGCGCCGCCGAAGCTGGACACATTGTGCAGATCCGCGCCTACGGTGCTTAGCCAGGCGATGGCATCCTCGCTGCTCTCCGTCAGGGTCTTGACCAGGTCGGGGTCGTTCAGCGCACCGCCGCCGATCAAGGTATCCAGCTGGAACAGCTCGGTGGAATCAAAGTAACCTGTGGGGTTGGCCTGATAGGCTTCCCACTGCTCCTTGACGATGGCAGCCAGCTCCTGGATGCGCGCATTGTCAGGATAGTTCTCCGCGGCGGCAAGCTGCTTGTCGACGCCGGCGGACTCGCCGAAGTCGTTGAGATCCTGCCACTCGGTCTTGGCGGCGTTCATACCGCCGGTGGAACGGATGGAGTTGCCGCCCACCATGCCCTGGCTCTCCAGAACCAGAACATTCATGCCGGCATCATGGGCCACGATGGCAGCGGTCATGCCGGCACCGCCGGCACCCACGACGACCACGTCTACGTCATAAGTCACATCGGGCTCGGCCGCCACTTCCACGGGGGCCAACTCCGTATCAAAGGCAGAGGCGTCGATGCCCGCGTTGGTGAGAGCGTCGCGGATGGCCGCCTTGATGCCGTCAGAGGTCAGGGTCGCGCCGGTGATGGCGTCTACCTGCAGGCTCTGGGCCTCATAGATGGCGGCGGGCAGCTGATCCACTGCCACAGTGCCGATTCCCTCGGTCTCGTCGTGCTTGGTCACATTGATCTGATAGATCTTCTCCGGCGTGGCGACCACTTCTACTTCAATGGGGCCGTTTCTGCCCTGGCCGGAACCGCTGGCGGTGATTGCTTCCGTGGGGGCACTGGCGTCGCCCACAGATTTTACCGTATGGGCGGAGATGATATTGGCCACCAGGAAGATCAATAGGATAATACCGCAGGCAATACCGATGATATCGAGCAGTTTTGCTTTCTTCTGTTTGTCCATTTGTCCCTCCATATGTCTCGTTTTGGGTGAGCAGGGGTCCTGCCCATTGTGTTGCGCCAGCAACTATAATACTCGATTCTTCTTTTTATTGCAAGGGAGTTAGACAAAAAAATGACAAAAATGTTTTGCCCTTTCTCCAGGTACTGATGTTTGACAATTAACTTGCAAATACGGCCATGCTGTTATATACTGATGATACAAAATGGTGGAGTGTACGCTTCACGCAAAAAGCATATTTTTTTTTAAGAGAGGGATTATTATGGCAGAACTCAGACCCAAGATCGTCAAGCTATGTCACATCATTGGCGGCTTGACCGGCGTTGTCAATAAGATCGACGAGAACGCGCCGGAGTATTACAGCCTGGCCGGTATCCTGACGGATGACGAGGCCGACGTTGCCATCGCTGCGGGCCTGCGCAAGGAACGTACCGCCGAGTGGCTGGCAAAGAAGGTCGGCAAGCCGGTGGACGAGGTGGAGAAGATCGCAAAACATCTGGCCTGGATCGGCGTGTTCCGCTGCACTTATGACAAGGAAGCGGGCGTTGACAAGTACTTCATGCAGATCTTCGCCCCCGGTATCATGGAGATGCTGGTCAACAACCAGGAACTGCTGGACACCCATCCCGAGGTGGGCCGCGCCTTTGAGGAGTACACCCGCATCCGTATGCAGACCATGAGTCCGCTGATCCCCAACGGCTACGGTCTGATGCGCGTGGTGCCGGTGGAGAGCGCCATCAAGGATATCCCCAACGTCCATGACTATGAAAAGCTCAGCTATTATCTGAACAAGTATGACACTTTCTGCGTGTCCCCCTGCTCCTGCCGCGCTTCCCGCAGCTCCATCAACGACGGCTGCGGCCACCTGGCGGAGGAGATGTGCGTGCAGATGGGCAAGGGCGCTGAGCACTATATCCGCACCGGACGTGCCCGTCAGATCAGCCGCGAAGAGGCGCTGGAGATCATTCAGCGCGCTGAGGAAAACGGCCTGATGCACGATATCCCCAACATCGAGGAAGCCGGTGAGAGCGCCGCCATCTGCAACTGCTGTGCCTGCGCCTGCTTTGGCCTGCGTGTGGGTCTTATGTTCGGCGCCCGAGACGCCATCCGTTCCAATTTCCAGGCGGAAGTGGACGAGGCCAAGTGCGTTGCCTGTGCTCAGTGCGTGGAAGTCTGTCCCGCCAACGCCCTGAAATTGGGCCAAAAACTCTGCACCACTGTGAATATTGCTCCGGCCAAGTACACCAAGCTCTCCGAGCATATCGTGTCCAAGGAGGCCTGGAACCCGGATTACCGCGAAAACCGGGAGGACGTCATGCCCAGCGGCACCGCGCCCTGCAAGGTGGCATGTCCCGCCCACGTTCCTGTTCAGGGTTATCTGAAGCTGGCGGCCCAGGGCCGTTACACCGAGGCTCTTGAGCTTATCAAGACCGAGAACCCGCTGCCCGCGGTCTGCGGCCGTATTTGCAACAAGCGCTGCGAGGCGGAGTGCACCCGCGGTGGTGTGGACGAGGCTGTGGCCATCGACGAGGTCAAGCGTTTCATCGCCGACCATGATCTGAACAGCGAGACCCGCAGCATCCCCAAGATGGTCAACCAGATCGGCAGACCCTATGAGGAAAAGATCGCCATCATCGGCTCCGGCCCGGCGGGTCTGAGCTGCGCATACTTCCTGTGCAAGAAGGGCTACAAGGTCACCGTGTTCGACCGCAATCCAGTCCCCGGCGGCATGCTGACCCTGGGCATCCCCAACTTCCGGCTGGAGAAGGACGTGCTCAACGCGGAGATCGACATCATCCGTGAGATGGGCGCGGAGTTCAGGTGCGGCGTGGAGGTCGGCAAAGACGTGACCATCCAGCAGCTGCGTGAGGAGGGCTACAAGGGCTTCTATCTGGCCATCGGCGCCCAGAAGTCCAGCGCCATCGGCGTGCCCGGTGAGGATCTGAAGGGCGTTTACGGCGGCGTGGATTTCCTGCGGGAGGTCAACCTGGGCAAGAAGCCCAAGATCGGCAAGAAGTGCGCAGTCATCGGCGCCGGCAACGTGGCCATGGACGTGTGCCGCACGGCGGTCCGTCTGGGCGCAACCGATACATACATCATCTACCGCCGCTCCCAGGCGGAGATGCCTGCCGATCCCGAAGAAGTGGCCGAGGCCATGGAAGAAGGCGTGCAGTTCCGATTCCTGAATGCTCCCGTGGAGATCGAGGGCAACGACAAGGGCAAGGTCACCGCACTGAAGGTGGAGATCATGGAGTTGGGCGAGCCCGACGAGAAGGGCCGCCGCAAGCCCGTGGGCACCGGCAAGTTCGAGACTATCAAGGTGGACTCCGTCATTGGAGCCATCGGCCAGAAGGTGGACTGGGGCACGCTGGATGTGGGCGCCCTGGTGAAGACCGGCAAGGGTACCGCAGAGGCGGACGCGCTGACCTATCAGACTGCCGAGCCCGATATCTTCGTGGGCGGCGACGTGTATACCGGACCCAGCTTCGCCATCAACGCCATTGCTGCCGGTAAGGAAGCGGCCATCTCCCTGCACCGCTATGTGCATCCCGGCCAGACCCTGACCATGGGCCGCGACCGCCGCGTCTACCGCGCGCTGGATAAGGACCATGTGCAGCTGAGCGTGGGCGGCTTCGACAAGGAGCACCGCCAGGTCCGCGGCTACAATGCCGAAAAGGCCAAGACCTTCGCCGACGCCCGTGTCACATTCACCGAGGAGCAGATCCGTAAGGAGACCGCCCGCTGCCTGGGCTGCGGCGCCACCAAGGTGGACCCCTATCTGTGCATCGGCTGCGGCATTTGCACCACCCGCTGCAAGTTCGACGCTATCCATCTCAAGAAGGTCCGCGACTGGCATGCCGGCACCTTTGAGACCATGCCCATCAAGGCGGCGGAGAATCTGGTCCGCAAGACCGGCGGCATTGTCAAGAGAGCGGTAACGAAGTAATGCACGAGCTTGGAATTTGCGACGCCATGCTGAAGATGGTGCGCGGCATCATGAAGGATGAGGAGCTGGACACCATCACCCGGATCACGGTGGAGGTGGGTACTCTCAGCGGTGTCATGCCCAACTTCCTGGCCGACTGCTGGGTGGCCGTCACCGACGGTACCGAGCTTGAGGAGACGGAGTTCGTGATCGAAGAGCTGGCCGGCACCGCCAAATGCCTGGACTGCCAGCGGGAGTTCGTCGCGGATCTGAACGACCTCAGCTGTCCCGTCTGCAGGGGGAAGAAGCTGATGCCGCTGACCGGACGCGATCTGACACTCAAAGAGATCCTGGTACCATAGTAAGTGAATACATCCGCAAATCCGCCTGAGGTTTTTCCTCAGGCGGATTTTTTTACGTTACAAAAAGTTCATTTTTTGCCTTAGGTTTTCTAAGTCAATTCTAAGTTTCCGGCGGTATTCTTAAGCCACAAGATGAAATACAGGAGGCGATAGCGGTGGAAAACAACATCTTTCAGCGGCATGAGATCAAGTTCCTGCTGGACAGCAGGCAGCGGGCCATTATGGAGCAGGTCTTTGCCATGCATATGGAGCCGGACCCCCACGGGCAGAGCACCATCTGCAACATCTATTACGATACCCCGGACTATCGGCTCATCCGCGAGTCTCTGGAAAAGCCCGTGTACAAGGAGAAGCTGCGTATGCGCAGCTACGGGCCGGTGACCGGCGATGGTGAGGTCTTCCTGGAACTGAAGAAGAAGTACGAAGGCGTTGTATATAAAAGACGCATCTCGCTCTCCGAGCGGGAGGCCACGGCCTATATGAACGGCCGGGCCCCACTCCCTGTGGACAGCCAGATCGGCCGGGAGATCGACTACTGCCGGAAGTACTACCGCAGCCTGCGCCCGGCGGTGTATCTCTGCTATGACCGCTGCGCCTACTACTCCACGGAAGACCCGGAGCTGCGGGCGACCTTTGATAAAAATATCTGCTGGCGGACCTACGACATGCGCCTGACAGCGGCACCCGGTGGAGAGCATCTGCTCTTGCCCGGCCAGTCCCTGTTTGAGGTCAAAACCGCCTCCGCGATCCCGCTGTGGCTGGTGGAGGCGCTGGACCGGGCGGAGATCCGCCAGGCCTCCTTCTCCAAATACGGTGACGCGTATAGGATCATGAGCGAGCGGGCAAATAAAGAAAGACGAGGTGTTAGTTGTGCTTGAATCCTTTTTTTCCGGACTATATAATAGCGGCACGGATCCCATTACCCTGTCCGTGTTTCTGACTTTGATCCTTTCAGCGCTGGTGATCGGCGCAGTGCAGGCCCTTGTGTATATGCACAACAACAGCGGCAGCAAGAGCTTTGTGGTGACTCTGGCCACCCTTCCCGCCGTGGTCAGTACCATCATCATGCTGGTCAGCGGCAGCATCGGCGCTGGCGTGGCTGTGGCCGGGACCTTCTCCCTGGTACGCTTCCGCTCCGCACCCGGCAGCGGCAAGGAGATCGCGGCAGTCTTTACCGCCATGGCGGTGGGCCTGGCCTGCGGCATGGGCTGCCCGGGACTTGCCGCCCTGTTCGCCCTGGTCATGTGCCTGGCCGATACCCTGTATGCGAAGATCGGCTTTGGCGAGCGCAGGGGAGAGGACCTGCACAAATGCCTGCAGGTCACGGTTCCCGAGAGCTTGGAATATGCAGAGATCTTCGACGATCTCTTTGAGGAATATACCACCGAGGCCAAGATGACCCGAGTGAAGACCACCAACCTTGGCAGTCTCAACCGACTGACCTATGAGGTCACTCTCCGCGAAAGCGGGATCGAAAAGCAATTCATTGACGCACTCCGTTGCCGCAACGGCAACCTGGAGATCAGCTTGTCCGCACGGATGGAAGCATCTGCGGAACTGTAAGAAAGGATGGACCAAACATGAAGAAGTCATACAATCGAATTCTGGCAGTCCTGGTGGCGGGGACCATGCTGACGGCCTGCGGCAGCGCCTCCGCTCTCGCCGCCGGAAAGAATGAAAAGACCACCGACGAAAATACGGAAGTCACAGAGATCACAGAAATCACGTCCGTTTCAGCGGGTGAGGATACCCAGGAGGAAGAAATCAGCATCTCCCTCAACGATAAGAAGTCTACCGCCTCTGACGACAGTGTCAGCATCAGTGGCAGCACAGTGACCATCACTCAAGAGGGGACTTACCGCATCAGCGGCGCCCTCAGCGACGGACAGATCATCGTCGACGCCGATGAGAACGCTAAGGTCAAGCTGATCCTGGACGGCGCCGATATCAGCAAGGAGGGGAGCGCAGCCATTTATGCGCTTTCGGCCGATAAGGTCATCTTGTCCTCCGCCGAGGGCAGCGTCAACAGCATCCGCTCCACCGGCGAATTTGTGCAGACTGACGACAACAATGTGGACGCCGCGGTCTTCGCCAAGTGCGACCTGAATCTGAACGGCGACGGCAACGTCAACATCAGCTGTGAGACCGGCCACGGTGTGGTCAGCAAGGATGACCTGAAAGTTAAGGACGGAGAGTGGAACATCACCGCCACCGGAAAGGGACTCAGTGGCAAGGACAGTGTCACCGTAGAAGATGGCACCTTGAACATCACCAGCGGCACCAAGGGCATCTGGTCCAGCAATGACGAAGATGAGGAAAAGGGCAGCATTGAGGTCCTGGGCGGCAGCATCACCGTCACTTCGGCGGATGACAGCATCCACGCAGGCAACGCCGTCACCATCAGCGGTGGCGAAATGACACTCAGCAGCGGCGACGACGGCGTCCATGCGGACAACACCCTGACCATCAGCGGCGGAAACATCGATGTCACCAAGAGCTATGAGGGTCTAGAGGCCAATGATATCACCATCAGCGGCGGCGAGATCAGCATCATTGCCACCGATGACGGCATCAACGCGGCGGGTGGCAACGACGGCTCCAACGCCTTCGGCCCCTTCGGCGGCGATCCGTTTGGCTCCGACAGCGGCTCCACTCTGACCATCAGCGGCGGCAGCCTCACAGTCGATGCGGGCGGCGACGGCCTGGACGCCAACGGCGAACTTAACGTCAGCGGCGGCGTGGTCTACGTCAGCGGACCCACCAACAACGGCAACGGCGCACTGGACTACGGAACCGGCGCCACCGTCAGCGGCGGCACCATCATCGCGGTGGGTGCGGCCGGCATGGCGGAGAACTTCGGCGGCAATTCCACCCAGGGCAGCATCCTGCTGAACCTGAGCTCCGCCCAGGCGGCAGGCACCACAGTCTCCGTCGAAGATGAAGACGGCAAGGTGCTGGCTAGTTACACCCCCACGAAAAACTATCAGTCCGTGGTCATCAGCACGGAGGGCATGGAAGTGGGCGGTACCTACACCGTTAAGGCCGGATCAGTCAGTGAAGAGATCACCCTGGACTCTGTCATCTACGGCAGTGGTATGGGCATGGGCGGCTTTGGTGGATTCGGCGGCGGTATGGGCGGCCATGGCCAGATGGGCGGCCCCGGCTGGGAAGAGAACAGCGAAAACGGCTTTGGCTGGGATGCCGGCGATGAGAGCGTCAGCGGGCAGATGGGTCGGACTGGCGGCTTCGGCGGTCACGGCGGTATGGGTGGCCCCGGCGGCCAGGGCGGATTCCGCCGGCAGGCAGAAACCGAGTGAGGGCCTCCGGGTTGTCCCGCAGCTGCCGGAGATAAAAGGGACTACTGCTCAGCTCGATAGGCAATAAGAAGATCGGACGAGATTACACTCTGTTGTAATCTCGTCTTTTTACCAAGGAGGTAGGAAGGAAAGAGCCTTTGTCAACAAGTATTTAGAAAAAAATCTAAATACTTGTTGACAGATCAATGCCCCGGCGGTACAATCTATTTAGATAGATTTCTAAATATTAGGAGCGGAGGGGAAGAGAATGGCGTTTGCGGACACCTTCAAGGCACTGTCTGATCCGGTACGGCGACAGATCCTGGAGCTGCTGAAAACCGGACCGCTTTCTGCCGGAGATATCGGCGCTCATTTTGATATGACAGGCGCCACGATCTCTTATCATCTGAAGATCCTGAAACAGGCCGAACTCGTTTTTGAGAGCCGAGAGAAGAACTTCATCTATTATCAGCTGAACACAAGTGTGCTGGAAGAGATCCTGCTGTGGATATCGACCATCAAAGGAGGGGACAGCAATGTTGAAAGCCAATAAAAAGACCCTGATCATTACAAGTATCGTGACGGTCCTGCCGATGCTGATCGGCCTGGTGTTCTGGGGCCGCCTGCCGGACGTCATGGCGACCCACTTCGGGATGCATAATGAGGCGAACGGATTCAGCAGCAAAGCGGTTGCGGTTTTTGGGATTCCGCTGTTCTGCCTGGCGATCCTTTGGGTGGGGGCGCTGGTCACGTCACGTGATCCGAAAAAACAAAATATCAGCCCCAAAATGTTTGTTCTGTGCCTGTGGATCGCTCCTATCGTCTCATGGATTTGCGCGGCGACAATCTATCCGATGAACCTTGGGGTTTCCGTAAACGTCACTTTTATTGCGGAATTGCTGATCGGTGTGATGCTGATCATCGTTGGCAACTACCTGCCCAAGTGCAGGCAGAATTATACGATCGGCATCAAGCTGCCATGGACCCTGGCAAATGAGGAAAACTGGAATCGGACCCACCGTCTGGCCGGATATCTCTGGCTCACCGCAGGTCTGCTCATGCTGGTGCTTACACTCTGCGGGGCGATGCAGGCGGTCTGGCTGCTCGTCATGCTTTTTACAGCGGTCCTAGTACCTTTCATATTTTCATTTTGGCTCCACGCGAAAAAGGGTTTATAAGAGTGCGGGACCCCTTTCATCTTTTGCCTGATTGTGTTATACTTTGAAAAAAAGGTGGAGAGGGTCGTATGCACAGAAAGGTGAATTTTGCCCAGGCGAAGCAGTTGCTGGATACCCTTCCCGATTGCGTACTGATCGATGTGCGGGAGGAAGAGGAGTTTATTACCGGGCACGCCGTGGATGCGGTGCTGCTGCCGGTGGATGAACTGACGGAGGAGGCGGCGGCGCAGGTGATCCCGGACAGGGAGACCCCGGTGCTGGTATACTGCCGCAGCGGTTACCGCAGTGATATAGCTGCCCGGAAGCTGGACGGCATGGGCTATACACAGGTGTATGATATCGGCAGTCTGATCGGTTGGCCCTATGGGCTGGTTTGATATTATGTAAATTAAATTATGTAAACTTAAAAGATAAAAAGGGCGGCGCTGCATGGAGCAGCGCCGTCCCGTTGCTTATGAGGTCAGATTCATGCCATACCCATGGCCTTTTTGATGTTCAACAGCAGCTCGTCGTAGCTGTCGCAGGCAGGGAGGTCCGGGTTGTCCCGCTTGATGTTCTCCGTACTGCGGAAAAGAATACCGGCCTTGCTGGCCCGGATCATGTCCAGATCGTTGAAGCTGTCGCCGCAGGCGATGGTCTCGTAGCCCACAGACTGAAAGGCACGGACCGTAGAGTACTTGGTGTTGGTGGTGCGCATCCTGTAGTCGGCGATGCTGCCATCGTCGGCCACGACCAATTCATTGCAGAAGATGGTGGGCCATCCCAGCTTCTTCATCAGCGGTGTGGCAAACTGGGAGAAGGTGTCGCTGAGGATCACCGCCTGGGTGATGGAACGCAGTTCATCCAGGAATTCCCTGGCGCCGGGCAGGGGATCGATGGTCGAAATGGTGTCCTGGATCTCTTTCAGACCCAGACCGTGTTCACGCAGGATGCCCAGCCGCCAGCGCATCAGCTTGTCGTAATCCGGTTCGTCCCGTGTGGTGCGGCGCAGCTCGGGGATGCCGCTGGCTTCAGAAAACGCGATCCAGATCTCCGGGACCAAAACGCCCTCCAGATCCAAACAGGTGATATACATATGGCTACCGTCCTTTATCTTGATTATCCTTAGTAAACATCATGCCTCCCGTTTTGTCAAGCGGCAGGTGGAAGAAGAAATGCAACAGAAATTTCTGTTGCATTTTGCCGAAAACTTGGTATAGTATTAAGCAGATGGAACACACAAATAAACACAGGAGGGACCATCATGGGAAAATTTGAAGTCAAAAAAGTCAAGACCGGCGTGAAATTCAATCTGAAGGCCGGCAACGGCGAGGTCATCGCCACCAGTGAGATTTACACCACGGAAGCCGCCTGCATGAAGGGCATTGCCAGCGTCCGCCGCTGCTGCGTCGGCCCGGTGGAAGACCAGACGGTCGAGGGCTTCCAGGTCCTCAAGCACCCCAAGTTCGAGGTGTATGTGGATAAGGCCGGAGAGTATCGCTTCCGCCTGAAGGCCAGAAACGGTGAGATCATCGCCGTGGGCGAGGGCTACAAGGCCAAGGCCAGCTGCCTCAACGGTATCGAGAGCATCAAAAAGAACGCTCCCGAATCTCCTATCGTTAAGGTCGAGGATAAGTAAACAGCGAAAGCACATTAGCAAAAGGCAGTACCGGATCGGTACTGCCTTTTGCTATGAGTTTTGATCAATAACTGGCCTGGGCGATAGCGCGAAGTCCGTCCGCAGTCTGGACCAGGAGCAGCTTGGAATTGTTGGTAGTCGTTGTAAAAGCGCCATTTTGCCCGTAAGTATCCACCAGATAGGTGACGTCCACCACATAGGAGTCGTCGCTGACCTTCATCATATGATTGATGGTGATGGACTGAAGAAAATCCCCAAGGCTGCTGGCGAAGCCCTGACCACCCAGCGCCTGATACAGGCGGGAATACAGATCGGAATCCCGTACGGTGAGAACCAGAAGCGCATACAGATTGGGCGTGTGTGCCCCGTTGGAGCCGGACAGATAGATCACATAGCGCTCAATATACAGATCAGTGAGTTCCTTGATGGCGGCCTTCTCCTCGGCGCTGCAGTTGTCGGTGATTTTTTCCTCGTCCAGATCCGCCTCTGTGACCACGTTCCCGTTGGGATCCAGGATCTCCAGCTGCACATCGCCGATGACTTTCCCAGTGCGGTAAGTGATTTTCGTGGGTAAGGCGTAATCATCATAGAATTCTTCCAGCAGCTTATAATGGACCTGGTCGTCCACAATATAGGAATCATCCAGGATGTAGCTGCCACAGCGCACATGATAGCCGGCCGGGACCGTCTGTTCGGCGTCCTGGCACAGGAAGTCCAGCGACAGCTCATCTTCACTGACTTCCCAGGTACTGAAGCCCATATGCTCTTTCTCCGAAGGGACCAAAGTGACCTTGCCAAGGACAGAGCTTCCGGATTTCAGCACGTATACAAGCTGTGTATCGGTGCATTCGGATACTTTCTTAGCCCACTTGACGTCCGTAAAGACCTCCTGCACACGCCGCAGACTTTCCTCCTCGGGCTGGATGTTGTGATCCAAAGTCGACACAAATTCATCCAGTTTGCTCTGAAAAGCCTCCCCGTCCATGTCGGCGAGATAACGGTTCATGGTACCCTCGGGGCGACTGTATTCATAGGCGGAAATATAGAAATAGAAGAAGATCAGAGCGACCAGGATCAGCATGACCAGAATGATGGTATAGATCGCAAGGCCCTTAGCAAAGGAGTTTCTTTTTTTCTTCTTAGTAGCCGTCACGTTCTCTCGCTCCTTCCTTCAGGACGATAAAGCTTGAGGGGACCGGACGGATACCGATGACCGAGGCTGTGTTGTTTACATACTTGCCGTTGTAGTACATCAGAGAAGAGGAGCCGCCGTCCAGGTTGCAGGCATTGACCGCTCCATAGCGGAGCATGATCTCCATCAGATCGGCATAGGTGGCGCCCAGGGAGATGACCTGCCGCCCGTCAATGACCAGCAGGAGCACAGCGCCGTCGGAGCGCTGGCCGATGGCTGTGCGGGGATTGATGCCGCTGGCAAGAGAATCCGGATCGACGCCCTCGCCGTTGTGGACCAACACCGGGCCAAAGGAGCAGCCGTATTGGATGTTGGCGTCGCGTACAGCGTGGGAGCCCACCAGACCCACATGGAGGATGTACTGATCGTCAAAGCCCACAAAGCCGTTGCCTGTGCCTTTTTCTCCAAAGTACAGGTTCCCCTTGAAGACAACGGCCGAGTCCGGCTCGCTGCCGTTGCCCATACCGTTGGGATCTTCAAAGCCGCCGGCGTTGGTCCCGGCTACTGCGTCGAAATGCTCGACCATCTCTTCTACCGTATAGCCCCGGTAAAAGAAAGTTTCCGGTACGCTGCCCATGATGACCCGGGAGGGGTCCAGTACGATCATCATGTAACCGGAGTAGCCCTCACCTTTGACCACATCCAAAATGATGCCGTCTCCGTCGTCGTCTACAAAGCCCCAGGCGTCCGCGTTTGTGTCGGTGCTTTCTGTGCTGATGCTGATGAGTGAAGAGTCAGTCTCCTCAAAAATCTCCTGGGTCCGACCGGATTCGATCTCTTCGATCTCCTCATCACTCAGATACAGATTGGCCAGGAAACCAATGGCGCTGGTCTCTCTGACAGACAGCACAAAACGGTCCCGCGCAGTGGGCGAGGGACCCTTGGTCAGGATATACATGACGCCGTACAGCCCGGCGACCAACAACAGCAGGGTCACCAGCAGGACGCAAAGCACCCGGCCGAGAAAACGCCCGAAACGCTTTCCGGCAGAAGGGTTTTGCTTCGGCGGTTGTTCCATGTTTTCACTCAGACTGGACAGGTCTTCCAGCATGGCGGCCATTTCCACGTCTTTGTTCTCTACACTCATGTTGTTTCGCTTTCCTGTTCTTCAATGAAGTGTAATGATTTTACCACAACACGACACGTTTGACAATGACAATCTTCAAAACGACCGGGCGATTGACTTGCTGTGCCAGGCTATGATAAAATTGGATACACATCAATGAGAAAGGAGGAACAGCGCATGGATGCATCGGCCAGAGACCTGCGACCGGGGGCGGAGCGGTTCAGCCGTTTCTGCGCGGCAGTGGTATTGGCTTTGATGACCCTGGTCATGGGTTATCTGTTCATCATGTCCATGCTGGCCACCTCCGATATCAGCACGGGGGAGGGCTTTGGTGAGCTTCTGGTGTTCCGGCAGGACAACGTGCTCGTGAATCTTGGCCTCCTGATCCTCTGTGTGGGCCTTCTGTACCTGTTCTGGCGGTTCAGTGATAAGATCCGCCTGTCCACGCTTACCGTGATCCTGCTGGCCTGGACTGTTGTGGCCGGGGCGCTCTTTGTGATGTCCTCCAAACTCCAGCCATCCCAGGACTCCTATGTAGTCAGCTTCTGGGCCATGCAGTCGGCAAAAGGGGATACCTCCTATTATCATTTTTATTTCAAGCGCTTTCCCTATCAGTTCGGCTATGCCCTGTATGAGGAACTGATTTTCCGTTTGGTTTTTCTGGTGTTGCCCAATATCCCGGAGGGCTTTGCCAGCATGCTGGTGCAGGCAGGCAACGTGTTCTTCCTGGCGGTGACGGAATTTGCGCTGATCCGCATCGTAGGTCTGACCTTCCGTTCTGAAAGGGCGCAGAAGCTGACGGCTCTGCTCCTGCTGCTGAGCCTGCACGGCATCCTGTTCAGCACCTATATGTACGGCAACATGCCGGGGCTTGCGTTCTCCGCGCTGGCGGTATGGGCCTTTCTGACGTTCCAGGAGAGGCCGAACTGGCCGTCAGGGATTTTGTGTGCGCTGTGCCTGGCACTGGCAGTAATTCTGAAATACAATTATATGATCGTGTTTATCGCCATCGCCATCATTTGGTTTATCTGTTTGCTGCGCAGGCGGCAGCTGAAATCTTTGCTGTGCCTGCTGCTGTGCGTTGTGGCGGTATTGGGGCTGAAGGACATGCCCCAGCGCTATTATGAACGGCGCATGGGCGAGGATTTTGGTCGCGGTATCTCCCTCTGGGGCTGGATGGCCCTGGGCTTCAACGAAGGGCAGACCGCTTCAGGCTGGTATGATCCCGCCTATACAGTGGATCTGTTCGAGAAAAACGACGGCAACAGCGCCGAAGCGGCGCGTCAGGCCAGAGAAGTGATCAAGGAACGGATCGCGTTCTTTACCCAGGAACCGAAAGAAGGCGCGGCCTTTTTCAATCGGAAATTCCTCAGCCAGTGGAATGAGCCCAGCTATGAGGTGATCTGGAACAACAATGTGCGGGAACACTACTCCCAGCCCGGCAGGCTCTATGAGCTGCTGTGCCGCAGTGGCGAAAACACGCTCAAGCTGCTGATGAATTTCTACCAGCAGTGTATCCTTTTCGGCTTCGTGCTGGCGTTGGCGAGCCTGTGGCGCAGGCGGGAGATTTGCCAAACCCTGCTGCCGCTGATCATCTTGGGCGGCGTGCTGTACCACCTGCTGTGTGAGGCTAAGTCCCAGTACTCCTTCGCGTTCTTCCTGCTGATGATCCCCATCGGGGCCTATGGTCTGCACTTTCTGTTTGAGGGCCTGTCCGGACATAAAAACGCATAATCAAAAAAGGCTGTCAGCTCCGGGCTGACAGCCTTTTTTATCACCAGTCATATCCTATTTGATCGTGCAACAGCTGATAGCGGGGGACCAGACCGCCGCCTTCGGCATAACGCCAGTGATAACCGTTGACGGCTCCCTTGGGATCGTAATGGAAAGCCACTTCGGTGTTGGGCATCAGAGCCGTGATATACTCCACCTGCTCTGCCGGCACGTTCACGTCGCACAAGCCGTAAAGCCGTTCCAGGTTGGGCAGCTCATACAGCGGCGAGATATCTGTCAGACCCAGCAGACCGCCGATGTTCAGATGCTTCAGTGATGTGCAGGCAGCCAGAGGGCTGACGTCGGTCACCTGAGTCTCACCGACTTCCAGGAACTCCAGGTTTTTGCAGCTGGCCAGGGGCGTAAGATCGGATACGAAGTCGTTTTCCACGATGAAGACTTCCAGGTTGGGCATGTAGCGTACAAAGTCCAGACTGTAGATCCCGTTATGTCCCAGATCCAAATACTTGACCTCCGTGCAGTAACGTAGAGGGAAGAGATTGGCGTCGCCAAAGCCGCCGATGGCCCAGATCCGTTCCGTGTCTGACCAGGAGTTGCCCCAACCGTAAACTACGCGCCAGGCGATCTTTTTGTCCGGGAAAGAATCCCGCAGATCCGCCATGGCCCAGTCGGCAATGTCACAGTACTCGATGCGAAGCTCCTGCAGTTTGTCCAGATAGGGGAGCACCTTGGAGAATACCAGCACGCCGTCATTACCGATGGGGACCCGGGAGTAAGTCAGAGATTCGGTCTCCGTGGTTACGGTCTGTCCAAACAGATCAAAGGAATAGGCAAACTGCGCCTGAGGGGCAGCCTTTTTCAGCTGAATATAGTCGTCCACAGTCAGAGCGTCGGACAGCTCGACCTGCGCAAGCTGCGGCAGAAGGGAAAGGGACTGGGCCGCATCGGCCACCTGTCCGCTGCTTAGACCCGTCAGGTCCAGACTTGTGGTGTCCACAGGGAGCGTTTTGCCCAGCAGGGAGACGCTGTACCGCAGCTGCACGTTGGGCAGTGCCCCGCGGAGCACATCCAACTGCTGCGCAGTGACGGCACCGTCGATGTTCAGCGTCCGCAGCTCCGGGAAGGCAGCGGCATTTTCGACAAGCTCCAGGATCTGGGTCTCGCCGCTGATGGTGAGCTCCTGGGTGTCCACCGGAAATTCGATGCCGTCCAGAGTGACCGTAAGCGGCGCCGTCTCCACGGGATTTGCCGGAGCAGCCGGGGCGTCAGATCCGCAGCCGGCCAGACAAAACGCCAGGACAAGCAATATCGGAAGAATGAGCTTTCTCCAATAGCACATATCGGTGATTTCCTTTAAGCAGTAATGTTTGATACGCCTATACTAACGCAACTTGAAGCAAAAAGCAACAACAAAGCACGAGGACTGCCATGCGGCAGCCCTCGTGTTGTGCTATATATGCGGGACTTGTTTTAGTCCAGCCCGGGGACCTGAGGCAGTCCGGCAAAGCCCTTGGCCAGATCCTCATCGGTGGGGATGTAGTCGCTCATGGTGCCGTCATTGAACTGCTGATAGGCCATCAGATCGAAGTAGCCGGTGCCGGTCAGACCGAAGAGGATGGTCTTCTCTTCGCCGGTCTCCTTGCACTTAAGCGCCTCGTCGATGGCGGCCTTGATGGCGTGGCTGCTCTCGGGAGCGGGCAGGATGCCCTCCACCCGGGCGAAGGTCTCCGCCGCTTCAAAGACCGCGGTCTGCTCTTCTGCGCGGGCCTCCATATAGCCATCGTGGTACAGCTGGCTGAGGATCGTGGACATGCCGTGGAAGCGCAGGCCGCCGGCATGGTTGGGAGAGGGGATAAAGCTGCTGCCCAGGGTGTACATCTTGGCCAGAGGGCAGATCATACCGGTGTCGCAGAAATCATAGGCAAACTTGCCGCGGGTGAAGCTGGGGCAGGAGGCTGGCTCTACGGCGATGATGCGGTAATCCGCCTCACCCCGCAGCTTCTCGCCCATGAAGGGGGCGATCAGACCGCCCAGGTTGCTGCCGCCGCCGGCGCAGCCAATGATGATATCGGGCTTGATGCCATACTTGTCAAGAGCAGCTTTGGCCTCCAGGCCGATCACGGACTGGTGCAGCAGTACCTGGTTGAGCACGCTGCCCAACACATAGCGATAACCGGGATTGCTGACGGCTACTTCCACCGCCTCGGAGATGGCGCAGCCCAGACTGCCGGTGGTGCCGGGGTGCTCGGCGAGGATCTTTTTGCCTATCTCGGTTTCTATAGAAGGGGAGGGCGTTACGTTGGCACCGTAGGTACGCATGACCTCACGGCGGAAGGGCTTCTGCTCATAGCTGACCTTGACCATGAAGACCTTGCAGTCCAGGTTGTAATAGGAGCAGGCCATGGACAGGGCAGTGCCCCACTGGCCGGCGCCGGTCTCGGTGGTGACGCCTTTGAGACCCTGCTGCTTGGCATAATAGGCCTGAGCGGCGGCGGAATTCAGCTTGTGGCTGCCGCTGGTGTTGTTGCCCTCAAATTTGTAATAGATCTTGGCTGGCGTGCCCAGCTTCTCCTCCAGGCAATAGGCCCGGACCATGGGGGAGGGCCGGTACATCTTGTAGAAATCCTGGATCTCCTGGGGGATGGGATAATAGGCGGTGTCGTTGTCCAGCTCCTGCTTGACCAGTTCTTCGCAGAAGATGCCGCTCATCTCCTCAGCGGTCAGGGGCTGGCCGGTACCGGGATTGAGCAGGGGAGCGGGCTTGTTTTTCATATCGGCCCGCAGGTTGTACCATGCGGTGGGGATCTCATTTTCACTCAGATAGATCTTGTAGGGGATTTTGACTTCGCTCATGGTTACAGGCTCCTTTTCAAAAAAGATTTTTGGATTCAGAGACAAAAGAAAAAACCCCTGTCTCTGCAAATGCAGGGACAAGAGCTCACACTCCTGCGGTACCACCCGGCTTGGCATTTTCATGCCCACTTCAACGCGCCATCACGCGTCGGCCTTATGCTAACGGATGGCCAACTCCGTCTCCCATACTGCGGCTCACGCCGGTTCTGTTCGCCCTCGCAAGTCCATTCCCCCGGAAATACAAGACCGCGATCACACCCTCCGCGGCTCTCTGGACCCGTATCGGTCCGGGATACTCCTCTTGCTCACTGGTTTGACGCTACTATAGCACCGCTTTCTAACCTTGTCAAGAAAAATATTTTAGTACATAAAATCGCTAAACATATTTACTTGATAGGTAAAAAGTGCTACACTGCACGGGAAAGGAGCGATGCATATGAAACTGGCTATGGCGCAGATGCGCATGTCCGCTTCGCTGCAGGAAAACCTGAACGAGGCGCTTCGATATATGGAACAGGCGGCGGCTGCCGGGACGGAGCTAATCTTCTTCCCGGAGGTGCAGCTTTCCCCCTTTTTCCCGGCGGAGGAGAAACAGGAAGTGTCACAATGGCTCGTGCGGCTGGACGGACCGGAAGTGCGGGCCTTCTGCGATAAATGCCGGGAGCTTGGCCTTTGGGCATCGCCCAATGTGTACCTGGAGGAAAAGGGGGAGCGCTATGATGCGTCCCTGCTGATCGACGATCAGGGGCAGATCCGGGGCGTGAGCAAGATGGTGAACATCTTCCAGGCAAAATGCTTTTACGAGCGGGATTACTATACGCCGTCGGATACCGGCTTCCGGGTCTACGACACACCCTTTGGCAAGCTGGGCATCGTCATCTGCTTTGACCGGCATATTCCCGACAGCATCCGCAGCTGTGCCAAGCAGGGGGCGGAGCTGGTGATCATCCCCACGGCAAATCTGACAGACGAGCCTATGGAACTCTTTGAATGGGAGATCCGTGTCCAGGCCTTCCAGAATCTGAGCTATGTGGCCATGTGTAACCGGGTGGGCCCGGAAGGGGAGCTGTGCTTTGCCGGAGAGTCTCTTGTGGCCGGGCCGGACGGCAGTCTGCTGTTTAAAGCCGGCGGCGAAGCCGGGCTGTACCTGGCGGAGATCCCATTGGAGACTGTGGCGGAGACCCGCCGGGGAAGGGACTGGCTGCAGTTTTAATGATGGCGGAGACAATGGAAAAGCGGGCGCTGATCGCTATGAGCGGCGGGGTGGATAGCTCTGTGGCGGCATGGCTGATGCAGCAGCAGGGCTATGCCTGTGAGGGCGTGAACCTGCAGCTGTACCGGAATACGGATATTGGCCTTGCCTGTCACAAGAGCTGCTGTACCGCCGAGGATCAGGCGGACGCCGCGGACGCCGCCTTCCGACTGGGGATGCCTTTTGAGGTGCTGGATTACCAGGGGCTGTTTCGCGAACTGGTGATGGAGGACTTCGTACGCAGCTATGAGGCGGGCCGCACGCCCAACCCCTGCATCCAGTGCAATCGCTATATGAAATTCGATTATCTTCTGGACTACGCGCTGGACCAGGGCTTTGACTGCCTGGTGTCCGGCCACTACGCGCGAAACGAATGGAATGAAGATACCGGCCGCTGGGAACTGAAGAAGGCCTTGGACGAGAGCAAGGACCAGACTTATGTGCTGTACATGCTGACACAGCGGCAGCTATCCCATTTGTGCTTTCCGCTGGGGCACTACCGCAAGACGGAAATTCGCCGGATCGCCGCGGAGCTGGGGCTGGTGACCGCTGCCAAGCCCGACAGCCAGGATATCTGCTTTGTGCCGGATGGGGACTATACGGCCTTTCTGGAGCGCTATACGGGAAAGCGTTATCCAGCCGGAGATTTTCTGGATCTGACGGGAAAGAAACTTGGGCAGCATCGGGGCGCGGTGCGCTACACGGTGGGCCAGCGCCGGGGGCTGGAACTGCCCATGGGCAGCCGGGTCTATGTGGCCTCCAAGGATATGGAGAGCAACACCGTCACCGTGGGACCGGAGAGCGCTCTCTACAGCGACAGTCTGATCGCCGCGGGGATGAACTGGATCTCCATCCCGGAGTTGACAGAGCCTTTACGAGTGACAGCAAAGACCCGATACCGCCAGGCGGAACAGGCTGCCACCGCCTATCCCGTGAACGGCGGAAGGATGCGTCTGATCTTTGATCAACCCCAGCGGGCGGTCACACCCGGCCAGGCGGTGGTCCTGTACGACGGCGAACGGGTCGTGGGCGGCGGCACCATCCAGAGCGCGGAAAAAAAGAAAAAAGCAGTTGACAAGGGCGGGGCGCAGTGCTAAGATAAGCGCCAGAATCCCAGTTGACCTCTGGGAATGAATGGAGAAACACATGAAGAAGCAGACCAGCATGATGATGAGCATGTGCATGGACATGGCTATGATGCCGATGTTCATGATGCGTCGTGCACAAAATTGCTGTGGCTGCCTGACATGCTTGTGATTTTCTTCATGATCCTTTGATCGTGCATGTGAAACCAAAGGCCGGAAGCCGCAGGCTCCCGGCCTTTTACTTTTGTTAAAACGGGAGGAATCTGCGTGATAGAGCTTTGTCACATCAGCAAAGATTTTGGAGACGGAGAAGCACAGGTCCACGCCGTCAGGGATGTGTCCCTGAATATTGCTGACGGCGATATTTTCGGCGTCATAGGCTTTTCCGGAGCGGGCAAGTCCACCCTTGTTCGCTGCATCAATCTCCTGGAGCGGCCCACGGCCGGCAGGGTGGTCGTAGACGGCCAGGAGATGACAGAACTGACACCGGCCCAGCTGCGGCAGGCCAGAAAGAAGATCGGCATGATCTTCCAGCACTTCAACCTGATGCCTTCCCGCACGGTGGCGGACAATGTGGCTTATCCGCTACGCCGCAGCGGCTTGAGCAAGCAGGAGAGACTGGCGCGTGTCCGTCAGCTTCTGGAGCTTGTGGGCATCGCCGATAAGGAGAACGCCTATCCCAGTCAGCTTTCCGGCGGCCAGAAGCAGCGTGTGGCTATTGCTCGAGCTCTGGCAAACGAGCCCAAGGTGCTCCTCTGTGATGAGGCCACCTCGGCCCTGGACCCGCAGACCACCAAGGCCATCCTTCATCTGCTCCGTGAGCTGAATGAGAAGCTTGGCATCACCATCGTCCTGATCACCCACGAGATGGCTGTGGTCAAGGAGATCTGCAACCGTGTCGCCGTTATGGAGCGGGGACAGATCGTGGAGGAAGGGGACGTGTTCAGCATCTTCGCCGATCCCAAGCAGGATGTGACCCGCAACTTCATCAACTCCACCTCCAATCTGCACAAGATCGACGAACTGATCGATCTGGACGCCCACATTGCCCAGCTGCAGCCCGGGGAGCTGATCGTTCGACTCAACTACGCCACCCGCAACGTGTCCGAAGCGCTGATCTCCCACGTGTCCAGAGAGTTCAATGTGGATGTGAACATCATCTTTGCCAATATCGAGATCCTGCAGGACTCCACCCTGGGCGGCACGGTGGCCATCTTCAGCGGCGAGCGGGAGAACATCACCAAGGCCATCGCCTTTATGATCGAGAAAAACGTAGGAGTGGAGGTGCTGAAAGATGCAAGAGTTTCTGCTTAATATCATTCCCAATGTGGTAAAGGACGCCAATATCCTGGGCAGGAGTGTGATCGAGACCCTGCAGATGACCGTCCGCGCAGGCCTCATCTCCTTCGTGCTGGGCATGGTCTTCGGCACTGCCCTGGTGGTCACCAGGCCCGGCGGCATCATGCAGAACAAGGTGATCTATCAGATCCTGGATAAGGTGATCAATGTCCTGCGTTCCGTCCCCTTTATCATCCTGCTGTTCTGCCTGCTGCCCCTGACCCGACTCATTTCCGGCACGGCTATCGGCGTCAAAGGCGCCATCGTCCCCCTGGTTTTCGGCACCACGCCCTTCTTCTCACGGCAGATCGAGGCGGCTCTCAGCGGTGTGGACGCTGGACTCATCGAGGCGGCCCAGTCCATGGGCAACAACAACTGGGAGATCATCTTCAGCGTGTATTGGAAAGAGAGCATCGCGGCCATCGCCCGGGGCACTTCCATCACCCTCATCAACCTGGTGGGCCTCACCGCCATGGCGGGCGCCGTGGGCGCGGGCGGCCTGGGGAACTTCGCCTACATCTATGGTCAGCAGCGCAACCATATGGATGATATTTATGTGACTGTGGTGATCCTGGTGCTGCTGGTCATGCTGATCCAACTGATCGGTAATATCGTTGTTAAGCGGAATACGCATTAACATATATCAAACTGTCCGGCCGGGGCCTCCTTCCAAGGCCGCCGGGGACAAAAAACAATTTAGGAGGAAGAAAAAATGAAAAAGATCCTTGCAATCGTATTGACGCTGGTCATCGCCCTGTCCTTTGCCGCATGCGGCTCCAGCAGCACCCAGCCTGCCGCCACCGCTGCCCCCGCAGCTGAGCCCGCAGCTGAGCCTGCGGAAGAAACCGCCGCGGAACCCGTCACTGTCCGGATCGGTCTGACCGGCGCTGTCTATGAGCCCATCTGGGACGTGGTGAAAGAGAAGCTGGCTCCCGAGGGCATCAACCTGGAGTATGTTCAGTTCAACAACTTCTCCTTGCCCAACAATGCCCTGAATAACGGCGAGATCGAGATCAACGCTTTCCAGCACCACGCCTTTTTCAATAACGACACCAGCAGCAACGGCTATGACCTGACCGCCATCGGCGACACCTACATCGTAGCCATGGGTATCTTCTCTGATAAGCTCACCGACCTGTCCGAACTGAAGGACGGCGACGTGGTGGGCGTGCCCAACGACGTGACCAACGAGGGCCGCGCCCTGAAGCTCCTGGAGTCCGCGGGCGTCATCGTCATCGATCCTGAGGCCGGCAACTCTCCCACCATCAACGACATCACCGAGTACAAGGTGCAGGTGAAGTTCCAGGAAGTGGACGCGAACCTGGTACCCTCCATCCTGCCTGACGTGGCCGTGGCCGTGGTCAACGGCAACTACGCCGCCGACGCCGGTCTGAAAGCCGCCGACGCCCTGTACATGGAGAACGAATACGCCGACAACAGCTACTACTGCCTGATCGCCGTTCGCAGCGAGGATGCGGACAATCCCATCTACCAGCGCATCGTGGAAGCCTACCAGTGCGACGAGGTCATCGACGTGTACAACAGCCAGTTCGCCGGCCTGTTCACTCCCACCTGGAAGCTGGGCTGATTTCCCCAAACGACAAAAAACCGTGCAGCGAAAAAGCTGCACGGTTTTTGCATTTTTGCATATGCTATATGATGTAGTCGTATTCCACATTGTCCTTGGCCATCAGATCCTCCAAGGTGAACTTGTCCAGATACTCTGTGATGACCTGGTCCAGCCCCTGCCAGAGGGGGAGGGTGCGGCAGCCGACCATGCGCTTACAGGGGGGACTGTCCTTGTCCAGGCAGGCCACCGGGGCCAGTGTCCCCTCCATCAGCCTGAGGATGTCGCCCACCACGAACTGGTCGGGCGCCTTGCTTAACCGATAGCCGCCGCCCTTACCGCGCAGACCGATCAGCACCCCTTCCTTGACCAGGGCTTTGACGATGCTCTCCAGATATTTTTCCGAGATCTCCTGCCGATCGGCGATCTCTTTCAAAGGGACGTAACCGGAGGACTGATGCTCCGCCATATCCACCAAAACACGCAGGGCATAGCGGCCCCTTGTAGATATCATCATAGGTCTCAACCTCTCTTTTCCTGTATAAGCCTATTATACCGTATGGTTTATAGGATTTCAATGAAAATATTTTTCAAATTCCTATTGACAAACTTGGGAATATGCGTTATAATCCCCACAAACATATGCGAAAGGTGGGTTTTAATCGTGCCCCTGCAAGCAATGCGATGTTGACCGTGTAGATGTTTTCGTCCCGTATTTCATTCGACCATCATTTTAATATTATAATTTTTTGGAGGAAATATAAAATGGCTAACATTTACACTTCTGCGGATCAACTGATCGGAAAAACTCCTCTGCTGGAGCTTGTACATATCGAAAAGGAAGAGGGCCTGGAGGCCACGGTTTTGGCGAAGCTGGAGTACTTCAATCCCGCCGGTTCTGTGAAAGACCGTATCGCCAAGGCCATGATCGACGACGCCGAGGCCAAGGGCCTGCTGAAGCCCAGCTCTGTGATCATCGAGCCCACTTCCGGCAACACCGGCATCGGCCTGGCTTCCGTGGCCGCCGCCCGTGGCTATCGCATCATCATCGTGATGCCCGAGACCATGAGCGTGGAGCGCCGCCAGCTGATGAAGGCTTACGGCGCGGAGCTAGTACTCACCGAGGGTGCCAAGGGCATGAAGGGCGCAATCGCCAAGGCCGATGAGCTGGCCGCTTCCATCCCTGACAGCTTTATCCCCGGTCAGTTTGTGAACCCTGCCAACCCCGCCATCCACAAGGCCACCACCGGCCCCGAGATCTGGGACGACACCGACGGCAAGGTGGATATCTTCGTAGCCGGCGTCGGCACTGGCGGTACCATCACCGGTGTGGGCGACTACCTTAAGAGCCAGAATCCCAACGTCAAGGTTGTGGCAGTGGAGCCTGCCGGGTCCCCCGTCCTGAGTAAGGGCACCCCCGGCGCCCATAAGATCCAGGGCATCGGCGCGGGCTTTGTCCCCGATGTGCTGGATACCAAGATCTATGATGAGATCATCGCCGTAGAAAACGACGACGCTTTTGCCGCCGGCAAGCTGGTGGGCAAGGCGGAAGGCGTACTGGTGGGCATCTCCTCCGGCGCTGCTGTTTGGGCAGCCATTCAGCTGGCCAAACGCCCGGAGAACAAGGGCAAGACCATCGTGGCCCTGCTGCCGGATACCGGTGACCGTTACCTCTCCACACCGCTCTTTGCCGAATAAAAAGAATTTACCTTTTACTCCTCCACATTTTTCCGTTTTGCCTCTTTGATTCCTTGCGGGAAAGCGCCGGACCTCGGTCCGGCGCTTTTTCTATGGTTTGTTATAATGGATTATTGGGATACCTTAGAAGCGGATCAGGCTTCACTCTCCTGGGGATAATCCACCTCCAGGGTGACGTAGGCGACGATGTTGCCGTCTATATCGAAACCGAAGAGCAGCAGGTAGATAGGCCCGCTTGCAGGCACATTGCCATAATAAGTGGTTTGAGTCTGTTCAATCGTGCCGTCGGACATGAGCGGCAGGTTTGACATCTTATAAAAATCTTTCTGAAAGGTGGCGATGTTCCCTGCGGCAAAAGGCTGAGATTGGTTGGAGAAACAATACAGCGTGCCGATTTGGGTGTTGTCTTCCCAGTCTATGGTAATCTCCAGCTGGGCGGTCTGGCCGCGGCCTAAAACACCACATTGGATATCCTGGATGCCAAAGCCTTCCGTGCTTTCATAAGCGATCACATCCATATTCTTTCTGTCCTGAATGACCGGTGCCGTTGTGACGGTGGGGATTATTTCTTCCGTAGGTTCGGGCTGTGCTTCTGTGGTTTCAGGCTGCGCATCTTCCGTGACGACAGGTTCTTTGACTGCAGAAGATTTCGAAAGCTGGGGCAGCAGGATCACGGCCAGTAGAATCAGCACGGCTGCGATGCCTGCAATAGCGATCACAGGCGCTTTTTTGGATCCGCCGGCCGTCTTGGACGTCGTAGAGGGCGTGGTCAGTTTTACCTTTTCCGGTTCGCCCTTGGCTTTCTTGATCGGTGTGGCGTTGGCCCATTTGTTTCGCCAAGCCATCAGCTGCTCATCGGAGATACGCGGCGTGTCCTCACGGCACTGGGCTACGCCATGGCTGATCTGGAACCGTTCATAAAACTCGGTTTCCCCGTAGCGATACCGCTCCAGATAAAGCGTGTTGCCCAGCTGCAGCTTCATGCCTTTGGGCATTTCAAAATCCGTCAGCTTCACACCGATCAGGGTTTTGCCTTCACTGAGAGAATAAGCGATCTCGTTTCGGCAGTTGACGGACTGTACAGAGTTTTCCGACAGCATGGCCATGCAGATGGTACTGTCGGTCAGGCGGTTGGCTACGACTTCGGTCCAGTCTTCCCCGGCGTGGATGCCGTCGTCATACCAGACCCGGTAGCCATCCATGACCAGGCGCTCAACGATGGGATACACCATGTGGGCGTCATCATGGGCATAGCTGATGAAAATAAAGGGCTTGGTCCCGGCGTATGCTTTCACATCACAGTTCATATAGCTTTCTCTCTCTTTTCATAAATCGGCAAGGACTTCCAATAATTGTATTATAAGAGAAATGCGGATCGATTTCAATAGCGCTGATAAAAGAATCGGAATGGAATGTGTAGGTTTGTCAATGATGTGTTACAACATAGGGGAAAGAAAAGAGAGCCTGTTTAGGGGAGCACCAGTTGAGGGGACGCATAGGGAAGTCATTGTATTTTCTGTTCCAGACAGCAAGCTGTTTCCGGAAGTCGTCGAAA
>JAFUES010000025.1 GCA_017470325.1 Oscillospiraceae bacterium
AATAGTAGATTTCCGCAACAGCGGATACCACTATTATGAAGGGTAATACGACCAAATCAACAATTTTCAGCCGCTGCCGCTGGGGCCGCACCGCTGCCGTTCAGCTCCGCACCAGCTGCCGCTGGCTACCGCAATTTGCAGTTGAGGGGATTTGCCGTGACATCTTTTTCGTCACGACAACACAAAAAGAGCAGCTCACCCGCGAGGGTGGGGTGCTCTTTTTATTCCCGAGGGGATTTGAACGGGAACGGTGTCAGAAAACCTGCCGGTGGCACGTTTTCCCCGCGACCCGGCCTGCGCCGCAGCGCAGGTCAAATCCCTCCTTTTGCGTCAGGGAAAAGTCTTGTTTCGTTATGAAGTCAAGGCTTTTTTCTTAATTATACGCAGTATTTCAGACAGTATATGTCTCCTGCCGATGTCATAGTTCTGAATCTGCTCTAATCATCAGGGAAACCACATTCATTCGTGGTGGATGCGTCTGTCTGTCCTGTGGGCGATCCATGTGCCTAACTCCTGTATGATCTGGACGATCAGTACCGTCAGGAAGACACAAATCCAGGTGATATCAGGATTAAAGCGCTGATGCCCATAGCTGATGGCGATTTGGCCCAGTCCGGTTCCGCCGATGGTGGCGGCCATCGCCGAGTACCCCAATATGGTCACCATAGAGATCACGGCCCCGACGATCAGCGAGGGTTTTGCCTCGGGCAAAAGGACCTTCGTTATGATCTGAAAATTGCTGGTGCCCATGGACTGTGCAGCCTCAATCACGCCCACATCCACCTCTTTCAGCGAGCTTTCCACCATACGAGCCACATACGGTGCGGCAGCGATCACCAGCATGACGATCATAGCCTTGTTGCCGAGACTGGTGCCAACGATCAGCTTTGCCACCGGAAGCATGGCGACCATCAGAATGATAAACGGGATGCTGCGGAAGAAATTGACAACCAGCCCCAGCAGACGGTTAAGCCAGTACACGGGGCAGATCCCATCCTTCCCGGTAATGTTCAAAACCACCCCCAGAGGCAGGCCGATGACATAGGCGATCAGAGAGGACAGCAGCGTCATATACACAGTCTCCCAGATGCCCATCTGGATCAGGCCATTGTCCCACAGCTTGTAAAACATTTCCGAAAACATCACTCAAGCCTCCTCCTGCCATTCCACAGGGCTGTTTTGCAGCCAGGCGATGATCCTGTCCGCCTGGCGTTCCTCGTTCGGCAGTTCAATGATCATATGGCCAAACACGGCGCCCTCAAATTCCTGGGTATCCGCGAAAAGGATATTTACCGGCGCCTGGCATTCCAGGACCATGTCGGAAATGATCGGCGAGCGCGAGCAGGAGGCGTCAAAGGTCAGACGCAGCCGCCGGCCGCCCTTCGTGTTCAAAGCCTTTCGATTTCCCGGCAGGATCAGCTCCCGGGCGATCGCAGACTTGGGATTGGTAAAAACCTCGCTGACGCGCCCTTCCTCGGCGATCCGGCTGTGGTCAATGACCGCCACCCGGTCACAGATCTGATCGATGACCTTCATCTCGTGAGTGATGACCACGATCGTCACGTCCAACGTCTCGTTGATCTGCCGCAGCAGATCCAAAATCGATCGGGTCGTGTTGGGATCCAGGGCGGATGTGGCCTCATCACACAGCAGATACTTGGGTCTGGTAGCCAGTGCACGGGCAATGGCCACGCGCTGCTTCTGACCACCGGACAGTTGGGACGGATAGGAGCCGGCACGATCCGAAAGCCCGACCAACGCCAGCAGTTCCTCTGCCCGTTCTCTTGCCGCCTGCCGTCCGACTCCGGCCACCTCCAGGGGGAAGGTCACATTTCGCAGCACCGTGCGCTGCTCCAACAGATTGAAGCCCTGGAAAATCATGCCGATGCTCTGGCGCAGCTTCAACAGCTCTTTTCGAGGCAATTGGGTAATGTCGTCGCCGTCGATCAAAACCTGGCCGGCCGTGGGCTTTTCCAGAAGATTGATGCAGCGGACAAGCGTGCTTTTCCCGGCGCCGGACAGCCCGATAATGCCGTAGATTTCTCCATCTCGGATGCTCAGATCCACATCTTCCAGCGCAACGATTTCCGAATCCCCCGTCTTGTAGGTTTTGCTCAAATGCTTCAATTCAATCATACGTGTTCTCCTGCCAAAATGGCCGGGAAGCTTTGGCTCCCCGGCCATTTTTTGGTTTGTTCTTTGATTACCGGATGGGAACGATGCCCGCGCCCGTGGCGTCGTTGTATGCGTCGACCGCGCCATCCTGCAAAACGGCGACCAGCGCCTGAATGGCAGGTGCGTTCTCGTCTCCACGGCGGACGGCAATGATATTGGCGTAGGTCTGAGCCGCGTCGCCGGAAGCATCCTCGATGGCAAGAGCATCGGAGGTGTTGAAGCCGGCGCCCAGCGCGTAGTTGTAGTTGATGACGGCGATGGTGCCCTCGTCACTGTTCTTCAGCAGAGAAGGCACGGCGTCTGCCTGGACCGCCTGGACGGTATATCCTTTGTCATCCACGATATCCAGAATGGTCACGCCGGCTTCCACAGAGGCGTCATCGGGCAGCTCGATCAGGCTCTCCTGGCTGAGCAGAAGCAGTGCGCGGGTCTGGTTGGAATCGTCGTCGGGCACAATGATGGTAGCGCCCTCGGAAAGCGCGGCCAGGTCGGTCACAGAGTAGCTGTAAATGCCGAAGGGCTCATAGTGGATGAGACCCGCGGAGACCAGATCCGTGCCGTTGGAGTCATTAAAGCTGTTGAGATAAGGGGTGTGCTGGAAATAGTTCGCGTCCAGCGTGCCGTCCTGCAGCGCGGTATTGGGCAGAACATAGTCGTCATAGATCACGATATCCAGCGTGATGCCCTGCGCTGCCAGTGCGGGCTTTACCTGCTCCAGGATCTCCGCATGGGGCGTTGAGCTGGCACCTACGGTCAGGGTAACGGGATCGCCGGAGTACTGCACGGCAGCAGTCGCTGCCGCGGCCACAACACCGCCCTCTACAACAAGGCTCTCTTCATAGTCCAGACCATAGGTGTCCACCAAAGTGGCCTCATAATCCTTATGGAAGAAATCCTCCGCTGCCAGGGATTCGATCTCTGCGTTGATCCAGTTGAGCAGGGTGGTGTTGCCCTTGGAGACAGCCGGCGCGATGGTATCCTGGCTGCCCAGGGAGGGGATGCCTACGGTGTAGCCGCTGTTCTGCAGAGCGAAGGCAATGACCTCGGTGTTGTCGTTGGCCCAGGCGACACCGTTGCCGTTTTCAATGGCGTTCTTGGCATTGGCATAGGTGTCGTATTTCTGCAGCTTGATCTCCGGATTGTTCTCAATGAGATAGGTTTCAGCCGTGGTGCCGGAGATGACTATAACCTGGTCATCCGGGCCGATCTGGCTCAGGTCTGTGATAACCCGGCTGTCCGGGGAGACAACGCCAAGCGCTACATTCATATAGGGCAGAGCAAAATCCACCTTTTCGGCACGCTCGGCGGTGACAGTGAAGTTTGCGAGGATAATATCGACCTTGCCGGTCTCCAGATATTCCACGCGGTTGGCGGCCTCGGTGGAAACATAGTTGATCGCTACGCCCAGGTCCTGGCCGATGCGCTCGGCAAAATACACGTCATATCCCTGATAATCCCCGTTTTCATCTACGTAGCCAAAGGGGTTTTTGTCGGAAAACACACCGATATTGATGGTGCCGTCCGCCTGGATCTCCTCCAGAGTACGATAGACGACGCCGCTTTCGGAAGTCCCGGCGGCAGAAGAATCGCTGGGCGCTGCGCTCTGCGTAGTGGCGGCAGGCGCGTTGCTGCCGCAGGCGGCCAGTGCAAAAATCAGAAGAAGCGCCAGAATCAGCGCGAATGCTTTATGATAAGTTTTCATGTTCTTGTCCTCCATTGGATTTAGACTTGATTGTTTCATAAGTAAACGTATTTAAAAATTTCTTTGCCCGTTCGGTTTGCGGCCTATCGAAGAACACATCCGGTGCGGCATGCTCCACGATCCTGCCCTCGTCCAGAAACAGGACCTGGTCGGCCACGGCACGAGCAAACTGCATTTCATGGGTAACGATCAGCATGGTGCGCCCCTGTTTTGCCAGGTCCAGCAGCACATCCAGCACCTCGCGAACCATCTCGGGATCCAGGGCTGCGGTGACTTCGTCAAACAACAGGACTTCCGGGTGCATGCACAGTGCCCGCACGATGGCGACCCGCTGCTTCTGCCCACCGGAAAGCTGACGGGGATAATCCTTTGCCCGATCTCTCAGGCCCACACGGTCCAGCAGGGCCAGAGCTTCCTCGGTGACGGCCGCCCGCTCCCGCTTCTGCACCTTTGTGGGGGCGAGGATGATGTTGTCCAGTACATTCAGATGGGGAAACAGCTCATAACTCTGAAAGACCATCCCGATCTTCTGACGTAAAGCCGGGAGGGTTTTGGCATCCCGGCGAATCTCCTGGCCGTTCAGGCGAATGCTGCCGCCCTGAATCGGTTCCAATGCATTGATGCATCGCAGCAAGGTGCTCTTGCCGCAGCCGCTGGGGCCGACGATGACCAGAACCTGGCCTTCCTGTACCGTGAGGCTCAAATCGTCCAGCACGGTCTTCTCGCCATATCGCTTGGTGAGATGCTCGATCGTCAACAACTCACGACTCATATCCTCACCTCCACTTGGCCTCTAAGTGCTTTGCCAGCAGACTGATGGGCCAACAAGCTAAGAAATACAGGAAAAAGACAGTCAAGTATACGCCGAATGCCGCATTGGGACTGACCATGCGGTTGGCCTCTATGATCTGCTGCGCTACTTTCAGCACTTCCACCACCCCGATCATCAACACCAAGCTCGTCGTTTTGATCATACGGGTGATCAGATTGATGGAAAGCGGGATCAAACGGCGCACAGTCTGGGGGATGATGATGTATACGAAGGTCTGTCTGCCGCTGAGCCCCAGAGAGGCGGCGGATTCATACTGATGCCTGGGAATGCTGATCAAGGCGCCTCGCACCAAGTCACCCATTTCTGCCGTGCCCCAGAGGGAGAAGACAATAATGGAGGAGGCTTCCCCGCTCAGGTCCCATCCAAAGCTTCGGGTGGTACCAAAAAACACCAGAAACAGCAGCACAAGCTGTGGCATGATGCGGATTGTCTCCAGATAAAGGCGGGTCAGCCCTCTGGTAAACGGGTTTTTCCACGTCATAACAATGCCAAGCAGAATGCCGGCCGGGATGCTGATGGCCACCGAGATGAGGCTGATCCGCAGCGCGACCCAAAGGCCTCCCATCAATCGGGCAAAATTTTTGCCTTTCCAAAGGACCTCAAGCCCCAAATCCGGCATAGCGGAGCCTCCTTTCCAGCAGGCTTCCCATCAGGGAAACAGGAAGCAGGATAATCAGATAGAAGACCACCAGCAGAAACAGAGCTTCCCGCGTGCTGTAGTACAGCCCGATCAAATCCTTTGCGGTGAACATCAGATCCATCAGGCTCACCGCGCTGAATACACTGGTTTCCTTCAGCAGAAAGATCACATTTGCCATAAATGGCGGGACGCTGATCGACATGGCCTGTGGAAGGATCACATAGCGAAAGGCCTGCCAATTGTTCATGCCAAGACTGAGCGAGCTTTCCAGTTGGATCGTCTCAACCGCCTCCAGGCCGCTGCGAAAAGCCTCCGCCATATAGCTTCCGCCCAGAAACGCCAGCCCGGCGATCCCGCAGGCGGCGGGCGAAGTGCGGATCCCCAGCTTAGGCAACCCATAGTAGATGAAAAACAACTGGATCAACAGCGGAGTATTGCGGCTGACTTCCACATAGACAGCGGCGATGCTTCGCAGAACGGGAACCTTCCAGTATGCCGCCGCGGCGCAAATCAGACCGATCCCGATCGCGATGACGATCCCTGTAATGCCAAGACGCAAAGTCAGCCAGGCGGCCTCTCGATACAAGGGAAGATACTGCGCTATTACTTCATAATCCATACAGGCGCCGTCCTTTCTCCGCTAAGACATCGAACCGTGCGCATTCGCCCGAATCGAAAGTTTTCACGAAGCAGCGCCTCGAAAAGAAGAATCATGGGAACACCTCAACAAAAAAAGACCGGAGAACCAGTTATGTTCTCCGGATCCAGGCAGAATGAAACGGGAAGACGCGGTACTACTGGAGAGAACACAGGAAAAAACGCGCACAGAGACAGCTGCGCATGGAAGCCATGCACATCTTACACATGTTGAGCTTCGTGCTGCGAATCTCCATCGTTCCGCTCCTTTCCTGAGTTAAATGCATGTTAACACAACTTTCCTACCGTGTAAATAGGAAATTCGGGCGCAAAAAAATTTTCGTCAAATTGAATAGATTGCGGTCGGTCTGATCGGAAAAGAATTGTCCATCATTTAATCAATATTACATCGTTCATCTGTTCTTTCTTGCACTTCCCTTTTGGACTCAACAGGCTGTTCCAATTATGATTCCTTCCCGCGCGAACCATTGATTTCAACATCATCAACAGGAGCAAACCCATCGAAGTGGTCCCAGCTTCCACAAGACATACAGTGGAAAGTAATACTGTAGCGGCTCCCGTTTCTGTGCTCCTGCACGTTTACGTCGGTGCTGCCGCACTTTGGACAGGTTCCGGCATCGTGCTTCTCCGCAAAACTAACCACGTTGTTTTCCCAGCCCTTCATATTCTGCTCTCCTTTCACAAGCTTTCAATAAACTCTTTTTCTGCTGCACATATAAGATCTCCATCTCCAACCGGGGAGCAGATAGGGGCGATTGTCCACTGCAGCTCTTACAGCGTGTTCACTTCACGCATCCTGCTCCAGGAAAGTCTTCTGCTCATCCGGCAGTTCAAGATCCGTCGCTTCAAGTGTGGAGTGGAGCTGTTCCAGATTGCGCGGACCGATAATTGCGCAAACCGGGAACGGTCTTGTGAACAGATAGGCAAGTCCAACTGCCTCGGGTGAGCACCCCAGTTCCATGGCGACTTTTCCGGCGCGCTTCGCCCTCATGCGGTTCATGGGGTAATCATAGGAACGGGCCACCTTCTCCGGAAGTCCCTTTCCGGAAAGGTACTTGGTGATGTAGCCGTTTGCCTGACTGCTGTATGCGACCACGGGGAACTGATGCTCGATGCAGTAAGCGGTATCCCTTTTCTCATCAAAATACAGCATGGTTGTGTCAGGATCTTTGTTCATGCCCATCTGCACATAGTTTTTCATATAGGCATAGCCTGTCTGCGTCGCTTCAAAGCCCGTTCTGCCGCAGGCAGCCGCATACCGGTTTGCTTCTTCGATGCGTTCAAGACTCCAGTTCGATGCGCCGATGCGGGAAATCACGCCCTGATCCTGTGCTTCGAACAATGCGTCCATGATCGGTTCGACCGGATAGGCGGGATCGTCCCGATGCAGCCAGTAGAAATCGATGCAGTCGATGAAAAGATTATCCAGGCTTTTTCTGATATCCTCACGGATACATTCCGGTCGCACACGCGATGCTCTTGCAGGATCCTTGGCCCTGTAGTGGGCCCCCTTGGTGAAGATCACCAGGCCGGATTTACCCCTCTGCTTGAGATATCTGCCGACACATTTTTCCGATGGGCTTTTCTCCGCACCGGGAAACCAATCTCCATATACCTCCGCAGTATCGATCACATTCCCCCCTGCGTCGATGTATGCGTCCATCAATTCAAATGCGGTTTTTTCATCGACAGCCCCGCCAAATTTCCCCGTACCGAGAATGATACGGGAACACTCGATTCCCGCAATCTTTATAAACTTCATCTTCTCGCCCCCTTGAAAACGTGAATGGAAAAGACGGCAGATAGCTACCGTCCTTTTCCTGTGAAATATAGGGACATCCTTTACTTGCCCTTTTTCAGCGCCTCCGCGGCGGCTTCGCGCTCCTTGCAGATCTCTTCCCAGGTTTTCTGGGTGCTCATCAGCTCCGCCAGCTTCTGCATCTCCTCCGGCACATTGATCTTCTGGGGACATGCCTCCATGCACTGGCCGCAGCCGATGCAGGAATCGGCGCGCTTCCCATCCCCCAGCGCCGAATAGCGTGCCACGGTGTTGAAGCTCTTGTCCACGGCCATATCGTTGGCCATGCTCAGCAGAGTCGGGATGTTCAGCTCCATGGGGCAGCCGGCGCAGCAGTAGCGGCAGCCGGTGCAGGGGATCAGCTTGGCGATCCGGGCGGAAACGTCGCTGAGCAGTTGCAGTTCATTTTCATTGAGCGGCTTCTCCTCAGAGAAGGTCTTCAGGTTGTCCTGCATCTGAGCCAGGTTGGACATGCCGCTGAGGATCATCGTGGGCTTCGGGACCGTTCTGAGCCAGCGGAAGGCCCAGGCGGGCGTGCTCTCATCCGGGCGGAAGGCGCGCATCTTCTCCTCGATCTCCTCGCTGAACTTCGCCAGGCGGCCGCCGCGCACCGGCTCCATCACCCATACGGGAAGCCCGGCTGCCTTCAGGATCTCGCACTTGCGCTTGGCGTCCTGCAGGGTCCAGTCCACAAAATTCAGCTGGATCTGACAGAATTCCATGTGTTCTCCGTACATCTCCAGAAACCGTTCCAATCCGTCCGGACCGGCATGGCAGGAAAAGCCCAGGTGCCGGATACGTCCCTTCGCCTTCTGCTCCAGGAAGTAATCCAGGAAATGATTGTCCGGGTTGCAGTAGTAGCGCATGGAGTTTTCGTTGACATTGTGCATCAGGTAAAAATCGAAATAATCCACACCACAGCGGCGCAGTTGTTCCTCGAAGACGGCCTCCGGCATCAATGGCTTGACGCCGTGGACATTCTGGTGGCCCGGGAACTTGTCCGCCAGATTCCAGCTCTCCCGCGGATAGCGGGACAGGGACTTGCCCAGAGCGATCTCGGACAGACCGCCGTGGTAGGGATAGGCCGTGTCGAAGTAATTCACACCCGCCGCAATGGCCGCATCCACCATCCGGTCCAGCTCCTCCTGGTCAATGGCCCCGGAGCCGTCCGGCAGCACGGGCAGCCGCATAGCGCCGAAGCCCAGGCCCGAGAGCTTCAGATCTTGAAAATCGTTATAGATCATCTCAATACCCCCTTGTTCTATGTAGTTTCATTATACGTGCAAAGTGCTCAGCTTGCAAGTCATACTCTATATCAGTCCCCCGGGGAACAGAGGTACTTCCCTCTTTGGTGATCTTCATGTTATAATGACAGCGGCAACATTGTCCATTGCGTGCTGAATCTTTACAAACCGAGGATAGTCTGATGGATCTGAACACACTGCAAGCTAAAGTAAACGATCATGAACCGGAGCTGATCTTGCCGGAGCGGCCCGTATTCACCGCCGTCATGATCCCGCTGGTGGAAAAGGTCGGAAAGCTGCATGTGCTGTTTGAGGTACGCAGCGCGGACATCGCCCAGGGCGGTGAGGTCAGCTTCCCCGGCGGACATGTGGAGCCGGGTGAGGATGCCCGGGAAACTGCCCGCAGGGAGACCTGTGAGGAACTGCTGCTGCGCCCCGGGCAAGTGGAGATCCTTGCTCCCATGCACCGGATGACGGACCGAGGCCGTCTGGTTATCGACTCCTTTGTCGGGCTGCTGCGGGACTATGAGGGCAGCTTTTCCCCCACGGAGGTGGAGCGGGTCTTCACCGTACCGCTGGACTGGCTGCTGGAAAACCCGCCGGAGATCTACAAGGCGGAGCTGGCCTTCCAGGTGGGAGAGGATTTCCCCTATGAGTTGATCCCCGGCGGCAGGAACTACCCCTTCTTCCGGCCCCAGCGTCGCTTCTACTTTTACCGCCGGGAGGAGGCCGTCATCTGGGGTATGACCGCGGATCTGCTCTATCATTTCATAGAATTCCTGAAGCAGGGCGAGCTGCCCTGATCCATAGCAGCAAGCACCCCCGCCGGGCGGCGGGGGTGCTTGCTGCTTTAATCATCCCAGCCGTGCATCCGGTCCAGGATATCATAGAGGGGCAGGAAGGGATCGCTCACCATCTCCTGGGTCTGCCCCAGCTCCATCAACTCATTGGCGCTTGTACTGGTCTCCCAATTGGGAAGGCCGGGACCATTGGGGTCCCCAGCGGCGGCGAAGTTGGCGAAGTAGGAGCTGAAGATCTCCGCCAGCTCCCGATCACTTTCATCGTAAAGACGGGAAGCGGCGGGAATATTGCCGTAGCAGTAGATCTCCTCCCCGCTGTGCCAGGTGCCCAGGCGCCCGTTGTCCTTGGTGAAATAGTATTCGTAGGCCGGCATGCCGTTGGCAATGGCCTGGCGGGTCCAGCAATAATGTCCGTAGGTAAACAGCACCGCGGAATAGATATCCGTCCACTGTGCTCTGGCCTCCTCATTGGTGGAGGCGGGATAAAGGGCCAACACCTCATCGGCATAGTCGCCGAAATAGGCGCGTACCTTCTGTTCATAGTTTTTCAGATTGGCCTGGCTGAACAGGATAAAGGGCGTGCCCTCCAGGGCGTTGAAGCCCTGCAGGATGGCCTCTTCGTTGTGCTGGCCACTCCGGTAGGCCTCATAGGGCGTCTGGGGCAGGGCGTAGCCGTCGATGGTCAGGTGATGGTTCGTATCCGCGGCCTCCACCAGCTGCTCAGCGGGCAGCTGCCGAAGCTCCTCCACAGAGGCGGCGCCGAAGCGCTCCATGGTCGCCTGTCCGGTGGCCAGCGCCTCATCCAGCAGACGGAAGGAATGGGTAGGCTCCCGGGCGGTGACCGTAGAGCTCTCCCCGATGGCCCGGCGGAACAGACCCTTGGCCTGGGGTGAGGTGCACAGGGCGGTGACACAGGCAGAGCCTGCGGACTCCCCCGCAAGGGTCACATTGTCCGGGTCACCACCAAAGGCGGCAATGTTCTCCTGCACCCATTTGAGCGCCTGGATCTGATCCAGCAGGCCGTAGTTGCCGGTGGTCCCGTTGGGGGACTCCGCCATCAGCTCCTCCGTGGCCAGGAAGCCGAAGGCCCCCAACCGGTAGCCCATGTTCACCACGATGGTGTTTTTCCGGGCCAGGCCCTCGCCTCTGTAGTCGGCGTACCAGGGCTGACCGGTCTGCAGAGAACCGCCGTGGATATAGACCAGCACAGGCAGCTTTTCCTGCTTCCCCGCGGGCTTCCAGATGTTCAGGTACAGCGCGTCCTCGCTGACCGCGTCCCGGAAGTTGTCCGACAGGGAAACGGCATAATCATGGTAGCCGATGATCTGGGCCAGGGACTCGTAGATCTGGGAATTGCGCGGCTGCATGGACATAGGGGCGAAGTGATCCGCCGCCAGGACGCCCTCCCAGGGCTCCGGCTCCTGGGGTTCCCGCCAGCGGAGCTCCCCCACCGGCGGCTTGGCATAGGGGATGCCCGTATAGACCTCCACCGCGCCGTCCGCCGTATAGACGCCGGTGAGCTTGCCCTGGGCCACGGTGACCACATCGGTCACGGCGCGGTCCTTCCCTTCCACCGCCGGGCGCAGACGGATCGGCCCCACCGTGCCAAACAGGATCAGCAGCAGCGCCGCCAGCAGGCACAGAAGGGCCAGCAGCTTCAGCCGCCAAGTCCGATTCCGCAGAAAGCGCTCGTACACAAATACGCAGACGCCGACCACGGCCAATGCCAGCAGCCAGCCCAGCACCGTATTTTTGTTCAGCTCCAGAAGGGCAAAGCCCAGCAGTGCAATCAGGATCAGGGGCAGATAAAAGCCCAGCCTTCTTCTTTTGGTTTTCCGTTTCTCCATAGCAGCTCATTCTCATTTCGTGACATTGAATTGTGTAAAATAGTTTAACCGCAGCCCGCCCTTCCTGTCAAGCCGCAGCTTTGGAAAGGCTTGGCATTTGCGTCATGATGATATATAATGAAACCATAAAAAAGCAAGGAGGACCCGCCATGCTCTATGATCCCATCACCATCAACCGGCTGACGCTGCTTAATCGCCTGGTCATGCCGCCCATGCAGACTGGCCGCACCGATCTGGGCCATGTCACTGAAGATCTGGTCAACTACTACCATGAGCGCGCGCTGTTTTCCAAACCCGGATTGATCTTCACCGAACACAGCTGCATCACCGAGGCGGGCCGCGCCGCCAAAGAGCAGCTTTCCATCGCGGACGATGGGATGATCCCGGAGCACAGACGGCTCACCGACGCGGTCCACGCCGCAGGGAGCCGGGTCTTTGTCCAGCTCAATCACGGCGGCAGCGCCGCCGCACCCTTTGACGAGGGGGAAATTGTCTCCGCCAGTACCGTGGCCAATCTGCGCAAGCCCTCCGCTCGCCTGCCCCGGCCCCTGACCGTTCCCGAGATCCATGAGTTGGAGGACGCCTACGCCCGGGCCGCAATCCGCGCTTTGGAAGCCGGTTACGACGGGGTGGAGATCCACTGCGCCCACGCCTATCTGCTCAATCAGTTCTATTCGCCTCTGAGCAATCTGCGTGACGATGAATACGGCGCGGCCAGTGTGGAAAACCGGGTCCGCTTTCTGCTGGAGACCATGGAGAAGGTGCGCGCTGTGATCGGCGCAGACTGCCCCATGGCGGTCCGGCTGGGCGGCGCAGACTACATGCCCGGCGGCTCCACCGAGGAGGACGCCGTGGAAGCGGCCCGGCTCATCGAGCAGGCCGGGGCCGATCTGCTGGATATCTCCGGCGGCATGTGCGGCTATATCCGCCCGGACTGCAAGGAGTCCGGCTACTTCGGCTCCATGGCCGAGAAGATCCGCAAAGCCGTAAGCATCCCCGTGATCCTCACCGGCGGCGTGGGGACGATTGCCGACGCGGAACGCCTGCTGGCGGAGGGCAAGGCCGACCTGATCGGCGTGGGCCGCGCCCTGCTGCTGGACGCCCACTGGGCGGAAAAAGCCTGAGCAAGCGATGCAAGCACTACAGATAAACTACAGGAGGAGAAAAGCATGTTTCTGAAGCTGACCAAAATGGCGGGCAAGCCCATCTGCGTGGCGCTGTACGCCGCCTTCGCGGCCCTGGCTGCGAAAAAAAAGCCCGTGCCCCTGATCGTGCTGCTGCTGATGCACAGCACCGAATACTTTACCGTAGGCCGCAAGGTGGCGGCGGAGCACAAGATCGGACCGGTGGAGGCGCTGCTCCAGTGTCTGGCCTTTGGCTTCACCTGGTGGCTGCCCATCAAAAAGGGAGAATAAGCAAGAATACAGCGAGGCCGCAGTTCCCGTGAGAACTGCGGCCTCGCTGTATTTGTAGGAGCTTATCCGTTTTTCTGTCGGAGCGCCTTGATGATGCCGAAGACCGCGCCATAGGCCACCGCAGCCACCGGCCAGACGATCCAGGTGTGGTCCCAGCCGTTGGTGATGAAGCTCCAGGCCAGGTAGCCAGCCGTCACCAGGCCCCAGTAAATGCCGCTGATCTGGCCATACTTCTTGCTGTCTTCCTTGGCCTCCCGGGTGTAGTCGCCTTCCTCCAGCAGCCGCTGGAAGCTGCCCCAGACCATAGAGGCGCGCACGATCAGCAGCACGCCGATGGCCACCAGGACCAGCAACGCCGCGACCGAGACCACTTCCCAGATGGAATCCTCTTCTATAAGGATCTGGCTGAGGAACATGGGGATCGCCGCCACCACGCACAGCACGATGCCCAGGGTCAGCTGCCGGGCGTAGATGGGCTGGAACTTCTCCTTCCGGTCACGGACCATGCCGTCCACCCCATAAAGAGTCTCCACCGGCTCCTTCTCCAGATACTCATAGCGGTTGGCGCGGATGGAACTGGTCACAAACAGCGCCACGGCACAGCCCACCAGGGCAAAGAGCGCCACCATCCCCAGGCCTGCCGCCTGCCCTTCCGTCAGCGCAATCGCGCCCAACTCCTGGGCGCCGCCCAGCAGGATCACAAGCACCGGGGACAGGATGCACAGCATCACGCCCAGGGCCACACGGCCCGCATTCAACTGCCGCACCGCAAGGAAAGCGTTGGCCTCCTCCATGCTGACGATCCGGGCCGGGCTGTCCTCCGTCCGGCTCTCCACCAGCTCGGGCCGCTCCAGCTCATCCTTGAGCAGGTAATCGGTGCTGACGCCGAACAGCTCCGACATGCGGATGATGCGCGCCATATCCGGCACCGACTGGGCGCCTTCCCATTTGGAAATGGACTGGCGGCTGACTTCTAGCTGCTCGGCCAGCTCCTCCTGGGACCAGCCATTCTTCTTTCTCAGTTCCACGATCTTATCTGCCAATATCATGATTTTGTTCTCCTTCTCCTTCTGTACTTGTCCCTTTCAGGCAAGTCCAGTATAGCCAAAGGTCCCATGGCAGGCCAGAAAGTTTGCTTGGAACTTGCGCAACCGACGGTTGCAAATCCGGATTTTTCGATATCGGGCGCTTATTCGCCCATACCGCCCCGCATCACCTTGCCGATGTTCCACAGATGCGCCGCCTTCTCAGCGGCCTCCGGACGGCCCTCGGGCGTCTTGAATTCAAATGCCGCCGTCTGGGCGCCGCAGTCCATGCACATCACGTACCAGCACCAACCGTTTTCTTCCTCCAGAAGGCCGGCGCCGCCGCAGAAGGGGCAGTCCTGCAATTCAAAGCGTTCATAAATGTCCATGCTGTTCTCCTGTCTCTTGCGTATTCTTGTGACCGCTCCCGTGGTCCCGATTCCTGTTCTTCACTTTACCACAGCCGGGGCTTCTTTGCAATCACGCAGATCCATCAAAGCCTCACAGCGCCGCTATCCCTCTCAATCCAGCAGCTTCAACGGCTGCCACTTCCGGTAATCTCCGGACACCAGATTGTACAGCACGCCGTTTTTCTCCCCCTGGATGCTGTCATGGAAGCGGGCCTCGCCGTGACTGTGGGCGTAGAGCAGCTGCTCCGCGCCGTACTCCTCCGCCATGGCAGTAAATCCGCTGTCATCCTCCAGGATGCTGGTGGGCGGATAATGCAGGAACACGATGTATTTCCGATATCCGTCCGCCCTGGCCGCCTCAAAAGAGCAGCGCAGCCGCTGCAGCTCCCGCTCCACCAGCTTTTTGGCGTGGGCCTCTTTTTTCTCGTCCCAGCCGATGATGCGGCCGCGGGCATTGAGATAGAAGGGTCCCTCGAAGCAGTAGCCCTTGGTGCCCACCAGGGCGTAATCTTTGTAGCTGTAGTAGTTGTTCTGCAGAAAGTGCAGCTGTCCGGCAAACTGTTCGTTCAGCTGCTGGGTTTTGGCCGCGTCCCAGAACATGTCATGATTGCCCCGCAGCAGGATCTTCCGTCCCGGAAGCTCCCGGATATAGCGCAGGTCCTCCTCGCACTCGGAAAGATTTCGCCCCCAGCTGTGGTCGCCCAGCAGCACCAGCGTGTCCTCCCCGGTGAGAAGTCCGGCGCAGTTCTTTTTGAATTTTTCCTCGTGGTTTTTCCATACCCGCTCCCGCAGCTGTCCCTCGGCCTTGAGGGGCGACTGGAAGTGCAGGTGCAGGTCGCCGATGGCATACAAGCTCATGCCGTTCTCCTGTTCGTTTTTTTGTGAACGCGCAAAGCAGCCGGTCAGCTTACCGACTGGCCCGGATCCAGGTGTCCAGCTCCAGCCGCATCAGCACCAGCTCCTGCCAGCCGCTCAGCCGGGAGCGAAAGCCCCGGGGATTCCGGCCGTATTCCACAAAGCCCAGGCTCTCATATAGGGCGATCGCCCGGTGGTTGTCCGCGACCACGGACAATTCCAGCTGGGCATACCCGGCCTTTCTGGCGCATTCGATGCAGGCCTCCGTCAAGGCCCGGCCGACGCCCAGGCCCCAGTAGTTCTGGTCGATGCTGATGCCAAACTCCGCCCGGTGCCGCAGCTTTTCCCGGCGGCCCAGGCTCTCGATCCCGGCGAGGCCCAGCACCTTGCCGTCCATCTCCGCGAGCATTTCGATCTCCCAGGCGCTCTCCGTTTTGTTCTTCAGGAACTGCGCCTCCTGCTCCGCGGTCATGCCGCTTTCATCGGGATAAGAAAGCAGAAAATCCGTCTGCGCATGCGCCAGCTTGAAGTTCTCCAGCGCGGCCTGGCCGTCCGCCTCTGTCCCGTTTCGCAGCAGGCAGGTCCTGCCATCCTTCAGCTGGACCGTCTTGTTATATTCCATAATGTTCTTCTTCCATTCTGATCCCTTTTGAGAGGTGTACAAGTACTGACGGGTCATGCAGCAGGGATAGTGGTTGCGGTGCTCCGTCCCCGCGCCAGCGGGCTCGACGGCCTGTACCTATGTTACCATACGCCCACGGCTTATGCAAGCCAAGTGGGGTACACAATCATGCCCACGAAAAAACGGCTGCAAAAGCAGCCATTTTTTCGCGGGTGTTCCCTTTTTCAAAAGCCCCTATGCGGTCTCAGCCGCCTGAGACGGGGAAGAAGAAGCCAACTACGTCGCCATCTTTCAGTTCCCGGTCCAGCTCGCTGCGTTCGCCGTTGACGCTGACCAGCAGGAGCTTGGCTTTCAGCGGGCTGCAGCGCACCAGGCGCAGTACGTCCCGCACGGTGCTGCCCTCCGGCAGATCCGCCCAGGAGCGCTCGTCCAGCACGCTCCGGTCGCTGCCGTAGGGCGGCAGGATCTTAACTCTCATCGCACTGCTCCATACGGATGACCTCCATGGGACAGGACCGCGCACACTGGCCGCAGCCGATGCAGCCGTCTGTTACCAGCTCCGGGAAGACGTTACGATACTTGCCGCTCTTGCCCTCTTTCTGCATCCCCAGGGCGGAGACGGGACAGGTCTGGGCACAGATGCCGCAGCTGACGCAGAGCAGATAATCGAACACTGGCGTCTTTTTCATCATAGCTCCACCTCCGTCAGTTTATCGATGCCCAGCCGCCGTATGGTCTCCTCCAGGGGCACGCCGGTCTTGTCGTCCCAGCCGAAGGCCCGCCAGTGGGAGGAGACCTGGGCCCGGTGCTGTGCCAGGGTCACGCCCTTCAGCGGTCCGGCGGGCAGCGGCGGCTCACCCAGCATCCGCTTGGGCAGCTTGAATGAGGCGGGATCCACGCCCTGCTTGACGTTGAACATCTGGCGCAGGGTCTGGATGCGCTCGCCGATCTCCATATAGTGGTCGCCGTCATAGTTCCAGCCTTCGGCGGCGTTGAGATACTCCACCAGCTTCCACATGTGCACGCCCATCATCTGCCCGTAGTAGCAGCCGCCGGCGCCGTCGGTGAGCATGGTGTAGCAGGCGTTGGCCTTGGTGATCAGCGCCATGTCCTCGCTGTCCTCCAGGTCCTTGGACTTGGCGTGCAGCTTGGCCGGAGGCGCCCAGGAACAGATATCGCACAGGCTCATGGCCCCGTATTCCAGACTCATGCCCACGGTGTGCTTCCCCGGCGCAGGCTCCGCCACAAAGTGGACGCCCAGCTGGGGGTCATTGCGTGCGTCGTGCATGCCGGGTTCCTGTCCGCCGATGTGCATGGCATATTCCTTGCCGCCGAACTTCTCCGAGGCGCGCTTGACGCCGTCGGCCAGGGCGTCGCCGAAGCCCTCCCGGGCGATCATCTTCTCCACCAGGGTGAGGATGGCCTCGGTATTGCCCCATCGCAGGGACAGTCCGTCGGTCTGCCGCAGGTTCAGGATGCCGTTTTCATAGCATTCGATGGCCCAGGCCACGGTGTTGCCCGCGGAAATGGTGTCCATCCCCGCCCGGTTCAGCATTTCGTTGAGCTGATAGATGGAGTCCAGACTCCAGTTCATCAGCAGCGGGCCGAAGGCCTCCAGAGTTTCATACTCGGGCTTGTGGGTCTCGTCAAAGGCCACATGCTTTTTCCCTCGGATGTTCAGCCGCCCGCCGCAGCCCAGGGGACAGGAGTAGCAGTGGTACTTGGCCATCTCGATCTTGTTGATCTTCTCGGGGTTATACACCGCATCCATCAGCCGCACGTCCTTGGGCGTGCCGCCCCAGTTTTTGATGGGGCCGTCGCCGCTGGTGATGGCCAGAGGCGTGTTGGCCTGGGTGCCCCACTCCCGGAACATATAGGCGGTCAGGGAGCCGTCCAGCGGCATGCTGGGCAGATGGCCCATCATCCGGCCGCCGGTGCCGATGAACACCCCCAGTCCTGAAGGCAGGGTCATCTTCAGGAGCTTCCGCCCCAGCTCTTTGGACAGGGCCTTGACCGCATCCGGGTCATTGCAGGGCATGGGCTTTGTCCCGGCCAGGACCACAGCCTTGAGCTTCTTGCTGCCCATCACCGCGCCCACGCCGCTGCGGGCGGCGATGCGCCCGCCCTCGTTGCAGATGCCGGAGATCAAAGACAGCTTCTCCCCTGCCGGGCCGATGCAGGCCACACAGGGCTTTTTGCGACAGACGCCGTCCAGATCCGCGTGCAGCGCCTTCTCCGTCTCGGTGGCGTCCAGGCCCCAGTAGGCCGCGGCGCTGCGGATCTCCGCCTTCTTCCCGTCGCAGAACAGATAGACCGGTTCCTCAGCGATCCCGGAAATAAAGATCGCGTCGTAGCCGCACTGCTTGATGGCCGGGGCAAAGAGGCCGCCGCAGTTGGCGTCGCCCCAGCCCCCGGTCAGCGGGCTCTTGCAGGCCACGCTCCAGCGGCCGGTCAGAAAGGCGCCCGTGCCGCACAGGGCCCCCGCCGCGAAGGCCAGGATGTTGTCTGGTCCCAGGGGATCGGCGCCCGCCGGGATGTTGTTGTACAGATACCACGCCTCCAGCCCCTTGCCGGAAAGCACGGCTTCGTAGACCTCCGCCGGGACGGCGACTTCCTCGCTCTTCCCGGAAGACAGATCTACCCGCAGGATCTTACCCATAAAAGATGTCATCGATCGTATTCTCCAAATTCACAGCCTATGCCGACCGCCTCCACCTCGTCGATCAGCGTTTCTTTGCCAAAGGGGCCGCGCTTATACAGCTTCAGCACGCCCGTGCCGTTGCCGCCGTTCCAGAGGCGGTTGTGGCGTTTGAGGCCGGTGGGGGCCTCGTAGTTGATGTTCAGCATGTCCTTCTTGTAGCAGCGGATCCGGGTGTCCAGCTTGGCCGTGGCCGTGGTCTGCACCACATGCCACAGGATCTCATCCTCGGTCTCCTCGCAGTCGAACTTCGTGCCGGACAGGGTCCAGAACTTGGAGAAGTTGAACTCGTAGTCCGTTCCCTCATAGTAGAATTCGCCCAGCAGCTTGCGCTCCAGGGCCACAGGGCCTACCTTGGGCCGGCCGCCGCCGATGTTGAACACAGAGTTTTCCAGCTTCTTGCCGGTGATGCGGCTGCGCAGCTCGTTGCTGGACAGCCACACCCAGGGAGAGGTGAAGTCGCCGCCCCAGTTCTTGTCGGCGTAGCCGTTGCAGGTCTCCGGCCGGACGATGTAGCGCACCCCGTTGAGGACGATCTCACCGGAATACTTGGTCTTCATGCCCTCGGCGTGCCAGAACATTTCAAAGGCGTTCACATCCCGGAAGAACTTGCCCGCGCCGTAGCCCACATGAAAGGCGATCTGCTTGTCGATATCCAGCCGCCAGCTCATGCTGCCCGCGTCGCTCATCCACTCGGGATGGGCCGCGGCCTGCTCCGGCGTGACGGTGACGCTGCCCTCGGTGTGGGTCTCCGAGCAGGTACAGCCACCGCAGGAGATGGCATAGGGGGCGTTGGGGTGCAGGCTCACGTCCTTCCAGGCGTAGAAGTTGTGCAGCTGCCCGTGGTCCTCGCCCCAGAAGCCCACATTGATCATGACGTAGGAAGGCAGGACGCCCCGTGCCTGCTTGTCCGGATCGTTCCAGACAATGACCGGCTCCTCCTTGGCACGGCCGGGGTTGCAGGTGAAAAACTCCACATAGAAGGGCTTCTTTTCCCCGGTCTCGGCGTTTTCCGCCGTCAGGGAGTGCCACCACCAGTCGTAGCCCTTTTTCGCCAGGGGCCCGCGCAGCATAAAGGCGTTGCGCGTGATGTCGGAAATGTTGGCCATGATGCGTCCTCCTTATCGTTTCAGTTGGTGTTTGAGTTTGATGTCCTCCACGATGCCTTTCTCCTCCGCCTCGACACGCTTGACGAAGCGGCGCAGCTTACCCTTTTGGGCATGGATGTACAGCTTTTTGACCGGCGGGACCACGTTCATCAGATACTTGCTGGGCAGGTAGACCGGGCAGGGATAGATATGCTCCTTGAGCTTGGTGATCCCCTTGACCACAGCCTTGCCCACCTTCTCCGGTGCCTGGACCGGGAAGGGCGGCTCCATCTTGCGTCCGCCGCCGCCCACGTTGAAGAAATTGGTCTTGGTGGAGACCGGGTAGACACAGCTGATCTTCAGGTTTTCCGGCGTCTCATCCCGGATGGCCTGCTGGAAGCCCTTCATGGCAAACTTGGTGGAGGCATAGAGCGCGTAGCCCGGCAGGGCCATCTCGCCCATGGCGGAGATGGTGTAGACCAGGCGGCCCTCCCGCCCGTTCAGGTGATGGAGATACTTGGAGTAGGTGTAGATATGCGCCACGGTGTTCAGGTCAAAGAGCCGCTGGATCCGATCCCAATCCTCATAGTCAAAGCGCTCGTAATAGGGGGCGCCGGCGTTGCAGAAATAGAGATCGATCTTGTCGAACAACTCCTCGGCCCGGGTAAACAGGGCGTCCACGCCCTCCTTCGTGCTCAGGTCACAGGCAAAGGGGATCACCTTGTCCCCGTAGCCGGTGATGCTCTCCGGGTGACGGCAGGCGGCCAGGATGCGGTTGCCCTCCTGCGACGCCAGCTCCTCCATGATGGATTTCCCGATGCCGCTGGAGGCACCGGTGACCACGATGTTTTTGTGACTGATCATCGTTCTTCACGCTCCCGTTTCCATTCTTGTTATCGGATCGCCATGACAGTATCGTAAGCGCTGTGGCAGGCGTCGGCGATGGTGCCGCTCTTCACGGCATCGCCCACGCGCCAGATGCGCGTCACGCTCTTTTTATCCAGATCCCGGGCCAGGGTCCCCGCCGGGCGCACACCCAGCGACAGCACCAGATAGTCCGCCGGGATCCGGTACTGCTCCTTGCTCTTCACGTCCTCCACCGTGACGCCCTGGCCGTCCACAGCCAGGAGCCTGGTACCCAGCTTATACTGGGTGTCCGTTTTGTTCAGCCGCTCCAGCTCGTCGTCCACCAGCTGGAACCAGGTGCCGGGGGCCAACTCCTCCGCCATCTCGATGATGGTGACATGGTTGCCCGTCTGACACAGCAGCTCCGCCGTCTCCAGGCCGGTCATGCCAGAGCCGGCGATGACCACGTTCGCGTCCTGCAGGACCTTTTCCCGGTGGATGATCTGCGGGGCGGTAAAGACGTTTTCCCCATCGATGCCCCGGATGCTGCCGGGCCGCAGCGGCTCGCCGCCGGTGGCCACCACCACGCCCCAGGGCTCCAGGTCTGCGATCTCCTGAGGGCTCAGCTCCCGCCCCAGCTCGATCTTCGCCCCGGCCTTGCGGGCGTTGGTCATCAGATCCTCGATGCACCAGTAAAGCTTGTCCTTCAGATGGCAGGCCGCGGCGGTGATGACCTGGCCGCCGGGCTTTTCCTCCTTCTCATACACAGTCACATCGAAGCCGCGCATGGCCAGGGTCTGGGCCGCGGTGAGGCCGGCGGGGCCCGCGCCGATGACCAGGATCTTCCGTCCCTCACCGTCCCGAGGCATGTTGAAATAGGACTTCTCCCGGGCCACGCTCATGTTCAGCGCGCATTCGCCGGGCTTGCCCACGCCGGCGTTGGTCATAAAGGAGCGGATGCAATTGAGGCAGCCAATGCAGCGGCGGATCTCATCAGTCCGGCCGGAGGCGGCCTTCTCCACCCAGTGGGGATCGCAGATGAAGGTTCGGGCCGAAGCCACAAAGTCCTGGTCCCCCTCTTCCAGCTGCCGCTCCGCCTGCTCAGGCGTGCGGATGACGTTGGCGGCGATGACGGGGATGGACACCACGCTCTTGATCTCCCGAGCCAGATGCCTGCGCCAGCCGGGTTCAAAGGAGGTAGGCTCCAGCCAGTAGTTGTAGGCGTCATAGCAGGCGGAGGTCACGTTGATGCCGTCCACGCCCAGTTCCTCCAGGCGCTTTGCGATGCGCTTGCCGGTCTCCAGGCCGTAGCCCACGCCGGGCCGCCCGATGCGGTCGTACATCTCATCGGCGGTCAGGCGCACGGTCAGCGGGTAGTCCCGCCCGCAGCGCGCCCGGATCCCCTCGATGATCTCCCGAAGGAAGCGCAGCCGCCCCTCAAAGTCGCCGCCGTATTCGTCCGTGCGGCGGTTGGTATGGGGTGAGAGGAACTGCTGGATGATATAGCCGTGTCCGGCATGGAGCTCCACACAGTCCACACCCGCCTTCTGGCAGCGGACAGCCGCCTCGATGAAATCCCGGATCAGCCCATGGATCTCCCGCTTGGACATGGCGTGCATACGCGTGGCGCCGTGCTTGGCCAGTTCCACCTTGGAGGGGGCCTGCACAGAGAAACAGACGCCCTTGGCCTCCATCCCCAGCAACACCGGCGTGCACTTGAAGATCTGATCCATCACCCCCGGGAAACGGTCGGCCACCGGGATGACCAAAGGCAATGAATTGATGGCGCTGGCCATGCCCTGGCGGCCGGGATGATGCAGCTGGATGCACAGCTTTGCCCCATGGCGGTGGATCCGCTCGGCAAATTCGTGCATGGGCGCGATGTGGTAGTCGTGGCTCATGGCCAGCTGTGTAAAGGTGGAGGCGCCGCCCATGTCGTTGACCCGGCAGATACCCGGGATGATCATACCCACGCCGCCCCTGGCACGTTCCTCGTAATAGTCCATCAGCCGCTCGGTGGGCTTGCCGTCGGTCTGACCCAGGGAGAATTCCGCCGCCGTCATCACGGTGCGGTTCTTTACGGTCATGCTGCCGATCTTCATGGGAGAAAGAAGCAGGTCGTACATAAAAGACCCCTCCTCGTTTTTGTTTTTCGTACAAATTAACTATACATCTTCCGGACAGGAGCGTCAAGATTTTGTTGGGACCGGGAAGTCCCCTCAGTCCTCTTCGAGCCTTGGCGGTATGTTGCAATAAGCCCTCGGATCACGGGGATCCAAGGGCTTATTCTGCGGCCGTTTCGGCACGGAGCCGGTACAGCCATTCCTCTTTTGTGAGCCTCGTGACGTGTTCCGTACGGATATCGTCCATCAGCTTCCAGTGGATATCCCTGTTGGTGTGATGGTAAACGAAGCCGCATTTCTCCTGTGCCCGCTTTGACTTTTCGTTGCTGTCGAAGTACCCGCACCAAAGCGCCGCCAGGTCCAGATCCTCGAAGGCATGGCGGATCAGCTCCCTGACCGCCTCGGGGATCAGGCCCTGCCCCCAGAAGGGCACGCCGATCCAATAGCCGATCTCCCCCTCGTTGTCCGGCAGGGCAAGATTGCTGCGTTGCCCGACTGTCAGGCCGATGCTCCCGATGGCGCGGCGATCTTCTTTCAAGCAAACGGCATAGGTCTCCTCCGCCGACAATACGTCCCGGATGATCTGGCGACTGTTTTCCACACTGGTGTGGACCGCCCAGCCGGCGATGGGTCCCACGTCCGGATCCCTGGCATAGGTGTACAGATCCTCCGCGTCTGATTCCGCCCAGGGTCTCAGGAGCAGACGCTCTGTTTCAAATGTCACGGTGAATCTCACCTCTTATCTTTATGCGTAGATTGCAGAAAGGTCGAAGTCCTTCTCACGTTATATCAAACCGGTCATGACGATTCAAGCCCTGCATCTGGTAAGATGAAAGTAGACACTGAAAAAGTGCCTACTTTCATTTTTTGTTGTAGAATAAGAAACAGGAAAGGAGTGAGGAAATGAGTAAAAAAGGAGTCGCACGCAGAAGATGGAGCAAAGAAGAAAAGTTAA
>JAFUES010000051.1 GCA_017470325.1 Oscillospiraceae bacterium
GCACGCCTTGGGGCGGGCTGGCGGGGTCTTCAATGCCCCGGCAGGAGGACGGGGCATCCTTGCGCCGGTTTCACCGGCGAGGGGTGGCGGTCGGGGCTGAGCGGGCGACCATGGAGGGGAGCCGGTTAAAGAAATACCAGGAGCCGTACCAGGGGCCGTAACAATACACCAGCAGCGAACACACCAGCAATAACAGCAGCACCAGCGGCAACACCAGCGCGTTTTAGAGGGCGGGTGAGCGGGCGTGCGGGGGAAGAGGCCCGGCGAGAGAGGGCCCCTTATGCGGCCGACGAAGGGCGCGAGGAGGGAGCGCCGGGCATGGAGGCCCGGCCCGCGCATCCCGAAGGGGCGCACCACTAGGGAGGAGAGGACCCGACAGGAGGCCGGGGCCGGGGGTGGGGGGCCCTGTCCGATAATGTTGCAGGCTTATGTTGCGCCCAATTCGATTATTCCTCTTATTTTGGGCGCAATATAAGCCGCATTATCGGACAGGGCGAAGGTGGGAAGGTGTTGAACCGTGTTCGCTCCACCTTCATCCACTATGCCCACTATGCAATGTTGCGCATCTTCTGAGGCGTTCTGCTATTCAAATTTTCTCTGCAATTCTGCATAATACATGAGGAGGTTTAATATATGGACTTTAAGGACAGGCTAACGGAACTGCGGCGGGCGAGGGGGCTTAGTCAGCCGGATGTAGCGGAGCGATGCGGGGTGTCCGCAGATACGTATCGCCGCTGGGAGTGGGGGAAACAGGAACCGCGCCTTGGGGAGCTTCGGGCGGTGGCTGCGGCGCTGGGGGTATCCGTCGCGGATCTGATCGGCGAGGCGCCCGATCGGATTACGCTTCGGCATGGGGCGTTGTCGCTCGACATTCCCGCCACGCCAGAGGGCCTTGCCCTGCTGGAGCAAAAATTGTCGGAATTCGCGGCTAAAGAGAAATTCTTGAAGCCCTCCTCACGGGCCGCCGGGTAAGAAATCGGAGAAGGAGGGAACAATAAAAAAATGTGAGACCGCATTTCATAAGCATTTATGCCACGGCTACGGGGGAGGAAGTTGCCGCCACCATTCCTTTATTTTACAAATGAGTAAGACACTTCAAAAGGCAGACGGTGACGGGGTTTTTTCGGGGTGCAAATGTGCAGGACGTGCTGTAAAATGCCGGGTAAGCGCGTGGATAACTGGGTAAAAAATCGGGGAAGAGGCTGCATGGTTTTCCCCTTCCCCGGCTGAAAAACTTGTAGAGCTGGAGTGTCTATATGATAACAGATTTGGCGGCAAAAGGAGCCAAGCCGCGGGAGAAATCTTACAGGCTCCGGGACGACCGCGGGCTTTATCTGCGTGTAGATCCAAATGGAAAAAAATACTGGATACTTCGATACTGGGAGAACAAAAAAGAGCGGCAGATGAGCTTGGGCCCATATCCGGCCATTTCTGTCCGTGAGGCCCGCGAGAGGCGCGACACCTTACAAAACGCCCGCGCCCGCGGTGAACCCATCGGCGCAAATAAGATTGTTGCTCCAACATTCGGCGCGGTGGTGCGGGAGTGGCTTGCCGTCCGCATGGGGGGAAAGTCAGAAAAATACCTCAAAACAATTCGGCTCCGGCTGAATAAATATCTCCTCCCGGTGCTGGGAGAACATCCGATTGACACCATCACAAGCGGTGAGGTGCTTCGTCTCTGCCGCAGGGTCGAGGGGCTGGGGCACATTGAAACAGCCCATCGCGTGAAGGTGTTAGCGGGGCAGGTCTTCCGCTTCGCTATCGCGGCCGGATACGTAGAGAATGATCCCACCGTCGCCCTGTCCGGCGCGCTCCGTCCCTCAAATACCCGCCATATGCCGACCCTGACGGATCCCGCGCAAATCGGCCTGCTCTATCGCGCCATGCGAGAATATCCCTACCTCGTCATGAGAGCGGCCCTGTTGTTTTCCCTGCTCACGTTTGCAAGGCCGGGGGAGGTCCGGGCCGCAGAATGGGCTGAGGTCCGAGACGATGTCTGGGACATTCCGGCGGGAAAGATGAAGATGAAGCGCCGCCATCTTGTGCCCCTATCGCGGCAGGCGCGGAGCGTGCTAGAGGAGCTTCGGGAGGTCACGGGCCGGGGCCGGTGGCTCTTCCCAAGCGCGCGGAATGACGGCCGGTGCATGAGTGAGAACGGCGTCCGTCTGGCGCTCCGGGCGCTGGGCTATGGGAAGGAGACGCTTGTTCCGCATGGTTTTCGCGGCATGGCGTCCACGGTGCTAAATGAGAACGGCTGGTCTCCCGACGTGATTGAGCGGCAGCTTGCCCACGCCGATCGAAACGCTATCCGCGGGGCCTATAATCACGCGGAATATTGGGAGGAGCGCGTTAAGCTCATGCAGTGGTGGGCGGATTGGCTCGATGGCTTAGTAGTTTCACAGGCCCCGCAATGAAGAAGGCCGGTCCATATCCTATAATGCGTTGTTCTGTTTCACTGGAGGCGCCCGGCCTCCTGCCCTGGGCGCAGAGCGGAAAGATGAGACCAGTAAAACAGAACAGGTCATTATAGGACATGTTCGGCCCGCGTTCCTTGCTCTCCGCATGAACCTTTGTCCGGCCCCCCCTCCGCTCCTGCTCCGAACGGGGGCCGCGGGGGCCTCCATGCCCCCGCCACACTCATCACGCCCTCCGTCGGCCGCATAAGGGGCCCCCTCTCGCCGGGCCTCTTCCCCCGCACGCCCACCCACCCGCCCTCTAAAACGCGCTGGTGTTGCCGCTGTCGTTTCTGCCGCTGCTACTGCTGTTGTTGCTGGTGTGTTCGCTGCTGGTGTATTGTTACGGCCCC
>JAFUES010000026.1 GCA_017470325.1 Oscillospiraceae bacterium
AGTCGCCGTGACTGTCGTCACTGTTGCGTCGTCGCTATCTGTTACGTCCTTATTGCTCGGATCCTTGCCGGTCGCAGTTGCCGTGTTGTCGATCTTCCCGGCGTCCACGTTGGCCTGGGTCACCGTGTAGGTGTAGCTGATGGTCTTTGTACCGGCGGGAGCCAGGTCGAACGCAGCTTCGTTCAGCGTCACCAGCGTGTCGCTCATGGCGATGTCGCTCACCGTCACGTTGCCAGTGTTCGTCACGACTACCGTGTAGGTGATCTCGTCGCCGACCTTCACGTTGCTTGTCGGGCTCGCGGTCTTCTCCACCGTCAGGGCAGGCGCCGCCGTGACTGTCGTCACTGTTGCGCTCGCGCTCCGGCTGAAATCATCGATCGCCGCAGTAACTGTATTGGTGAAGCTGCCCTCCACGATATCCGCCTCTACGATGGTATAGGTGGCCGTTGTCGTCACCGTCTCGCCGGCGGCAACATTCTCAAACACAGACTGCGCCAGCGTCACGTTGGCGATTTCCGTCAGCGTAATGGTCTTTGCTTCATCAAAGATATTCGTCGCAGTGACAGCGAAGGTCACCACATCGCCGGTCTTATATTTTTTGCCGGCGGTGGTGTCGCTGTCCGCCTTAGTGACGACCAGATCCGCTTCAACGTCATCCTTCGTCACCACCAGGGTGCCCAATTGCTCGCTGATGGAATAGTTATTCTTATTGGTCGTGCCCCAGTCGATGTCGTAGGTGTTGCTGCTGCTGCCCACGTAGGTCTGGGAGCCGGTGGCCGTGACCGTGGCGGTCTCGCCCGCGACCAGGCCGGTGATCCCCACCGTGGCGACCGTCAGCGGGGAGCCGTCATAGGTCTTCTCGCCGCCGCCGGTAGTGATGGTGACTTGTGCCTTGGTGATCTCCTGGTAACCGTCCGTCACCTGGAACGAAACTTCAAAGTTTTCGTTGGTATTTGAGAACTGGCTGGATTCCAGTCCCATATAGTTCTTACCGTAGTCGGTTCTGGCCGCCGCAGCGGTCCCGCTGAAGCCGATATCCGACGCCGTGTACAGCGTGGTGTTGATGCCGCCGATCTGGATGCTGTCGATCACATAGCCGGTCACAGTCTGGGGGTTGCCGTTATAGGGCTTGCTGCTGGTATTGCCGTGCAGCGTCACGACGACGGCAGCCTTGTTGACCTGCAGGGTGCCCAGCTGCTCGCTGATGGAATAGTTATTCTTATTGGTCGTGCCCCAGTCGATGTCGTAGGTGTTGCTGCTGCTGCCCACGTCCGTCTGGGAGCCGGTGGCCGTGACCGTGGCGGTCTCGCCATTGACCAGGCCGGTGATCGACGCCGTGCTGTTGGTCAGCGCGGTGCCGTCATAGGTCTTCTCGCCGCCGCCGGTGGTGATGGTGACCGTCACCTTCTCCACTGTCAGGGTGCCGTCCACGGTCCGCACGTTGGTGAAGAACTCGGTCTTGTCTTCGCCGTCCGCGTTCTTGATCACATAGCCTTCATCCACCACGTTGGCGCTCTCGCCCGCGTCGGTCTGGCTGCCGCTGGCGGTGGCCTCCACCGTGAAGCCTGCAGGCAGGCCGCTTGCGGTCACTGTGGCATTGGTCAGCGCGGTGCCGTCGTATGTCTTGCTGTCGCTGGCGGCGGTCAGGACGATCTCCGTGTCGTTGTCGGTGACGATCAGCGTACCCAGCTGCTCCGTCACGCTGTAGTTGGAGTCCTTGGCCGTGCCCCAGTCGATGCTGTAGGTGTTGCTGCTGCTGCCGACCTCCGTCTGGGAGCCGGTGGCCGTGACCGTGGCGGTCTCGCCATCGACCAGGCCGGTGATCGACGCCGTGCTGTTGGTCAGCGGAGTGCCGTCATAGGCCTTCTCGCCGCCGCCGGTGGTGATGGTGACCGGCTTGGGCAGGATCTGCAGGCGGCCGGCACGGACATAGAGGCTGACGCTGTAGTTGGGATCCGCAGGCAGCTCCGCCTGGGTATATCCGATGGTGTAGGTCTCGTCGCAGACGTCTGTCTTCGCCAGTCCATAACGATGGAATCCAGCCGCGGCGTCATCAAAAGCAGCCTCCGACAATACCGCGTTCCAAATGGTATCCCGATAGGTCGTCTTATAGCCATCGTGGGAGATCATGAGGTAATCATCGATCTCCTTGCTGCCATTGGTAAAGCCGGCCTTATACGCTGTGCCGTTATAGATGTTGCCGACCCAGCGGTCCGGCTCAATGCGGACGGTGACGTTGATCTTCGTCACTTCCAGTGTGCCGCTGATGTAGCGGACGCTGTAATAGTTGTCGCTCGCGCCGCCGATCACGGCAGCGCTCGGCCTCACGGTGGCGATGCCCGCATTGATGCGGCCATCGTTGGTGTCGTTGTCCGTGTTGGTATAATTCAGCGTGACCGCGCTGAGGGTATGGCCCTCCAGCAGGCCGTCATAAGTTACCTGCTGCGCTAAGGTACTGCCCAGGGTGAGGGCGGTCGTGTCATACTGCTTGGTCTTGCTGACCGCAGTGACCGTCAGCTTCTTCTGGTAGAACAGGGTAAAGGTCAGACCGTCTTCGGTAACCGCCTGGGTGATCTTATAGTCGGTGCCCGCAGCAGTCCCGTTATAAGCGGTCCCCTCCACAGCCTTGTTCAGTTCCCATCCGGCGATGGGGGTACGGCTGAGGGTAAAGGTCTTGCCGACCTTGAGGATCTGGGTATCCGCGGTCATGCCGGGGATGGCGTTGCCGTCCATATCCACAAAGTTGACGGTGACTGTGGCGTTCTTGAAGCTGGAATAGTAGAAGGTCAGAACGTTCTCAGCCGGGTTCGCGGTCAGGACCAGGGTCTTCTCCACCGCGTCGGCGTAGAACTCCAGATTTTCCAGCTCGGGATGGGCGGCAAGGAGCGTCTCGTAATCCACGGCCGCCGCGGACTCGATCCGGGAGGCGGTATCGCCGGGAACATTCGACACGGTCTTCTCCGCCGCCACGGCGATATCGCCGGGGTACTCCGCCGGATCCAGGATGTACCGGACGGTGTAGCTGGTGGTTTCCACCTTGGCGCTGTAGACGAAGGTGAGCACGTTCTCACTGTCGGTCTCGCTCAGGCTCAGGGTCTGGCTGCTGGTGTTGGGCCGATAACCGGCCACGGCAATGGCATACTCGGTGATGTTCTGCTCCACCACATAATTGGGATTGGTGACCGTTTTGTCCGAGGCTACGGGATTGCCTGCTTCATCCACATATTTTACGGTGTAGGTCAGGTTCTTCCGGATCCAGTGGGCGTAAACGGTGGTGTCCGCCGTGATCGGGTTGTTCCAATCGTAGAGGGTGTCGCCGTCGGCGGTGGTGTACCAGCCGTCAAAGGTGTAACCCGTCTTGGTGGGCGTACCGGGGCTGGCGACCTTCTTGTACTTTTCTACGGTCTGATCGTCATAGAGTTTGGTGGAGGTCGCTTCTCCGTCCACAAAGCTCACGGTGTAGCTGGGAGCCACCCACTTGGCGTAGAGATGCAGGTGGTAGCCGGGCATGGTGGAGAATGTGTATGGTGTGCCAAGACCGACGTCCGCGTACCAGCCGCCCCAGCTGTAGTCGTTGTCCACCCCCGCGGGCCGTGTGGGCTGGGTGTTATAGCCGGTGATGTCTGCTTCAAAGAATACGGTTCCATCAACCGTGCCGTTACCGTTGTAAGGATTGTGCTTGATGATATCGTACTGGGCCCGGTCGTAGTAGAAGCGGTAGGTGTATATCGTGCTTGTTACCGGATAGTAACCAGCTTCTTCATGGCATTCAGCAGTATAGCTATGGGTATTGTATACGTGATTGCCGTTGCGTTTAGTCTTTTTGGTGATTTCATAAGTATGACCATTGACCTCAAAAGTATCGCCGACATTATAACTACCATAGCCACTTCCCGGCCCATTGAAGGTGTAAGTATCATCATATGCATCTCTCCACACCTGCTCTGTCACAGTGGTATTGCCGGAGCCGGTATAACCCTGGGGCGCCGATCCATCGCCGTTGTGCTTGGTATAGCCGCTGATTTCTTTGGGATCCAAGCCACTTGTATTCAAGCCGATCTGGGTATACTCATCGGCTATAGCCCAGGTGCCGTCAGGTTGCTGCAACCAGTATTCCGCGTTTCGGTTCTGCGTATTATTCGACCACCTGGCCGTCCAGGTCACCTGGTGGTTATTGTTGGCACCTTCAAAGTACTCATAGTCAATCGCGCCAAGCTTTGTGATTTGTCCCCAGCTATGATAGTTGTCGCCCCAACCGTTAAAGTACTGTTTGTCGTTTCCGTTTCTCGTATCATAGATTTCCGTAGACGAAGCGGGCCACACGGATGACATATCCTGTCCCAGAACAATATTCTCGATTGAATAACTGGTCCCAGTGTAGTCCTGTCCGCCGATCGTGATCTTACCGTAGCTGTTGTTGATATTGAAAACAAATGTATACCGGATCAGGCTGTAGTAGACCTTCAGCGTGGCGCTGCCGTCGGCCTGGATGACCACCGCAGAGTCCTCGCCCGTGCCGGCGGCGGTGGCGGTGCCGTTGATGCTGCCGGCTCCGGTGAGCTTCTCATAACCGTTAAGGGTATAGGGCTGGGCGGAGGCCGCGTATACAGTCGTTCCCACCTGGGCACGGCCTGTGCGGCTGTACTCGTACACATAGGAGGTCGTTCCGGTGGCGTTGTTATACACTTCCTTCATGTAGAGGATGGTGTAATCCACCGTATCGCCTTCCCACTTGGCATAGAGGGTGGTGTTGCCCTCGATGGTGACGGTGCTGCCCGCCTGCCGGGTCAGACCCTCGTCCAGATACCAGCCCCGGAAGGTATAGCCTGTGCGGGTAGGCACCTCGGTGGACACAGCCACGTCGCTGCCGTAGGCGTAGGTGCCGCCGGCCACGTAGCTTCCGCCGGTGGTGTCATAGGAGAGGGTATAGTTCTTCCGGGTGTAGTAGACGTTCAGCTCCTGCTTGGGCTGGCCGTTCAAGCCGGAGGTTTCGATGATGGCGCCCTCGGCCAGCTCCATGTTGGCATAATCATAGGACTTGACCGTGGGGGTCACATAGCTGTTCAGCACGCCCTCCACGTCCACTGTCCGCTCGATCTCGGTGTAGCCGTCTCCGTCCAGATCCTCGAGCAGGTAGACGAAGTCGTATATGGCCGTGTAGGGCACGTACTTGAACCGGACAGTGGCTTCTCTGTTCGTGTCAAAATGAGCCGCGGTCACCGTGATCGTGGGGGTCTCGGGGTAGTAGAGGGGAGCGCCGGGGACCTCGTTGGGATCCGTCCGGGTGCTGACAGGCGCAGTGATGGGATAGGGCAGTTCGCCGGCCTCCACCTGCAGCAGGTCGGTATTGAAGATCACTTCGCCGTTATTCCCCAAATAATAATACTCGGCGGTGATGTTATAGACGTCGATCGAGCGGAACACGGCCTCCACGATCAGGTTCTCGGTGATGACCGTATCGGCGTCCACTTCGGTGTCCGTGCCCTGGATCACCCACTTCTCAAAAATCTTGCCGGCTACGAAGGGATCCTGAGGCATGGCGCCGATGGCCTCGCCCGAATTGCGGAAATACTGGGAGAGGACCTCCGCCTCTTCTCCGCCTTTATCGATCACGAAGCGAACGAAGAGCATATCGGTGAAGCTCGCCTCGAGCGTCAAGTCAGAAGTGACGGATTCGCCGCCCACATACTCGGTCTCGCCCACGTACCAGCCCTGGAACTCTCTGCCTTCGATCACAGGCTCGGTGGGCAGCGTCAGAGTATCGTTTATATAATAGGTATCCGTGGCGTAAGTGTCCACGCCCACCTTAAAGGTGACGGTGAACACGTTCTGGTCGTACTCGGCCCAGACGCTGGTGTCCTCCGAGACGGCGACGCTGTTGTCAAAATCGCCGCCGGCATAGACCCACCTGCCGCTGTAGCCTTCCTTCTCGGGGACAGCGGGAATGTCATTCAGGCAGTAGCTGGTATCCACATCGACGGTCTTGGCGTCGACCTGGGTCGTCTTATCCTCCTGATAGAAGGTGACCGTATAGGTGACCTTGTTATATTTGGGAACAACGGTCATATCCTCGGTCACGACCGTCTCGGCGGTGACCACGCCGCCGGTGACCTGGGTTTCATTGCCCTGGCCGCCGCTTATGATCTCGCCGATGGCCCATGCGGCATGATAGTCCTCGCGGGGGATCGCGTCGGGCAGCAGGTCGCCGATGGCGGTGTTGTCTTCCACGGTCAGCGTGGTAAGCACTTCCGCGTCACGGTTATAGAAGGTGACGGTCCATACCTTGGTGAGCTTCGCCGTCAGGGTCAGATTGCCGGTCGGGATCTCCGTGCCGTCGTAGAGGGTTTCGCCGTTGTACCAGCCGTCGAAGCGGTAGCCCTCAACGGAAAACTCCGGCAGCGTACCGATGGCCTCCCCCTCGGTTACGGTGATGGCAGCGGGGGCAGTCCCCTGCGCCGCCGCAAAAGAGACGGTATAGGTCGCAAGCTCGCGGAAGTTGGCGGTGAACGCCATGTCTGTGCTGTCGGCGGTGACCTCCGGCGCGAAGTTTGCCTCCGTGCTTACTTCATTATCACCCGCATCGGTCCAGTTTACAAACACGTAGCCTTCCTCAGCCTCGGCGGCAGAGCCCTGGGCAGCGGGCTCGTCGACGGTGAGATCCACGGTCTCGCTCTCCGGGCTCACCGTGCCGCCTTCCCCGGCAGCGTAGGTGATGGTGAGCTCCGTCGCTGCCGCTTTGGCGGCGAGCGCGGGTACCTTCTTGGCGGCAAGCCCAAATTTTGCGCTTATCGCGGCGAAGTTCGCGGTATAAACCGCGTCAACGGAATCGCTGTCCAGCTCCGGGACAAGCACCGGGTCGGTGCTGATCTCGTTGCCCTCGGCATCGGTCCAGTTTACAAACACATAGCCTTCCGCAGGCACAGCCTCCGCACCTGCGACCGTATAGTCTTCGGAGAAGAGGTCCACAGTCTCCCGGTCAAGGGAAACCGTGCCGTTCTCTCCCGCAATATAAGTGATCGTGACAAGGTCCGGCGCCTTTTCAAACTCGGCCACGAACCGCAGGTCATTGCTGGCCATGCTGAGCTTGGGAACAAAGGCCGCCTCCTCCGAGGCTACGCCGCCGCCATAGTACAGCCAGCGCCGGAACGTATAGCCCTCGTCGGGGATCGCCGTCGCGCCCTGGGCGGTGATCACGTCCGCTCTCACATTGACGCGCTCTTTGTCAAGGGAAACAGTGCCGTGCTCGGCCGCGCCGTAGCGGATCGTAATATACCGTCCGTTCGGATCCTCCCGGGGCTCTTCAGGCTTCTGGGTCTCGCCGGGCTCCTGAGTCTCGCCGGGCTCCTGAGTCTCGCCGGGCTCCTGAGTCTCGCCGGGCTCCCGGGTCTCGCCGGGCTCCTGGGTCTCGCCGGGCTCCTGGGTCTCGCCGGGCTCCCGGGTCTCGCCGGGCTCCTGGGTCTCGCCGGGCTCCTGGGTCTCGCCGGGCTCCTGGTCAACAGCAAAGTTCGCCCTGAAGGTCATGCTGTCGCTTGCCGCGCTCACGCCCGGCACAAAACGGAGTTCTCCGGAAACGATCGCCCCGGCATCCGTCGTCCAGTACACGAAGTGATATCCTTCGTTTGCTTCCGCCGTCGCCCCGAGGGCAGCAGCATTCGGCGCCTGAACATTGATCTGTTCAGCCGCTTCCAGGACTTTATAATTACCCGCAGCAGAGACCGTGCCGCCTTCACCGGCTATGTAGCGGATGGTGATCCACTTTTCCTCGGTCTTGGGCTTCTCGGTCTTAGGCTCCTCGGCCTTGGGCTCCTTGGCTTTGGGCTCCTCGGCCTTGGGCTCCTCGGCCTTGGGTTCCTCGGCCTTGGGTTCTTCGGCCTTGGGCTCCTCGGCCTTGGGTTCCTCGGCCTTGGGCTCCTCAGCCTTGGGCTCCTCAGCCTTGGGTTCCTCGGCTTTGGGTTCCTCGGCTTTGGGTTCCTCGGCCTTGGGTTCCTCGGCCTTGGGCTCTTCGGCTTTAGGCTCTTCGGCCTTTGGCTGCTGCGCCGCTTCCGCGACGGCTTGTTCTGCCGCTGCCGGTTCCGCCGCAGCCTTCTCGGGCTCCGCTTTGGCCTCTATGGCAGCAGGGGGCACGCCCTCGTCCGCCGCGGCAAACGCGGAGGCCGGGAACATGCTCAGGCACATGATCAGCGCCAGCAGAAACGAGCCGATCCTTTTTGAGAATCTTTTTTCATGGTCATACCTCCTGACCGAGATTTGCGATACGCTTTAAATCCATGTATATATTAGTATATGATCTTTACCCAGCGCTGCTCTTCTCCCCTGTGATCGGCCCTCCGGCCCGGAGCGGTTGAGACACAACTCCCATCACAGCACGGTCTTGACCGGGGCCCCTGAGACGTTTCCCCAAGAAAAGCGCTGTGCTTCCATCCTGCGGTGAGTATACCATCCGCAGCATCTACAAAAGCGTCAACAGCAGCGGCAAAACAGGGTATTTCTACAGGCCGATCAAACGAAAAGCATAATGCGTACATTTTACCTATAAAATAGCAGTTTATTATACCACGGCGTTTGATTCATTTCAATAACAATTGGCGACAATAAATAACAAGTTTTTGAACTATCTCCTGTCTTTCGATATGAAATCCATATTTTCCCTCCCAATTGACAGGGCTTTGTGTTATACTGGAAGAGCAGTCACCGCGGCAGCGCATGGCGAAGAAAGGCCCCGCCAGGCGCCGCTTTTATGACGAAAAATGAGGGCCTCATGTTCCTTGTCCATGAAAGGATCCTTTTTCCGGGAGGCAGTCATGCTGAAACTGTACAGCAGAAGATCCGTACAAAGGCGCCTTGCGCGTCTGGCCCATCCGATCGATCTGGCGGCAGGGCGCAGCGGTGTGCCCGCCGCCTGCATCCGGGCCGTGCTCATGCAGGAGATGGGCGATATCGACCTGATGGATCCCGTGGCGGATCTGGCCGTGCGCTTTTACTGGCTGCGCTGGCGGCTGCGGGGCGGCAGGACGCCGCGGCTCCTGCGGGGCGCCCTGGGCAAAAAAGACAGCTCCACCGGCTGTGGGCAGATCTTCGCCTATGTGGCCATCCGGGCGCTGAACTTTGCCGCGGGCCGGGGCCTGCCCGCCTATGACTGGTTGGGGCTCTCCGAGGAGCGGCCCCTGCGGCCGGATCGGGACGAGGACCTGCAGTGGATGTGGTACCGGCTCCACCGGGATCCGGAGGCGAACATCCTGCTCTCCGCGCTGAATCTGCTCTCCGCGGCGGAGGAAATGACCGGGCGCCGCGATTTCAAATCCTTCTCCCCCGAGCAGCTGCAGCTGACCTTCACCCGCTACAACGCCAATGTGCGGCACGTCACCGCCTACGGCCAAAAGGTCTTTGCGCTCTACCTGCAGGAAAAAACTCCAGAAAATGTATAATTTTTTTCATTCCCTACTTTAAAGCTGAAGATCTTTTTGATATAATATATAGTTAGTCAGGTGTTCGCACACCCCAAGATAAAGGATGGTCTCCACGCCAAGGAGGGACAAGCGGAGGCTGTTTTAGCGCCAGGCCCGTAACAGGGTGACGAGGGATGGCAGTTATCGAAAGACTCGGCGGATGCTGCCACGGCCGGCGCGGGTCGAAAGGGAGAAAGCAAAAAGCAGAATCAAAACTGTAACAGAGGTTCTCCCGCCGTGCGTTTTCCGGACATAACAAGCCTGATCCTGTGGAGGATGGCTGCGGCCGCGCGCTGCCGGTCGGTCCGGGAGTTACTTTATGAAAACAAAACAGGAGTATTTTTATGAGAGTCGTTATTCAAGAAAACTATGAGAAGATGAGTCTTTGGGCCGCCCGTTACATCGCCGCAAAGATCAAGGCTCACAAGGAGGCGCGCCCCTTTGTGCTGGGCCTTCCCACCGGCTCCTCCCCCATCGGCGTCTATAAGGAGCTGGCCCGGATGAACCAGGCCGGTGAGCTTTCCTTTGCCAATGTGGTCACCTTCAACATGGACGAGTACCTGGGCCTGCCCCATGAGCATGATCAGAGCTACTGGTACTTCATGCATGACAATTTCTTTGATCATCTGGTGGACATGAAGCCGGAGAACATCAACATCCTCAACGGCATGACCGAGGATCCCGAAGGAGAGTGTGCCCGCTATGAGGAGAAGATCGCCTCCTACGGCGGCATCGACCTGTTCATGGGCGGCATAGGCGTGGACGGCCACATTGCCTTCAACGAGCCCTACACCTCCCTCGCCTCCCGTACCGGCGTGCGGAACCTGACCACGGACACCCGCATCGTCAACTCCCGCTTCTTCGGCAACGATCCCGAGAAGGTGCCCTCCCAGGCGCTCTCCGTGGGCGTCGGCACGGTCACCGATTCCAAGGAGGTCCTGATCCTCATCAACGGCCACAACAAGGCCCGCGCCCTGGCCGCCACAGTGGAAGGCGGCGTCAGCCAGAAGTGGACCTGCTCCGCGCTGCAGATGCACAACGGCGCCATCATCGCCTGCGACGAGGACGCCTGCGGCGAGCTGACCGTGGACACCTACAAGTATTTCCTGGATATCGAGAAGAAAGAGAGACTGTAAGATGGGCAAATATTTCGGTACTGACGGCTTCCGCGGTGAAGCCAACAAGGATCTGACCTTTGAGCACGCCATCAAGATCGGCCGCTTCCTGGGCTGGTACTATGGCGCCCGGGTCGGCAAGAAGGCGAAGGTCGTCATCGGCAAGGACACCCGCCGTTCCAGCTACATGTTTGAGTACGCCCTGTGCACGGGCCTGATGGCCAGCGGCGCCGACGCCTATATCATGCACGTCACCACCACCCCCTCCGTCGCCTACATCACCCGCGTGGATGATTTCGACTGCGGCATCATGATCTCCGCCTCCCACAACCCCTACTACGACAACGGCATCAAGCTCTTGAACGGCAATGGGGAAAAGATGGACGAGGAGACCATCCTCAAGGTGGAAGACTACATCGACGGCAAGCTGGAGATCCCCGTCTCCGAGCGGGACGCTATCGGCCGCACCGTGGACTATGTCGCCGGCCGCAACCGCTATATCGGCTTCCTGATTTCCCTGTCAAAGTACAGCTTCAAGGGCTTGAAGGTGGGCCTGGACGTGGCCAACGGCGCCGCCTGGCAGATCGCCAACGGCGTATTCGAGGCTCTGGGCGCCAAGACCTATGTGATGAACGACCACCCCGACGGCTACAACATCAACACCGACTGCGGCAGCACCCACATCGAGCATCTGCAGAAGTTCGTGGTCGACAACGGCCTGGACATCGGCTTTGCCTATGACGGCGAC
>JAFUES010000068.1 GCA_017470325.1 Oscillospiraceae bacterium
CTATGGCGAGATTTTGCGCCAAATCCTGCGGGCCATCCAGGACGGCAAAGTTTTGGCAGTAGACGGGCTGACCTTCGGGAGGTTGGTCCACCAGTACGGGCGGGCTGAGTCTGCCCGCGTGGGCGCCAGTTTGGTCAATGGAGGGAACGTATGATAAGCTATCCGATCACACTGGACGACACCACTTACCCCCATATCCATGTGACCAGCATCAAGCGTAATTTCAGCGTGCTCGACGGCCCGAACGCGGAACGGATGATGTCCGGCGAGATGCGGCGGGACATCATCGGCACGTACTACAACTACTCCATGAGCATTGAGGCGGATGACAACTACTCCGGCGAGTATGACGCCTTTTATGAGGCCATCACGGCTCCGGTGGATTCGCACCGGATCGTGGTGCCCTACGCGCAGCGGACACTGACCTTTCGGGCCTATGTGTCGCAGGGGTCTGACGAGCTGGACATTATGATGCCCAGCTCGAACCGCTGGGGGAGCCTATCCTTTAACTTCGTCGCCATGGAGCCGCAGAGGAGATAACGGTATGGCAGCGCGATATGAGGTGCAGATCGGGGAGGAGGGCAACCCGACATATACCTTTTCCTACGATGATGGCAGCATCGTGTCCATGGGCGGTGTTTTTGCCGTGGATGTGGTGGGGGATGAGCTGTCCGTGGACCAAATCGACATTACGGTGCGGTTTGGCAGCGATATTGCCCAAATCTTTGCCCCAAAGGACTACAGCGGCGGCTACCGCACGGCGGACGGCTATCTGTATGGCACCAATGCGACGCAGGAGGAGAGCCGCGCCCTTCAAGAACTGCCCTACGGCACCATGGCGATTATTTATCAGGACGGCGCGCTGCTGGCGAAAAACTATGTGGAGAGCGTAAGACGCAATGGGAGGACCTCTTACACGCTTACTACCATGTCCCAGGTAGGGCTGCTGGCGCGAAAATATCATACCGGCGGCATTTACACGGGGCAGGCGTTTTCGACCGTTATTAATGGGCTGATCGGGACAAGCTTTCCTTATACCGTATCTGATAATATCGCGGATGCTTTGGTGTTTGGCTGGCTGCCCTATGCGACGGCGCGGGACAATTTGCACCAGCTGCTGTTTGCCTATGGCGCGGTACTTACCAAGGACGACAGCGGCAATGTAAAACTTGCCTACCTGGAAGATATAACCCCGGAGACTGTGCCGGCAAGCCGCATTTATGACGGCGGCAGCGTGTCGTATCAGATCCCCGCTACCAGTGTCGAGGTGACAGAGCACACGTTTTTACGGCTGGATGAAGATGAAGCGGTTACGGTCTACGACAACACCGGTAGCGCCGCAGCGGACCGGCTTCTGGTGACGTTCCAGGACGCGCCGGTGTACGATTTGACGGCATCCGCCGGATTGACGGTCCACGAAAGCGGCGTCAATTATGCCATTGTCAGCGGAACGGGCACCCTGACCGCAAAAAAGTACACCCACACCACCCATGTCATTGCCAAATATGCCAGCAGCTCCGGCGAGATCGAGCCCAATGTCAAGCGGGTCACGGACGCCACGCTGGTATCGCCGCTCAACAGCAACAACGTGGCCCAGCGGCTGCTGTCCTACTATTCCAGCCGCAAGACGGTGCGCAATGCCATTGTGTACGATGGCGAGCGCTGCGGCAGCAAATACCGGTTTATGAGCCCATACAATGAGGCGGTCACGGCGTTTTTGTCCAACATGCAGTTGACCATGAGCAGCATCATCAAAGCGGACTGCGAGCTGATAACCGGGTATACGCCCATTAACCAGGGCAACAACTACAGCTCCGTCATCATACTGGAGGGGTCCGGCACATGGACGCCGCCGGACGGTGTGACAGAGGTACAGGCTATCTTGGTCGGCGGCGGGCAAGGCGGCCAGGGCGGCGAAGACGGGCAGAGCGGCAAGGCTGGCGACCGCAGGGGCAGCACCGGCGGCGAAGGCGGGCCGGGAGGCAAGCCCGGTCAAGGCGGCTCCGGTGGAAAAATCCTGACAGTCACGGTGCAGATCTCCGGGCCGGTCACATACTCCTGCGGAGACGGCGGCGAGGGCGCCCCCGGCGGTATCTATTATGATGAGAA
>JAFUES010000069.1 GCA_017470325.1 Oscillospiraceae bacterium
CGCCAACGCGCCTCTCCGCCGCCCCCGGCCCCCGGCCCTGTGTTTGTTCGTGTAGCGTCGTCCCGGGGACCGGCTGCCGCGCCTCTGCCCGGGTTCCGTCGCCGGCTGTCCGCCTTCGACACGGCTCAGTCGGCCACCGGATGCAATGGCCCAGACGCGGAAGGGGAAGGGGGAGACCGGGGAACCGGTTGGCGAAGAATGCATTCAGCGGCCCCTCTGGGCCGTTTTTCGCGCCTCGGTGCGGGGGATCCCTCGGCCCGGGTATCGTTTCGGCCCCACAGGGGCCGAAACGGCGCGCTGGCGCGCGCCGTTCTTTTTTCCCCGTTGGTCCTCCACTGGTCCTCCGCTGGTTATCCTTTTGCGCTCTCCCTCTCAACCTCCCAGTCCTCTATGTATACCTCGATAGCATCGGCACAGAGCTGCGCAATCTCCATCCGCTCTGCAATGGCCATGGTCCGCAGCCGTATTGACAGGCTCTTCGGCAGCCGAATATGCAGCTGTACCATATCCGGTTCTCCCGCTTTGATCATAGCCTCGTTTCGCCTGGCAAATCGTCCGTTCGTTGACCGTTTTCGGTTATGCCATTCCATGCCCATCGGCTTTCACCTCCAGCATCGGCAGCTGCATCGGCTTCCCTGGCGGCATGAGCTTTGCCCTGGCCGCAGCTGAAGGGATCGGCGAGCCGGCGCAGCGGACGTGCATGGCGATCCAGCCCGATCTGCCGTCTACCAGGTGCACATGCCGTATTACAGATACGTTTTCGTTGCCGCCGATCACCCGCCCGCATACTGCGCAAACCGTCATTGTTTATCCCTCCTTGTCGAAGTGGCTCGATCATCAGCAGGAGGAATCCCATGCGTGGGCAAGCATAACCGATGATCAAGCCACCGACCAAATTATATCATATCCCGGACACAATCTGCAATCGAACACGGGGAAAAGGACGATTTAGCGCGGTATTTTGCGCACTTTTCTCCGAAAATGCCCGCTGAATGAGAAAAACCCCCACCCGGCGAGGGTGGGGGAAGCGGGTCATTCACCCCGCTACAGGTCGACGTCTCTCAGCGCCTCGATGCAGTTATCTACCTTGTCCAGGATATCCGTCACCTGGTCCCTGACTTCTGGATCCATCTCGATCTTCAAGGCGTCGCCCAGCAGCTGAGAGGCAGTGAGCAAGGACACCTTTGCCAGGTCGAGGCTCTCCCTCGGCTCGTCGCCCTGGAACTCAACAATGGGCACGATCACTGCCGGCCACCTCCGATGGTAGGTATCTGCTTGGCCATGTGCCGAAGCGCGGTCGCCGTGATCGTCAGCTCGCGGGCCGTCTCGCTGTCTGTCCGGAAGATCTCCCGGGCCTTATTGGCCATCATGTCGGCAAGGGTGTTCAGGCTTCTTTCCGCCATCTCGCATATCGCTCTTACGGTCATGCTATCTCCTCCAAACTGTTTATGATTTCTTCCAGGCTGTAGACGGCTACGTCAAGTGTCTCGGCGGCCTGCTCCATCTGCTCATAGCGTTCGGTGCCCTGCAATCCCTCGGAGGTGTTGTCCATGGCCTGTTCCTCGGCCTCCTTGAGCTGCTCAAGCTGCTCCATCAGCTGTCCGGCCTCTTTGATGATCGTGGCCAGACGTTTACGGCGGTCCTTGTTCATGCCTGGTCACCTCCGTCCATAAGCTCAATAACCACGGCACTGTTCATAGCCTGCACGGCCAGGCTCAAGGATTCATCTGCGCACTTCAGCATTTCCTGAATTTTGCCCTTTTCATTTCCGGCCATATCCTGCAAATGCCCCTGCAGATGCATGATGATTTGCATGGCCTTCAAGGTACCCTGTATTTCTTGCCTTGTCATGCCTGGTCACCTCCTCACATCCACCAAGGCCGTGCTTCGGTGGTCTTTACGCCGATGTCTCGCGCCCTGGATACCACGACGCCATTTTCTGCCCAGTTGCGCAATACCGCCGAAAGGTAATACGGGCTCGGCTTGCTGGCCATGCCGGTCTCCTCGATGGCGAGGATCACCGTGGCCGGTTCCATGCCGGCTGCCAACGCTCGCTCGATGATCCCGGCAGCGGCCTTGCTGATCATCTTGTTTATGTTCATCCGATAGGCGTCAGCGATCTGCTCCATGACTTCCCTGGGCGGAAGCTGTCTGCCCTGGTCCTCCTGAAGGTCGTCCATCGTCGGGGCAGAAAACACAGCGGTTTTTGCTGCTCCCTCGCGCGCGCACGCGCGCGCACGCGCGGGATAATAATTATTATAATAATAATTCCCTTCTGGGTTATACTGCTTATCCTGCTGTTCCTGCTGATGCTCCTTAAACTGTACCCCAGAGAATGGACACCTGCTTTGGTAAGGCCCAGCAACCCGTTCCTGGCAAATGGACACAATTTCCAGCCATGAACGGATAGAAGAAAGGCAAACCCCAAGCGGTGGACATTTCTGGTACGGCAGGCA
>JAFUES010000027.1 GCA_017470325.1 Oscillospiraceae bacterium
GGACCCTGTTCCTGGACGCGGTGTCCGCCATCCCGCTGGATATGCAGATCAAGCTCCTGCAGGCGGTGGAAACCCATACCATCCAGCGCCTGGGCAGCAACAATCCCATCAAGCTGGACATCCGGATCATCGCGGCCAGCAGCCAGGATCTGGCGCGTATGGCCGAGCGGGGCATGTTCCGGAAGGATCTCTACTACCGGCTGAGCCCGCTCACCCTGGAGATCCTGCCGCTGCGCTCCCGCCCGGAGGATATCCTGCTCTTTGCCGAGCGATATCTGCAGGAACTGAACGCGAACAATCCGGAAGCGCCCAAAACGATGACCCGGGAGTTCGTGGAGGGCCTGCAGGCCTATGACTGGCCCGGCAACGTGCGGGAGCTGCAGAACAGCATCGCCCGCGCCTATTACAGCGATCCGGGCCCGATCCTGACCAGTGAAAGCCTGCAGCTGGTGCTGGAGCGTCCCAGCAGCAGCCTGGGCGATACGCTGTCGATCCCCCAGGACGCGGGAGAAGGGGCGATCGTCGCGGCCCTCACGATCTGCGGCGGGAACGTGGACGCCGCCGCCGAGCGGCTGGGGATCAGCCGGGCGACCCTGTACCGCCGGATGAAAAAGTACGGTATCATCCCCAAGCTCCTCAAGTGACCTCCCCGGCGCCGACGAAAACGCAAAACCGTTGGCCCCGCGGCATGGGCTGCGGAGAGGCAAAGCCGCATCCGGCAAAATGAAAGCAGGCACTGAAACAGTGCCTGCTTTCAGCTTATTTTGTTGCGGAACAAGGCCGGCGGCGGTTCAATGCAGCGGCGGCAGCTCGTGGATATCATAGGTCTCATAGTAAATATCAAAGGCCGTATCCACATCGCCGGACAGTTCAATGAGCGCCCCCGCCTGGAACATGCTGGACAGGCTGCCGGAGGGCGCCTTCCACGCTGCGTTGGAGACGACCTGGATCCGGCCATCCCCCGCCTTATCCTGTCGGAGGATCGACTCGGCCTCAAAGAGCAGCGTCCCGGTGGCGATGTGATAATCGCTGGAAACGATGGCCAGCTTCTTCACCTGGGGGTAGTTCGCTTCCAGGATATCAAAGGAACAGATCGCGTTCTGGGCCGTGGTGAGAGACTGATCCTCCACGATCACGCGGTCAGGAGAGAGGCCGTTTTCGATCAGCCACTCGGCCATTTTCCCGGCTTCGCTTACTCCTTTGTTTTCGGATGCCGTTCCGCCTCCTGTGCAGATGACGAGCGCGTGCGGGTATTTCTCCGCACTGTTTAAAACGACCTTCAGCCGCTCGATCAGCTCCCGGCGCATGGTCCCGTCGGGCTCCAGCTGAAAGCCCAGCGCCGCGATGGCCAATTCATCCGTTTCCGGCAAACCGTCCGGCAGAACATCGTAGTGGATCGGCAGGTCGGAGTTGCAGGAACGCCAGAGGTCCATGATCTTCTCCCACCGAAGAGCGGCTTCGGCGTCTGCCGCGGAGAGTTCTTCCATGAGCTCGCCGATCCGCGTCTCCGCCTCTTCGCCGTAGCTGCCGTAATCCACGATCATCTCTTCCAGGATCTCCCGGCTGTCTCTTGCCGGCTGCTTCTGTTGTCCGCATCCCGCGCAGAGGCAGAGCAGCGAAAGGGACAGCAGCGTGACGAGAACTCGCAAAATATTGTGCTTCATGGACAATACCTCCCTCATTGCGCATCGGATACCGCAGATTCCCTGATCCTATGGATTTGAAAGATCAGCCTTCCTGTACCGGGATCCACTCAAACACCATGTCCGTCCCGTATTCGGACTGGTCCTCGTGCCAGGTAAAGGTCCCGTCGTCGTTGAAGGTGATGCTTCCGGTGCCGTCCTCATACGCCGGCTCCTGGCTGACGATCTCTCCGCTGTCGTCGTAGGTGACGATGGACTTGGTGACGTTGGAATAGTCAATGGTCAGCGTATCGGTGTCCAGCCGGCCCACGATATCCCAGCGGGCCAGCTCCCGGGCGCTGCCGCCCCATTCAATGGTGATCCAGGCCTCCTCGTTTCCAAAGCACTCCACCAGGGCATGGGCCCGTCCGCTCTGATACTCTCCGATGAAGTTCATGACCGGATTCTGCCAATCCGGGTCTTCTTCAAACACGGCGACAAAGTCCGCGCTCTCGTCCAGCAGCAAGGTGATGACCGGCTCGGCGGAAAAGTCCTCGCCGTTCTTTGTCCACTTCACGAACAGATTGCCCGCCTCGGGCGCCGCGGCAAAGGTGTAGGTCTCGGGCTCGCCCAGATTGACCTGTGCGGACTGAAACGGCCACTCGGGGTCGAGCTCCGGTGCGGTCTCGCCCGCTTCATAGCCGATCATGCCGGAGCCGTCCGTGTTGATCGTCACCATGATGTCGGCAGTCATATCGCCCATGGAGGTGAAATGGTACGTCTCCCCTCCTTCGACCGTGAGAAGGAGACCGTCCTCGCCCTCTTCCGATACGGTGACGTTGAGATCGCCTTTGCTGCCGGAAGAATTGAGGGTGCCGCGCAGGGTGTTTCCTTCCTGCGGCAAGGTGCCGCCCCAGGAGTCCTCGATAAGGTCCTCGCCCAGCATGCAGCCCACGTACCAGCCGGGCTCGTCGATATCCTCCATCCAGGTGACGGAGAGGATGTTCTCGTTTTCGTCCGCGAAGTAGCCCTCCCGGGTCCATTCGGCGGCGCTGTTTTCCGCCGGCTGCGCGGCCGGCTCTGTTTTCGCGCTGCCGCAGGCCGTCAGGACCAGGAGCATCAGAACGCTCACAAACAGACAAATCCATTTTTTCATATTCTTTTTCATGATGCCGCTCCTTTCCATATGCTTTTGAGGATCGCTTTCTCTGCAATCGATCGTCAGTGAGACTATGTACCGGACGCCGCTTTTACAAAAACGCCTGCCGCGTCCGTCTGCGCGCTCTCCGCTCCGCCGCTTTGCCGGCGGAGCGAAGCGCTCTTCGGCAAAGCGGCTGTTTCCCGAGCCCGCGATCAGGTCTGGAACTGTGCCCCGCAGGCGGAGCAGGTGACCGTGATGCTGTCCTTTGCCGGGACCTCGTTCGGCGCGCCGCAGCGGGGACATCTCATCATATTATAGTCCTTCCCCTTATCCTCTTTCGAGCCGCCGATGACTGTTTTCAGTTGTTCACCGGTCAGTTCTTTTTTGTTCTCGTTCATCATAATGCTCCTTTCTCTGCGTTTTTTCGCTTACTTTTGACCGGAGGCCCAGGCTTTCATATGGGCCAGGCGATCCGCTTCGCTGTCAAAGTGTTTCCTGCAGCGGGGGCAAAGTCCGGAGGCAAAGAATTGCGCTTCCTCCAGCGTAGCGAAGGCCCCAACTGTGTTTCCCTGCGGGTCGTAGATGGTATAACCGTCGCCCGGAGCATAGTCCCCGCCGGTGACCGCCTTCAACTGCTCATTGCTTAATTTGATGTTTTTCTCTTCGCTCATTTTTGCACCCGTCCTTTCGTTCCTTTTTTCAAACGCAGCCGGTCCGTCACCCCTGCTCCACGATCTCCCAGAAGGGGTCGAAGGAACCTTCCCGCGTCAGGATCCACTGGTAGTCTTCATAGGTCTTGTTGGACTCCAGACCGTCCTCGCGGCTGCTTCCATCTGTCTCAAAAGTGGATGTGAGCACGATGATCTGCTCGGGGGCAAGGCCGCGGGCCTCCGCCGCCTCCTTCACAGTCTTGTCGCCGGCGTATCCGATCTTCTTCAGCGTGCAGCCGCCGAGACTGTCGAAGTGGGTCATAAGCTCCTGGACGGCCGCATCGTAGGCGTCGCTGTTGAAATACTTGGACGAGAACCCGCCGACCGATACCGAGTCGCCGCAGCCGCTCAGGCTGAGCATGAGGGCAAGCAATACGACAAGCACCGTAATTTTTTTCATGATGAATACCTCCCGTTCGTTTTTCTTTTATCGTTTTTTATTCGTTATTCTCCCGGCGGGCCGTGAGCATCTTCTGCAGCTGGATCACGATCGCCACCACGGTTTTTTCATAATGGGGCTGGTAAAGATCGATGCTGAAGCGGTCATGCACGGAGAGCATTTTCTGCCCGATGGCCGCGACCGGCTCATCATTCTGATCAAAGAGCGTGAAATTCAAGCCGATGATATTGCCCTTGATCTTCCAGTCCAGGCCCTCGATATTGGTGATGTCCTTGATGATGTGGAGCAATTCGTTGGAGAGCGTGAACTTCTGCCCGTTCGCCATGGTGATAAAATGCTTTTCATGCAGACTGACCGGTTTTTTCTCCAGGTGCGCCACCTGTGTGCCGGACGCGTCAAAAATGTCCGTCTTGCCTTTCAGCGTGAAAACCGAGGACTTTGTCCAATACAGCGTCTGCCCCTGCTCGTCCTTGACTTCGATCTTCTGGTGCAGGTCTCCGGGAACAAGGGCCGTGTAGATCGAGCGGGCCGGTACCCCGTATTTCTCTGTGTTGACCTCATTCGGGCCCTCGCCCGCGGCGTGAAAGCCCTGGATCCTGGATAAGATGCTCATGTTCATTCTCCTTTACAAGCGTTTTCTTGTTTTTCTGTTTCTGAGGACAGGATAACAGAGCAAATGTCACAAAAGCGGCACAGAAAAAGCCCTTATACAAGATCTCTCGCCGCGGGGAAGCCATAGGCGCTCTCCGCGCTTTCCACCGCTCTTATGATGGCTTCGCTGATCACTTCCGCCGCCAGCGTCCCCACCAGCTCCTGATCCGCTTTTACGTCTCCGACCGAAACGGCAAAGATGCTGTCTCCGTCGTAAGACGTGTGTACGGGCTTTATGGATCGGGCGAAGCCGTCATGGCCCATACCGGCGATCTTGCACAGCGCCGGTTTTTCAAAGGCCGCATTCGTGATCACGACAGCCAAGGTCGTGTTGCCGGTAAAACGGTTTTCGATCACGGATGCGTCCTGTTTCATGATCTCCGCCGTGCTGCGGAATCCCGAACGATCCTCGCGCAGCACGCCGGCGATCTGTTCGCCGCTCCGCCAGTTGAACACGTCTCCCAGGGCGTTGAGCGCGACGACCGCGCCGATCTGCAAAGCTCCCAGCTCCAGGGCGAAGCTGCCCATCCCCGTCTTCATGCAGCAGCCCATCCCCGTGATTTTCCCGACCGTCGCGCCGCAGCCCGCTCCGTAATTGCCGTCCCGGTAATTCGGCGCGTCGAGCGCGAATCCGGCGGCCTCGTAGCCCATGGACGCCTCCGGTCTGACAAAGGGATCGCCCACCGTCAGATCGAACAGATCCGCCTGGGCCACCAGCGGGACTTTCGTCACGCCCACGTCATAGCCGATGTCCCGTTCCTCAAGCAGACGCATCACCCCGTCGGCAGCGCCCAGGCCGAAGGCGCTCCCTCCCGCCAGGACGATCCCGTGGATCACCCGCGCCGCCGTAAGGGGATCAAGAAGCTGGCTCTCCCGGGAAGCGGGGCCGCCGCCTCTCACGTCCAGACCCGCACGCATGCCGTCCCTGCAGATCAGCACCGTGCACCCGGTCCCCGCCGCGGCGTTCTCCACCTGGCCGATCCGGATATTCTGTATGTCTTTTATCGAGATCTCTTTCATGGCGTTCCTTCTTTTCTCAGCTTATACTCATGATGGATATACTTCCGGATAGGGCTCTACGCCGAGCGCGTAGCGGACTGCCTGTTCCAGGCGCTCGTCCGGGCAATCCACCGGCAGCGCGTCAACGTCCTCCAGCATTCCCAGCTCAGCGAATTTCAGCTGGTCGATACTGGAGAGCGTCAAAAACGGCTGCCCGTCGAAGGCGGCAACGCCGGCGCGGATATAGCACCCGCTCCTCTCAAAAATCACCCGATCCCCAAAACGCACTCTGTTCGCTTCATCCAGCGACGTGGGGACCGCTCCGTATTTGACAAACAAGGCCTCGATCTTCTGCAGTTTCTCTTCCATGCCGCTCCCCCCTGCTATGCGTGTTCTTCCTGCTGCAGCCTGTAAATACGGTCCGCCTCCCGGAGTACCTTCTCCACCCAGTGCTCATCCGGTTCATAGACGCGCATGGTCCGATATCCATAGCGGCGGGCATTCTCCTGCACGGCCTTTTCATCGTCCACGTGCAGCGAGATCCGATAAAAGTTCGGCAGCTTCTGGGGCAGCCGCTCCCGACGGTCTCTCTGCACCTCGATCTGATGCCGCTGGGCGTTCACAATGGAATCGAAGCGGATGCCGTATGCCCGGAACAGAGCGCGCAGATAAGTCTCCGTCCGATAGGACGAGGTATAGATCCAGACTTCATATCCGCGCTCCTGCAGCGCGTGAATCAACTCCGGCGTACCCTTCCGCAGTCTGTCCGGAAACATCCGGTTAAAGGGGAAGCCGGGCGCCGGTTCCGTCTCATAGCTGTCCGGCGAAACAAAAAGCACGTCATCCAGGTCAAACGATACGCGCATGCTTCTCCTCGCGCTCCTCTCTGCCGCTCATTTCGGGGGATTCATGATGACCGCGCGGACTTTCTTCAGGCCGCATTTGATCGCGGCTGCCCAGCGGTGGTGTCCGTTCAGGATCAGATAGCCGTCCGAGGCCAGCTTGTAAACCACGATCGGGCTCGGAAAAACAGGCTCATTATCCCTGTAGAGCCATGAGAGCTGGTGGGCGTATTCGCTGATGATCCGGTCGCTCGGCCCGATAGCGGGATCGCAAAACTCATCATCCGGATTGGCGTGCATGTCTTCGGGGGACAGGCTGCGTACCACCAGCCGCTCTATCAGATTGGCCCGGACGACCTCCCGCCTGCCCTCATATGCCGCAAGATCCTCCTTCACATACTCGTAGAAAGTGGAGCGCAGCCCCGGATAATACGTTTTCCTCTTCTTTGCCGCTTTGCTGATCGCGTTCAGCTGCTGATCGAGCGCGTCGTTTTTTTCTATGCCGGCCTTTTCGGCCGCTTCTTTCTCAAACAGGGCACGGCAGACCTCCTGGTATGCCTCCGTGTTTTCCCGGATCCGCGCGCTCATTTGCCGCAGGATCTGCAGCAGACGTTCCGGCTTGTCCTCAAAGTAACCGAAGAATTCATCCTCTCCGATCTCTCTCAGGACCGTCCCGTCCTCCAGCGCGACCGCTGTGGCCGAGCGAGGCGCGGAGCCGACCAATCCCATCTCGCCGAGGAACTGGTTTTCCCGCAAAACCGTAAGCTGCTTTTTCTGCTCTGTGTCATAATCCAGATAAACGCCCACGCTCCCCTTTTGGATGTCGTACATCGTGAGCTGAAAATCCCCCTCGCGGAAGATAAGGTCGCCGGCGGAGAAACGGATCGTATTCATTCTGCAGTCCCTCCCTCTTCCAGATCCTCCAGACGGGACGCCTCAAAGCCGGCCAGCGTCTTGGCAATGCGGTTTTTCAGCGCGGCGTCCTTCTCTATGCCCGCCGCCTCCGCCTCCACCACATCGCTGACCGTGCGGCAGGCGTCCGCGTAATCCCGGGAAATGCGGCGCAGCCGTATGCTCATTTGCTGCAGCAGAGACAGCATCTTCGCAGGATTTTCCGAAAAGCTGCGCTCAAAGTTCTCTTCGTCGATCTCTTCCAGCACGGTATCCTCGCTCAGAGAAACAGCGGTCGCGGAGCGGGGCAGCTTATCCAGCAGTCCCATTTCTCCCAGGAACTGCCCGGAGGAAAGCTCCGTCAGCTTCGTCTGCTGCGATTCTCCGTAGTTCAGATAGATACCGACCTTTCCGCTTTGGATCACATACATGCAGGAGGCCGTTTCCCCCTGCCGGAAGATCAACTCTCCGTTTTTATAGTTCCGCTTCATTTCTTTTTCCCCCATTCGTTTCACCGGCCGCTTCGTTTCAGATAAGCGGACGACACAGGAAATTCAAAATAGGTATCCGGATACGGCTCATGCCGCAGTGAGAAATGCCACCATTCGCAGTCGATCGGCTGAAAACCGCTGCGGAGCATCACACGCTGCAGCAGCATCCGATTCTCGTACTGCTCCCGGGTAATGTCCCTGCAGTCGGGATGAGACCGCTCACTGAACAGATCGAAGGGGCTTCCCATGTCCAGCTCCTTCCCTGTCTCCATATCCAGCAGCGTCAGGTCCACCGCGCTGCCCCTGCTGTGGCTGGATTGCCTGGCGAGATAGCCTTTGGCAAACAGCTCCTGCTTTTCCAGCTCCGGATAAAAATACGGCTTCATGCGAATGTCCTGATCCTCGATCCCCCACAGCACAAAATGCTTTACCGCGCAGGCCGGCCGGTAGGCGTCAAACACCTTCAGACGGTATCCCTGCACGATCAGCTCGCTGCTGACAGCCTTCAGGGCCCTGGCCGCCTCGACCGTGAGAAGGGCGCACGGCTCTTCGTATCCGTCGATCCGCTCTCCGATGAAGTTGTAAGTGGAGTAATACCGGATCTCCTGCACGATATGGGGGACATAGTCCGCAAGCAGGACAAAACCCGATGGATCCATCGCCGGATCGTTTCTGTATTCGCCGCGCACGGTCATTCACTCCTTTTGTCTCTCCGCCGGCTGCTCGGGGCCGGCGCCCCGGTATTCCAAACAGAGCATGGTCAGATCGTCGAATTGCTCCGCGCCCCGGACAAAGCGGTCCACCGCCGTATGCACCTCCCGCAGAAGGGTCTCCGGGTCCGCTTCCGGCATCCGGTTCAGCGTGTCCAGCATCCTCTGGGTCCCGAACATCATATTGTCGGGATCCGTCGCCTCCGGAACGCCGTCCGTATACAAAAACAGCTTTGTTCCCGGCAGCAGCCGCAATTCATATTCCTTGTACCGCACGCCCTCCATGCCGCCGATCACCAGGCCGTGCCTGTCCTTCATAAGCTCGAAGGACTCGCCCGGGCGCTTGAAAACGGGATACTCATGTCCGGCATTGGCGGCCGTCAGCTTCCCGGTGGACAGCTCCAGGATCCCCAGCCAGACGGTCACAAACATGTTCACCTGGTTGTTGGAGCAGAGCGCTTCATTGGTCTTGGTGAGGATCTCGGCGGCGGAGCGGCCCAGCATGGCGCAGCTCTGCAAAATGATCTTAGAGACCATCATGAACAGGGCTCCGGGTACGCCCTTGCCCGACACGTCTGCGATCACCAGGCACAGGTGGTTCTCATCGATCAGAAAATAGTCGTAGAAATCCCCTCCTACCTCCTTGGCGGGAGTCATGCTGGCGTAAAGATCAAACTCCTTGCGCTCGGGGAACGGCGGGAATTCGTGCGGGAGCATCGCCTCCTGGATCCGTCCGGCCAGGTCCAGCTCCGCCGTGATCCGCTCTTTCTCCGCGGTGATCGCGGTAATGTTTTCTATGTATTCCCCGATCCGCTCTTCCATCTGATCGATGGAAGCCGCCAAAAGCCCGATCTCATCCTCATTGCGGATCACCTGCGTGAGCTTCCGCTCCGCCGGCTGGTTTTCACGGGCAAAGCGCGCGGCCTCATCGGTGATCCTGCGCACCGGGCGGATCAGCACACGGTTCAAGTAGATGCCATGGCTGATGCCCACGATGATCGTCAGGGCGATCAGTACGCGAAGGATACTGCGCAGGAACATCCGGCGCACCTGGCCAAGAGAACTCATCTGACGCTGCACGCAGAGGATGGCTTCCGTCTCTCCGCTTGCGCCCTTCAGGGGAAGCAAAGCGGTCAGATGATGCTCCGCCTTGGAATAGCTTCTGCTTTCCAGAAAAATCAGTTCCCGCTCAGACGTGCCCTCATAGAGATTTCGATAGATCTGCCGGTATTCCTCATTGGTCGTTTGGCGGACATAGCCGACCTCATAGGGCGAGTACTCGCTCTCATGGTTCACCGTGGAAAAAACGAAGGTGATATGGTCAAAGTCATTGAGATCCGGACGGATCACATAGATAAAGGTGGCCCCCATGGCGTTGCACAGCTCGTCCATCCGCTTCCAGACCGCGCGGTATTCCTCCGAGTCTCCTCCGCTCTCAAAGAAGGAGTCGATCTGATCGGCGTCGATCTCCGTTGCCGCTGCGTCCGCGATGCGGAAAGCGTCCTCCGAATACTGCGTCCTTGCCGCAGTACTGAACGCCCGCATGCCCGCCAAACTGACAAGGCCTGTGAACACGACCAAAAGGAGGATGATCCCCGATATGCTCTTTACGGTTATGCTTTTTCGTATCATGACTGTATCCTGTCTGTCCGCCCGTTCGTCCCGGCGCGCCCGCCTCGGTGCGCGCATCTCCAATTCACAAAAATTGTAATATCAACTGTCCAACAAATGTCCAGTATAATGATTATCGGATGGCGAAATCAATCGAAGGTTCGATTGATTTCGCTGCCAAACGACTAGTTTGGCAGCGAATGATTCTTTGAATCATTCGCCCGATGCTCATTGCAATGAATATATGGCAAAACAGCAGGGCTGTTTTGCTGCGCCGCAAAGCGGCGCGGCGAAAAGCGTTTTGGCTTTTCGCCATCATATAGTCATTATAGCCATGCGGCAGGGAGGCCCCTGCCGCATGCTTGTTCTACAATAGGATCGTCTGCCCCTCTCTCGCGAAAGAGGCCCGTTTTGTTCCCAGCTTTTTTTCCCGCTGGCGAAGGATATGATCCGTGCTTTTGAAATCATGGTGGATCAAAAGCAGTTGCCCGGCGTGGCTCCGCTCCATGAGCTCCAGGCCCTTTTCCGCCGTGGAATGGCCATAGCCCTTTTTCCGTTCGTATTCCTCCGGAGCGAACTGGGCGTCATAGAGCAGCAGATCCGCGTTCTTGGCGAAAGCGGCAAGGCGCGCGTCGCTTTCCCCGCCATGCTCATAATCGGTGGCAAAGACGATGCTTTTCCCGGCGCAGCTGAGTTTATAGACCATACAGCCTCCGGGATGATGTCCCGCCATGGTCTCTACCCGGATCTTGCCCACGGAAAAACACGCCGGCACGGTGCGCAGGCGCAGCTCCGCCCCCAATTCCTCCAGGCGCACCGGCCAGGAGGGCGGCGAATAGATCCGGTCCAATTGCCGGCGGGCCGTCTCCTCCGTTTCACAGAAAGGAATATACAGATCGATCTGCTGTTCTTTCTGCGTAAGCAGGGGGGACAAGCCAAGTCCGAATACGTGATCCAGATGAAGATGGCTCAGCAAAATCACCGGCGCCTTGGGATAAGATCCCGGCGCGGAGAGCAGCCCGCTCCCCGCATCCAGGAAAAGGGTATCCTCCCCCGCCTGTACCATGTAGCAGGACGTGCTGCCGCCATACTCCGCATAGTCTGCGCCGCTCATCGCAATAGAGCCCCGTGTCCCCAACACGGTCAGCTGAAAATCAGGCGAGCTCATGTCTTTCCCCTCCTGCCGCTCCGGCGCTTATGCGGCTGAGCCAGTCCCCAAAGCACGTCGGCTTTGCCGTGAAGGAGATCCGCCACAGCTCCTTTTCTTTATGGGTGAGCTTTGCATAGAGCTCGCCCCCGATATCCAGGCAGATATTGTCCAGCGCGGCCAGCGCCGCGTCGGTTTTCAAAAGCGCCTCCCGGGATGAGATCGCCAGGATCTCACCTGCCAGCCGTTCCTCACTTCGATGCTTGCCCTCCAGGCAGGCAAAGCGCACGGGGGCGGATACCGCCAGGGACCGCAGGCTTTCCGTCACCGCGTCCAGGCGAAGATCATACGCGCCCCCTATGCCCGTGATATCGGACAGCTGGATCTCCCCTGTCACGCCCTTGGGAGCGATCGACAGCGTCTGCCGGACCTCCAGTTCTTCCTCTATGGCCGCGAAGGTCTTCGGCGAGATCAGGATCTGCCCCGCCGTGGTATAGCTCTCGATCCGGCCGGCCATATTGACGGCGGCGCCCAGAACACCGTATTTGGTGCGTTTCTCCGAGCCGATATTCCCGAGGATCATCTCATCGGTATTGATCCCGATGCCCATGGACAAAGGCTCATAGCCGTGTTCCCTGTTCCACGCGTTGACCTGTTCCATGCGCTTTTGCATGCCGATGGCTGCCGCCACGGCTTCCGCGGCGTGGGATGCCCTCCAGGCGGGCGCGCCGAAAACGATCAGCATGCCGTCGCCCAAAAATTCAATAAGCGTGCCGTGGCGGCGTTCGATCTCTTCGTACATCTCGCCAAAATAATGGTTGACCATAGCGATGAGGTCCTGGGCAGACATCCGCTCCGACAGGGCGGTAAAGCCCCGCAGGTCGCTCATCATCACCGTGAGCGTCTGCCGCTGCCCGCCCAGCTTCCAGCCGCTGGGAGAATCCAGGATCTCTTTCACCACATCATCCGAAAGGTAGCGGCCGAAGGTCTCCTGCAGGACCCGGTTTCGCAGTTCCAGTTTGCGGTTGAGCTCCTGGATCCTCTCCATGGCCCGAACGGCGTCCCGCATTTCCGTCAATTCCGTGATGTCGCTGATCACAAGGACCACGCCGATCATCTCCCCCCGCTCATGGAGGCAGGAAGAGACGACGCGCAGCTGCTTGACGCCGTGGGCCGTGCGATACGGCACATAGCTCTCTCGCCGCGTGCCTTTCTCATACACGGCGTCAAGAACACACTGGATGAATTCATCGTTCTCCTCGCCGTCAAAAAAGGCGCGGACAAAGGAGCTGCCCACGAAGCCCTTCTCTTCTTTTTCAAAAATGCCCAGGGCCGCGTCGTTGGCGAGCTCGATCACGCCGTCAAAGCGGACGGCCATAACGCCCTCGGACATGTCGGCGATGACGCTGCTCTGAATGATTTGATCTCGTTCCATATTTTATGCTCCGTTCAAATATGGCTTCCGTCCCAACAGGAACGGAAGCCATATTTGCCTTTAACGGCGGGTCCAATAATAGAAGTAAGAATCATGGACGATCGTCCCGTAATCGGACTGATAAGCCGTGCTCATCGTACGGTTATAAAACGCGATGTAATCCTTGACCTTCTGCAGCAGCGATTTGCTGCGCTTTTCAGGCTCGGATTCGGTCTCTTCCAGATTTTTCAGCACGACACAGGCCGCCTGGTAGTCCTCTGTCCGGTCCCGCAGACGCTGGCTGAGCTGCTTCATGATCGCCAGCAGGCGTTCCGGCTGGTCCTTGAAGAAGTCGGAAAACTCGGAGATCCCGATCTCTTTCAGTTCCGTCCCGTCCTCCATCGCCACGGCGGTGGCGCTGCGGGGATAGGCTTCGATCATGCCCATCTCACCGAGAAAGTCCCCGGATTTCAAAACCGTCAGCTGGGTCTCGTTTTCTGTACCGTAGCCGGTGTAGATGCCGACGCTGCCGGCGAGGACATCATACATCACATTGGAAACGTCGCCCTGGCGAAAAACAACATCATCTTTGGTGAACGTTTTGATCTTCATTTGTCACCCTCCTTATCAGAAAGCTCCTTGATTTTCCGGCAAACCTCCACAAAATCATCGGTTCTTCTGCGCAGATTGTGGCTCATCTGCTGCATGACCATCAGCACTTTGGCCGGATTCTTTTCAAAGAATTCGCCAAAGCTTTCTTCCGTGATCACCGCGGCAGAGGTATCGTTCTCCATAGCGACCGCCGTAGCCGAGCGGGGCGCATGCTCCAGAAGTCCCATTTCCCCAAAGAACTGATCCGGATAATACTCCATCAGAAGCTTCTCCTCCGGCTCGCCGTAGGCCGCGTATACGCCGACCTTTCCGGAATAAACATCATACATGCAATCGCCCGGGTCGCCCTCTTTGAAAACGACTTTCCCTTTGCTGAACGTTTTGATTTCCATGCTGACCTCCTTATATTGATATGGCTTTTCCATATTTTACAATGCATTTGTAAACATTATACCGACCTGTTCGGCAAATGTCCAGTATCAACGAGCAGTTCTCCGTTTTTTTGTTCAAAAAATCAAATGCTGAAGGGGCGGAGGATGCGGTCATACATTTCTTTATGGGAGCTCACGGCCCTTTCGCTTCCCACAGTAAAGCGGTGCCCGTTCTCGGCCAGCTCCCGATAGGCGGCCGCGTAGGCCTGCAGTCTCGCGGGCGTCAGAGATTTCAGCTCTTCCATATATTGGATCTTCAGATCCTCCGGCTCGCCGCACAGCCGGGAAGTGATGGCGGCGATCGCTCCGCTCAATTCTCCTTCCGGCATGGCATAGGCGGAATAGCAGGCCAGGATATAGCCGTCCAGCGTTTCCTGATCCACTTTGTCCGCGGCCAGCATCGTCGAAAGCTGATCGTAGACAGAGAAGGTCTCTTCAATATTCGGATCGCGATAGGAGATCAGATAGGCGCCGGCAAAGCTGTCATAGCAATGCATGGGCGTGTATACGCCGTACTCCTCCCGCAGCTGCGGGATCAGGCAGCGGTCCGTGACAAGGGAGGCCACCGCGTCCATATCCGCCGTATAGGCCTCCAGGCCCATATCCGCAAAGCTTCCGATCAGGCCGTTATACTGGACCGTCTCATCCACGACGAGCGCTTCGCACATGGCGGGCTTTTCGAAGACGTAGGCCGCGCTCTCCGCCGGCCGGTCGTCCAGTTTCGCGAAAAACTGCTCCGACAGGCTTCGGTTTTGTTCGATCAGCTCCGGCGCGCCGGCAAAGAGCGCGACCGCGTTGGCCCTGTTTTTCATCTGCCGCTGGATCTGTTCCAGCTTTTTCACCACCGCGTCCGGCTCCGTCTGCATCCGCGCCGCCGTCTTCTCCAGAAACGCATAGTAGTCCAGCCCGTTGCAGTAGCTGTAATAGGCATAGAGCGGCGTCTCCGCCCCCAGCTGGCGATACATCATGGTATCATAGGCGCTGTAAGTGATCAGGCTTTTCATGCCGCTGCAATTGCGCTCGATGAGCCCGCTCAGCGTCTCGGTATCCTCGAACCGGGTCTCATACAGGAGCTCATAGGCAAGCCCATAACCCCGCTCCAGGTCTTCGCCGCTGCTGAGCCAGGCGGCCCGCAGGTAAGGATGATAGTTCCTCGTCCCGTATTCATCCATCAGGGACTGCCGAAACTCTCCGCCGAAAAGATACCGGGCGCTCAGCTCCTGCAGCTCCTCTTTGGAATGGCTGCCGGTATCCAGCTCTCCCAGAAGGGAGAGGTAGAGAACGAACCAGTGGAGATCCTCCTGTCGGATCCCCGCCGCGTCAAGCAGCAGCACCGGCATCCCCACGTCTTCCACTTCGACCGCCGCGGTCAGCCGGCGGATCCCCAGGCGGTCGGTCTCCTCCCGGATGTCATAGCTTGCCGCCTCCTCGGGGAGAGAACGAACGGAAACCGCCTGCAGCTGCTTGAGGTACGCGGACGCGTCGTTTTCTTTCTCCGCCGCGTTCGTCTCCGCGACCAGGGCCGATATCTCCTCCTCGCTCATACTCGCCTTCACGGCGGCCAGGCGGGCGGCCTCCGCCTCGTCCAGCTCTTCCCGCTTGCCCGGCTCCGGAGAGGTGACGCTGACGACACGGGATGCGCAGTCCAGCAGCCAGTCCCGCGTCACGCGGCTGTAGATCCCTTCCCGATTCCAGGCCTCCATCTTCTGCAGCGCCTCGGCATAGTCCAGGCTGTCGAAGATCCGCCCGGATTCGGCGTAGTATGGGATCATCTGACCGGTGAGCAGGCTCACGCCCAGGGCTGTGTTCTCCCGGCTCAGACGCATATTCATATTGAGCGAAGCGGACATGGCGTCCACCAGTTCCGCCGAAAATCCCCGCTCCCCGATCTCTCTCAGCCCCGCGTCGATCGCTTCCCGCGCCGTAGTCGCATCCTCCCGGTCGATCCCGGAGATGTTGAAGACGATGGCGTCCACCGGCGTGCCCATGGAGATCCACGTGCTCAGGAAAGCCGCGGGAAGCGCCTGCTGGAGATTGCGGCAGACCGGCGAGGCGTCGGCCGCCATCAGATCGGTCAGCGTATTCAGATACAGCTCCTCCTGGGGATCCTCCTTCAGCCCGGGGCATAGGAACACGTAATACAGATCGGAGGCCCCCTCCGTGTCTGTCCCTGCCTCCGCCGGGAAGAAGAACTCCGCCTGCCGCAGCCCTTCAAAGGGCGTCCACGCCTCCGCATCGGCGCTTCTCTCCCGCTTTTCATAGGCGGAGAAGTATCCGTCCAGCAGCTTCAGGAAAGCGGTATAGTCCTCAAACTTCCCATAGAGATAGGCGATGCAGTTGGAGGGATGGTAATACGCCGCGTGATACGCCTTGAGCGCCTGCCAGGTCATCTCCGGGATCTCTTCCGGGACGCCGCCTGAAATATTCCCGCAGGACGCCCCCGGGAAGGCCGTGCGCAGCATGTTGTAATAGGAGGCCTGATACAGGTTGGACGCCGCCTGCATCTCCGAATAGACCGTCCCCTCAATGGTGAGGGGCGCCTGCGCATCCTCCAGCCGGTAGCGCCAGGCCTCCTGGCGGAAAAGGCTCTCGTCTTCCAGCACCCGGGGATGCAGGCAGCTGTCCGTATAGAAATCCGCATAGGCCAGCAGCTGCTCCTCCGAGAGGCTGGCGACCGGATAGGTGGTGTAAGCCGGGCCTGTCTCCGCGTTCATATAGGTGTTGTAGGTCTGATACAGCAGATCGAAAAACAGCCCGCTGTCCGGATACTTTTCCGAACCCATCAGCGCCGCGTGCTCAAACACGTGGGGCAGTCCCGTGTTGTCCTCCGGCCTGGTGAAAAAGGTCAGGTCGAAGGCGCGGTTCGTATCGCTGTTGGCGATATATAAAAGCTCGGCCCCGGTCCGGGCATGCTCAAAGTACAGCACCTTGGCGCCCGCAAGGGGAAAGTCTCTTGTCTCTTTCAGACGAAAGCCATATACCGGCTCGTCTGCCTCCCGGGCCCCGGCCCTATCCGGCCGGGCGGCACAGGCCGCAAGGCTGAAGATCATTGCGAGGGAAAGAAGAACGGATAGCACTTGCTTCATTATGGAAAGATCTCCTTGTCTGACATGAAATCTGCCCCTGCCGTGCTTTTTACGGCAGGGGCCGCGCCGCTCTCAGCGGATCACTGTGGGGTAGATGGTGAGCTTCTGCCCGGCAGTGATCACGTTGGGATTCTTGATGTCGTTCCACTGCTGGATCTGGGCTACGGTCACGCCGAAGCGGGGGGCGATCCCGGTCAGCACATCCCCGCTGGCAACGGTGTACACGATGTAGCTTCCGAAGTTCACATAGCTGCCTCTGGCGTACTTCTGCCAGCCGCCGGCGCCGCCGGTCACCTTCTCCAGATCCTTGTCCCGGATTCTCTTGCTGTCTGTCATTTTTATACCCTCCTTATTCTTTGATATACGCCTGTACCTTTTCTGTTTGCAATGGGATATAGCGGAGCTCCCGGCACACGAGTGTCACAGCCGCTCCATCTGTTTGTTTTTATTCCTCTCCGCGCACCAGGACAAAAGGCCGCAGAGCGCCGGGCAGATCAGGCTGAGCACCAGACCAAAATGAACATCATTGTGGAACACCTGGGCGCTGACGAAAATGGCTATGTTGATCAGGAAAAAATAGGGAATGGCGTATCGGAAAATCCTGTTGATGTTTTTCATGGCGGTTCTCCCTCCTGTCTCTTTCGTTTTTTCTTTACGGTCACAGGATAACACCCGGAGCATCACACAAATGTCACAGCGCGGACAGAGCCTGCGGCGGGAGGCTCCGCCGCAGGCTCTGTCCGCGTGTTATGTTGCTTTTTAAGACTCGTCTATGCGCGGTATAACTCCCGCCCGCCTATCCGCCCGGGCCGGCGGGCCGTCACGGGATGTAGACGATGGCGGTCCGCCGGAAGGCGGAGATCATATTCAAAAGCGCCGAATAGATAAGGCCCGCCGCGTAGATGACCGTCAGATTTCGCATGTTTCCCAGGAAAATACCGAAGACCACCGCCACAAGGGCCACTCCGATATTGGCGATACCCTCCGCCAGGCTGATTTTCCAGGACGGCGCCTCAAACTGTCTGGCTTCCCGCACGCGCAGGATATCGATCACGCCGGAGAAGGCATGCACGCCCAGCAGATACAGCACCGTGAACACGCCGTGACTGTCGGAAACGGAGAGCGTAAAGATACCGAAATCCAGGGCGATCACGCCGATGTACAGGATGCTGCGTCCATTCACCATGTGCCGCGCCATGGAGAAGTAATAGATGAGATTGCGCGCGCCGAATACGATCAGCGCCAGACTGAGCAGCGCGCTCACCAGCAAAAAGCCGTCTTCCCCCAGTCTGATCAGGATCCACGCGATCAAACAGGAGCCCAGTGCGCGGAAAAGCTTCCCGATCCGTTTCGCCAGGGTCATCGTGTCTCATCCCCTTTCTCCTGCTCCAGCAGCCGCCGGTAATCGCGGATCCCGCGAAAGCCCTTCGCGGAAAAGTCCACCGAAAAGCCGGCCAGAAGATTTCCGGAGCGAAAGATCGCATTGGTCACCATGCTCTTGTGCGCCATGGCAGCCAGGAAAAACGCGCCGAGAAAGGTCTTGTCCTTCTCCGTCCTGTCCGCGGCAAGGTACTCTGCCTGATACTTTTCCAGATCGAAGTCCTCGATCTCCCGTCCGGCGATCTGTTCCGCCAACGCTTTCCAGTCGCCGCAGGCATCCGGCTGCCGCCTGGCAAGGATCCTGCGGATCTCCTCCGCCCAGGGCGCCACGGTTTCATAAGCATAGCTGTCCGCCGCGAAATCGGGGGCGCCGCCGCGAAGATACTCCATGGCGCGGACCATCTGACAGAAGGCCTTGAAATACTCCGTGGGATTGTCCTTGAAGTTTTCCTCGTATCCGGCCCAGGCCGGCAGATACTTATAGCGTATAAAGCTATAGTCCGGCAGGTGTCCTGCCCGCCCGTGGCCCAGGTTCATGATCGAATTTTCCGACCACTGATAGACGCTGTTGGAATAGATCCCCCGCTCCAGATCGTCCGGCGCGCCGGGACTGTGGCGAAACCGGACCGTCCGCCAGACATCCTGTCCCCCCTCGTCGATCAGCTCGTAGAAATAGGCGTCCGTGTTGTTGATGACCAGGGAGGGCGTCCCGGCAAAGTTCCTGTGCGCCCAGGTATCGGCCAGCACATGCATGGCGATCCCCACGGCCTGGGTGCCGCGCTTCGCGGCAAGCTCCACCGTATCCCGCACCAGCGCGCCGTTGGGTCTGCAGATCAGGCGGTATTTGCTGCGGTACAAGCGGGAGGCGCGCTTCACCTGCGCATGCAGATCGTAGGGCAGGAAGTGGAAGGAAGCCCAAATGCGCGTGATATCCTGCAGGCCGACCAGATCGGTCCTGGCCTCCATCAGCTCCAGCTGCAGCTGGGTCGTCGCCGCGGCGCGCGGCCCTTTGAGTTTGGACAGGAAGGTCGCGGAGCACCAGTCCACAAGCTGGGCGCTGTAAGAGATCTCCTGGCCTTCCTCATGGGAGTATCCCGCGATGCGCGCGGCACAGTAGGTCGCGTAGTAATGAAAATCCTTCTGCATTCCCGTTCACCCGATGTTCAGCTTGCTGAGCTTTTTGAACTTTCTCGCCGTAAAGGCAAGCTCCCCCATGATGATCGCGGAGCTGAGCTCCACCAGCAGGGACGCGGCGGTATCCAGGACAGACCCTTCCGTCAGCCCCGCTCGAAACAGCTGCACGACGGTTATCACAGAACTCAGCGCCTGAAAGGTAAAAAGCGCATAGGCGGCGACCATGTAGCCGTTTCCCTTTTGCTTTCCCGCCGCCTCGGCTCTGGCCGACTTTCCGATATAAAACCGCAGCCACACATCCAGAACAAAAAGCAGGAGCAGCCCAAAGAAAAACGCAAGGATCGCACCCCTCGAAAACTGCTCCGCCGCGGCGACCGTCGGGACGGCCGTGTCCGCCCTCGGGATCAGCAGCGGCTTGAGCAGCTCCCAGACCGTAAAAACGATCACGCCGCTGCCAAGAATGCTGAGATCGCTTCGACAGCGTCTGAATTCTGTTTCCATATCGATGCCTCCGTCCGACGGCATTTTCTTATAAAACAAGTGTATCGGCTGCTGTCCAACAAATGTCCAGTAAACCATTGCGGGACAGCGTCCGGAGCCTCACAAAAATATCGCAGCCCGGACAGAGCCTGCGGCGGGAGGATCCGCCGCAGGCTCTGTCTGCGTATTGTTTTATGATTCGATCTTAATAATATCTTTGCTTATACCTGTCTTACTCGCCGCCTCCAAAATTGTCCGGAAATCATCGCTGTAAAACCTGCCGAGCTTGCCGTTTTTCATCATGCCCTCAAGTTTGTATAGAGCCACTCCGTCGACGGCGCTGCCGTCAGCCATATAATAAATGCTTCCGCCGGCAACTTCATCCAGCATTTCATCCGTTAATTCCACATAATCGCGTTTCGTTTGTTCGCTCATGATAATGCCCTCCTTTCGAAAGCTCTTTGCAAAGTTCAATCAAAATCGGTCAGCGCTGTTCGTTCACGTAGATATTCGCGCGGCTCTGGATCTGCTTTACGGCCTCGTCAAGGCTTCGCTGGTCCGCGAAATAGCCCGCCGCGCCGCTTACAATGATCTCTTTCACGCTGTCGTCTGTGTGCAGCACATGGGTGGTGGCGCCAATGATCTCTTCCACAGCGGCCACGTCCGCCTGCGTCGCGGCCTGCAGCTTGACCTCCGCGCCGCCGAGATTCACACTGCCCCGATCCACAGGGAGCCGCTTCCCATTCGCGTCAAGCATATAGCTGCCGTCCGGATTGCGCTGGTACTGCTGCGCCATGGCCTCCTGCTTCATCTCCTCATAGACGGAGAGATTGGTGGGGAAGGCAAAGCCCTTAAACTGTTCCTGGTATACCGGAAGGAAGAATTGGCGTACGAACTGCCAGGCCGCGTCTCTGTCGGCACAGGTGGAAGAAATGGCAAAGGCATTTCCCATCTGCGCGAACATGCTGCCGACGCCGTGCTCCGTCGGATATCCCACGAAGGTAACAGGCTCTCCTCCGAGGCCGAGCGTGTGGGTCTGCATATCCTCAAAGCAGGTGACGCTGCACTGCTTCATCAGCTGCAGGCCCGCTGCCATCCGCGTGTCCTGATCCAGATCTGCCGCACTGTCAAGGCCCGCGCTCCAGTCAAAGCTGGTCGGGAACTCTTTGACAAACTGCAAAAACTGACGGAAGCTGTCGCTGTCGAAGGCGCACTCGCCCGTGCTCCAGTCCACGTATTCTCCCAGTTCCAGGTACAGCAGGAACTCCATGGCGTCGTCCCTGGTGGTGTACAGATCGAAAACCGTGCTCCCGGGATTGACCGCCTGCAGCTCACGCATGGCCGCGCTCATGTCTTCCATGGTCCAGCCCATTTGATCTCCCACCACGCTGCTGAGGCCGGCTGTGGTCAGCACATAGTAATTGCCTACGCTCTGATACAGCTTCCCGTTTTCCTCAAAGGCCTCCAGGACCTGCGTGTTGAGCTTGTCGAAGCCCAGGTCCGGGTCCGCGGCGATGTAGGGCAGAAGATCCACCAGGATCCCTTTTGCCTCCAGACGGCCCACCGGCAGCAGGCTGATGTCCAGGATATCGGGAACATTTCCCGCGATCAGCTCCGTCTGCAGCCTTGTAAGCCCCGCGTTCCAGTCCTCCGGATTGCCGGTGGAATAGTCATTGTACTGGGCATAGTCCGTCACTTCGATCCGGTATTCCGAATTGGAACGGTTAAAGCGGCTCACCATCTCGCTGGTAAAGGGGTAGAGGTTCAAAACCGCCATGTGAAGGACCTTTTTCTCCCCGGTCTCCCCGGGATCCGCCGGACTCAATATGGCCAGCTCCTGCTTCGCGTTCTCTCCGGAAGCCTGCCCGGACACGGTCACCACCCGGTCATCGGACAGCACGCAGACGCTGTCTCCGTCGCTGTGTACCACGCTGCAGTCCGTCCAGGCAAACAGCTTTTCCGTCTCGGCGGTATCCACATGCAGCCGGAACATACTGTCCCCGGCGCTGTAAAACATCTGTCCGGCCGTCTGCGCCCCGTTCATCGAGTCGAGGAATTCGTCCAGGGTGAGGATTTCTTCCAGGCTTTCCTCCTGCAGATTTACGAAGCTGAAGATCGGATGCGCCCCGCTGTAGGCCGCCGTTACGATCCTGCCGTCCGCCAGGCGCGTGAGGCCCGCGATCTCTCCATACAGCGGGATCTGGTGCTTCAGCTCTCCGCTCTCGCCGTCAAGGACATAGATCTGATTGTCCTCCACGTAGGAACCGTTTCCCGCGAACCATTCATGGACCGCTATGCACAGGTTCCCCTCCTCATCCGCGGTGAAGCCCGCCAGGTCGAAAGAATATGTGCCATCTTTACCGGCCGTTTCCGCGCTGTGCCTGGCAAGTGCCTGCAGCGGAAGGCTTTGCAGCACCGTCCCGTCAGTTTGGATATGCACGAGCTTCTTATCCTCGCTGCCGCCCTCTTCACTTGTCACATAGTGGTTCTCCAGGACCCAAAGGCTTCCGTCCCCGGCCGCGTAAAGCCGTTCAAACAGCACGCCGCTGTTTTCTCCCGTCTGCTTTTCCGGGCGATCCGGCGAATACGGAAGGAGCTCCGTATTCCCGTTCAGATCGGTCCTGCCGATCACCGGTCCATAGACCCAGTACTGCTCCGGCCATTCGGGTTCGGCGCCGTCCGGCGTCTCATCCGCGATCACGCCGGAGGTCGTGAAATACAGGCTGTCCCCCACGGCCGTCAGATTCCGCACGCCGCCGTAAAGGCCCTCGGTCTCCAGCGGTACGAACCGGGCCTGCCAGACCCCCTCAGGCTGTCCCTGCCCCGCGTCGCCGTCAGGCCCGGGGCTCGTCTGCTGGGCCGTATCGGCAGTTGAAGATCCGGTATTCCCGCAGGCCGCCAGCATGCTGATCACGAGCAGCAAACAGATACAGATGATACATTTCTTTCTCATTGGTTTTTCTTCTCCAAGACCACATGGGTTTTCATCAAAAAGCCCCGCTATCAAACGACAGCGGGGCTTTTTCTGTGTACTCGCTCAGCGGACAATCGTGGGATAAATGGTGAGCTTCTGGCCAACGCTGATCACATTGGGATTTTTGATGTTGTTCCAGTCCTGGATCTGCTTGACGGTAACACCGAAGCGGGGCGCGATCCCGCTCAGCACGTCGCCGCTGGCTACGGTGTAAACGATGTAGTTGCCGTAGCTGACGTAAGAGCCCTTCGCGTACTGCTTCCAGCCGCCTGCGCCGCCGGTCACGCCTTCCAGTTCTGCGTCGTTGATTTTCACTTCTGCCATTGTTTTTTCCTCCTGTTTATTGATTTATTGTTTTGTTGATTTGTTGACTTCTTATGCTTACTTCAGGATCTCGTTGACCAGATCCTGGACAAGGCCGGCGTCAAAGCCCGCGGCGCGCAGGGCCTTCACACGAGCCTGCCCGTTGCCGTACTTGCCGTCGATCACCTCGCTGGCGACCTTGCCGTAACCCTTGGCCAGGCCGTTCACCAGGTGCTGTACCGCCCAGTAATCATAGCCCGCTGCGGCGAGTCTTTTCTTGCGCTCCTCACCGTTGCCATACTTTCCGTTCATCACATCCAGCGCTACTTTGTAGTTTGCGGAAGAGCCGCCTGCCACTCCGCCGAGCTCCTCGTCGGCCAGCTTCTCAACTTTCTTTTCCAGTTCGCTCATGATCTTTTCTCCTTTCGTATTTCAGCTTTTTTGTTTTTTCTTGCTTACGTGTGCATCTTAGCATAGCTTCCATCACACATCTGTCACACGGGATCTCATTTCTTTTTCGGGTCGGCGCCGGCCAAAGGGACGGCCGGCGCCGGACCCTGTGAATCAGAACTTGATCTTCAGCTGCTGGCCCACGGTCAGCATATCGGGATTCTGAATGTTGTTCCACTTCACCAGCTGCTCTACGGTGACATTAAACTTTTTGGCGACCACATTCAGGCTGTCGCCGGGCTGAACACGGTACGGAAGGATGGAACCGCCGGTGACCTGATCCAGCTGCTCGTCATCCATCTTGATCTTATCCATTGCCATTCTTTTTACCTCCTGTCTGGTTTTTTTGTTTGCATGTACAGCATAGCACTGCTTCTGTCACACAAACGTCACAGGCACACAGTTTCCTGTTCTATGCTTTCGCGCATGATCACGCTTCCCCGGACTCGGGCTCGGGTTCGGGTTCCGGTTCCGGTTCGGGTTCCGGTTCGGGTTCCGGTTCGGGCTCCGGTTCGGGCTCCGGCTCGGGTTCCGGTTCGGGCTCCGGCTCGGGCTCCGGTTCGGACTCCGGCGCGGGTTCCGGCGCGGGTTCCGGTTCGGGCTCCGGCGCGGGCTCCGGCGCGGGTTCCGGTTCGGGGGCCGGCGCGGGTTCCGGTTCGGGCACAGGTACCGGGATCGGCGCGGGTGCGGGATCCGGTTCAAGATCTATATCGATCTCGATCTTATAGATGTTGTCAACGGTCGGGCTGTCAACATAGTACACGATGCATCTGCTACCATTGCCTTCGCCTACGTAGCTGATATCGTTCAGGCTTCCGTAGTTGACGACGCATCTGTAATCGTCACGATCCGCGGTCGGGAGTCTGACGGTATCGCCGTTCTTCAGGACGACCGCAAGCAGTCGCTCGGTTTCGCGATAGGCCACGCCGTTGATGGAACCATAAATGGGCTCCGGCTCCGGCTCAAAGCCCTGGATCGTGCAGCTGGTCACGGTCACGCCTCTGTCTGTCTTGGTATATTTGCGCCAATACAGAGTGGCAGACGCGCCCACATCGAGATTGCCGGTGACAGTGCATACGCTGAACGGGATCGTAAACCGATCCCCGCCGTCCACCTTGACGACGACCGCGTCAAAACTATAGTCGACGACCTTGCCATAGAGAACGCCGGTTTCGTTCGAAGGCTTCGGGGTAACAGGCGCCGGGGTCTCCTTTTTCTCCGCATTTACAGTCAGATAAGCGGTGCTGGTGCGTCCCGTCTGTCCCTTGTAATAGAAGGTGCAATAAGCGCCCCAGCCCTTCATCTCAGCCGTCACCTTTTCAATGCCGAGGGTCGTGCTGTACTCGCCGAAAACCGCCGCTTTGGGGAAGTTTCTGGCAAAGGAAGCGACGGAATACTCTCCGCCGTCGGGAGAGACAAAGGTCCATGCCAGAGAATCATAGGCATTGGCACAGGCTACGAACAGAGCCGTATCCCCCACCTTCTTGTTCTCGTTGGTGGGATTCTTGGTGATCTCCAGATACTTCGGCTCCACAGCCGGAGTGGGCGTCGGCGCTGCCGTATCCTGCAGAGCCAGGGGCTTGGGGACCGGGAACACCTCTGTCGGCGCGATCCGTCCCATAAAGACAGCATAGCCGTCCGCCAGACGCCTCACGCTGTCCAGCTTGTCAACGCTGAGCCATTCAAAGGGAACGCTGGTCCGCTCCGCGCCGGAAAAGCTGTTATAGCCGGCCGCGTTATACTGCTCGGCGGAAATGGGAAAGCCGTCATAATCCATATGGGAAACGCTCCGCTTGGAATCATCGACCACGGTGTGCTCGATCGCGAAGGCGTCATAGCCGACCGTGCCGTTCTTCAGATTGACGGCTGTCTTGATGGTATAGACCTCTTTGCTGGAGATGACCACATTGTCATAGACCATATAAAACCAGGTATCCGAAGCCTCGTCATAAAAGGCGTCGGCGCAGTCTGTCAGAATGTCCGGGAAGGATTCTTCCGGATCCTTCGCCAGGGTGCACTCCGTCAAGGCCGTCCTGTCTGCGCTGACCGTCCAGACCTTCAGGTTGGTGGAGCGATCCTGGGGGTGCTGGGACGCCGCCACAAATTCCAGATTCCCGTCGTGATCCAGATCGGCGACCGTATAGTACCAGGTGTTTTTGCTGTTGTCCTGCTTCAGGGTGTCGATCTGCGAATAGATCAGGTTCAGCTGTTGATCCACATCCGACAGTTCCACTTCTTCGGCGGCAATGGGCTCTGCCTCCGGCGCTTCCGCCGCCGGTGCTTCCGCCGTTTCCGAAGCTTTGACAGGCGCGGCGGCTGTATCGGCTGCAGACGCCGTGCTCCCGCAGGCCGCCAGAGAGGCCAGCATGATCAAGGCAAGCAGGCAACAGAGCATCCGTTTTTTAGCATTCATGATTTGTCCTCCTTTGAAAGAGCCCCCGCAACGCGCTGCGCCGCGGGGGTCGATTGTGTTCACGAACTCAGCGAACGACGGTGGGATAGATCGTGAGCTTCTGGCCAACGCTGATCACGTTGGGGTTCTTGATGTTGTTCCAATCCTGGATCTGCTTGACGGTAACACCGAAACGGGGCGCGATGCCGCTCAGCACGTCGCCGGAGGCGACCGTGTAAACGATGTAGTTGCCGTAGCTGACATAAGAGCCCTTCGCGTACTGCTTCCAGGTGCCGGCGCCGCCGGTCACGCCTTCCAGTTCTGCGTCATTGATTTTCACTTCTGCCATTTTAATTGTCCTCCTTATTATTTCTTTACTATTATTTAAGATCTGCCAAGCGCCGCGCCTGGCTTCTCTTGATTACGTGTACAGTGTAGCAAATGATTTCTCACACTACTGTCACACAATTTTTTATAACACGGGATGTCCAACAAATGTCCAGTATAAAATATCAGTTGTTTCCCGAACTTTCTTAACAATTTGTAAATAACGCCGGCTCACATGACGACAGCGGTCAGTCCCGCGCTCAAAATCGCGATCACCAGGATCGCCGTGAGCTGCTGCGCCCGGCTGGAGACCAGCAGGCCGATGAATTCCCGCAGGAAGGCGTTCGGCCAGAAATACCATTTGGTGTGGCTTCCCATCCCGTCCACGTTCCAGCCGGACTCCGCGGCCAGGATGCCGCCCCGGTAGACATGGTAACTGGATGTGGAGAAAGCCACCCTGGGGCTGTCGCAGCGCTGCTCGATCAGGCGCCGGGAGAAGAGCAGATTCTCCGCCGTTGTGGTGGAGCGGTCTTCCGGCAGGATCTGGTCCTCCGCCACCCCCTGCTCACGCATATACCGCGCCATGGCGCTGGCTTCCGCCTCCGGCTCGTCCGCGCCCTTTCCCCCGCTGGGGACCAGCACGGCGCGTTTCCCGGTCGCGGCCTCCTGCCTGCGCAGGAAGGCGATCGCCCGATCCACGCGGCCGCGGATCAGCGGGTACAGGCTGCCGTCCGGCCGGATCCTGCAGCCCAGAACGATCACATAATCACAGTCGTAGCTGGGCTCGTGCCGTCCCGCCAGGCCGGCGTGGATCACCGTCGCGGCAAGAAGACACTCCAGGTACACGAAGACCCCGGCGTAAACATTGAGCAGGACGTTGCGCAGCGGAAAGGTCAGCTGGGAGTAGGACACCCAGATCCCGAAAGCCGCGCCGCCCACGATCAGAACCGACACGGCGATGCCCAGCATGTTGGCCGGGCGAACGCCCTCGTGGCGCATGAGCACCACATTGCTGACGGCAACGATCAGCGAGAACACCGCCAAAAGCACCGCCGTGGAGCGCATAAAGGTCTGCGCGGACACAATGGCCCCCACGAGCAGCGCCCAGACCGTTCCCGCGTTTTCTCCCCGCAGAAACGGCAGGACGGAGCTGATCTGCTGCAGCCCGCTCAGAAACAGAAAAATCGCGAGACCCAGCTGGCCTGTGGCGCGGTAAGAAAAGAACTTTGTTTTCCGTTCTCTTCGGGCAGAGAGGAGAAAGATCGCCGCCGCCGAGAGCAAAAACAACCCGAGGCAAACCGGCAGATAACCCCAGCCCGTAAAGTTCCATGTGACGCTGTCGCTGAGGATCCCGAGGGGCAGCGAGCGCAGCTGCATGCGGACCTCCCGGTCATAGAAGCTGTCCGGCCCGACGCCTTCCCACGCGAGGATCGCCTCCGTGCTGCCGCGAGTCTCCGCCTCAAAGCGGATGATGAGTTCACTGCCGTCCGCCGCAAGGCGGCTGTCCGCCTCACGCACGATCCCCTCCGGCTCAAAACGGAGCGCCCTTCCCGTCGCCTCCGGCGGGACCTCGAAGTAGAGCGTCAGTCCGCCGTGGGCGGAAAACAGGCACAGCAGGAACAGCCCCGCCCAAAGGGCGAAGGCCGCCAGCAGCCAAATCCATGTCCTTCTCATCTTATCTCTGGGGGAGCAGCAGCCGGAGCCCGACCTGAAAGCTCTTGGGGTCCTGAATGCTGTTGAGCTCGCGCAAAACCTTGACCGTTGTGCCGAAGCGCTGCGCCAGAAGCGGCAGCGTATCCCCGTCCTGCACCACATAGACGAAGGTCGGCCCTATGTATCTGCCGCCCGCGACCTGTTCCAGTTCCCGGTCGTCCACAGGGAAAATCTGTTGTGCCATATCTCTTTCTCCTAACTCCTCACGCGTCCTCCCAGGACCAGCTGATCTCATCCAGCTGAGCATGCATCACTTCCGGCCAGCTGTACTGGTTCATGTAATCCCCGAGGTAGCGGTAACGGGACTCCTGCCCGTTTTCCAGCCAATCATAGAGATCACACTCGATCCGATCCGCCGCGATCGCCAGACTCCCCCGCTGCTTGCGGATCAGTCCGTTCAGCTTCAGACGGGTAAAGGTGTTGTTCAGATCCTGCCGCAGATTGGAAAGGTAGGAGGCTTTCTTCTCCGGATCCCCGTCGTCCTCCCACAGGCAGGCGATGATCTCCCCGTTGGTGGTCTGCGCGCCCCGGTTGTTGACCAGGACCGCGACGATCTCCTTGGTCTTGGTGTATTTGAAAGCGATGGGCTTTCCATCCACGAACAGTTCAAAATTCCCGAAGGTCTGCACGAACAGGCGCTTCTGCTTTTTCTGCACCGCGGGATGCCGCAGGTCTTCCAGTTCCCGCCGTATCCTGTCGTCGGCCGCGGGCTTGAGCAGGTAGCCGCTGGCATGCTGCGCCATGGCGGCGTAAGCGTGCTCCGTATCCTCCGCCAGATAGATGATATTGACGAAGGGATAAAGCTCCTGCAGATACTGTCCGAAATCGATCCCGTTGAGCTCCGGCAGGCGGACGTCGATCAGCGCGGTGTCGATCTCCGTCTTTCTTGCCGCGGCCAGGGCGGGCAGGGCGTTGCCGAAGCACATCAGCTCCGCCTCCGGCAGGAGCCTGGTGATCGTCTGCATCATCGCCGGGATCGCCTGCTCATTTTCCAACACGGCAAAGATCGTCATACCGTTTCCCCTTCCGTCGGCAGATCCCCGCCGGACACCGTCTTGAACTTCTGGGCCGCGCGCTCTTCGCTGCTCATGACCAGAGGGTCGCACTCTCCCACCAGGAGCATGCTCTCCCCGGCCGCCGCCTTCTCGTGCAGCGGCCCTGCGCTGAGATCGGCGATCACCAGCGCGGCAAAGCGGTCGAAATTATCCTCGTCGATCACGGGGAAATGGTGCTGCATCCGATACCAGTGCCCGGGATCGAAAAGGGGCTCGCCCACGTACAGCCGGTCCGCGGTCGCTTCCACGTCGTCCACATTTGCCGCCTGCCCGGCCACGGCGCCGATGTCGTCGCAGAACAGCATGGCATAGGCCCGCAGGATCTGGTTGCGGACGGTATCTGTTTTTCCGTTCCTCTCCACCTTCGTGTCCATGACCCGGTAAAAGGTCTCCTGCGCCTGCTCGCTTTCCCCGAAGTGGAGGATGGCCTCATAAAAGGCCCTGTTGATCAGCGGGTGCGCCACGGCTCAGAAATTGGCCACGCCGGAGGCGTAGATGGTGTTCAGAGGGACGCCGCCGATCACGCCGTTGAAATGCCACGCCACGGAGAGGGAGGCAGGACCCGAGGCGTTGGGGATCGCGAAGCTCGCCAGCGTGTGCGTCGCCATGGCGCCGCCGCTGTAATTGACCGCGTTGGGCGTCCCCAGATAGGTCATCCCGTTGACGGTCAGCTCAATGGTATTGGGCAGAGCCGCCGCCTGGAGGCTGGCCGAGGCGGAAGAGACCGTCACATACAGGGTCTTCTGGCCAAAGCCGTCCGCCATGGCGCTCCAGTCCACCAGCAGGTTCAGGCTGGTCCCGGTCTGAGATGCGAAGCTGCCGGAAGAAATGACTTCACCGCTGAAGCCGCCGGCGACCTTTTCCAAATTTTCATCGGAAAGAGCGGTCATATTTTCCTTGTTGTTCATTTTGCTTACCTCCATAAAAGTGATTTCGTCCTTATCCTGCGCCCTGTTCTGTCACAAAAGGCTCACACGTCCAGCCGCTGTCTGGCCACCAGCTCCGCGAAAAAGCCGTTCTTTTCAATGAGCTCGCCGTAGGTGCCGTCCTCCAGGATCTTTCCGCCGTCAAGCACCAGGATGCGGTCGCAGTTTCGGATCGTGGAGAGCCTGTGGGCGATGACGATGCGGGTGCAGTTGAGCGAATCCAGGGCCTCGGACACCTGCTTCTGGGTGCGGTTGTCCAGGGCGGAGGTCGCCTCGTCAAAGATCAGGATCTTCGGCTTCGGCGCCACCGCTCTGGCGATCATGAGCCGCTGCTTCTGCCCGCCGGAAATGCCGCCCTGGCCTTCCGAGATCAGGGTTTGCATCCCCATGGGCATGGCGCGGATATCGTCGGCGATCCCCGCCAGCTCCGCCGCCTCCCAGGCCTCGTCCAGGCCGAGATGGGGCGCGGAGATGACGATGTTGGAATAGATGTCCCCCTGGAAAAGGCTGCCGTCCTGGGTGACGGTACCGATCCGCCGGCGAAGAGACCGCAGATCCAGGCCCGTCAGGTCCTTGCCGTCGTAATACACGGCGCCCTTCTCCGGCGTCTCAAAGCCCAGCAGCAGGCGGACAAGCGTGCTCTTGCCGCAGCCGGTACTGCCCACGATGGCGATGTACTCTCCCGCGCGGATCTTGAGGCTCATGCCGTTGACCACATAGGGGGCGTTTTGGTTGTAGCGGAAGTAGACGTTGGAAAGCTCGATGTTTCCGCTGAGCTTCGTGACCACGCTCTTGTTTTCGGCGGACTCCGGCTCCGTCTTCAGGATGGGCTCCGCCATTTCCAGGATGGGCCGGATCCGGGCCACCGACAGGGCCACGCCCGTAAGCGCCGCGAAAGAGGCCGACACCGCCCCAAAGGCCGTGTTGAAGGCGATATACTCCGACGGCGTGACCGAGGTCTTCACGGCGAGATAGTAAAGCACGATGGTGCCCACCAGGGAGACCGCGCTGGTGATGGCCGTATTGGCGCGGATCAGCACCGGCGGATTGTAGCTCAGCTCCGACACCTCGGCGTAAGCGCGGCCCCACTTGGCGAAGGCCCGCTTTTCCGCGCCGGCGAGCTTGATCTTCTGCACGCCGTTAATGAGGGCGAAGCTCAGACCGTTCTCCTTGGCGCCCTTTTCCATGATCTGCCGGCTGATGCGCATCTGCGTCAGACTGGAAAGGACGCTGATGACGATGCTGGCCAGCAGGATCAAAAGCGAGGGACCCACCAGGGCCGGCGCGTAATGGAAGATCTGGGTGATGTACAAAAGGGAGAAGGCCGCGCCCAGGCCTGTGGAGAAGACATTGCCCAGCAGCAGCTCGCACAGCTGGTTGACCGCGCTGTAGCGGCTGGAAAGCTCGCCGGAAGAATACTGCCGGAAGAAATTCGCGGGCAGGTTCATCACCCGCATCATCATGGACGCCTCCACCGCCAGGGAGGTCTTGATCTCCAGACGGTTCATCATCAGCGACTGGGCCGCGCCGATCAGCTGTGTGGAGAAGATGACGGAGATCATAAAGACCGCCGTGCCCATGAGCAGGGCCATGTCCCCGCTTTCCAGCACAAAGCCCGTAAGGGCGCGGGTGATGCTGGTCAGCATGAGGCCCAGCAGCGTCCCCGCCAGGGTGAGCGCCAGCAGGAAAGCGTAGTCCCCCACGGACAGGCAATCCTTCATATAGACGATCAGGTCCGGGATCCCCAGCTTCTTCAGCGGCAGCGGGCGATAAAAGCAGATCGCCTCTCTGTCAAACTGCTCCGCTGTCTTCGCGTTCAAGTTCACGGTCTCCCCGCTGACAGGGTCCCGGAACCGATACCCGATAAAGGGCTTCGGCAGCAGGGCCACCGCCGTCCCGTCTTCCTTGCGAAAGGCCAGCATGGGACCGAAGGCGTCCCGGTACCAGCCCTCCTCCAGCTGTACGCTGCGCCGCATGATCCCGTGGGGGCGCAGGCAGTACTCCAACTGCTCATCAAAATCCCGGATGTCGTTGGGGATCTCGGTGGGCTTATAGTGGTAATATTTCAGGATCTCATCCATGGCCGCCTTGGCGACGATCCTCTCGTCGTCCAACAGGCCGGCCCGCTGTTTTCCCAGCACCGCCGAGGCCATGCGGAAAAGGGAGTCCTCCAGAATTTCCTGATCCGAGAGCTTGCGCTGCCGGATCTGTTCATCAAACCATCCCATACTCCACCCCCTCAGTCGCTGGCGATGAGCTCGGTATAGGCGCCGCCCAGGGCCATGAGCTCCTCATGGGTCCCGCGCTCCACCACCCGGCCCCGGTCGAGGACGATGATCTCGTCACAGTCGCGGATCGTGGACAGGCGGTGCGCGATCACGATACAGGTGATGCCCCGGTCCTTCACGGCCTTCACCAGCTCATATTCGGTCTTGGCGTCCAGGGCCGAGGTCGCCTCATCCATAATGATGACGGACGGGTCCTGGGCGAGGACCCTGGCGATCTCCAGCCGCTGCCGCTGCCCGCCGGACAGATCCCGCCCGCCTTCGGTGAGCTTTCCGTAAAAGCCGCCCTCGCGGGCCATGATGTCGTCATAGATCTGAGCGTCCCGGGCGGCGAGGATCATTTCAAAATCCTCGATGGAGGTATCCCACATCTTGATATTGTCCGCGACGGTGTCCTCAAAAAGGACGATGTCCTGGTCCACCACAGCCACCGAACCGGTGAAGACGCTCCGGTCGATCTCGCTGACGGGCTTGCCGTCAAAGAGGATCTCCCCGCTCCAGGGCTGATACAGGCCGGAGATCAGCTTGGAGAGCGTGGACTTCCCGCAGCCGGAGGGCCCCACGAAGGCCACGCGGCTGCCGGGCTTTACATGCATGGAGAAATCCCGGATCAGCGGCTGTCCCAGCCGGGAATAGCCAAAGGAAATATTTTTAAGCTCCACTTCGCCGGAGAGCTTGGAATAATCCGCGTCCTCCCGCAGGGGCAGGTCGGAGAAGTTCTGATCCGTCGGGTACTGCATGACGTCCTCGACCCGCTCCATCTCGGTGCGCATCTCCTGGAGCGTCTGCCCGGCGGAGATGATCGTCATGGCCGGCGCCATGAAGGAATTCAAAAAGCCCTGGAACAGGAGGATGGAGCCCAGGGTGAATCTGCCCTGCATGGCAAGCATCACGCCCAGGATCAGCACCAGCGCGTCCGCCGCGGCGGAAAGGGTCGTGGGGATGAGTCCCAAAAACTGATTCAGCCGCGCGTAGCGCACGTTCTGTGTGTTGACCGAGGCCTGATATCCCGCCCATTTCTGAAAATAGCCGTTCTCCGCGCCGCTGGCCTTGATGGTCTCCACCATCTGGATGCCGGAAACGGTCGCCGAAGCCAGCTTGCCCGCGTCACGCATCTGCACGCGGGTGATGTTCACGCGCTTTGCGGAGATCAGCTGGGAGACCAGCAGGTTCAAAACGATCGTGACGATGCCGACCAGGGTCAGCAGCACGCTGTAGCGCAGCATGACGACCAGGTAAAAGATCATCATGATCGTGTTGAGCAGCAGCGGCGTCAGGGTATTGACCATAGTCGCCGCGATGGACGCGTTCGTCCCCTGGCGCTGGAGGATGTCGCCCGCCATGCGCTGGGAGAAAAAGTCCATGGGCATGCGCAGGATCTTCCACATGTATTCGCTGCTTCCGACGACGGCCATCTTGCCGTTGATCTTCAGGGCGTATACCGCCTGGATCCAGGCCGTGACCACCTGGGCCAGGCCCATCAGCGTCATTATCGCCAGGAAGGGCCGCAGCAATTCCCGGTTTTCCCCGGTCAGGAGCCGATCCATAAAGAAGCGGGAGAACGCGGGATTGATCATGCCGAAAAGATAGCCGATCACGGTGCTCAGCAGCACGAAAGCCACCGCGGCGCCCGCGCCCTCCAGACGTCTGCGCGCGAAGGCGAAGGTGCTCTTTTTCTTCCCGGAGGGCTGGAAATCCGGCCCCGGGGTGATTTGAAGACAAATGCCGGTAAAGGCGCTGTCAAACTCCTCCAGCGGGACCTTGACCTCGCCTCTCGCCGGGTCGTTGATGCGGGCGTATTTGCCCTGAAACCCGTCCAGAACCACAAAGTGGTTCAAGTTCCAGTGGATGATGCAGGGCAGCGCGATGTCCTCCCGCAGGGCGTCCACCTCGCAGCGAAAGCCCTGCGCCTCAAAGCCGTAATTCCGGGCCGCGACGAGCATATTCCTCGCGGTGGACCCGTCACGGCTGACGCCGCAGTCCAGGCGCACCTGCTCCAGAGGGACCCATTTCCGGTAATAGGCCATCACCATGGCAAGACAGGCCGCGCCGCATTCCAACGCCTCCATCTGCATGATGACCGGCACACGGGCAGCCCCCTTTTTGACCGGCTGCCGGATCTTATCGTTTCCCATAGGGCCCCTCAGTTGAACAGCAGCCGCAGCACCTGCGTCTGCCGGAGAACGATCCTGGCCGAATAGCTGCCGTCGGCAAGCGTCGTCTCCGCCGTGGCGAAGGTCGCCCCGTTGGGGCCTGTGCCGATGCTGCGGATCCGGCATTCACTCTCGCCGACCTTTACGCTCATGCCCGGCTGGATCACGCCGGCAAACTGCTCATCGTCCAGAAGGATGTGCATGCTGCCGTCCTCCACCTGGGCCGTGCCGGTCACGAAGCTGTCGATGCTGGCGACCGAGCTCCAGAGCAGCATCCCCGCCAGCAGCAGGATCACCGCCCCCAGGATCAGCCATACGGCGGGGCTCGTCACATGCAGGTAGTCGCTGAGCGATTCCGGAGACGTGATCCGCTCCAGGCTCTTTTTTCTGTAGATCGATTCGTCCATGTTGTCCCCTTATTCGATCGTCAGGATATCTGTGAAGCCGGTGACTTCCAGGATCTCCATGATGGCTTCCCGCACGCGGCAGAGCTTCATGCTGCCCTGGCGGTTCATGATCTTCTGTGCCGCGAGCAGCACCCGCAGGCCGGCGGATGAGATGTAATCCAGTTTCTCAAAATCCATCACCAGTTCGGTCACGCCGGGAATGCTCTCGTTCAGGCTCTTCTCCAGATCGGGAGAGGTGTTGGTGTCCAAACGCCCCTCCAGCGCGACGGTCAGCTTGTCGCCCTCACGTTCCTTGATGATATTCAGCATGGTTCTTCCTCCTGTCCATAATGATTATCGGATGGCGAAATCAATCGAAGGTTCGATTGATTTCGCTGCCAAACGACTCGTTTGGCAGCGAATGATTCTTTGAATCATTCGCCCGATGCTCATTGCAATGAATATATGGCAAAACAGCAGGGCTGTTTTGCTGCGCCGCAAAGCGGCGCGGCGAAAAGCGTTCTGGCTTTTCGCCATCATATAGTCATTATCACAAATACGATGATTTTTCAATCTTAAACCAAAGCGAGACTTCTCAGCTTTGTCTCGATGCGCCCTTCCGTCGCACTCGACCAGGAATAGGCGCTCATATACTCTCCCTGATACGCGCGGATCATATCCGGGTCCCCGTTCAGCAGGCGGTAGAGGTCGCAGTCCAGGGCCTCCGGCACAACGCGCAGCGTACCCTGCTCGATCTGCAGGATGTCTCCGATCCCGTTTTCCTCAAGAGTCGAGCGGAGACTGCGTATGATCACGTCCAGCATTTTTTGTTTGGCCCGGGTGTATTCCTCATCTTCCCACAGCATGTGGAACACTTCGCTCCTTGTCATCCGGATCCCTCTTCTGTCCACAAGACTGGCCAGAAGCTCTTTGGCCTTGGACCGGGGAAAGCTGATCTTCTTTCCTTCCACGATCAGGTCAAAGTTGCCAAAGGTCCTCACCTCGACCCGGGGGCGCCGGACAAAGTTCGCTCTGCCCGATCTCCACTGCTCGGCGTATTCCACTTCCTCCGCCAGTCTCTTTTCCGTAAGCGGCTTGATGACAAAGCCGGTCGGGTGGAACTCCCAGGCGTCGGCCGCGTATTGCGGATGGGCGGTGACAAACAGGATCGCCGTGCCGCCGCTCTGTTCCCGTATGGCCCGCGCCAGGGAAAACCCGTCCATCTCCGGCATCCGGACGTCCAGGATCGCCAGTTCGACAGCGTGATCCTGCAGCCATGCCAAGGCCTTCCTTGCGTCTGTAAAGCCCTCGACCGCCGTGATCTGGGGCAGCATTTCGCAAAGGGAAAGCGTATGCTGAAGCGTCTGCCGCTCATCATCCACGCAGATTGCCCTCATACTATGTACTCCTTCATTCGTTTGAAACGCAAATCCTTCTCTTTCTCATGGCAAACATAGCATGGGCTGTCCAACAAATGTCCAGTATGGAACCGCCCCGGTCCGGGAATCCTTTCTCAAACCGGGGCGCATTTTTTGTTCGGCCGCTATTCACGGAGGCTACTTTTGCCTCCTGTGAATTCCATATATTTCCACGTCATATAGTTCTCTGTCATCGACGCCCAGGAATATCCGTTCATGTATTCCCCATGAAACTCGTTGAACGCTCTTACATCCCCGCTGCAGAAACGGTACAGATCGCAGCTCAAGTGCTCGGGATTGATCCGCATCGTCCCGCCCTTGATGGCAAGGATCCCGTCCGCGCCAGCCTCCTTCAGCGTATCGCGCAGGCTGCGGATGATCACGTCCAGCTGTTTCTGCATCGGCCGGTCATACAGCCGGTCTTCCCACAGGATCGCAAAGGCCTCCGCCCGCGCCACGCCGCTTCCCCGGCGATCTACCAGATAGGCCAGCAGCTCCTTGCATTTTGCCTGTTTGAAGGTGATCGGCCTGCCGTCCACGAAGAGCTCGAAATTGCCGAAGGTCCTGGCTTCGATATGGGCCGGCTCTTCCCGCCGCTTCCCGGAGAACACATAGTCCACTTCCTCCGCCAGCCGTTTCGGGTCCACCGGCTTGAGCAGATAGCCGCTGACACGCAGCTGAAAGGCGTCGACGGCGAAGTGGGAGTACCCGGTCAGAAAAAGCACCGAGATCCCGGGATACCGCTGCTTGATGACCGCGGCCAGCTCCATTCCGCTCATGCCCGGCATGTCGATATCCAGGATCGCCAGGTCTGCATGGTTCCCGCTCAGCCATTCCAGGGCTTTCGCCGGCTGGGAAAAGGACCAGGCCTGCTCCACCTCCGGGAGCATCCGGCACTGCTCCGCCACATAATCGGCCAGGAGCTTTTCATCGTCAACGCAGATCACGTTCACCGCGCAGTCTCCTCCCCTCTCTCCGGGATATGGATGGTGACCGTCGTACCCTCGCCGATCCGGCTGCTTACGGTCATGCTCCCGCCGCACATTGTTTCAATGCGCTCCTGGACGTTGCGCAGGCCGATGTGGGAGCCGTCATTATGAGCGAGCTGTTTGACGTCAAACCCGATCCCGTTGTCCCGGATCACGATCTGATGACCGCCTTTTACGGCCTGTGCCGTCACCGTGACGAGGCCCTGCTCCCGCACGCGCACACCGTGCCGGATGGCGTTTTCAACGATCGGCTGCACCGTCAGCGGCGGGATGAGAAAGCCGGCGTCCTCGATCTCATACAAAACGCGGATATTGGGAAAGCGGACCATTTCGATGTCCGCGTAGATCTTCGTATGCTCCAGTTCTTTTTCAAAGGGGATCATGCCGGGATATTCCAGGGTGTTGAGGTTCTGCCGCAGATAGAAGCTGAATTTTCCCGTGATCTCCGCCGCCTTCTGGGGATTGAGCGCGCACAGCGCCTGGATGGTGGAAAGGGTGTTGTACAGGAAATGCGGCTGGATCTGCGTCATCATGATCTGGATGCGCTGCTCGGCCATCATGGCCTGCTCATGTCTGCGCACGAATTGCAGATGGAGCCAGATGTAATAGACCACGGTGCAGCCGCAGATCGCCACCGTCAGATAGCTGATGGGCATGGACCGGTAGTCCACAAACGAGTCCATGATCACGGAGGCGACGATCAGCAGGGCGTTGATCAGGGGGAGCCAGATCTCGCCTTTTCTGTCATGCCCGTACTCACGGACGGTCAGATAGACCAGCTCGCACAGCAGCACGGCGCTGATGATATGACAGGTATAGTGCAGGGGTCCCCCGCGGAACACGGCGTACTCATCGTACCAGATGCTGAGATGGCTGAAGAACGCGGTCATGAAGACCGCCCAGTTGATCCCGATCAGCAGCCACAGGTGCCAGTGGGGCTTCCGCTCGCTGACCACGTAGAAGAAAAGCACCAGGATCACCGGGCGGATGGAATAGCCGACGACCGAATTCAGGGTCCTGGGGAAACCGCCGATCCCGCCCTGCTCCAGAAGGTAGTTCACCACGTTCTGGGCCACCAGACAGGCGCTCAGCGCGATGATGAGGAACATGACGCGCCTGTGCTTTCTGCCCACATAGGGGTCGATCCACACGGCGAAGCAGAGGCCCGCCAGTTCCAGAAGCAGGGGCGCCAAAAACAAAAAGTATCTGACCGATACCATCATGCTCCCGTCCCCTTTCCCCGACTGAATCCGCTGTCGGCTGTTTTTATTATAGCACAGGAAAACGCCGGTGCAAGCATGGAAATACGCTCCCGCGTGGCGGCAGGCCGGAGCCGGCGGATACCCGGTATAAAAGGAGCGATGCCCGTGTGCCGGCATCGCTCCTTTTCGCTTCGTTTCTTTCAGATTTTTTTGATCAGCGTCAGCCTGTTCTGCCCGTCCGCATACTCATAGCGCAGCTCGTCCATGGTCTTTTTGATCATATAGATGCCCAGACCGCCGATATCCCGCTCTTCGGAGGAAAGGCTGATATCCGGATCCTCCCGCTCAAGGGGATCAAAGGGCGTGCCGCTGTCGATGAAGGTCAGCTTCACCGTGCCGGAGCCCTCCGGGAATTCCACGCGGATGGTCGCATCGCCGCTGTCCGGCGCGTAGGCGTAGCTGGCGATATTTACAAAGATCTCCTCCACCGCCACGCTGATCTGCATCTGCGCTTTCATCGAGCAGCCGGCTTCCTCCAGCAGCGCTTCCACAAAAGACAGCGCCTCAGGCAGTTTCTCCACTTCCGCGGGGAGCGTCAGCTCCCTGTATGCTTTGTTCATGCGTTCACTGCCCCCTTTATACTCCAGGCACAGCATCGTCAAATCGTCAAACTGCTCGGCGTCCTTCACGAAAGCGTCCACCGCTTCCCGCACATGCCGCAGAACAAGGTCCGGCGGGGCGGAGGGATCCGCGTTCATTGCCGCGAGCATCCGATCCGTGCCGAACATGTTGTTGTCCGCGTCCGTTGCTTCCGGCACGCCGTCCGTATAAAGGAACAGTTTGGAGCCCGGCGTGAGCGCCAGTTCATATTCCCTGTACCGGACCCCTTCCATGCCGCCGATGACGAAGCCGTGCCTGTCTTTCAGCAGCTCAAACTGTCCGCCCGCGTGCATCAGCACAGGGTATTCGTGGCCGGCGTTGGCCACGGTGATCTTCCCCGTTTCGGTGTCCAGTATGCCGAACCATACGGTAACGAACATCTCCTCGTGATTGTTGGCGCAGATCTGATCGTTGACAGCCTGCAGCACCTGCGCGGGGCCGAAGCCGGTCATGGCGTAATTCTGCACCAGGATTTTGGAGATCATCATAAACAGCGCCGCCGGCACGCCTTTGCCGGAGACGTCCGCCATCACAAGGCCCAGGTGGGTCTCGTCGATCAGGAAGAAGTCGTAGAAGTCGCCGCCGACTTCCTTGGCCGGATCCATGCTGGCATAGACGTCGAAATCCGAGCGATCCGGGAAGGGCGGGAAGATGTTCGGCAGCATGTCCGCCTGGATCCTCTGTGCCAGAGCGAGCTCCGTGCCGATGCGTTTTTTCTCCGCGGTGACGGTGATGATCTCCTCGATATACTCCTGCGCCTTCCTGTTGAGCTCCGCAAAGGACTCCGCCAGGACCTCGATCTCGTCGCCTGTGCGGAAGCCGTCGTCCATCGTGAAGGCGCTGCCTCCGTTCCCCTGGGCATTGATGGCCCGCGTCAGCCGCTCCAGCGGCCGCACGATCCGCGTCCCCAAAATCAGCGCGCCGAGGATCGCCAAGACCAGGATCCCGATCGTCAGCACGAGGATCGTCTTGGCCGACTGCTTTGCCCCGGCCTCATAGCTTGAAAGCGCGCCGTCGTTGATCTTTTCATACTGGCTGAGCATCATTGCCGCAGGCCGGTTGGTGACTTCCTTTTCCACCACCGAGATGACCGCCCAGCCCAGAGTCTCCATGGGCGCGCCCGTCAGGTAATACTCCGTGCCGTCGATCTCCAGCAGCGTCAGCGGTGTTCTCTCGCTGAGCGAGAGCCTCACGAAGTCGGCAAGCTCCTCATTTCCGGTCGCGCGCAGATCTGCGCCCCGATCCGAGAGCTCCGCCTTGAAAACGCCCGCCTGCTGCGGAGAAAAGAGCACCTGCCCGTCCTCGTTGATCACGCAGAGGAAGCCGCCCTCGCTGGCGGTATCCTGCACATAATCGCTGATGGAGGTCAGAAAGATATCCGCCCCGACCACAGCGACCAGTTCCCCGCCGCGATAGACGGGCGCGGCGCAGACAAGCCCCGGAATATCCGTAAAGGCATCCAGTTCCACGCCGGTAAAGATCAGATCCCCGGCCTCGGCCGCCTGCTTGTACCACGGGCGCTGCCGCGTCTCGAAGGTAATGGGCTGCCCATCCTCCGACACATAGGCGCCCGACCTGTCATCCACATACAGGATGCAGCCGTCCGCGGTCGCCACGAAGCAGGAGCTGAGCTTGTCGGAGTGCTCAAACATGGCGAGCATGACCTCGCTCATATTGGCGACAAGCCCCAGCGTCTCCGAATCGGCCGGGTCTACCCCCGCCTCATGCTGCACCTGCACCGTGGCGATCCCGTCTTTTGCAGGGTCGGGATCATAGTAGGGATGGGGCGTAAAGCTGTCCGCGTGCGCAAACAGTTCCTCGGCAAAGGTCTGCAGCGTCCTCACATCCGTCTGCACATCCATGAACAGGTCATTTGCGATATAGGCCTGCAGGGCCGTGCTGCGCACCATGGAAGTGTTCAGGACGGCCTCCATCGTCTTCTCCGAGACCGCCGTGATGGAGGCCTGCTGCTCGACGCTTGCTTCCTGCACGACATTCGACAGGTTCTTTTGCTGATAGGCGGCGACCGCGGCATAGGCGCCGATCAGGGCGATGATAAAAAGCAAAAAGAGACTGATTATTTTCTGCTGGAGACCGCCGACCTTGATCCCTTTGATGATTTTCATTCGATCGTCAGAATGTCCGTAAAGCCCGTCACCTCAAAGATCTCCATGATCGTCTCGTTGACGTGCTTGATCTTCATCTCGCCCTGCCTGTTCATGCTCTTCTGGGCGGAGAGCAGCACACGCAGGCCGGCGGAGGAGATATACTCCAGCCCGGTCATGTCGATGATCAGCGCGGTGATGCCGTCCAGAGAGGCCTTCAGCTCCTTCTCCAGCTCCGGCGAGGTGGTCGTGTCCAGCCGCCCGGTCAATTTGATGTTCAGTTCTGTTTCATATGTGCTTTTTTCAATGCTCAGCATAGTATGCTCCCTTCTGCGTCTTTTCCGCTTTTCTCTTCTTTTGTGATCCAACAGGAATGGGGCCTGTCTTTTGCAATCCTTCGATCGTCCGCCGTTGAGGAAATTTGCTGCAAAGGACAGCATCCTCTGTCCGACAAATGTCCGGAAAGGCCTCTCGTGTTTTCCCTCCTGCTTAAGACTGTATCTGCTTATCCCGAGACCTCCGGCTGTCCGGGCAAATTCACGGAAAGCGGCGCTGCGGAATACGCTATCGTCCGCGGCGGCAGGGCCGCCCCGTACAACACAGTATCAAAAGCCAGGAAACCCCAAGAAAACCCAATTTGTATTATTATATCATCTGCATGAACAAAGTCAACCAAACCTTGCCGATTGCCCGCCCGACAGAGCCTCCGTTTGGATCAGATGCGCCGGCGGCCATGGATTGGATTGCAAGAGGCCGCTCGCGGCGGACTTCCCTCCCGCATGGGCTGGGCTTGGGAGGGGATGGGATTCCCCTCCCATGAATTTGAGCGAAGCGGATCTTCGCGCCGCTAAGCGGCGCGGAACGAGGACCAAGAAAAAAGGAGCTGTAGCAAAACGGTAAGTTAAGCTACAGCTCCAGTTTTATGCGGCAAAAGGGAAAAGAGGAACAAAAGAAGCCCTGCTGTTGAAAACGAGGGCGAAACGAGCAGACCCGGCAGGAATTTGTCGAGTCGAAGAGGTCAAGTGTTCTGTTTTGATGGAAACTAAGCGGTATTTTTTTCAAACAACTGGGTGCCTGTCCTATCTTGTTGGATCTTGGCATGCAGTTTGTTTATGTTGTAGGCCATCGCCAGAAGAAGCACCTCGGTCGAAACCTTTTTATGACCGCGCAGAAGGAACTGCCGAAATCCATAGTTTTGCTTGACCACGCCAAAAGCGCCCTCGGACTGGATCGAGCGATTCATACGCAGCAAGATTCCCTGTTCACTGGTAATGCGTTCCAGCGATGCAGCCCGTTGCTCAATGAATTTCTTGGAGACGTGAATCTGCCGGTTGCCTTTTGCCCGGGTACAGCTCTTCTTATACGAGCAGGCAGAGCAATCGTCACATTCATAGTAGGTGATCTCACTTTCAAAGCCGCTTTTGCTCCTGCGCTTTCCTACATACTTTGCCCGGAGCTTTTGTCCGGCCTGGCAGATGTACTCATCCTTTTGAGCGTCATAGGCCATGTTCTCCCGCAAGGCCATGTTGCTCTTGTATTTCTTTGTCTTGCTGCGCTCGTAGTTCTGTGGCTTGATGTATGGGAACTGAGGCATGAACACAACCTGTCGCTGTTGCTGGACGTTGCCGGCCTCCCTCGCAGCACATATTACTACTACACCAAGAAGCAGAAAGAGCCAGACAAATACGTGGAATTGAAAGAAGAAATCTGCTCCATTGTTGCTGAGAATAAAGGCAGATACGGCTACCGCAGGGTAACACAGGAACTGCAAAACCGGGGCTTCTACTACAACCACAAGCTCGTCATGAAGCTCATGAAGCAGATGGGCCTGAGCAGCAAGGTGCGGATGAAGAAGTACCGTTCTTACAAAGGCGAGGTTGGAAAGATTGCTTCGAATCTCCTGGAGAGGGACTTTTTTGCTGAGAGGCCTAACCAGAAATGGGTTACCGATGTGACTGAGTTCTCCTTGTTTGGCGAGAAGCTGTACTTGTCTCCCATTCTTGACCTTTGCAGCGAGGACTTGGTCAGCTATACAATCTCTGATCGGCCAGTTCTTGGGATGGTCACGACCATGTTGGAGAAAGCCTTTGAAACGATCCCGGATGGTACGAATTTGATCCTTCACTCCGACCAAGGCTGGCAGTACCAGCACAAACACTACCAGAGAATGCTGGAGGAAAAGGGCATCCGGCAGAGCATGAGCCGAAAGGGCAACTGCCTGGACAATGCTGTTATGGAGAACTTCTTTGGATTGCTCAAATCAGAGCTCCTCTATCTTCAAGACTTTGACTCTCTCGAGCATTTCAAAACCGAACTCATTGACTACCTCGACTATTATAACAACCGCAGGATCAAGCTAAGACTAAAGGGCCTGACACCTGCTCAGCACAGATACCAGACCCTTCAGGTCGCTTAATTAAATTCTTTGTCTAACTTTTGGGGTTCACTTCAATTTTTTTCGTTCCCTACTTTAAAGCAGCAGATCTTTTTGATATAATATATAGTTAGTTGGGCGTATACATACCCCAAGATAAAGGATAGTCTCCTCGCTGGGAGGGACAAGCGGAGACTGTTTTAGCGCCAGGCCCGTAACAGGGTGACGAGGGATGGCAGTTATCGAAAGACTCGGCGGATGCTGCCACGGCCGGCGTGGGTCGTAAGGGAGAAAGCAAAAAGCAGAATCAAAACTGTAACAGAGGTTCTCCCGCCGCGTATTCCCCGGACATGACAAGCCTGATCCAGGTGCGAATGGCCACAGCCGCGCGCTTACGGTCCGTTCGGGGATCCAACAACAATCATAAAACAGGAGTAATTTCGATGAGAATCATCATTCAGGAAAACTACGATAACATGTGCAAGTGGGCTGCCAACTACATAGCGGGCAAGATCAACGCTCACGAGGAGGAACGCCCCTTCGTGCTGGGTCTCCCCACCGGCTCCTCCCCCATCGGCGTCTATAAGGAGCTGGCCCGGATGAACCAGGCGGGCGAGGTCTCTTTCGCCAATGTGGTCACTTTCAACATGGACGAGTACCTGGGCCTGCCTCATGAGCATGACCAGAGCTATTGGTACTTCATGCATGACAATTTCTTCGATCATCTGGTGGACATGAAGCCGGAGAACATCAACATTCTCAATGGCATGACCGATGACCCCGAGGGCGAGTGTGCCCGCTACGAGGAGAAGATCGCCTCCTACGGCGGCATCGACCTCTTTATGGGCGGCATCGGCGTGGACGGCCACATCGCCTTCAACGAGCCCTATACCTCCCTGTCCTCCCGTACCGGCGTGCGGAACCTGACCACCGACACCCGCATTGTCAATTCCCGCTTCTTCGGCAACGACCCCGAAAAGGTGCCCTCTCAGGCACTCTCCGTGGGCGTCGGCACCGTCATGGATTCCAAGGAAGTCCTGATCCTCATCAACGGTCACAACAAGGCCCGGGCCCTGGCGGCCACGGTGGAGGGCGGCGTCAGCCAGAAGTGGACCTGCTCCGCTCTGCAGCTGCACAACAGCGCCATCATCGCCTGCGACGAGGATGCCTGCGGGGAACTGCTCGTAGACACCTACAAGTACTTCCTGGATATCGAGAAGAAAGAGAGACTGTAAGATGGGCAAATATTTTGGTACTGACGGTTTCCGCGGCGAAGCCAACAAAGATCTGACCTTTGATCACGCCATCAAAATCGGCCGCTTCCTGGGCTGGTACTATGGCGCCCGCGTGGGCAAGAAGGCAAAGATCGTCATCGGCAAAGACACCCGCCGCTCCAGCTACATGTTTGAGTACGCGCTGTGCACGGGCCTGATGGCCAGCGGCGCCGACGCCTACATCATGCATGTCACCACTACCCCCTCCGTCGCTTACATCACCCGCGTGGACGACTTCGACTGCGGCATCATGATCTCTGCCTCCCACAACCCCTACTATGACAACGGCATCAAGCTGCTCAACGGCAACGGGGAAAAGATGGACGAGGAGACCATCCTCAAGGTGGAAGACTACATTGACGGCAAGTTGGAGATCCCTGTATCCGAGCGGGACGAGATCGGCCGCACCGTGGACTATGTCTCCGGCCGCAACCGCTATATCGGTTTCCTGATCTCCCTGTCCAAGTACAGCTTCAAGGGCGTGAAGGTGGGTCTGGACGTGGCCAACGGCGCCGCCTGGCAGATCGCCAACGGTGTGTTCGAGGCCCTGGGCGCCAAGACCTATGTGATGAACGACCACCCCGACGGCTACAACATCAACACCGACTGCGGCAGCACCCACATCGAGCATCTGCAGAAGTTCGTGGTCGACAACGGCCTGGACATCGGCTTTGCCTATGACGGCGAC
>JAFUES010000052.1 GCA_017470325.1 Oscillospiraceae bacterium
ACGGCGGCACATCTGGCGGTGCCTTTTCCGACATCTGCTGCTTGCAGATTTCTCGATTTACCGCCAGTAAACCTTCGAAATCTGCAATTGCATCTGTCGAAAAATTCACTCGCCAGCTGACCACCTTAATTGCGCGGTATATCCTTAAGGAATCGTTATATCAACAGACGGAGGGGTTCCGAATATTCAGGACGTTGCGCTATAATACCTGCCTGTCAGGCAATTCGTGTCGTCAGGCGCCTGTCCGCTGCTGGTGGGCCATGGTTCGTTGGTCATCCCCGGCCTGCGCATGAAGTGGGTGCCTGATCAGGCACGGTGCAGGAGCGACGGAAAGGAGGGCAATCCAAATTGAGGATCATATTTGTACGGCACGGCGAGCCGGATTATGCCAACGATTGTCTGACCCCGGAGGGCCATAAGCAGGCGGCGGCCGCAGCGGAGCGACTCTCCGTAGAGGGTGTCCGGGAAATCTATGCCGCTCCCTCCGGTCGCGCCCAGCAGACCGCTGCCTGCACCGCGCGGCGGCTGGGCCTTGAGGTTGCTACCCTTTCCTTCATGGGGGAAATCTCCTGGGGCGGGCCGGGAATTCCCGCGGACGGTCGCCCCTGGACGCTGGGCTATCGAATGCTCCAAGAGGGTTTTGACTTTAACGCAGTCGACTGGAGGCGCCACCCCTATTTCGCCGAAAATACTGTCACTCGGTATTACAGCACAGTCACTGACAAATTCGACGAGTTTCTGCGCGAAAAAGGCTACCGGCACGAGGGCCGCAGATTCCTCTGCCGGGGAGGCGGGGACGAGACCCTGGCCCTGTTCAGCCACGGCGGCTCGGCGGGCTTCTTGATGGCCCATCTGCTGGCGCTGCCCTACCCCTACGTAGCCTCGGTGTTGCCCTATGACTTCGCATCCATCACCACAATCAGCTTCCCCGTTACAGAGGGCGAATGGGTCTTCCCCCGGGTGGAGCTGTTCAACGACTGCGGCCACATCCGCCGTGCAAACGGGAGGGGATGACATGAAATACCAGGTCATCCAGACGGTTCACTATGGAAGATTTCACATCCGCCGCGACATAGACTACCTCACCGAGGCCGGCCAGGCCAAGACTTACGGGAGCATCGGCCGAAAACCCAATATCAAGGCCCTGGAGGAGTTGCAAAACAGAAAGCCGTACTCGGCAATCCCGATCCTGACCGACGAATCCGACCAGCGCATACTGGTTGGCCGGGAGTAGCGTATGAAGTATACCAACAGCAACCTCGTGTCCTGCACCATTCTGAGCCCAAATCATTCCGGGCAGAGGATATGCCAGATTGACCGGATCACGCCCCATTGCGCGGTCTGCCAGGCAACTGCCGAACAGATCGGAGCAATCTTTGCCCCTTCGAGCAGGGAGGCAAGCTGCAACTACGGCATAGGCTATGATGGGCGCATTGCCCTCATTGTAGAGGAGAAGAACCGCTCCTGGTGCACTTCCAGCTGGGAAAACGACCAGAGGGCGATTACCATTGAAGTCGCTTCTGATAACACAGCGCCCTACGCTTTCCTGGACGCGGCTTATGATGCGCTCAACAGCCTCTGCGTCGATATCTGCAGGCGCTACGGCAAGAAAAAACTGCTGTGGTTTGCGGATAAGGAGCGAACCCTGGCTTACACCCCGGCACAGTCCGAGATGGTACTTTCTGTCCATCGCTGGTTTGCCAATAAAAGCTGTCCCGGGGAATGGATGTATGCGAGAATGGGGGAACTGGCGTCGAAGGTAACCGCCGCCTTGAGTGGTAACCGCTCGGATCAGACCCCTTTATGAGCGGCATCGGGGCCGAATCTCTCGTTGATCATGGGAATGGTCCGGGGATAGCTGCGGGTGAAGGCGTCGGGCCTTCTCAACTCCGGATCCAGGCATGCCGCGCCGTGGGCAAGTATGGCCTCCACCTCTGCCTGGGAGAGCAGGGGCGGGGCGATTTCCGTAAAGTCCGCCATGTTTCTGTTGCGCTGGCGCTCAAACGCCTCCGGGTTCTGGATAGGATTGCCCATGGTGGGGGCTGAAGGGATAATGGTCAGCATCACCATCTGATTGAGGCTCAGCTCCCGGACGCGCTTGTCGAAATAGAACCGCGCCGCCTCTGAGATGCCGTAGGCCCCGTTGCCGAAATAGATGATGTTGACATACAGCTCCAATATTCGATTCTTGCCGAGAATCCGTTCCAGATACAGCGCGATCAAAAGCTCTGCCAGCTTTCTAAGATAGCTCTTCGTGAAGCGAAGATACAGGTTTTTCGCCAACTGCTGGGTGATGGTGCTAGCCCCGCGGACGATATGGCCTTCCCGGCGATTCTCGTTCCATGCAGACCGGATGCTCTCCATGTCGAAGCCCGGATGGGTGTAGAATCGAGGATCCTCCTGCCTGACGAGCAATTCCATCTGCCGTGCGGGAATCTGCTCGAGGGGCAGGTAATCCGGCTGACTCTTCCTTGCCTCATACAGCGCCAGCGGAGGACGCCTTGTCAGCAGGATCAGGGCGTATACCGCCACCCCGGCGAAAGCCAGAAATCCCACCGTGATCAGGACCAGCAGCGCATTCAGAAGGAGGGACATTACCAGCCCTTGTCCTGCGTCAGCATGGAGGTATCCTCCGGCATTCCGGGCAGTATCAGCCCGCCGTCCACCCGCAGCGTGACACCGGTGATGTAGCTCGCCTCATCAGACGCAAGAAACGCGATGGCCTGGCCGATGTCCTCCGGCAGACCCACGCGGCCCAGAGGGATCCTGGGCCCGAGAAGATCCCAGAAGTCATGGTCCTTCACAGCCTCCGGATTTTTAAGGAAATCCTTGCTCCAAAAGTAGTCCGTGGCCCTGCCGTGGGTCATGGAAAGGAGTTCCTCGTCGGATCGCACGCGCACCGCGCCAGGGGCCACGTTGTTGACCCTTATGCCGTAGGGCGCAAGATCCAGCGCAAAGGCCTCCGCCATGCGATTCAGACAGGATTTAATGCCGCAGTAGATGCCGGCGTTGGCATAGGCCCGCTCGCCTCTGGAGGAGCTGACGTTGATCAGGCAGCCCTTGATGCCGTTATCTATCATGTAGCGTGCGGTATAGTGCATCATCATCACATAAGCCCGCAGATCCAGGCTGACCAGGTAATCGAAGTTGGACTCGGTGATGTCCTGTATCGGCAGCGGCATATTCACCCCCGCGTTGTTGACCAGCAGGTCCACCCAGCCCAGGCTCCCGACGGCTTCTTCAAAGAACGCCCCTGGCGCGTCCGGCTTGGACAGGTCCGCCGGAAAGGGTATACCCTTCGCGCCGCGCTCCCGCAGCAGGGACAACGTGGTCTCGATGGCCCCCTCCACATTCTGCGTGTTCGGATAGTAGGAGAATGCGATGTCATAGCCCTTCTTTGCCAGTACAAGGGCTATGCCCCTGCCCATGCCGATTTCGCCGCCGGTGATGATTGCTTTCTTTCGATCCATTGGATAACCCTCCTAAGTGATTCATACTGCCCTATAAATTGCCGAAGCCTGTTGCCCGTGATGATGTGCAACCATAGAAACAATTCAACATGATA
>JAFUES010000070.1 GCA_017470325.1 Oscillospiraceae bacterium
CGGTGAGGGCAATAAGACCCTCCATCCGGACGGCTGGTGTGAGCATACCATCGTCTATAACGACCTGAAGCAGAAGGTTTCCGAGCGCTGGTTCGGCCTTGAAGGTGAAGCGGTGCTGTTCAAGAACAGCTACAGCAGGATTGACCGGACCTTCGATGAAGCGGGGAACGTGGCCTCCGAGACGTACTACGACGTTGACGGCAACATCGCCGCGAACGCGCAGGGTGTTGTTATTGTTGAGCGTCGCTACGACGACCAGAAGCACGTCGTCTGGTACCGCTATCTGGGCACCGAGGGTCAGCCTATGGCTGTGAACGGCGTGGTGGAGATGGAGCAGGGCTACGACGCGGCCGGGAACGTCAACCTTGAAATCTTCTATGACGGCGCGGGCCAGCGCACGCTGCATCCGGACGGCTGGTGCGAGCATCGCATCACCTTTGACGATGCAAAGCAAAAGGTCTCCGAGCGCTGGTTCGGGATTGACGGTGCGCCGACCCTCTTCAAGGAGAGCTATAGCGGCATCGACCGTGCCTTTGACGAGGCGGGGAATGTGGCCTCTGAAACCTACTACGATATCGACGGCAACGTCGCCGCGAACGCCCAGGGCATTATTACCGTTGAGCGCCGCTATGACGCGGACAGACGCGTCGTCTGGTACCGCTACCTGGACGCCGAGGGCCAGCCCATGGCCGTGAACGGCGTGTGGCAGATGGAGCAGGGCTACGACGAAGCCGGGAACCTGAACCGTGAGACCGTGCTGGACGGGGAAGGAAATAAGACGCTCCACCCGGACGGCTGGTGCGAGCATATCACCGTCTACAACGAGGCCAAGCAGAAAGTTTCCGAGCGCTGGCTGGGCGTGGATGGCGGGCCTGTCCCGTTCAAGGATGACTACAGCGGCGTTGACAGGGAATTTGACGCCTATGGCAATACGGTTCGTGAGACATACTATGATGCCAGCGGGTCTATTGGCGCCAATAAAGCAGGCATCATAACAATTCTTCGTCGTTTTGACGACCAGAAGCATTTGCTCTGGTACTCCTACCAGGACGCAAACGGCCAGCCCATGGCGGTGAACGGGGTCTGGCAGATGGAGATGGCATATGATGAAGCTGGGAACCTGACCCGGGAGGCAGCTATGGACGGCGCGGGCGACCCTGCGCTGCATCCGGATGGCTGGCATGTGCACGATATACAGTACGATGTCGCGGGTAACAAAGCTGCTGAGCGCTATACGGGCCTGGACGGCGAGCCGGTTCTGAACAAGGGCGACTATAGCGGCATTGACTGGATCTATGACGAAAGCGGAAATCCGGTCCGCGAGACCTACTACGACGCTACCGGCGCAGTGGGACCAAACAGATCCGGGATAATCATTGTCGAACGGAATTATAATGAACAGGGTCAGGTAACCGGCATTCGCTACCTGGACGCCCAGGAGTCTGCGATGCTGGTAGCCGGCGTGTATGGCATGTCGATGAATTATGACAGCGCGGGCAATGTCAGCAGTGAGACCGTCCTGGACCAGGACGGAAACCCGACCCTGCATCCGGACGGTTGGTGTATCCACAGGATTATGACCAATGAGGCCAAACAGAAGATCGGCGAGAGATATTATGATGTGGATGGGAAGCCTGCGCTTTACAAGGGCGACTACAGCGGCATCGACCGACACTACGACAAGCATGGCCGGGTTGACATGGAGACATACCACGATGCCAGCGGCGATGTCGGCCCCAACAGAGAAGGGAAGGTCATCGTCAAGACCGTATACAACAAGAACGGGCAAATTGTCGAAATGAGGTTCTTCGACGCCGGGAGCAATCCTATGGCGCCGGAGTCCGTGGGGGCTTACATTGAGCGCCGGGATTATGACGACGTCGGAAACGTCTGCGGCATCCATTATTTTGATGCCCAGAACCGCCCGATGCGCGCCAAAGGGGGTTGGGCGACGGCGGAGTACGTATTTGACGCACAGAAGCGCAAGATTTCTGAGGCCTACTTCGACGAGTCGGGCAGCCTGTGCAAGATCGAGGGCGGCTATGCCAGGATCACCCGGGAATACGATGAGGCGGGCAATGTCGTCAATGAAACCTATTACGATGAAACCGGCAGGCCGGCGGACAACGATAGAGGCGTTACCACCGTCAACCGGGAGTTCAACGGCGGCAAGGTTGCCGTGTACGAGGCGTATCGGAACGCGGCCGGCGAGATTTGCGTCAACGACGGCGTTGGCTTCGCCGCCGTTTCAAGGTATGTGGACGATGATGGCCGAGTGCTGCGCGAGAGCTACTTTGACGCCGATGGCATGGCAATGATCAACGACAAGAAGGGCTGCGCGGCGATACTCTACGAATACGACGATCTGGGGCGTGTGATCTCACAGGCCTATTATGATACCGACGGATCCCCCATGGAGGTAAGGGGCGTGCATCGGCTGGTGAAGTCCTACGACGCGGCGGGCAATGCCCAGCTGGAGCAGCAATATGACGCTCAGGGCGGACTGTTCAAGGGAAACCTGGGGTACGCGGCGGCTGTCAGGAGATTTGACGACGAGAAGCGCGTCACGGAGGAGAGCTATTACAGCGAGGACGGGCAGCGCACCTATTGCAAGGATGGCTATGCGATGGCCCTGATGACCTACGGCGAGGGCAAGAAGCCCATCGCCATCCGCTATTACGACACGGACGGCGCTCCGGTGACGACGGCATTGGGCTATCAGCAGGTCGTTTACGCCTACGACGAGAAGGACAACGTGCTGTCCGAGAGCTACTACGATCCAGAAGGCCTGCGCGTCCCCTGCAGCAACGGCTATGCGACCGTGACCTACCGAAATGACGCGAACGGCAAGGTGGAGGAGACCGCCTATTATGACGCCGCCAGTCATCTGACCCCTGTCAAGGACGGCTATGCCAGATGGGTCACGAAGCGCGACGACAAGGGAAATGTGGTACTGGAGACCTACTTCGATGAAAACAACCAGCCCTTCATCTTCAAGAACGGCTATGCGGGTATCGCAAAGACCTACGACGAGAAGAACAGGGTGCTGACGCAGACCTACCTGGGCGGCGACGGCAACCCTGTGATCGTGAAGAACACGCGCTACGCCACAGTCGCCTATGAGTACGACGAACAGGGCAGGAAGATCCGCGAGAGCTACTACAACGAGGAGGGCCAGCTGTTTGTTCCGAACTGGGTCGGCACCTTCGCGAGCAAGACCTGGGAATTTGATGAGAAGAATCGCGTCGTTCTGGAGCAGACCTGGGACGCCGAGGGAAATCTGAAGAATAATGGCCAGGACTATGCCACCCTTCGCTACTGGTACAGCGATGACGGCACCCAGGAGGTGCTGAGCTATGAGGATAAATCGGGCAATCTGCTGAACGGCGCTACGCACCTGGGCTACGCGAAGCTGCGGAAGACCTACGACAGCAGACATCTCCTGATTCGGGAGGAGTACCTGAACGGCAAGGACGAGCCGATGCATAACCGCAGCTATGTGTTTGGCAGGGTGCTGGAGTACGACGATCTGGGCCGCCTGGTGCGGGAATACACCTACGGCAAAGACGGCAAGCCCAGCAGCGGCCGGGGTCAGTTCTCCATCAGGGAATATACCTACGACGAATTTGGCAACCGTTCAGTTGCCTACTACAGCTCAAGCGGTGTACGTGTCAGGTAAGCACAATATTATTGAGACAATCAACAGACAGGAGGATTAACGAATGAAACGGTTTTTTGCGATGCTGGTGGCAATGATGCTCATGGGAACTGCGGCGCTGGCGATGCCGGTGAGTATCGACGAGGGTACGATGAAGCTATCCTGTAAGGACGGCGATGGGAATGTCACCCTTGACGTGGCGGAATTCCAGTTGCTCGGCATGGATACCGAAGGACAGTACCTGATCTATGCGGACGGCGGCTACTACAGCTTGCTTACCGCCTTGCAGGGGGTAAACCAGGCGGACGCCGGTCGCGTCGATGAGGTGGCCGGTATCCGCGAGGACAGCCTGCCGCAGCTGGTCAGGGGCAGCAAGGGCGACGCGGTCAGACAATTCCAGGAGGCGCTGGTGACGCTGGGCTACCTGGATGGCGGCGCGGACGGAGACTTTGGCGGCAAGACGGAGACGGCCATCATGGCGCTCCAGGAGGCCCTGGGGCTGGAGCAGACCGGCGTCGCGGATGCGCGGCTGCAGATGCTGGCGCTGTCGATGATCCAGCCGAAGCTGGTGCTGGAGAACCAGGGCAATAATGAAGAGTTGCTGGCCGCCATCGCCCAGAAGACCGGCTTGGATCCCCAGACGATCAGCGACAATAACCTGATCCTGGATTATGACGACATCGCGGGCACGGGCTTCCTGTCGGATGGAACCGTGATTTCCTACGCGAACCAGGCGATGGGGGACATCGACCAGTACGCGTTGACATTCCAGTTCGGCCTGCGGATACAGGACCAGGCGGATGGCACGGCGTCCGTTGACCCCGTGGTGAAGGTCAGCTGCCTGTGCGTGCGCCGCCCGGTGATCCAGGAGATCGTCTTGAAATCCGGGAATATCCGCGCAAACGCGTCCCTGCCGGAAATTAAAACCGCGCTGAACGGCGTTAAGACGGAGGAGAGCTGCATCGCCCCGCTGACTGCGGAGATGGTCGATGCACTGGCGAACGCCGAAGAAGCGGACGAATTGAAGATCCGCGTCAATGGACAGTATGAGAGCTTTGACATCCGCGTGGACAAGGCGCAGCTGGCGTCGTTGGCTAGGATCGGCGCGCTTGCAAAGACATTGGCGCATTGATCGGCGGGGAAGGGCAGAAGTCACCTGGGACGGTTCTGCTTGACTCCTTTTGCGAATGGAAGAAGTCAACAAGAACCGTTCCCGGTGACTTTTAAATGGGGGTTGAAGATGACTATCTATTTTGGTAAAATATGAAGTCACCTGGGACGGTTCTGCTTGACTCCTTTTGCGAATGGAAGAAGTCAACAAGATCCGTTCCCGGTGACTTTTAAATGGGGGTTGAAGATGACTATCTATTTTGGTAAAATATGATTTGTGAATAGGTTTTGGGAGA